>DASUFO010000019.1:0-21952 GCA_036274475.1 Candidatus Limnocylindrales bacterium
GGCCCACGGCACCGCGCTCGCGACGGTCCTGCCCGAGGTGCTTGCGACCTACCTCGCCGTCCGTGAGCGAGAGCTCGCCCTGGTCGGCGTCGCGCTGGGTGTCGTGGGCCCGGCCGATCGCCCGGCAACGGCCGCCCGTGCCGCGATCGACGGCCTGGATGCGCTGCTTCGCCGCGTCGGCCAGCGCCGCACGCTCCGGGAGCTGGGCCTGGCTGCCGACGCGCAACCGGTTGTCGTCGCAGACGCGGTCGACGACGCCGCGATCGCGAACAGTCCGCGCATTCCCTCGGGCGACGAGATCGCGGCGATCCTGGCGGCTGTCAGCGGCGCATGAACCCGGGCAGGTCCGGCTCCGGGCCGTGCCAGCGCTCGAACTCCTCGGTCGCCCACGCCCCGAAGTAGTTGATGAAGTGGCCGCCGTTGCGGCGGACGACGTCCACGACGGCCCGCATCTGCTTCTCGCCACCCGGCCTGACCGAGAGCACGACCCGATCCTGGCGAGCGGCCGCTTCGTAGTACGCGAAGTCGGGCGCCTGGTCGACCAGCGTGAACTGGATCGCCCGATACAGCCGGCCGAACAGCCCGTGCGATCGGCCGCTGCCGTCGAATGCCGCTGCGCCCTCGTCGCCGGTGAACGCTTCGATCCGGTCCTCCGCGACGCCCAGATCGCCGATCGCGGCCGCGGCGGTCGCCGCCGCATCGGCGCTATCGAAGACCGCGAGCAGCCGCCCCCGCGCGCTGCCGAGGAACTCCGCCACGCCGCTCCGTCTCCTAACCGGTGATCGCCGCGACCTTCGGCCCCACGTCGCCGATCAGTCGCTCGAACGTCTCGGTGTCGTACGGCGCCGGCTGTTCGCTGATCACCGTCCGGAATCCCAGCTCGACGTAAGGCGCGAGCTTCTCCGCCAGCTGGTCGGCCGTCCCGTTCCAGAACGTGGCGTCGTTCGCGACGTCCGCCATCGGCGTCCGGTTGTGCTCCATCGCGGCTTTCCAGACTCGATCGGCCTCGGCCTCCGAATCACGGATCGTCGCCTTGATCCCGAGCGTGAACTCGATCTCCGACGGGTCGCGCCCAACCTCCTCGCAGTGGCGGTTCAGGACCTCGATCTTGTGCTTCATCACGTCGAGCGGGCCCATCGCGTTCCACATGTCGGCGTACTTCGCGACCGTCCGCAGCGTCTTCTTCTCGCCGGAGCCGCCGATCATGATCGGCAGGTGGCGCTGGACCGGGAGCGGGTGATGGCGCAGCGCGTCGAACGCGTAGTGGCCACCGGGCGGTGAGGTCACGGTCTCGCCGTCGAGCAGTCCGCGCATCGCGGCGGTGGCTTCGTCGAGCCAGTCCAGCCGCTGCCCGAACCCCGACCCGAAGTCGATCCCGTGAGCCTTGTGCTCCAGCTCCATCCAGGCGCCGCCGATACCGAGGATCGCCCGGCCGCCGGTCGCGTGGTCGATCGTCGTGATGCTCTTCGCGACGATGCCCGGGTTCCGGAACGTGTTCGCGCCGACGAGCAGCCCGAGACGCGCCCGCTCGGTCTCGCGCGCCCAGGAGCTCAGCAGCGAATAGCCCTCGAAGAAGTCCTGGTAGGGATCGCCGAAGATCGCGTACAGGTGGTCCCACGTCCAGAGGTGGTGATACCCGAGACGGTCGACGCGCTTCGCAGCCTCGAGCATCTCGTCCCAGGTCGCGGCCTGGCTCCAGAGCAGGATTCCGAACCTGACGTCGGTCATGTGAGCAGGCCTCCTGGGGTGGGGGCCGTCAAGTCTAGGGCCCGCCGCGGAGACGCGGCCGAGGCGGCAGGCCGATAGCCTCGCGCTTGCGCTGGCGGCGTAGCATCAGCGCGAACCGGACGGGGGTGGGGTGGAATGCCGGAAGACCCGGGACAGCTCTCAGTCAGCCTGAAGGTCGATGACGACATCGGGCAGCTGGAATACGAAGAGCTGACGGCGGCGCTCCAGCGGGAGCTGCTGCAGCTCGATGTCAGCGCCGTCGATCGCGTCCCGGCGGGTCCCGTCCCGGCCGGCGCGCGGGGCGTCGATCTCGCGGCGCTCGGCGAGCTGATCGTCAGCATCGGCCAGTCCGCGCCCGTCCTTGGCCAGGTCGTTGAGGTCATCCGGGCCTGGGCCTCGCGCTCGCCCAAGCGCACGGCGACGCTCACGCTCGGCGGCGACACGCTCGAGCTGAGCGGGCTGTCGGAGCGCGACCAACGGGCCGTCATCCGCGACTGGATGGCCCGCCACGCAAAGCCCGAACCGGCGTGACCCGATGGCGGAGAAGCGCAGCGCCCTGATCGTCGCCACGAGCGAGTACGAGGACGCGCGACTCACGCCGCTCGGTGGGCCGGGTCAGGATGCGGAGGCGCTCCAGGCCGTGCTCGGCAGCGCCGACATCGGCGGGTTCGACGTCCAGCTCGCATTGAACGCCAGGCGGGGCGACCTCCAGACGACGCTCGACGCGTTCTTCGCCGACCGCGGCCGGGACGACCTGCTGCTCGTCCATTTTTCCGGCCATGGCCTCAAGGACGACGACGGCCAGCTGTACTTCGCCGCCGCGGACACGCGGATCGACCGATTGATGTCCACAGCGATCGAGGCGGCCTGGGTCAACCGGCTCATGACGAAGTGCCGATCCGAGAAGATCGCGCTCTTCCTCGATTGCTGTTTCGGCGGTGCCTTCACCGCCGGCTTGACGCGCCGGGCCGGCGTGGACACGGCGGGCGCGAACGAGACGTTTGGCGGCACTGGCCGCTTCGTCATCACGGCGTCCGACGCGATGCAGTACTCCTTCGAGAGCGGCGAGCGCATCGGCGACGGCACACCGCAGCCGTCACCGTTCACCGGCGCGCTCGTCGAGGGATTGCGGAGTGGCGAGGCGGACCGGAACGAGGACGGTTTCGTCTCGATCAACGAGCTGTACGACTATCTCGAGGACCGCGTTCGCCAGCTCTCGCCTTCCCAGACACCCACGAAGTCGGCGTTCAACCAGGTCGGCGATTGGGTGATCGCCCAGAGCATGCGGGCACCGACGATCCGGATCCTGCCGGCGTCGGTCCAAGCCCAGCTGAAGAGCGAGGACGCGCTGGACCGGTTCGCGGCGTTGATCGACCTGCGGGACCTGATCGAGGGATCGGACCCGCGCGTCTCCGAGGCGGCGATGAAGGCGCTGGAGAAGCTGACCGGCGACGACAGCCGGCGGGTCTCGGCGGCCGCGTCGCGACTCTTCGGCGAGCTGCCCGCGGAGCGCGGGCCCGGCGTCGTCATTGCCAAGCCGCTGTCCCAGTCCGACGTTCCCCAGCCGATCAAGGACGCGCTGTTCGCCCAGGCGGCAGCCTCGGCGCCCGCCGCATCGCCGCATGAGGCGGTCGCGGCGCCAGCGCCAGGGCCCGCGCCGGCGCCGGCGCCGGCGCCGGCAGCGTCAGCGCCTGCCGCCCCGCCTGCGAGCGCCCAACCAGCCGCGGCCCCAGCCGCTCCGCCGGCTCGAGCGGCGGCCCCACCCGCGACGCCGGCTGCCCCGCCCGTTGCGCCGCCGGTCGCGCCGCCGGCAGCGTCGAAGCCTGCGAGCGGCGCCCTGTGGGGCGCGTCTGCCGCGACGCAGCCTTCCGCGCCCTCGTCTCCCATGCCGGTCGCCGCTCCCGCCTTCGCCGGGCCGGCCGCATCCACCCATGCCGCCCAGGCTGCCGCCCCAGCGGGTTGGGCAGCCCCGGCGGTTCGAGCGAGCGCGGCGACGACTGCCGGCGCCACGGCGCCGCCATGGAGCATCGCTCGGGCATTCGGTCGAGGCGCCCTCGGAATGTTCTTCGGGCTGGTGCTTGCCGAGGGCTACTACGTGTCGACCTCGGGCGACTCCTACGGGGTCGCGGGCGAGCTCGGCGCGTTCGCCGTGGTGGCCGCGATCTTCGGCGGCATCCTCGCGTTCGTGGAGCGGGTCGTCTCGCCGCTTCGGATCCCGGGCGGCGCCGCGTACCGACTGGTCCGGCATAACCGCTGGGTCGTGTCCGGGGTGATCGGGTTCGCGCTCGGCCTGGTTCTCGCGGGGCTCACCGACGATGCGATGTATGCGGCGTTGGGAATGCTCGGCTTCCTGGGCGCCGAGGCCCTCGTCGGCATGCGTGGCGGCGGCGCGAAGGCATCCGCCTGAGGGTCACGGCAGCGTCGCGAGGTCCTGTTCGAGGACCTGGCGGTCGTCCTCGTCCTTGATCCTGGCCAGCTCCTCGACCGCCCGTGCCTTCCAGGCGTCACGACCGGCCAGGTCGCCGGCGACGGCACTGGCCCGGGCCATCGCCTCGTACGCCGAGCCGAGGTCCCAGTCCTCGCGATCATCGTTCGCCTCGTTGATCTCGACACAGCGTCGGGCGTGGTACAGCGCCGGCTCGCCGCGACCCAGGACCGAGTAGACGCGCGCGACCTGCCACTCGCCGCGGGCCAGGTTGACGGCTTCACCAACCTCGCCCCAGTGGTAGCGCGACGCGTGCGCGGCATGGAGCATCTCGTCGTCCTGCTCCGGGGTCCGGTCGGGGTTCTCGAGCAGCGTCCAGGTGTAGTTGAACAACCCGACCGCGAGCGCCCGGCGGCTCGCGTTGTCGATCTCCGGGGCGACCGGGGGACGGCTCACGATGGGGTCTCCTTTCGAGATTCGCGTGACGTGGTGGAGGACACGCTGGAGGCGGTGGGTCCGCGCCTCGATCCGGGCGCGATGCCGGTCGAGGCGGCGCCGGCGCTCGGCGGGATCGTCGATCGCGAGGACCTCGCGGATCTCGTCGAGCGACATCTCCAGCTCGCGCAGTCGGGCGATGACCTGGGCCGTCTCGAGCTGCTCGGCGCGGTAGCGGCGATAGCCGGTGAATCGGTCGACGTCCGCGGGTCGCAGCAGGTCGAGCTCGTCGTAGTGGCGCAGCGCGCCGACGCTCAGCCCGCTCAGCCGCGCGAACTGCCCGATGGAGAGGAGGTCATCAGCCACGCCGGCATCGTGGACTCTCGGGTAGGGCGAGAGTCAAGGGGGTCAGCGGGACGCAACCGGGACGATCTGGGCTGTCAGCCCGGAATTCCGGGGCGAACGCAGCTTCGGGTCCCGCCTGCGGGCATCGCTGGGCTACCAGCCCAGATGCGTCTCCGTACCGCGATCCAAGGATCCGTTCGCCTCCGATTTCATGGCCGTCAACCCAGACCTGGGCTGCATGCTGGTCAATCGAGCGGGTATGGCTCCGGTCTACGAGATCAAGCGACGCCGGGGCTCGAGGATTGCCACTCAGGCGTTGTCGAGCTCGCGGTCGATTGCGCGGAGGATGAATCGGGCCGCCTCGGCGCTCTTGCCGCCGAGCTTCTGGCCCTCGTCCTGCTCCAGGGCCACCATCAGGTCGGCCAGGTACTGGTCGAGCGCCGGTGTCCGGACCAGCGACCCGTCCGCGAACGCTGCCTCGAGCCGGGCGACCGCCTGGCGGGCGTTTTCGACGGCGTGGCCCTTGGCCTCCATCAAGGCCCGGACGTCGGCCCGGGCCGCCTCGGCTCCGGGCCCGGCGGAGCTCACCGATTCCGACCGAGGGAGGGCAAGCGGCCCAGGCTCCGCCGCCCGCCGGGTGCGCCTGCCGCTGCGACCTCGGGCCGCTGGATCGCCGTCCAGTCCGAGTGGAGGATGCTCATCGTGACCTCGTCCCACCAGCGGCCGTCGCGCCAGATGGCCTCGCGCGCGCGGCCCTCCGTGACGAAGCCGACCGAGAGGTACGAGCGGATCGCCCGCTCGTTGAACGAGAACACGGACAGCCCGATCCGGTGCAGGTTCAGCGTCCCGAACGCGTGGTCGAGCATGAGCCGCGTCGCCTCGGTGCCGTGGCCGCGACCCCAGCAGTCCTTCTCGCCGATCGTGATGTGGTAGAGCGCCGAGCCGTTCTCGTGGTCGAGCTGCGAGAGCGCGCACGTCCCGATGAGCCGGTTCGAATCGCGGAGATGCACCGCGAGCGACAACGACTCGGGTCCAAGGGCCCGCGACGTGAAGAACCGCTCGATCTCGGCAGGCCGCATCGGTCCGTCCTGGTAGCGCGTCAGTCGGGCGACCTCGGGGTCCGAGTACCACCGCAGGAACGCGTCGAGGTTCGCGGGCACGTGCCGGCGGAGGACGACCGAATCGCCCTCCAGCAGTTCCGGGAACCAGCTCCGATGGGCCATGGAGGAGTGACGGTATACCATCGCGGCCATGCGTCGCTGGAGCGAGCTGGCCGAGCGCGTCGCCGCCACCACGCGAACGTCCGAGAAGACGGCGCTGCTCGCCGAGTACTTCAAGGAACTGTCCCCGGACGAGCTTCCGATCGCGGCCGTGTTCCTGACCGGCCGGCCGTTTCCCGAGGCCGATCAGCGAGCGGCCGGGTTGGGCTGGGCGGCGATCGGGACGACGGTTGCGGAGCTGGCGGGCGTCGGGCGGTCCGCGCTGGGCGAGGCATACGACCGGTTCTCGGACCTCGGGATGGCGGTGGCCGACGTCCTGTCGGCGGCCGGGCACGCGCCGGACCCGTCCGTGTCCCCGTCGCTGACCGACGTCGCGAGCGCCTACGCGGCGATCGAGAACGCGTCGGGTCCGGCCGCGAAGTCGGCGATCATGCGCGATCTCCTCGCCCGGGCCGACCCGCTCACCGCGAAGTACGTCGTCAAGGTCCTCGGCGGCGAGCTCCGGATCGGCCTCCGCGAGGGCCTCGTCGAGGCCGCGATCGCCAAGGCGTTCGACCGGCCGCTCGACGAGGTGAAGTGGGCGGGGATGCTGACGGGGGACGTGGGAGCGCTCGCGACGCTGGCTCGCGAGAACCGGCTCCAGGACGCGAGCCTCGCGATCTTCCACCCGATCAAGTTCATGCTCGCGTCGCCGGCCGAGGACGCCGCCGAGATCCTGCGCCGCCTCGGCCCGGAGGTCTGGGTCGAGGACAAGTACGACGGGATTCGGGCCCAGCTCCACAAGCACGGCCGCGACGTTCGCCTCTACAGCCGCGACCTGCACGACATCAGCAGCCAGTTCCCGGAGGTCGTGTCGGCCGCGACCGAACGCTCCTGGGACGGCATTCTCGACGGCGAGATCCTCGCCTACCGTGACGGCGCGGTGCTGCCGTTCATCGCGCTCCAGGCGCGGCTCGGGCGGAAGTCGCCGTCGGCGGCGATCCTCGCGGAGATCCCGGTCATCTACGTCGCGTTCGACGTCCTCGGGCTCGACACGGACGGCGACGGCCGGTTCGAGGCGTTCCTGCGCGAGCCGCTCACGGAGCGTCGCCGGCTGCTCGACTCGCTCGACCTGCCGCCGGCCGACGAGGGCGGCCGCTTCGCCCGTTCCCACCTGATCAGGGTCGACTCGATCGACGATCTCGAGGACGCGTTCGCCGCCGCCCGGGCCCGGCGCAACGAGGGCCTCATGGTCAAGGACCCCGACAGCGGCTACTCGCCCGGCCGGCGCGGGCTCGGCTGGCTGAAGATGAAGAAGGCCCTGGCGACGATCGATTGCGTGGTCGTCGGCGTGGAGGTCGGCCACGGCAAGCGCCACGGCGTGCTGAGCGACTACACGTTTGCGGTCCGCGACGTCGAGAACGACCGCCTCGTCACGATCGGCAAGGCCTACAGCGGCCTGACCGACGCCGAGATCGCCGAGATGACGACGTGGTTCGAGGAGCACACGATCGCCCGCTTCGGCCGGTACCGCCAGGTCGAGCCGACCGTCGTCGTCGAGGTGGCGTTCGACGTGATCGTCCGATCGAACCGCCATCAATCCGGCTTCTCGTTGCGGTTCCCCCGGATCGCGGCGCTTCGGCCCGACAAGCCACCCGACGAGATCGACACGCTCGACACCGTCCGGGCGTTGTACGAGGACCTCCAGCACGGCGGCGAGCACCTGGTGACCGCGGGCGCCAGACAGTAGTCCCAGCCCGGTCGCGAGGCCGTCTCGCGCGCGTATCCTTGGTGGCATGTTCGACCCGATGCTGATGGGCGGTGAGGCTTCGTCGGTCCCGCTGACCCTGTACACCGACGCGTTCGTCATCCGGGGTGACATCCGTACGCGACAGCGCCGGGTAACCGACATCCTCAATCTTGCCGACGAGCCATTCCTCGTCGTCTCGAACGCATCGATCGACGAGTACGGGGCGACGTCGATCGCGACCCGCTCCGAATACGCCCAGGTCAATCTCGCGACGGTCCTGTTCGCCGTCTCCGACCAGACCCTCGAAGAGCGCCCAGATCTCCGGACACCGAAGGTCCCCGAGATGGCGATGATCACGATCCCGCCATTCCGGATCACCGGCCGAATCCACCTCCTGCCGCAGCGCGAGCTCCACGAGGCGCTGTCCGAGCTGACCGGCTCGTTCATCCCAGTGACCGACGCGACGTACTGGTCCGACACGGCCGGCGAGGCCCGGGCGACGGCGCATCTCCTCGCGTTCAACCACAACCGCGCCCACATCCTCGCGCCGCACACCGAGGTCGATCCGTGGCACGGGCTGGATCGCTCGGCCGCGGCGGGTGGGTCTGTCGCGAACGAGGCTGCGGAGGCGACTCCGCCGGCGTCCGCGCCCGCCCCGGCGCCCGCGCAGGACCCGTGGGGCGACCTGCCCGAGCGGCTGATCGGCGACACGCCGCCCGACCAACGGGGCGGCGGCTGGTAATCCCACCTTCGGCGGCCGGATCGTCGCCAGGGTGCTGGACGGGCATTAACTCAGGCGTACGTTCGCTTCTCGCGGTCCTCCGCGCCTCGATTCGGCGGAATCCACGCTCGACCCGATCCGATCCCCTCCCTTACGGCCGGTGCTTGTGCTCCCGCTAGCACTCTGGCGACTGGACGCGACTGCAAGGTGCGCGGATCGGGGCAATCGCGGCAGGCGCGGTACCTGCGGCGGGACGCGCCGCAATCGGAGACGCGGGCCGTGACTCGCGGCTAGCGGTCGACGGGCAGGTCCAGTCGGTTGCCCCATTCGGCCCAGCCGCCGTCGTAGACCGCCACGTCGTCGTGGCCGAGGAGCGTGAGCGCGAATGCCAGCTTCGCGGCCGACACGCCCGAGCCGTCGTAGCAGACCATCCGCCGGCCACGAGAGACGTTTGCGTCGAGGAGCATTGCGCGCAGCTCGCCGCCGTCGCGGAAGTGATGGCTGCCGGGTCGGGTCATCCCGCCGACCGGAACGTTGTTCGCGCCGGGGATGTGGCCCAGGCGCTTCGTGTTGCCCTCGAACCCGCGGTATTCGGCCGGCGCGCGGGCATCGATGAGGGCGACGCCCGGCGATCCGAGCAGCGCCCGCACGTCGGGCGTCGTGAGGCGCATCCGGGGCTGCGCCCGAGGCGTGAATCGGCCGGCGGCAGGCGGAACGACGGCGTTCGAGACCGGCCGGCCCTCCTCGACCCAGGCTGGATAGCCACCGTCGAGGATCCTCGCAGATTCGAGCCCGTAGACCCGGATGCTCCACCACGTCCGAGCGGCAAACAGCCCCACCGTGTCGTCGTAGATCACGACCGTCGCGCCGTCGCTCACCCCGGCCGCTGCCAACGCGTTCGCCACCTGGTCCGGACCGGCCAGCAGCAGTGCATCGCCGGTGTCGGACGGGTCGATCAGGTCGGTCCGCCAATCGAGGTAGACGGCGCCCGGGATGTGACCTGCGGCATGGGCCGCGCGTCCGCTGCCGTCGGGCCGCCAGCGGACGTCGAGGATCCGGAGCTCCGGCCGGCCCAGCTGGTCGGCGAGCCACTCCGTCGACGCGAGGAGCTCCGGCCTGGCGAGGCCGGTCACCGTTCGCGACGGCGGACTTGGCGAGTCGGCGGACGGGGACGCCATCGCACCTATCATACGGCCGTGGTTGGCCCGTTCATGCCCGATGCCGAGAAGGTGGCGGCGATCCGCGAGGCGCTCCCGGCGGTCGGTGCGGGCATCTACCTCAACACCGGATCGGCCGGCCCGATCCCGGCCGAGGTCGCCGCCGTCATGGCCGAGCTCGAGGGCTGGGAGGTCCGAACCGGACGGGCGAGCGCGGAGTTCTTCGAGGACTTCCTCGAGCGGCTCGCCGAGGCCCGCGGCGGGGTCGCGGCCGTTCTCGCGACCGATGTCGACCGCGTCGCGATCACGCATTCGACGACCGAAGGCATGAACATCGCGACCTGGGGAATCGACTGGCGACCGGGCGACCGCGCCGTCACGACGAGCCACGAGCACGCGGGCGGGCTCGGCCCGCTCGTCGCCGCGCGGGAGCGGTTCGGGATCGAGATCGCGTTCGCCGACGTCGGCGACGGGTCGGATGACGAGGCGACGCTCGCCGCATTCGACGAAGCGATCACGCCGAACACGAAGCTCGTTGCGTTCTCGCATGTACTCTGGACGACCGGTGCCCGCCTGCCGATCGAACGGATCGCCCGCCTCGCGCGCGATCGCCGCGCCCAGGTCGCCGTCGATGGAGCCCAGGCCGTCGGCGCGATCCCGGTCGCGGTCGACGAGCTCGGCGTCGACTTCTACGCCGTTGCGGCCCAGAAGTGGCTGCTCGGCCCGGAAGGGATCGGCGCGTTGTGGGCGTCGCCCGACGCGATCGCTCGGGTTCAGCCGAGCCTCGCAGGCTGGTTCAGCTTCGATGGCCTCGCGCTCGATGGGAGCGGCAGCTTCCACGAGGCAGCCCGCCGCTTCGAGGCGACGAACTACCACAAGCCGTCGGTGACGGGGTTTGCCCGGGCCTGCGGCTGGCTGTCGATGTATGTCGGGCTGCCGTGGGTTCACGAGCGCGGCCGGGAGCTCGCGGCGGCCGCGCACGTTCGCCTGGCCTCGATCCCCGGGGTCACCGTCGTCACGCCGCGCGACCGGATGGCGACGCTTGTCACGTTCCGGATCTCGGGCTGGACGGCAGAAGCTGCCGTGGCCGAGCTTGGCGCCCGGGTCTTCGCGATCACCCGAGCGATCCCACCACTCGACGCAATTCGAATCAGCGTCGGCTTCTTCAACACCGAGGACGAGCTCGAGCGATTCGCCGACGCGGTCGAGCTGCTCGCGGCCCACACGCCCGAGACGCTGCCGCCGAAGCCACGCCTCACGATCGTCGGGCAGGGATCGTGATGGCGGCCGATCCTGCAGGGGAGCGCGCCGACCGCCAGGCTCCGCGGCGCCGCTCCGAGATCGAGGTTCGCTGGCGTCAGTTCCGGAACGCGCCGCGGCCGGTCGTTCGAGCGGTCCTGGCCAGCCTGGTCATCGCGGTCGTCCTCGGCCTGGCCTATCTCGCGTATGACGTCGCGATCAGCCGCGGTGCGAACCTGCCCGGCGGTGACCTGCGTGTCCTGGCGATCACGCTCGTCGTGGCGATCGTCCTCGTCACCGGCAGCGTCGTCACGTACCTCGTCGTGCCCCAACCGCGCGGCTCAGCGGAACGAGCCCGCCGATCATGGTGGAGCGCCGCGCTCGGGCTGTTCGCGGCGGTCCCGATCTGCTATCTCGTGCTCGTCGTGGCCGCCCAGGTACTAAAGCCGCTGCTCATGTAGGACTGTGCCAGCGCGCACCACCTCCGTGTTGCGCGCATGTCACCGGTATGGTCCATTCGTACCATTCCACGGTACCCTCGGGTCGATATCATCATGAGCGGTCGGGTATCCGGCCACGCACTCATCGAGGATTCGTCTTGGCGATCGACGAGCAACACGTCGCGCTTCCGAAGCTGTACGGCGCTCCCGCCTATGCGCGTCCGCCACGGCATGTCCTGGAGGAAGCCGACCGGCCGTTCGATCCCGACGACCTGCCGATCGAAGTCCACCAGACCGAGGAGGAGCGATACCTGATGGAGACGCTTCCGGCCCGGTCGTACGCGCCCGGTGGGGCCCCGGCCCACGGCCAGCGCGCTGCGCACCCGACGACGCCGATCGACAAGGAGCCGCAGCTGCACCCCAAGCCGTTGAGCCTCAAGGCGCTCGCCGGCCGCGTCCTGGGCAAGGAAAAGCCCTGACCTCGCTCTGATCTCGACTTGCACGCGAGGCCGGCGACGAGCCGGCCTCTTTGTTTGCCCGGTGTACGATCGCTCGGCGGGGGAGTAGCTCAATCGGTTAGAGCGGCGGGCTTATATCCCGCTGGTTCCAGGTTCGAGTCCTGGCTCCCCTACCATCACGCGTGCTTGCAGTCGACGGCTGTCGAATGCAATCGCGCTTGGGCGGGGGATTGACGACGGGCGTGCGCCCGGATTTGGGGAGGCGTGCGATGATCGCGCCCCATTCGCCCTCCTTGGACCCGCCCACACCTCCCCGAACCCGCTTCGCCACCAGATGCATTCGACGATTCGTCCCAAACCGATCCCGATCCTCGCCGTCGCCACCGCGCTTGCACTGAGTGGCGTCGTCGTCGCGGGCGTCGTCATCGGCGCGGTGCCGCCTGGCGCCGATCCGGCCGGAGCGGTCGCGGCAATCACCGGACGCCCGGCCACGCCGTCGCCAACGGCGACCCGGACCCCGGCTCCGACCCCTACGCCATCCCCAACGCCTACGCCATCCCCAACGCCCCGCCCGACTCCGATTCCCGAGCTGGTGAAGTTGCCGACGCCGACGCCCGATCCGGTGCTCGCGATGAACCTCTACCGGAAGGGCGACTTCGTCAGCCAGGCGACGAAGGACCAGTGCGTCAGCGCGGCGATGCAGATCATGTTGAACATCATCGGACCCCGGAACGACGGCTCCACGAAGACACAGGCCCGGCTCGACGACCTCGCCGAGAAGCTCTCCGATGGCCGCCCGGGCGCAACGGAACCCAAGGGCTGGGCGGCTGGCCTCGAGCAGCTCGGGGCGGGTGGCTACCGGGTCGAGATCGCCTCGAGCCGGACGAAGGCGATCCTGCGCGCGGCGACGGCGATCCGGGCGACCGGGCGGCCCGTCGGGTTGCTCGTGTGGCGCGGCGCTCACTCCTGGGTCATGCACGGCTACGAGGCGACCGCCGATCCGCTTGCCGGCGTCCCGTTCGAGGTCACCCACATCTACGTGAGCGATCCGTGGTATCCGCGGGTCAGCAGCATCTGGGGCGCCTCGCGCGGCCCGAACGCCCGGATCACGCCGAAGCAGCTCGAGGAGGACTACTTCCCGTGGCGGCGCCCGACCGGCCGCTACCCGGGGATGGATGGCCAGTTCATCCTCGTTCTCCCGGAGAACTAGCCGAGGGCTGCAACGCGGCTGGCAGGTGGTCTGTCATCGGCCCGTCGCGTCGTGAGCGGCCGGTTCGTGACGCTTCCCGGATGGCCCAGGCGATCGCGCCGCATCCCGCGGACCTGCTCCCGCCCGACGCCTCGCTCCGAACGGTCCGCCTCACCGCGGCCGGCTGCCGGGCGTGCGATCTGTGGGCCAACGCCACCCAGACCGTCTTCGGGGAGGGGCCCGGCCACGCGCCGCTGATGCTCGTCGGGGAGCAGCCGGGCGACCAGGAGGACCGGCGCGGCCACCCGTTCATCGGGCCGGCCGGCCGCGTCCTCGACGAAGCGATGGAGCGGGCTGGCATCGACCGCGAGCAGGTGTTCGTCACGAACGTCGTCAAGCACTTCCGCTGGCGGCCCAGCGGCAAGCGCCGGCTCCACGAGCGCCCGAACGCCGGGCAGATTCGAGCCTGCCGGCCGTGGGTCGAGCTCGAGATGGATCTCGTCGAGCCGCGGGTCGTCGTCGCGCTCGGGGCGACGGCCGCGCAGGCGCTGATCGCGCCGTCGTTCCGCCTCATGGAGCGCCGGGGCGAGCTCCTTCCACCCGTCACCCCGGATGGGCCACGGCTCCTCGCGACGCTGCACCCGTCGGCGATTCTCCGGATGACCGGCCATGACGAGCGGGAAGCGGGGATCGAGGGGCTCGCGAACGACCTCGGTACGGCCTGGCTAGCCGCGCTGGACGAACCCGAACCCGGCGCCGCTCAGGCGAGTGCGCGGATCCGTTCGACGAGATCGTCCCGGCGCGTGTCGTAGAGCGATCGCTGCGGCGGCAGCCCGGTCAGCCACGCACCAACCTCGTTCGGGCCGATGACGGCGCACGCCGACGTCCGGGTCAGGGTCGGGTCCGTCGTCACGAACGCGGCGTAGACCTTCACGAGGAAATCACGCTCCTCGGCGCTGATCCAGCGGCGGAGCCGCTCGGCATCGCGGCTCGTCCGCTCGACCGGATGCTCGTACGGCGCCCATCGACCGTCGGCCCGGCGGATCTCCCACGTGCCGCCGTGATGGCGCGTCACGGATCGGCTCGGCAACTGGCCAACGACGGCCAGCCCGAAGGGACCGACGACGACGTTCCGGATGCGGCGCCCGTCGGGCAGCTCGAGCGATGGCGCGACGACGTACTCGTCGGTGAGGACCGGAGCGGCCTTCGCCACCGGCCCGATATCAGGTTTGCGAATGAGCACGCCGGCGACCATCGACAGCCGAAGGAACCCAACGATCGCGAAGCATGGCGGTGCCACGAGCGAGACGCCCCAGACCAGGGCGCCGATCGCCATCTGCTCCGGCGTCGGGCGTAGGACCTGGGGCGTCAGGAGCTTCATGAACGGCGTCGCGTAGGCGAGCCAGCCCAGGACCAGGCCACCCGCGAGAAGCACGCCGCCGATGACCGTTCCCCACAGCATGGGGGCGCGGGCCGGGCGAAGCGCGTGGCTCGGCTGGATGAGCTGCATGGGCCGTATCGTGCGTGCGGTCGCGCGCACGGCCTATGGCCACATCGGACCAGAAGGTCCCACCCGGTCGGACCATCGGCTGGCGGGTGGCCGGTCGATTCCCGCACGATCGGTGTCGAGCGGCAACGGCGGGGGCCACCGAAGCCCGGTGCGTTAGGGGCGGGCCGCTGGGAAACCCGTACCATTGCGGGCCCCCGTTCCCGTTTTGCATCGTTGGCCACGCACCGGGTGCTCATGCCCGGAGCGGAGGCCTTATCTGGTGTCAGTCATCCGCGCTCATCCGACGCCGCGAGGCGCCGGGCACCTGCTTCGTGCGGTCGTGGCCGCGTGGCTGCTCGTGCTCGCGCTCGTCGGGCCGGCGGGCGCGGTCACCGGCCCGACGAAGCTCTTCGACCCGGTCGTCGCGCCCAAGCAGGCCACGCCAACGACGACGATCACGCTGTCGGTCCAGTACCGGAACCGCGAAGGCTCCGCTCCGGCCTACGTGCGGGTGCTCATCGACGGCAAGGCGCACGACATGCGCGGCGACGGTGGCGATGACTGGAAGAACGGCGTCGAGCACACGTTCACGACCAGGCTCGCCGCGGGCACGCACGAGGTGTCGTTCGAGGCCGCCGACACGCGCAAGTTCACCGACGCGGTCGACGGCGGTTCGATCAGGGTCCAGGTCCCGGCGCCCGACCCCACGCCCACCCCGCAGCCGACCCCGAACCCGGCGCCCGATCCGACGCCCGCGCCGAATCCGGACCCGGGCTCCGCGCCGGCTCCCACGCCCGATGGCGGCGCCGGCGGGCCAGGTTCCGGCGGTCCGACCCCCGGCAGCACGTCGACGGATGGCACCGGCTCCACGGGCGGCACGCCCAACGGAACCGATTCCGACGGCGCTGTGGCAGGCGGCGCTCACACCGGCGGCGGCACGGTCTTCACGGACACGGTCGGCTATCGCGGCCGTGTGACGTCGAGCTCCAACGGCGACGCCGGCCCCGTCGGCGACTCGACCGGAGCATCACCGCAACTCGGCGGGCAGACGCAGGGTCGGAGGCCCAACACGACCGCCGGCGGGACCGCCGGCCCGGCCGGCGTCACCGGTGGGCCGAACCTGCCATTGGGCCCGTCCGGATCGGGCGGTGCCGGGGGCGGCAACGGTGGCGGCAACGGTGGCACGGGCGGCGGCTCCGGCTCGGGCGGTACGTCGGGCCTGGCGGCTGCGCTCGAGGTCCTCGGAATCGAGAACGGCTGGACGACCGGCCTCAAGACGTTGCCGACGCTCGTCGGGACGAGCGGCGCCGTCGCGATGGCGATGGCGTTCGCGATCTTCGGAAAGAAGCGGCGCGACGAGGAGCAGCCTGCTCCCGACGAGGTCCTCGAGGCGAACGCCGCGCGGAGCGACGCGGACCCCGCGTCGAGCGGTCTCGTCGGCGTCTCGGCCGTCGCGATGGTGCCGGGCCCCGTCGATCTCGAGGCGGGTATGCCGCGCTGGCGCCGGCCGTCGCTCCAGCAGGCGCGCAAGGCCGACCCGACGCGGACCGTCATCACGACGCCGAGCCTCCGGTTCGACGCGAACGACGCCTCGGCGATCGGGTATGAGCGCCGGCTCGTGCGCTACCGCGTCGTCCGGCTGCTGGACGCGCCCGACGAGCTTCGGTCGGTCGAGATCGGCCAGCTCGATCAGGGCGACGAGGTCCAGCTGCTCGAGAAGTCCGGCGCGTACTGGCTGGTCAGGACGCCGGACGGCCGGCAGGGCTGGCTGCACAAGATGACGCTCGGTGACGTCGTCGCCGATTCCGCGACGTCGGCCGCCGAGGCGTGGAACGTCGGCGACATCGACGGCGACGTCCTCTCGGCCTACCTCGCGGCCCGCGCTCGAGCCTGAACTCTCAGCGACTCGCGCCCTTCTGCCTCATCGCCGGGTGGACGCCGGTGATGTTTGCCGGCGGGATTCGCGACCGGCCGCGAATCGGCCTGTCCGGGTCCGTAGAATTGGGTCATGCCCGCCGGGTTCACGAGCGCGAAGTTCGTGGGGCGCGAGTCGGCGTTCGCTCGGCTTGCCCCTGCCCTGGAAGCCACGGCGGCCGGCATGCCCACGACCGTGCTCGTCGAGGGAACCGGTGGGATCGGCGTCAGCCGGTTCCTGACCGAGGCATCCAGCCGTGTCACCGCGCTCGCCGAACCGTTCACGGTGCTCCGGGGACGGGCCGTTCCGAGCGGCGACGACGAACCGTACGCGCCGATTCTGCGAGCGATCCGGGCGACGCTGCTGGCGGCGTCCGACGATGAGCTCGTCGACCTGCTCGGCCCCGGCGTCGAGGACGGTCTTCGGCTCGTGCCCGAGCTGCACACCCGGCTGGCCCATGTCGGGGCACTGCCCGAGCGCCCTACCGTGACCTCGCCCGAACGGCGCCAGGCGCGCCTCCTGGAAGGCATTCTCGGGGTGCTCATCCGGCTCGGCGAGCGGCAGCCCGTGATCCTCGTCCTGGAAGACCTCCACCATGCGGACGCCGGGACACGAGCCTTCGCGACCTTCCTCGCGCGCGTCCAGCGGCCGCGCCGCGTGTGCCTCCTCGCCACGTTCCAGCCCGACGAGGTCACGCGATCGCATCCACTGACCGAAGAGCTGGGCGCGATGACGTCGGCTCGCCGTCCCGCGGATCGCCTGCCGCTCGAGCCGCTTGGCCGCGATGAGCTCGCCGACCTGATCGAGGCGATCGAGGGCGAGCGGCCGACGGGATCCGCGCTCGTGCTCGTTGCCGAGCGGAGCCGGGGCATCCCGCTCGTCGCCGAGGAAGTGCTGGCGGCTCGCCGGGAGCTGTCCCGAGCCTCGCTTCCGGGCAGCCTCGAGGACCTCGTCGTGGCCCGCCTCAGCTTGCGATCGCCCGAGTGCCGCCGGGTCCTGCGCCTCGTCGCGCCCGCCGGCCGGCCGCTCACGATGCCCGAGCTCGCCGACGTCGCGGCCGCGTACGAGCGCATGGTCGAGGGCCGGCCGCCGCCGCGGTCGAGCTCGCTGCCGCGCCGCGCGGACGGTCCGATCGACGCCGATCTCGCCGCCGGACTCGCGGAGGCGGTCGAGCACGGCATCCTCGAGGTGGGCGAAGCGGGCGTGGACTTCCGCCACGAGCTCGTCGGCAGGGCGGTCGTCGCGGACCTGCTGCCGGGCCAGCGCCATCGCCACCACCTGGCCCTCGCCGAGGCGCTCGTGGCCCACCCGACCGCGGCGGCTCGCCACTGGAACGCGGCTCACGAGATCGGCGAAGCGCGCGAAGCGGCGATCGCCGCGGCCGGCCGCGCCGAGGCCGTCTACTCGCCCCAGGATGCGCTCGATCACCTCGAGCTCGCCCTGTCGTCGGTGGTGCCCGGATCGGGCGACCATGCCGCTGAGCCGGCCCGCGACGCCGAGCGGGCGGACCCCGGAGACGCCACGCCGCTCCAGATCCGGGCGGCCGAAGCCGCGTTCGCGACCGGACGCTCCGCCCGGGCGCTGGCCTACGTCGAGACGGTGATCAACACGCTCGACGAGCGCCGGGATCGAATCCCACTCGGCCTGCTGTACGAGCGTCTCGGTCGCTATCGGCGGTCGATCGGCGACCTCGACGGGGCGCTGAGCGCGCTTCGACGGGCCGTCTCGCTCGTCCCGTCGGACCCAACCGTCGAGCGGGCGACGGTCCTCGCGGCGCTTGCCCAGGTTCGGATGCTCGACGGCACGTTCTCGGAGGCGGAATCGCTCGCGAAGGAGGCGATCGCCGTCGCCACTGCCGTCGGGCCCGAGGCCCACGGCCAGATGGTCCACGCGACGACGACGCTCGGCGTGTCGCTCGGCTGGGGCGAGGATCCCGAGGCGGGCGTCGCGCTGCTCCGCCAATCGCTGCGGCTGGCCGAGGAGATGGGCGACCACGATGAGCTATTCCGGGTCTACGCCAACCTGACGACCGTTCTCGATCTCGTGGGGCGGCGGGTGGAGGCGGTCGAGGTCGCGTACGACGGCGTCGAGGCCACGCGCAAGGCCGGCCTCGAGGCCGTCTACGGCAACTTCCTCCGGGGCAACGCCGCCGATTCGCTGTTCCAGCTGGGTCGCTGGCCGGAGTCGCGGGCACTGAGCGCGATGGCGCTCGAGTGGAGCCCCGGCGGCGTCACGTTCGTGAACTCGATCGACAGCCTCGCCGTCGTCGAGATCGAGACGCACGCCGGCGAGCTTGCGGGGCGGCTGCTCGGTCAGCTGCTGCTGGAGCTCGAGACCGTTCGCGACGCCCAGCACGCGACGCCCGTCTACCGCGCCGCGGCCTCGTTCGCGCTCTGGCGGAACGATCACGTCGACGCCCGCCGGGCGGCCGAACGGGGCTGGGCGCTGGTCCACGAATCGGAGGACTGGAGCCTCATCGCGAAGATGGCGGCGACCGCGGCCGAAGTCGACGCCGCGGGCGGAGCGGAGGCCAGGGTGAGCCGCGACCTCGCGGGCCTCGCAAACGCCCGGACCCGGACGAAGGAGATCGTCGCGGAGGCCGAGGCGACCGTTCGCCGATCGGGCGTGTCCGACGCGATCGGCTCGCGTCGCGAGGCCGACGCCAATCTTGCGACCGCCGCCGCGTTCCGGGGCCGGCTCGAGGGCCGCGACGACCCGGCGGCGTGGGCGGCGCTCGCTGGCAGCTGGGCCGCGCTCGACAACCCGTACTCGGTCGCGCGTGCCCGCTGGCGAGAAGCCGAGGCGCTCCTCGGCAGCGGCGAGGGTCGCGCGGCGCGGGCGCGGGCGCGCGAGCCGCTCCAGGAAGCAGCCGAGATCGGAGTCCGGCTGCTCGCCCGACCGATGCTCCGCGAGCTCAGTGAGCTTGGCCGCCGGGCCCTGATCCGCCTGCCGGACGCGGTGGACGCGCTGATCGCCGACGGCCTCACCACGGTCGACGCCGCTGCGCCGGTCGCGGTCGGTCCGGGCCACGAGCACGACGGCCAGAACGGCAACGGGGATCGGCCGCCCGAGCCGTCGGCGCTCGTTCGCGGCGTCGTCGGGGAGTCCCGTCCCGAGCGGGCCGACACGTTCGGCCTGTCCCGGCGGGAGCACGAGGTGCTGGCGCTCATCTCGGAGGGACGCACGAACCGCGAGATCGGCGAGCGCCTGTTCATCAGCCAGAAGACCGTCGGCGTCCACGTCGGCAACATCCTCTCGAAGCTGGGCGTGTCGGGGCGGGTCGAGGCGGCGGCGGTCGCGATTCGACTCGGGCTCTCGGGCGACAACTAGCCGGCCGACGACACGATTCGACCGCGCCGGGTAGATTTGCCCGAAGTCCCCGCGCAGCCCTAGCGCACTGCCACGAGAGGTCCCACCGAACATGCGCCGCCTGTCGATTGCCCTCGCCCTTGTCTCGATCGTCGCCGTGATCGCCGCCTGTGCCGCGCCCGCCGCGCCGGGCTGGACGTACGCTCCGGCGCCATCGGTCACGCCGGCTGCCTCGGCCGGGGCGTCGGGCTCACCCGCTGCGTCCGCTGAGGCTTCGGCGAGCGCGGCGCCCGAGGCGAGCGCGACGGCCGAGGCGTCGGCCGGCGCGTCCGGCGGTGCGGGCGTCGAGCTGAAAGTCACCGCACCGGTCGGCGCATCGGTGAGCGGCTTCGACCCGACGACGCTCGAGGCCCCGGCCGACACCCCGTTCAAGGTCACGTTCGACAACCAGGACAACGGCGTCCCGCACAACTGGGTCCTTCAGAACCCGGATGGCTCGCCGGTCGACATCGGCGACGACACGCCGTTCAACGGTGTCGAGGAGCGGACGTTCGACGTCCCGGCCCTGAGCGCCGGCGACTACCCGTTCATCTGCCAGGTCCACCCGACGACGATGACCGGAACGCTCACGGTCAAGTAGGCTCCCTCGGCCCGTGGATCCCGCCGGTCAGCTCTGCTACACGGACGCGTACCTCCGCTCGGTGGAGGCGCATGTTCTTGCCGTCGACGATGCGGGCGAAGCGCCGCTGATCGTGCTCGACCGGACGGTGTTCTACCCGGGCGGCGGCGGCCAGCCGTCGGACCGGGGCGCGATCCTGCGGTCAGCGGACGGCCGCTCGTGGACCGTCCGCGGCGCGAAGAAGTCCGGCGGCGACATCGTCCACGAGCTCGAGCCGGATGGGGCCGGTCGCCCGGAGGTCGGCGACGTCGTCTCGGCCGATCTCGACTGGGCTCGGCGCCTGACGCTCATGCGGACCCATACGGCGCTCCACGCGCTGTGCGGCGTCGTCTGGCGCGATTACGGCGCGCTCGTGACCGGCGGCAACATGGAGCCCGGCTCGGGTCGGATGGACTTCGAGTTCGAGACCATGTCGGGCGACCTCGTCGGCGAGATCGAGGCGAAGGTCAACACGGAGCTGCGTACCGGTCGCGACGTCCGGGTGAACGTGCTGCCGCGCGACGAGGCGTTCGCGATCCCGGACCTGATCCGGACGAAGGTCAACCTCCTGCCGCCGGGGATCGAGGAGATCCGCACGATTGAGATCGTCGGCCTCGACCTCCAGGCCGACGGCGGGACGCACGTGGCGAACACGACCGAGGTCGGCGGGATCCGGGTGACGGGCTACGAGTCGAAGGGCCGGATCAACAAGCGAATCCGGATCGAGCTGACGGACTAGCCCGCCGGCCGTCGGGCTGGGCTGTCAACCACGTCTTCCGGCGTCAAGGGCCGCGACGTCACCCATCGGGGACATTTGCTGGGTTGGCAACCCAGCAACCGACCCGAGCGGGCCAGCTGGCGAGCAGTCACGCGACAATTCATGGCTGCCAACCCAGCGGGCGTGACCGAGACCGGTCGCGACACTCAGCCGGCCGCGACCTCGACGAGGATCGCTGCGGCCTCCGCGCAGTGCTCAGCGCTGACGTCGAGATGGGTGACCGCCCGGAACGTTCGCGGGCCGAGCGCGAAGACCAGCACGCCCCGCTCGCGCGCTCGCTCCACGATCGTCGGTGCGTCGCGTGGCGTCGCGTCAGCCACGCCCCACACGATGATGTTCGTCTGGACCGCAGCCGGATTCACGACGTAGGCCGGGCTCGCGGCCAGCCGTTCGGCGATGGCTCGGGCGTTGGCGTGGTCCTCCGCGAGGCGATCGAGGTTGTGCTCGAGCGCCCAGAGTCCTGCAGCGGCGAAGATGCCGACCTGGCGCATCGCGCCGCCGGCCATCCGGCGATAGCGAATAAGCGAGGGAAGGAGATCGCTCGGGGCCGCGACGACGGAACCACCGGGCGCGCCGAGGCCCTTGGAGAGCGACACCATCGCGACGTCGAACGGTGCGGCGAGCTCGGCCACGGACCGCTCCGAGACGACGGCGGCGTTCCACAACCGCGCGCCGTCGAGGTACGACGCAATCCCGAGCCGGCGCGCGGTCTCCGCC
>DASUFO010000020.1:0-155124 GCA_036274475.1 Candidatus Limnocylindrales bacterium
TTCGATTGGGGCGGCTGGCTGGCGGTCCGGCCGATGGACGAGCTGCCGCACTGGCGCGTCCTCATGCGCCGCGAGCTCGACCAGTCGAACTGGATCGCATTCCAGAAGGAGCACGGGCCGGCGATCGCGGAGATGCGCCAGGTGCTCGCCGAGCGCGGCACCGTGAGCAACCGCGAGTTCGCCGCGGGGACGCGCGTGCGGGTCGACGACTACCGCGGCCGCAAGGACAGCGCGCTGGCGCTCCACTTCCTGTGGCGGATCGGGGACGCGATGATCCATCACCGCGATGGTTTCGAGCGGGTCTACGCGTTGACCGAGTCGATCGCGCCACCCGAGCTGATCTACGAGAGCGACCCTGACGTCGCCGACGACTACCTGATGCTGAAGCTGGTCGGTGCCGACGGGCTTGCGCCGATGCGCACGGTCGGCAACTTCATGCGCCGGAAGGTCAGTCCGTCGGAACTGGCCGACTGGCGACGTTCGAAGCTGGACCGGGGCGAGCTGGTCGAAGTTCGCGTGGAGGGCTGGCGAGCGGCGCAGGTGGCCGCGGCCGCCGACGAGCCGCTGATCCGCGAACTGCGGGACGGCCGGACGCCCGACGCGTGGCGCCCCCTTGGACCCTCAACCGACGAGGAGGCGACCTTCCTCGCGCCGCTCGACCCGGTCAGCGCTCGCGGGCGCTCGAAGCAGTTGTTCGACTTCGACTACGTCTGGGAGATCTACAAGCCGGTCGAGCTGCGCCGCTACGGCCCGTACACGCTGCCGATCCTGTGGGGCGACCGCCTCGTCGGCCGCTTCGACGCACGGCTGGATCGCCCGACGTCGACGCTCGTGATCAACGGTTTGTGGCTGGAGGACGACGCCGCCCTTGGCCGGGACGAGGCTCTCGTCGAGGCCATGCGCCGGGGGATGGAGCGCCTGCGTCGGCTGCTCGAGGCTCGGACGGTCGATGCGAGGGTGATCGACCAGCGACTTCGGGCGTTCGTGCTCCCGTCAGACCCTCGATAGCGCACCCATTTCGTGCCGGGGGACGAAGGAGTTCGTCGGGCCTTTGCGTCGCCCGCTTGACGGACATGCCATTGCATCCATTCGTGCTGCGAGCGTGGCGGGATCAACAGGCCGCCGTGGCGCCGGCGGTCCACAGGCCCGTGCAAGAGCTTGTCGAATCACCCACGCACGCGGCATCGCCTCCATTCGTGGCGAGGTGGTCAAGGCGGCCGGCACCTGGCTGGACCACGGCCCCTGGCCTTGGAGCACGAATGGGCACGCTACGCGGCGTTCGAAGCGCCCCACGAAGCCATCGACCGCCGTCGCCACCGCTCGAATTCGTCCGCTCCCGTAGCATTCCCGCTCGTGACCGAACGACCGTCAACCGGTCCCGTCCAGTACAAGGGCGCGGACCTCGACGCCGAGCGAGGGCCGGGGCTCGGCTGCTTCCGCTTCCAGGTCGCCCTGCTGGCCGTCCTGGTCGTGCTCACCCCGCTGAGCGTGGCGTGGCACTGGCCGGAGTGGGTCAGCGCGGCGCTGCTCTTCGCGGTGATCGTTCTCCTGCTGTTCGCGGGCCAGACGGTCATCTTCCTGCTCCGCCTCGTCGCCGCGGATCGGCGCGGCCGGCGGAGGCCGCTCGCGAGCGAGACCAAGACGGTCGGTGAGCTCGAGGACGACGACCGAACCGATGGCGCCCCGCCGCAGGACCCCGTGCAACAATAGGCGCCGCTTCCCGCCGTCCGGCGCCTGCCCTGGAGGAACCGATCGCCCGTGCCCGTCCTCGCGACCTACTTCTCCGTCCGCCGCGGCCGCGATCCCTTCTTCAAGTTCTTCATGCGCACCATCTTCCCGAAGCAGGTGAAGGAGTACGAGGAGCGCTTCGGAATCCGCTTCCTGGGCTGGTACAACGTGGCCCATGGCTGGGACTTCGACAACGTGATCCTGCTCGACCTGCCGGACTACGCCACACTCGACAAGCTCGAAGCCGACGAGGCAACCCGCGCGCTCGGCCATCGCGCCGGCGAGTGGATCTTCGAACGGCACCATTCGATGTTCCTGCGCGAGCGCATGGGACCCGACCTCGAATACCACCCCTGATCCGATGAGCTTTCGACGAGACGTCCGCGATCCGCGTGAACAAGGCGACGAACCGAACGGGAGGCGCACCATGGAAACTGGCCGCAACGACCTGCTCGGCGAGCTCGCCCGCGACGCCGAGCTCGAACGATCCGACTTCATCGTCCAGGCGACCGAGCAGTTGCGCCGGTTCCTGGAGGCCAATCGCAGCCGCATCTCGACCCTCGGCGGGCTGACGCTCATCGACGAGGACCCCGACTACCTGTCGGTCGCGCCGGACATGACATTCCGCAGCCGCAGCCGGTACCTCGACGAGGGCACCGGGGAGTGGATCAGCGACACCGAAGTCCTCGAATCGGCCGCCGAGGTCGTGGAGCTCTACAACCCTGCCGACGTGTTCGCCGCGTTCGCCGAAGCCGCCCGCGAGGCCGCCGGAAAGGTCGAACCGACCGCCGCCGAAGAGCTCTTCGAAGTCGCCGGGATCGGCGTCGAAGAGACGGGGCCGGTCGGGGAAGACCCGTATGCCGCTGCCGCGGACGACTGGGCGGCCGCCCAGCCGGCCGACCTCGAGGCGGACGACGAGGAGACCGCTGCGCGGCGGCTGTACGACCTCGCGCTCGATTTCCAGGGTCGGAGCCAGCACAGCGAGGCCCGCCTGATCGAGCAGTTCGAAACCGCGGCCGAGCGGCTGACCGGCAAGGTCGGCGACCTGATCGTCGTCGACGACGAGGACGAGCGGCTCGTGCTCGAGTCGAACGGCAACTTCCGTGCCGAGGTGATCCCCGAGGATGCCGACGGCGAGTGGCGGAACCTGACGAGCGCCGAGGAGATCGTCGAGTTCTACGACCCGACCGACATCTTCGGTGACCTCGCCGACGCGCTGGCCGACGCGTTCCCGAGCGTGGCGCCCGAGGAGGAGCTGCTGGCCGGCGACGAGTCCGAGGACGCCGAGGCGGCCGAATCCACTGGCGAGCCCAGTGAGGACGACGGGGACGAGGCGGACGACGGGGACGACGAGGACGGCGCCGAGGACCGCCCCACCGCGTGACCATGCGCCTGGCTGCCGCGGAGCTCGTCGAGAGCCGCGAGATTCTGCCGGGCCAGTGGATCCAGGCGTTCCACGCGCCGGAGCTCGCGAACGGCTCGCGGGCAGGCCAGTTCGTGCACGTCCGGCCCGGCGACTGGTCCGGACTGGTGTTGCGGCGCCCGTTCTCGATCAACACCGCGGATGCGGTGACGGGCATCGTGACGATCCACTTCCGGGTCATCGGCCGCGGCACGGACTGGTTCACCCGGCTGCGGCCGGGCGACCGGATCGACATGCTTGGCCCGCTCGGGCGGCCGTTCGAGGTCGATCCGCGGTCGCGCCACCTCCTGCTCGTGGCCGGCGGGCTCGGCATGGCGGGCGTGCGGATGCTCGCCGACGAAGCGATCCGTGACGGCCGACAGGTGACCCTCCTGTTCGGGGCCGCCTCCGCGCGCGAGGTGTACCCCTCGACCCTGCTCCCGGATGAGGTCGAGTACGTCGTCGCCACCGATGACGGCTCGCTCGGCCATCACGGCTTCGTGACCGACCTCGTGCCCGACTACGAGGCATGGGCGGACCAGGCGTTCGCGTGCGGGCCGTGGCCCATGCTGGCCGCGCTGTCGCGGCTGGCCGAGGGTCGTCGCGGCCGGATGGGCGTGGCGCAGCTCGGTCGAAAGCGCGGCGGCGGACGAGCCGATCCAGCGGGCTCGCCGGCGGCGCGACGGAAGGCGTTCCTGCAGGTGTCGATGGAGCAGAACATGGGCTGCGCGGTCGGCGCCTGCCTGGGCTGCGTGGTCATGACGACCAGCGGAACCCCACAGCGCGTCTGCCGCGAGGGACCCGTCTTCGCCTCCGACGAGATCGCCTGGGAGGCCGCCTGGTGAGGAATCCCGGCCCCGGGAAACCGCAAGGGCGATCAAGCGCGCCGGAAGGGGACCGGGCGAACATCGGGCCATGAGCGCTGCAACCGACACCTTTGTCGCCTTCGTGGATGTCCTCGCGGAAGCCCTGGATGACCACGAGACGACGGGTGATGCGCTTGCGGCTCGGCTGTGCCTGTCGCGCTTCCACTTCGATCGGGTGATCGCATCCGTCGCCGGCGAGCCGCCGGCAGGCTTCCGGCGACGGATCCTGCTCGAGCGAGCGGCGTACCGGCTCGTGACCACCAATCGTTCGGTGCTCGACGTTGCCGTCGAGGCCGGCTATGGCTCGCACGAGGCGTTCACGCGCGCGTTCGCCCGGGTCTACGGCACCCGACCGACGGCGTGGCGGCGCCAGCCGACGCAGACGCAGATCGCAGCACCCAGCGATGTCCATTTCTCACCGCCCGGTGGCCTGCGGCTCCCGGCGCGGTCGAAGGAGGCTCCGATGAACCTGCTGCTGAAGATGGTCGACCACCACGTCTGGTTGACCAACGAGATGGTCGAGCGCGCGGCCCGCCTGCCGGACGAGACGCTCGACAAGCCGATCGTGATCTCGGTCGAGGGCGTCGACGACGACCCGACACTGCGCAAGCTGCTGTCGCGGCTCGTCGGTCAGCTCGCGATGTGGAACGCCGTGCTCGCGATGCGCGACTACGATTGGTCCGTGGAGGAGCACGAGACGGTCGACTCGATGCGTCGTCGGCTGGCGGTCGAGGGACCGACATTCCGCGAGCATGTTCGAAGCGTGACGGAGGAGGGCCGCCTGGACGAGACATTCGTCGACGCGCACTGCCAGCCCGCCGAGGTCTTCACCCACGGCGGGATGATCGCCCACGTCCTGACCTTCGCCGCCCACCGCCGCACGCTCGTCGCCGGCGCCCTCATCGACGCCGGGATCAGCGACCTGGGTGCGGGCGATCCACGCTTGTGGGTTGCCGACGCCGCATGACGATCCATCGATGAAGGCCAAACGGCGCGTGGTGACCGGCTCCGGTCGACCGTCAACCTGTCGGCGGACGCCCACCGCGCGCCGTGCCCGCTCGGCGATCGTGCCGGCTCCTTCGACCCGCTCCGCGCCGCCCGAGCCACCCGAGCCCGTCGCCCCTCCCGACGTCGACCTGACCGTCGAGCTGGGGCGCGGGCTCGTCCTGCCGAACCCGATCCTGGTCGCGTCCGGGACCTTCGGCTACGGCGTCGAATACGGGGATGTCGTCGACGTGGACCGGCTGGGGGCGATCTGCTGCAAGGGCACCACGCTCAAGCCCCGCATCGGCAACCCGACGCCGCGCGTGACCGAGACACCGGGCGGCATGCTGAACTCGATCGGGCTGCAGAACCCTGGCGTGGACGCCGTGGTCCAGAAGTACGCGGGCGCGTGGGCCGGCTGGAAGGTCCCCGTGCTGGTGAACGTGGCCGGCGAGTCTGTTTCGGATTACGTCGAGGTGGCGCGGCGCCTGGACGGCGTTCCTGGCGTCGCCGGGATCGAGCTGAACATCAGCTGCCCGAACGTGGGGCGCGGCGGGCTGCAGTTCGCGATCGATGCGTCCGCAGCGGGCGAAGTGACAGCCGCGGTACGGCGGGCGACCGACCTGCCGCTGCTCGTGAAGCTCTCGCCGAACGTCGCCGACGTGCGCCCCATCGCACGGGCGATCGCGGATGCCGGGGCCGATGCGCTCACGGCCATCAACACGCTGTCCGGGATCGCGGTCGCCCCTGGTCGCGCCAGGCCGCTGCTCGGCAACATCTACGGCGGGCTCAGTGGCCCGGCCGTCAAGCCGGTCGCCCTCCGGATCGTCTACGAGGCGACCCAGACCGTGAAGATCCCCGTCGTCGCCATCGGCGGCGTGACGGAGCTCGCGGACGTGCTGGACTTCCTGGCCGTCGGTGCGGTCGCGGTCCAGGTCGGCACGGCCATCTTCGCCGACCCGACGCTGCCGGTCCGCCTCGTCGACGAGCTTGATGCCGAATGCCGGCGGCGCGGCGCCGCGACCTACCGCGACCTGATCGGGACGGCGCTGCCGAAGAAGCCCGGCGCGCCCTCTGCCAAGGGCGTCGAATACCGGCCGTGACCTAGACTCGCCCCGATGACCACGATCAAGCCTTCGCTCGATATCGCGGCTCGCGCGGCGATCGCGCAGCGGACCGAAGAGCTGTTTCGTCGATCCGGAGCCCTTCGCGAAGGTCACTTCCTGCTGAAGAGCGGCCGCCACGGCGACGCCTACGTCGAGAAGTTCGCCGTCCTCGCCGATCCTGCCGCCACGAGCGAGCTATGCGGCTTCTGGGCGGCAGGGCAGCGCGGCGACGACAGGACAGCAAGGGTCGACCTCGTCGCCGGCCCGACGACCGGCGGGGTCATCCTCGCGTTCGAAACGGCGCGCCAGCTCGGCGTCCGGTCGATCTTCGCCGAGGAGGTGAAAAGCGACGACGGCACCACGCGTCGCGAATTCCGGCGCGGCTTCACGATCGCGCCCGGCGAACGCGTCCTGCTCGTCGACGACATCCTCACCACCGGTGGCTCGCTGCTCGCGATGATCCCCGCGGTCGAGGCGATGGGCGGCGAGATCGTCGAATGCGCCGTCCTGGTTGACCGAAGCGGCGGCCGTCCGACGCTGACCTCGCCGGCGAGCGGCCGGGTCTATTCGATCAGGTCCCTCTGGCAGCTCGACCTGCCGACGTATGAACCCGGCCCGGACACGTGCCCGCTCTGTGCGGCCGAGGTCGATCTCCATGCCCCCGGTAGCACGGGGACCGGCGCCAGCCCGACCGCCGCCGCGACCGCGTGATCGTGCGGCGCCTGCTCGTCGGAGTGGGGGTGGTCGTCGCGGTCCTCGCCGTCGGGGCCGTGCTCGCTGCGACCCTGTCGCAACCGCCGCGCCAGACTGAGACCGGCGTCGTCATCGCGGTCGACGCCGAGAGCCTGACCAACGTCAAGGGCTTCACGATCCGGACGCCCGATGGCCGAACTGTCGTGTTCAAGCTCGGCCGGCTCGAGAACGGCTCGCAATTCGCGCCGGGCCACCTGAACGAGCACCTCGCAACCGCCGTTCCGGTCCTCGTCACGTACCAGGACGTGAACGGCGAGCGGGTCGTCATCCGGCTGGAGGACGCCGCCCCGGCCGCCCCCTCCCACAGCCCCGATCCGGGCGCTAGCTGAGGCCCTCGAGCGCCGCGTCCATCTCGTCGGGCGTGAAGATCAGCTCGAAGGATGCCTTGACGAGGCCGTCGCCGCCGACGACGAAGACGTACGGCTCGGTCACCAAACCGTAGTCGACGGTTGCCGGCACGGCCTGCAGCTGGCGGTTCGCGTCGAGCTTTGGCTGAAGCTGGCCGTCGACGTCCTCGAGCAGGTAGGGCTCGACGTTGATGAACGTCACGTCAGGGTGCTTCGCGGCGACTTCCTTGACCTTGTCGAGGGTCGGGCCGCAGGTCTTCGTCTGGCAGAACTTGGGCGTCGCGAACACGAGCACGAACGGCTCCTTCGCCGCTAGGGCGTCGGCGACGGAGGTCTCGTAGAACGCCTCGTCCGGCTCCGTGTCGGTCGAGATCTTCGAGACGTCGCCGCCGACGTCGGCGAGCGTCGGCGTGTCGACCGACGGCGCCGGCTTGCCGTTCGCGACGACACTCGCTGTCTCGTGGACCTGGAAGCTGAAGGGGATCGTCTGCTCCGGCGACTCGGGCGTGGACGTCGTGAACGTCGCCATCCAGTCGCCGGCCGCTGGGAACGTCGCGTGGGTCACGAAGATGCCGACTTCGTTCTCGATCGACCAGATGAACTGAGGATCGTCCGGCGTGGCGGTCGCGCCATTGGGGCCGGTGAAGGCAAGTGAGACGGTTCGGTCCGGCTTCGCGATCGGCGCGCCCGAAGCGTCCTGGAACGAGAACAGCACGCGGTTCTCGCCGACGGTGAGCTCCTGGCTGATCAGCACCGGGTAGATGTCGTCGGCCGCCGACGGGTTGGTCGGCACCGACGGTGAAGGGGTCGGCGCCGGACTGCACGCGGTGACGGCCGAAAGCACGACGATGAGCGCGCCGGCGATCGCCGGCAGGTGGAATCTGGGGTTCATGGCGCAAGGGTACCGGCGGGGCGCGAAGCAGGCCGCGCGCTAGAATTGGCGTGCAGTCGAACCGCCGCCGGAGCGGCACCGTGGAGGGCGCGTGACCCGGTTCCAGAAACTTGCCGCTGCGAGCGTCGCGATGACGCTCCTCCTCGTGACGATCGGCGTGATCGTCCGCGCGACCGGCTCCGGCATGGGCTGCCCCGACTGGCCACTCTGCCACGGCCAGATCATCCCGCCGCTCGACGACCCGAAAGCGTGGATCGAGTGGGTCCACCGCACGGTTGCAGTGATCATCGGCTTCCTGGTGCTCGGCCTGGCGTTCGTCGCCTGGCGCGATCATCGCGATCGCCGGAGTCTCCTCTGGTCGTCGATCGCGGCGGTCGGGCTCGTGGGGTTCCAGGCGTACCTCGGCAAGGAGACCGTGAGGCTGAACAACTCCGGCGAGTCCGTGACCGCCCACCTCGCGGCGGCGATGACGCTGCTCGGGCTGCTCGTCTTCATCCTCGTCCGCTCGTACTACCCGGCGCGAATCGGGGGCCGGGGCGCCAGCCAGCGGTTCACGCTCGTGGCTGCGTTCGCCGCCGTGACGGTCTTCGCGCTGCTGCTCTTCGGCTCCCAGGTCACTGCGACCGGTCAGTGGTACGCCTTCCCCGACTGGCCGCTCATGGGCGGGTCGCTGTTCCCGCCTGTCGACGAGGCGAGCTCCGCCCAGGCCCTCCACCGGTGGATCGCGATCGTCGTCGGCTTGATCGTCGCGGTGGTCTTCCTGCTCGCGTGGCGGACGCAACGCGCGAACCGGCCGGTCTTCCGCCTGGCGCTCCTGGCCGCTGCGCTCTACCCGATCCAGGCGGTGATCGGCGGGCTGCAGATCCTCACCGACCTCTCCGCCTGGTCCCAGACGCTGCACGTTGCGCTGGGCGCAATGATCTGGGGCGCGCTCGCGGCGCTGGCGTTGGTGAGCTACTACTCGGCGCGCCTTGCGGGCGTCCCAGCCGCCGAAGGCGCGGAGGGCCCGGGGACGCCCGACGAGGGCGCGGGGGCGACCGTGCCTCGCACCCGCTCCGATTCGCTCCGCGCCTACATCGCGCTGACGAAACCGCGGATCATCGAGCTGCTGCTCGTGACGACCGTCCCGGCGATGGTCCTCGCGACGCGGGAGGTGCCCGGCATCCAGGTCGGCCACTGGGCGTGGTTGACGGTCTGGACGCTGATCGGTGGCACGCTCGCCGCCGGCAGCGCGAACGCGATCAACTGCTACCTCGACCGCGACATCGACGAGCTGATGACCCGAACCCGTCGCCGGCCGCTGCCCGCCCACCAGGTCGAGCCCGAGCGGGCCGTCGTGTTCGGGATCGCGATCGGCATCGCGTCGTTCGCCGTCCTCGCGTTCTTCGTGAACCTGCTCGCCGCGTTCCTGGCCCTGCTCGCGATCGCGTTCTACGTGGTCGTCTACACGATCGTCATGAAGCGGACGACGCCCCAGAACATCGTCATTGGTGGCGCGGCCGGGGCGCTGCCGCCGGTCATCGGCTGGGCGGCGGTCACCGGCAACGTCGGGGTGCCCGCGCTGATCCTGTTCGCGCTCGTCTTCTACTGGACGCCGCCGCACTTCTGGGCGCTGTCGCTCCGGATCCGCAAGGACTACGCCGCGGCCGGCGTGCCGATGCTGCCGGTCGTGAGGGGCATCCCCGAGACGACCCGCCAGATCGCCCTCTACACGATCCTGATGGTCGCGATCTCGATCGTGCTCTGGCCGGTAGCGCGGATGGGCATCGTGTACCTCTCGGCGGCCGTGATCCTCGGGGCGCTGTTCCTGCGCCAGGCCTACTCGCTGTGGCGCCGCGGCTCGTCCGAAGAGGAGTCCACAGCAGGCGCGATCCGCCTCTACAAGTACTCGATCTCGTACCTGACGCTGCTGTTCGCGGCGATCGCGCTCGACACGCTGGTCGCGCTCGCCCTGGCCTGACGCCCGGCGCGTTCGCCCAAGTTGCATCGCCGGTGCAACACCCGCCGAGACCCCGGAATGGCCTCCCGCGACGCGTGACGTCACCATCCGCGCCATGGACGATCAAGCTCGCGAGACCCTGCGTCAACGTCTCGAACGCGCCCTCGACGCGATCGATCGCCTTCGGCCGGTCCCGGCCAAGCGCGCATTCCAGCCGGTTCCGGCGGGTTCGGGCCGCGTGACGGGTCAGCGTGTGCGCCGAACCGTTCGCCCGATTCGGTCCTGGTCCCGTCTCGTCGGAATCTGAGCGACGCGCTCGCGCGGCCTACGCCGCAATCCAGACGCAGCTTCCGTTGACGGCGCCCAGCCGGCGGCAGATTCCGTCCATCCCGCTGCGCATGATGTAGTCGTGGTTCGACTTGAACGCGCCCGCCGCCACGGGCGCGAACAGGTTCATCCACCAGCGGGTCGTCCGGATGTTCCAGTCGTAGCGAACGAGCGTGTCGCCGCCGTCCTGGGCCAGCGTCCAGCGGCCCACACCGTCAAGCTCGCCACGAGCCCGCCCGACGATCGTCGTCGGCCGGGCGATCTCCTCGACCGTCATGTCGAACGTCAGCGTGTACGGCAGCCTGCCCTTGAACGTGTACCGCAGCACGCGGCCGACGCCGGTTCGATCGATCGGCGGCCGGATCTCCTCGACTGATTCGACGCCCTTCCACCATTCGGGCCAGCCGATCGCGTCGGCGATCGTGTCGTAGACGCGGTCGATGGGCGCGTCGAGGCGCCACTCGGTGACGAACGAGTAGGTGGCCATCGGTCCCTCCAGCCGCGCCCACGCGGCGCGCGTCGAATCGTTCCGCCAATGATGCGCGCCCGGCGCCTCCTGGGATGAACGTCCGCGCAGGCCCATGGCACGATGCGCCGATGGAGATCCACTTCCTCGGCGGGGCCACGACGGTCACCGGCTCCCAGTTCCTGCTCGTCACCGACCGAGCGCGGGTTCTCGTCGATTGCGGCTTGTTCCAGGGCGGTCCGAACGAGTCCGTTCGGAACCGCGTCCCGCTCGGGTTCGACCCCACCACGCTCGACGCGATCCTCCTCACCCACGCCCACCTCGATCACTGCGGCCTGATTCCGCACGTCGTTGCCGAGGGCTTCAAGGGCCCCGTCTACGCGACGAGCGCCACCTGTGAGCTCGCGGAGCTCGTCCTGCTCGACTCCGGCCATCTCCAGGAGGAGTTCGCGAAGCGAGAGGCGCGCTGGGAGCGGCGCCATCCGGACGAGGCCGTCGCCGACGATCGCGAGGAGATGGAGGCGTACGAGGCGGCGCTGAAGCTCGCTGAGGAAGGCGAAGCCCCCGGGTCGGAGGGCGGCGCGTCGATCTCGCAGACGATGGGCGCCTCGGGACCCGCCTCCCGAGCCGCACCGGACGCGGCGACGATCGCCTCCGAGGCCACATCAGAGGAAGCCGCCATCGCCACCGACGTCGGTGCCGGCTTCGGGGCGGGGATCGCCCAGGGCGTCCCGGTCGACCACGAGCACGACCTCCGGGGCCAGCCGCCCCACGTGGAGCTCGACCTCGACGAGCCGCTGTACACGGTCGCGGACGCTCGCAGGGCGGTCGAGCACTTCCGTCCGATCGATTACGACGCCGAGTTCGAGGTCGCGCCGGGGATCCGGGCCGTGTTCCAGGATGCCGGCCACATCCTCGGGTCAGCAATGATCCGCGTCCACGCGTCCGACGAGGCCGGCGAGGAGCGGACGCTCCTCTTCAGCGGCGACCTCGGCCGGCCGAACACCCCGATCATCCGCGACCCGACGGTCCAGACCGACGCGGACTACGTCCTCGTCGAGTCGACCTACGGCGGCCGCGAGCACGAGCCGGGCGACGAGGCGATCCGGATCCTCGCCGAGACCGTCCGCCTCGTTGCCGATTCCAACGGCGTCCTGCTCGTGCCGTCATTCGCGATCGGCCGGACCCAGGAGGTCGTGTGGCAGCTCGACCGGATGATCGAACGGGGCGAGATCCCGCTGCTGCCGCTCTACCTCGATTCGCCGATGGCGTCGAAGGCGACGGATATCTTCCGGCGCCACCCAGAGGCGTATGACGAAGAGACCGCGAGGCTGCTGGCCGAAGGCGAGACGCCGCTCGACTACCCGAACCAGACGGAGACGCGGAAGCTCGCCGAGTCCCAGGCGATCGCCACCGCCCCGCGGCCGTACATGATCGTCGCCTCGAACGGGATGCTGACCGGCGGGCGGGTCCTTGGGCATCTACGAAACCTGATCGGGGATCCGGATGCCGTGCTGCTGTTCGTCGGCTACCAGGGAGAGGGGACGATGGGCGCCCACCTTCAGCAGGGCGCGACGTCAGTCCGTATCGACGGCCAGCAGCGAGAGGTCCGCTGCCAGATCCGTTCGATCAGCGGCTTTTCCGCGCATGCCGACGAGCGGGAGCTGCTCGAGTGGCTGGGGCACTTCGCCGCGGGCAAGCGACCAGGCGACGCCGGCTATCCGCGTCGGGTGTTCCTCGTCCACGGCGATCCCGAGGCCCAGATCGCGATCGAGCCGAAAGTCGCGGCGCTCGGCTTCGATACGACGATCCCGCACTGGCGGGAGGTCGTGCGGCTGGCCTGATTCTCAGCTCGCGGACGTCGCCATGATCGAGGCTGCCGGACGACGCATGGCGTCCCTCAGGTTGATCGGAAATGACCGTGTAATCTACGATGACAAGTCGTGCGTCTGAACGGGTCCGAGTTCAGCGCAAATCTCAACTGGTGGGCGAGCAGGACAGGGGATTCTGTGACGCGACTCCTTACCGGCGCCGCGCTCGTCGTCATCGCGAGTGTCGCCTCGAGTGTCGGGGTTCAGGCTGCGACGTCCATCCCGTCACCTCGATGGTTCTGGGACTCAAATGGTGACTATCTCCCAGATGCGTCGGCCTACACAATCCGCACCGCCGGCGTCGACAGCAATTGGACGTCCGGGCGAGAAGCGCGCATTACAGCCGCCGTAAACGAGTGGCGGACAACACAGTGGAATCCATCGGTCAACCTGACAGCCGCCCCGGCCGACTGCTACGAGTCCCTGTCGTGTCACGGTGTCTGGATTGATGGTTCGGCTGGATGCCTAGGGACTTGGCCAGCCGGAGTACTTGCGGTCAACTGCACCTACGCCCAGCTCCGCACCGAGCCATCGCCCGACTTCTACGACCTCGGAGACGCGGACGTCTTCTTCCACACAGCAGGGACGGCCCACCCGATCTGGACCTACTCTGCGGCAGGAAGTTCGGAAGACGACGTCTGGGACTTCCAGGGCTCGCTGACACACGAGATGGGCCACTCGATCCTTCTGATCGACCTTGGCGTTTCCGGCGCGCCGGCTTGCGCGCCCGGTGGAACCCTCGAAACGATGTGTGGCTACGTCTACAAGGGTTGGCAGACGACGCAGCAACGATCCCTGGTCCCCGACGATGAGACATCAGCCAACACCGTCTACTGAGGCGGATGACTGATGAAGATCACGAACCTTAGGTACGGCACCGCTCTGGGGCTGGCAGCGGTCACTTTGTTCGGCCTCGCTGTGTTGTTGCTGCTAGCAGGTCGAGGGGCCACACCAACTGGCTCTGGACCGGTACCGGTGAATGGCGGAGGCTATCCTGCTGCGGCGGCAAACCCGACGTCTCGCGCCGATGCAGAAGCAGGGGACCCCTTCGCGGGATACTGCGTCCGAGAGTCCAACGTCCTCTTGCGAGCCTTCACAACTGCCGAGCTCCAAGAGTTTGATTCGGCCGTCAAGCTGCGAGGGTCGGCCGGCTGGCTCGTCGATGGAGATCGCTTCGCCGTGGGTCAGGGTTGGGTGGGAGACCTGGATGGGGCTACGACTGCCTATCTCGGTACTAAGCTGGACCGACCGGACCGGCCGGGGGACTGGATCCTCACCGAACGTGATGGCAGGCCAATGGCCATGTCGCTTCGCAGCGTCGAGTTGCCGTCCGGTAAGGTCCTCTGGCTGCCCTACAACTTCATGGTCGCCGAGGACTGCGTGCCCTAGACTGGGCACTCGACGCGAGACGACGGATCGTCGAGGTCGTGGTCGAGAGGGTCCGCACGCGGCTCGACCGTGGAGGGCGGCCACCGGCTGGACACCACCCGTCGGGCCGGCGACCGTATCGGGGTGGTCCAGCACCCGTCCGGACTGATGGTCTATGCGTTGTCCTGTCCCCCCGCCCTGCAGTTCATGGTCGTTGGTCCCACGCGACACAGTTGCGCGCCATGGAACCCTCGGCACCATCAGGCGCAACGCGACAGGCAATGGAATTGGCCCCTCGGACAATCCGCCGGTGGTCCAGGGAGCGAGCCGCGCCGCCGTCGAATCCGCTGCGGAGTACGCTCGCGATCGTGGGACGAGAGTCGGTCGTGATAGGCGCCGGTCGATGCGGCCGGGCCTGAGGATCCTCGACGAGGAGCTGATCGAGCGGATCGTCGACGAAGCGAAGCGCGTGCTGGCCGAGGTCGGGATGGAGATCCGCGGCCCGGAGATGAAGCGCCGGCTGCTCGAGCACGGCCTGCCGCTCGATCATTCCGGGACCCGCGTCCTGTTCCCGCGCGACGTCGTCGAGGCGGCCCTGAAGACAGCTCCGAGCTCCTTCACGCTCTACGACCGCGAGGGCACTCCTCACGCTGAGCTGGGCGGCGACAACGTCCACTTCGTGCCCGGCTCGTCCGGGCTGAAGGTCCAGGATCACCGGACCGGCGAGACGCGTCTCGCGAACTCGACCGACTTTACGGAGTACGTCCGGCTCTGCGACGGCCTCGACCACATCGCGTACCTCGCGACGGCGTTCTCGACGAACGACGACATCGAGGCACAGGTGTCTGACGCCTGGCGTCTGTACATGGTCCTGACGAATTCCACGAAGCCCGTCGTGAGCGGCGCCTTCACCGAACACGGCGTGCCGCGGATGGTCGAGATGATGGCGCTGTTCCGGGCGGGCGCGGACGACCTGCGCGAACGTCCCATGTCGGTCTTCACGATCACCGCGACCGGCAACTTCCGGTACAGCGAGGACAGCTGCCAGAACCTGATCGACTGCGTCGAGGCGGGCATCGCCGTCGAGATCGTGCCGGTCACATTGATGGGGCTGATCGCGCCCGTGACGACCGTAGGCGCGACGGTCTTCCACACGATCGACGTGCTTGCGGGCATCACGATGGCCCAGATCATCCGGCCCGGCGCGCCCGTGCTGTTCGGCGGAGCGCCGGCGACGTTCCACATGAAGATCGCGTCGTCGCCGATGGCCGCGATCGAGGCGCTCCAGCTGGACGTCGCCTACGTCGCGGTCGCGAAGCACCTCGAGCTGCCGTGCCAGTCGTACATGGCCTTGAGCGACGGCAAGATCCTCGACGCCCAGGCCGGCGCGGAGACGTTCGGGTCGGCGTTGCTCGCCGCGCTGGCCGGGGTGAACTCCGTCAGCGGCCCGGGGATGCTCGACTTCCTGCTCGTGTTCAGCCTGCCGAAGCTGGTCTTCGACGACGAGATGTGCGGCCAGGCGCTGCGCTTCGTCCGAGACGTCCGGCCGGTGGACGACCTGCCCGTCGGCTCGCTCATCGACCAGCTGATGGCCGACCAGCACCTGATCATGGCCGACCACACGATGGCCCACTGGCCAGAGGAGCTCTACCTGCCGAGCCCGATCGTCGACCGCGACAACCGCGAAGCATGGCTCCGCCAGGGCGGCAAGGACACGTTCGAGCGGGCGAAGGACGAGGTCGAGCGACGGCTCGCCGCGTACCGGCCACCGCCAACCGATCCGCGCCTCGACGACGAGCTGCGCCGGATCATCCGGGCCGGCCTCACCGACCAGACCGAACTTCCACTCATCCCGCCGCCACCGGAGCCGTCGGCTGCCCCCACCGGCGGCCCCGCGCGGCGGGCCAACCCGCGCCGTCACCGCCACCAGGAGGAACCGTCCGCATGACTGCCCCGCTCGCGACGCCGGCCACGACCGATTCGTCCACGCTCTACTTCGGGCCGTGGTACCGCCGGTCGCCGTTCTTCGAGAAGACGCTCGAGGCGGGCTGCAGCGCCTACGACATCTACAACCACATGTACCTGCCCGGCTACTACGCGGACCCGGTCGAGGAGTACTGGGCGCTGCTGAACGGCGTGACCGTGTGGGACGTGTCGGTCGAGCGGATCGTCGAGATCACCGGACCGGACGCGTCGGCGTTCACGAACACGCTGACCTGCCGCGATCTGACGAAGTGCGCGGTCGGCCAGGGCAAGTACGTGCTGATCACGGCCGAGGACGGCGGGATCGTCAACGACCCGGTGCTGCTGCGGGTCGAGGAAGACCGCTGGTGGCTCGCGCTTGCGGACTCCGACGCGGGCCTGTGGGCGCGCGGCGTGGCCATCAACTCCGGCATGGACGTGAAGGTCCGCGAGCCCGAGGTCTACCCGATCCAGGTCCAGGGCCCGAAGTCGAAGGACGTCATGCAGACGCTCTTCGGCGATGGCGTTCTCGACATCAAGTACTACTGGACGATGACGACCGAGCTCGACGGGATCCCGGTCGTGATCAGCCGCACGGGCTGGACCGGCGAGGTCGGCTACGAGATCTATCTCCGCGACCCGTCGCGCGGCGGCGATCTCTGGGATCGGGTCATGGAGGCCGGCCGGCCGCACGACATCCGGCCGATCGCGCCGTGCGAAGCGCGCCGCATCGAGGCCGGGATCTTCAACTACGGCTCGGACATGACGATCGCGAACAACCCCTTCCAGATCATGGGGCTCGAGCGGCTCGTCGAGGAGCAAGACGCCGACTACATCGGCAAGGCGGCCCTCGAGGAGATCCGCCAGAAGGGCGTGTCGCAGAAGCTCGTCGGCATCGAGGTCGAGGGCGACGCGCTGCCGTTCGAGCTCTCCCGCAAGTGCGTCGCCCGCCAAGGCGGCGAGCCGGTGGGGACGGTGACCGACCTGATCTGGTCGCCCCGGCTCGAGAAGAACATCGGCTACGTCTGGGTTCCGATTGGGCTCGCCGATCCCGGCAACGACCTCGAGATCGAAGCACCCGACGGCGGGCTGTGGCCGGCGAAGACTGCGGCGATCCCGTTCCTCGATCCCCGCAAGACCACGCCAAAGTCATGACCGCGCCGTCGCCGCTGACCCCCGAGGAGATCGCGGCGGTCCGCCGGCCGTACCGCGCCGCCTCGCTGCTGCCGGGTCGCGCCTACCACGATGAGGCCATCCACGCGTTCGAGCGAACGGAGTGGTTCCGGCGCGACTGGATCGTGGTCGGGCGGGAGGAGGACGCGCCGTCCGCGGGGACGTACTTCACGGCCGAGATCGACGACGAGCCGCTGCTGATCGCGCGTGGTCGCGACGGCGAGCTCCGGGCGTTCTTCAACCTCTGTCGCCATCGCGGGACTGCGGTCGTCGAGGAGCCGTGCGGCAAGGCCGTCCGGTTCCAGTGCCCGTACCACTCCTGGATCTACGACCTCGAGGGCAATCTCGTTCGGGCGAAGCACACCGAAGACCTCGAGGACTTCTCGTTCGAGGGGTTCGGCCTCGTCAGCGTCCGGATGGAGACGTGGCAGGGATTTGTGTTCGTCTGCATCTCAGCGGAGACGCCGCCGCTCCTCGAGTGGCTCGGCGACCTGCCGCCCCACCTCGCGCGGTTCGATTTCTCGGCGCTCCGCGTCGCTCGGACGGTGACCTACGAGGTCGACAGCAATTGGAAGTTCATCGCCGAGAACTACAGCGAGTGCTACCACTGCCCGGGCATCCATCCCCAGCTGAACAAGCTCACGCCCTACGACCTCGGTGGCGACTTCGCCCCGACGGGACCGTGGCAGGGCGGCTGGATGGAGCTCGTCGAGAACGCCGACACGATGGCGATCGATGGCGGGCATCGCAGCGGCCGGCCGCCGATCCGGGGCATGACCCCCGTCGATGAGCGGCGGATCTACTACTACCTCGTGTGGCCGCTGACGTTCCTCTCGATCCACCCCGACTACCTGCTCGTCCACCGGCTCGAGCCGGCGGGCGCCGGTCACACGAGGATCGTCTGCCAGTGGCTGTTCGAGCCGTCGACGATCGCCATGCCCGGGTTCGACCCGTCCGACGCCGTCGAGTTCTGGGACCTCACGAATCGCCAGGACTGGCACGTTTGCGAGCTCCAGCAGCGCGGCACCCGGTCGTCGTCGTGGACCGCCGGCCGCTACTCGAACCAGGAGCCGAGCGTCCACGCGTTCGACCTGATGGCGGTCGACCGCTATGCCAACGACGGCATCAACTCGCAGCGCACCGTCCGCCTCCGCTACGACGTCCCGCCACCGAAGGACGGCGAGGAGGAGGAAACGTTCGAAGGCGGCATCGCCGGCGTCCGCCTCCCGCGGGCCGGCGAGCGGACGGCGACTCGGTCAGACGCGCGAACAAAGGCGACCACACCGCGCTGACCTGACCCGTATCGTTCAGGCATGATCAAAGACGCCGTCCTCGTCGCCAGCGGCGACCTTCGCGAGACCGCGAACCGGCTGGGCTGGCCGGCCCAGGAGACGCTCGAGCGCCACGTCGTTTCGGCGTTCTCGCGCCACGGTGTCAGCGTTCGGCGTGCTCACCCCGTCGACGCCGCCCGCGGCCACGGCTTCATCTCCGGCCAGCGAATGGGCATGGACGTCTTCGCATCGATCGATCGCGACGCGCCGCTGATCGTCGCCGAGGCCGTCTGGCAGTACAGCCATCACGTCCTGCCCGGACTCCGGCGCCATCGGGGCCCGATCCTGACCGTCGCGAACTGGGATGGCACGTGGCCCGGGCTCGTCGGGATGCTGAACATCAACGCCTCGCTGACGAAGATGGGCCGCGCCTACAGCACGATCTGGGGCGAGGACCTGACGGAGCCGTTCGCGGACGCGGCGATCGGGCGCTGGATCGAGGAGGGGAGCGTCGAGCACGACACGTCCCACGTCCGGGACCTCGACGCTGCCGCGCTACCCGTCGACACCGCCGCGACGGGTCGCCGGCTGGCCGCCGAGCTTGCCGACCGCATGGCGATCCTGGGCGTCTTCGACGAAGGCTGCATGGGGATGTACAACGCGATCTTCGACGACGAGCACCTGAACCCGAGCGGGATCCACAAGGAGCGGCTGAGCCAGTCCGCGCTCGTGGCGGAGATGCGACTCGTGACCGAGGCCGAGGCACGCGCGGCGTACCGGTGGCTGCTGGATCGAGGCATGAGCTTCAGGTTCGGCCAGGACGGCGCCACGGAGCTCACCGAGGAGCAGGTGCTCGACCAACTCCGGCTCTACGCGGCAGCCGTCCGCATCGCCGACCGGTTCGGCTGCGACGCGATCGGGATCCAGTACCAGCAGGGCCTGAAGGACATGGCGCCGGCGTCGGACCTCGCCGAAGGCCTCCTGAACGACGCCGATCGACCGCCGGTCCGCTCGCTCGACGACGGCCGCGTCCTGTACGAAGGACGGCCGCTGCCGCACTTCAACGAGGTCGACGAGGGCTCCGCGGTCGATGCGCTGGTGACGAACCGGGTCTGGACGGCGCTCGGGCTCGACCCGGCCACGACCCTTCACGACGTCCGCTGGGGCGCACCGTACGGCGGCGATTACGTCTGGGTCTTCGAGATCTCGGGCGCCGTGCCCCCGGCGCATCTCGTCGGCGGCTATGGCGGCGCTGTGAGTGAGCGCCAGCCGCCGGTGTACTTCGGGCTCGGCGGCGGGACGATCAAGGGGGTGAGCAAGCCGGGCGAGATCGTCTGGAGCCGGGTGTTCCTGATGGGCGGCCGGCTCCACGTCGACCTCGGCCGCGGGACCGTCGTCGACCTACCCCAGGCGGAGACCGAGCGGCGCTGGAAGGCGACGACGCCGCAGTGGCCGATCATGCATGCGGTCCTCCACGGCGTGACGCGCGACCAGATGATGGCCCGCCACCGGGCGAATCACATCCAGGTCGCCTACGGCACCGACGCAGCCTCCGCCGACCGGGCGCTCGCGACGAAGGCCGCGATGTTCGACGCGATGGGCATCGAGGTCCACCTGTGCGGCGAGGTGCGCGTCGGCTAGGGCCGGCACGTCCGCCAAACGCGCTCGTTCGGTGGTCGCGCGTAAACGCAACGATGTGGACAAGTCTCGCTGCGGCCGCGCATCGCCGTTGTCCACATCGTTGCCCTTGGCCGCAACGATCTCGAATACCTGTTTGAGCGATGTCGAGTCTCGCGGGGCTACGTCGTCTCGGCGACCGGCCGATCGGATTCGGTTCGGAACGCGCCCGCGCGCCAGGCGATGAGGATCGCGGTCGCCGTCACCGCCACGATGATCGTCGAGATCGCGTTGATCTCCGGCGACACGCCGAACTTGATCGCGCCGTAGATATAGAGCGGCAGCGTCGAGCCGCCGACCCCCGAGTTGAACGTCGTCACGACGTAGTCGTCGAAGCTGAGCGAGAACGCGAGCAGCGCCCCGGCGATCACCGCCGGCAGGATCAGCGGCAGCGTCACGTACCGGAAGGCGCCCCAGGCCGACGCCCCGAGATCGCGCGCGGCCTCTTCCAGCTGTGCGTTCATCGACGTTGCCCGCGCGCGGACGACGACCGCCACGTACGAGATGCAGAACGTGATGTGCGCGACCCACAGCTGGGGAACGGAGCCGTGGGCGTCGAACAGCTGGAGGAAGAACAGCAGCAGCGCGAGGCCCATGACGATCTCGGGCGTGAGCATCGGTACGAGGAGCAGCGTCTCCGTCGCGCCGCGGCCACGGAACTTCATCCTGGCCAGGCCGAGACCCAGGAGTGACCCGAGAACGGTCGACACAACGACCGCGACGATCGCTACCTGGAACGTGACGGCCAGCGCGTCGAGCAGCTCGTCGTTCGCGAAGAGCTTCGGATACCAGTCGAGCGTGAAGCCGCGCCACACGAGGCCGCGCCGGGCGGTGTTGAACGAGAACAGAATCAGGACGACGATCGGCGCGAAGAGGAACGCATAGACGAGCAGCGCGTAGCCCGTCAGCCAGCGATTGCGCTCCCTCATCGGCCGGCCTCACTCACCGCCGACGACCTCGCGACGGAGCGTCCGCAGCGCGACGAGCGTGCCGATGAGCGTCACCGCCATGAGGATGAACCCGAGCGCCGCGCCGTACGGCCAGTCGCGGCCCGCGAGGAACAGGTCCTGGATGTTCCGGGCGATCGTGGTCGTCTGCGGTCCGCCGAGCAGGTCCGGGGTGACGAAGTCGCCGAGTGCCGGGATGAACGTCAGCAGTCCCGCCGCGATGATCCCCGGCATCGTGAGCGGCAGCGTCACGTGGATGAACGCCCCGCGACCGTTCGCGTAGAGATCGCGACCCGCCGCGACGAGGTTCGGATCGAGGCGGTCGATCGACACGAACAGCGGCAGGATCGTGAACGGCAGGAAGCCGTAGACCATGCCGAGGATCACCGAGAGATCGGTGTTCATGAGGATGATCGGCTGATCGATGACCCCGACCGCCTGGAGGAGGCTGTTCACGACGCCGTTGTCGCGGAGCAGGATCGTCCACGAGTAGGTCCGGATCAGATAGCTCGTCCAGAACGGGAGCATGACGAGGATCAGCAGCAGGACCTTGTGGCGGCCGCCGTAGCGGCTGATCCAGTAGGCGATCGGGAAGCCGATGATCAGCGAGAAGACCGTGGTCAGCGCCGCGTACCGGATCGACCGCAGGAACGTCGGCAGGAAGACCGGGTCGAACGCCTTGGCGTAGTTGTCGAGGCTGAGATGGTCGAACGTGATCCGATTCAGCTCATCCCGCGAGCCGAGGCTGACGACGAAGATGAACGCGAGCGGGACGACGAAGAACAGCGCCAGCCAGCCGACGCCGGGCGCCAGCAGGGCGAGGCCGCGCAATCGGGCGACGCGGCCCGGGCCGGCGGCGGTCGTGGTGTGCGCGACGGCCGGCGTCCCGGCCGCCGCCTCGCGGGTGGCTCCCGTCAGCCCTTGAGCTCCGTCCAGCGCGCGAGGTATTCCTCCCGCACGCTCTGATCGAGCGCCAGCAGCTCCTCGAGCTTGTCGACGATCTCGGCCGCGGGGTTGATCGTCGGGTCGTCGAGGATCGCGGGGTCGATGAACTCCTTCGCGGCCTCGTTCGGGCCCATGTAGTAGATGAGATTCGTGTTCGCAGCACTCATCTCCGCGTCGAGGAGGTGGTTGATGAAGAGCTGGGCGGCGTTCGGATGGGGCGAGCCGCTGAACGTCGCGACCGTGTCCGAGCCCTTCACGCCGCCTTCCTCGGGGATGTAGTACGCGAAGTCGGGCAGCGTCTCCTGGATCGCGTAGCGGTCGGCACCCCAGATATGGCCGATCCAGACGTCGCCCGACGTCATCGTCGTGATCGTGTCGGTCGAGTAGACGCGGACGAGCGGCTTCTGCTGCTTGAGGAGCTCGAGCGCCTCGTCCAGCTCAGCCGTGTTCTCGGTGTTCGCCGAGTAGCCCAGCTGGATGAGCGTCAGCCCGAAGACCTCCTGGTAGTCGTCGAGCATCGAGATGTGGCCGCTCCAGCGCTGATCCCAGAGCGCCTTGGAGCTGGTGGGTGCGTCACCGGTGATCCGGGCCGGGTCGTAGCCGACGCCCGTCGTCCACCACATGTACGGGACCGTGTACTGGTTGCCCGGGTCGTAGCCCGGGTCAGACCACTCCGCGCCGAGGTTGCCGATGTTCGTCATCGCGGCCTGGTTCAACTTCTGGATCACGCCGCGGGCGACCATGTCCGGCACGTCCACCGAGATCGGGAAGCTGATGTCGTAGCCACCGCCGTCGTCACCGAGGCGGGTGTACATCTCATCGGTCGTCGAGAAGAAGTCCTGCTGGACCTTGACGTTGTACTTGTCCTCGAACGCCGTGATGACCTCATCCGCGAGGTAGTCGACCCAATTGAGGATGTTCAGCTCGGCCTCCGGCGGGCCGAGGGATGCCGCCGCCTCGGACGCCGCGGCGCTGGCGGATGCGGGTGCCGAGCCGGCCGGCGTCGCGGGCGCCGCGGACGAGGCACTCGGCGAGGCGGTTGAACCCGCGGTGCTGCAGGCGGCCGCGACCGGGGCCAGCGCCACGGCGCCGCCGACGAGCGCGATCCGCTCCAGCAGATACCGACGCGTCACCCGTCGCTCGACCATGTACCGAGTGAGCTCCTTCTGCAGATCGATCTGCGAGATCTCGCGCTGTTGTGTCATGCGGGGGCCTCCTCCAGGTCGTCCGACGAGCCGGCGAGGACGAGTGCCTCGGTCGGCGGCCAGGCGACATCGACATCGCTTCCGACCGAGAGCCGCTGCCCGGTCTTCGGCGCCACTGCGGTGATTGAGAGTCCGCCCTTCGTGCGGACCTGGTACTGGACGCTGCCCCCCAGATAGGCCACTTGTTCCACGTGGCCCCGAATCGGTTCAGCGCCCCCCGGTGGCGTCCCGTTCGAGGCCTTGATGAGGACCGACTCCGGCCGAACGGACAGCTCCACCGTCCGACCAACTGCCAGCCCGTTGCCGGCGACGACACAGATGTCGCCGCCATCGAGTCGGACCCGGGCGCCGCCCGAATCCGCTGCTTCGACCGCGCCGCTCAGCAGGTTCGTCGTGCCGATGAAGTCGGCGACGAAGCGGGTGGTCGGCCGTTCGTAGAGCTCCTCCGGTGAGCCCAGCTGTTCGACCTTGCCGCGGTTCATCACCGCGATCCGGTCGCTCATCGTGAGCGCCTCCTCCTGGTCGTGGGTCACGTACACGAACGTGATCCCGACCTCGGCCTGGACGCGCTTCAGCTCGATCTGGAGCTGCTTGCGGAGCTTCAGGTCGAGCGCGCCAAGGGGCTCGTCGAGGAGGAGAACGTTCGGCCGGTTCACGAGGGCCCGTGCCAGCGCGACGCGCTGCTGCTGGCCGCCGCTCAGCTGGTTCGGCTTGCGCCCGTCGAGGCCCGACAGGTGGACGAGCTCCAGCGCCTCGCGGACACGCCGCGCGATCTGGTCCTTGGCGACGTTCTTCCGGCGCAGCCCGAACGCGATGTTGTCGCCCACGTTCAGGTGCGGGAACAGGGCGTAGTTCTGGAAGACCATGTTGACCGGGCGCTTGTCGGGCGGATCGTTCGTGACGTCCCGGCCGCGGAGCTCGATCCGGCCGGCAGTCGGGAGCTCGAAGCCGCCGATCATCCGGAGCGTCGTCGTCTTGCCACAGCCCGACGGGCCGAGGAGCGAGAAGAACTCGCCGCCGTTGATGTCGAGAGACACGTCGTCGACCGCCTTGACGTCGCGAAAGTGCTTCGCCAGATCGGTCAGACGGATCTCGGGGGCACCGTCTGCGCGGTCGGTCATGAGGCGGCGAGCCTAGAAGCGGGTTCGGAACGCGGCGCGACGCGTCCCGGTCCGTGGAACGTCACCGCGGCAGCGTAGCCGGGAGTGCGATTCGGGGTGTGCGGCGCGGGAGGCCTTACGTCAGGCGGCGCTGTCGTCGGCCTGGAACGTCGCCAGGCGGGCGCGCATCGCCAGCATCGCGAGGTCTGGCTCGGCGGACGCTTCGAGCGCCGCGAGATCGACCGCGCCTTCGCTCATCGCCGACGTCGGCCGGCCAAGCAGGTAGCCCTGGCCCGCCGTGATGCCGAGGCTCCGGATCACCGAGAGCTGGGGCGCCGTCTCGACGCCTTCGGCCACGACTGACGCCTTCCATTGCGCGGCCAGCTCCTGGAGGGCACGCAGAACCGCGTGCGACGGATCCTGGCTGACGCCGCCCTGCACGAGCGACAGGTCGATCTTCACGATGTCGAAGTGGATCTCGCTGAGCAGCCGCAGGCCGGCGTTGCCGGCCCCGACGTCGTCCGCGGCCAGTCGCATCCCGGCGCGGCGGCAGGCCTGGACGTTGGCCCGGAGCTGCTCGAGGTCCTCCACCTGCTCGCGCTCGGTCAGCTCGAGGACGATTCGGTCGAGCGGGATGTCGTGCCGCTGGAAGATCGCCTTGAGGTCGCCGACGTGGAACCCCTTCGACTCTAGCGTCCGCGGCGACAGGTTGACGCTGAGGTAGACGTCGCGATCCGGCATCCGCGCGCCCGCGGCGACGGTTTCGAGGCAGGCGAGGTCGAGCTCGACCGTGCGATCGGCGGCCTCCGCCGCCCCGAAGAGCGCGCTGGCGTCGGCGAACAATGCCCCGCCCGTCGGTCGGACGAGCGCCTCGAAGCCGATGACCCGACCGGTCGCCATCGAGTAGATCGGCTGGTAGACGGGCCGCAGCGCGCGCGTGGCAAGGACGGTGCTGACCGCCTCCGAGAGCTCCGCGACCGAGCGATCCTCCGATGCCAGGCCATGTCGTTCGGGGTCGTACGCGACGACCGCCGTCCGGCCGTGGCGCTTGCACCAGTAGAGCGCCGCATCCGCGTTGCGGTAGAGATCCTGGCTGGCAACGCTCGGCATCGGATAGGCCGACACACCGATCGACACCGAGAACGGCTGGATCGGCGCGCTCGGGTCGCCGCCGTTGACCGCGGCCGCGAGGATGCGCCGGCCGACCGCCACGCCGGTTTCCACGTCGGAGACCGGCAGAAGGATCGCGAACTCGTCGCCACCCACCCGGAACGCCCGATCGCTCTTGCGGAGCACCGACGCAGTCACCTGGCCGACCGCCTCGAGCAGTCGATCGCCGTCTGCGTGGCCGAGCGTGTCGTTGACGACCTTGAGGTCGTCGACGTCGATGAGGACGAGGGCAAGCGGAAGCTCCATCCGCTTCGAGACCTCGAGCTGGCGCGCCAGCTCGTCCTGGAACGCGCGGTGGTTGCCCAGACCGGTCAAGCCATCGACGAGGGCATCGTGTCGGGCGCGGCCGTAGAGGCGCTTGAGCTCGTCCCGTTCGCGTTCGAGCGCGTCGACCTCGCGGGAGATCGACATTCCGGCCCAGGCGAGGAGCGGCGGCAGGCCGAAGGCGGCGACGATCAGGAGAGCGGTCGCGACCGCGGCGCTGCCCGAACCAGCCGCCGAGAACCCCGCGACGGCCGAGACGCTCATGAGAATGCAGAACGGTCCAAGCAGGGCCCAGATCAGCCGGCGGCGAATCCGCTCGACGCGATCCGGGGCCGCGCCCGGGCCTCCGTCGTTCGTGGGCGTCGACATTGACCTTCCTGGTGCGACCTGGCGCCAGTGTCGCGCGGCTGTTCGTCCGGGCGATGTGAACCGAAGGTACCGGGCTCCCACGGCGATGTGGCCAAGGACGCCGACGCTCGGCCCGCCTACCGTCCGGGGCACAGCGGTGCTGTTACGAGGGGACGACTCCTGAATCTCCTTCGCTCGAACGGACGAACGTGGTTGTTCGCCCGGGCCGGATGGATCGGCGCGGGCGTCCTGCTGCTGCTCACCTACACGGCGTTCCCGACATCGCCGGCGTCGCCGGGCCCGGCCCCCGTCGTCGCCGCGAGCTGCAGCGGCAAGTCGCACGCGGCGCCGGTCCTGAGCGCCGGATCTGCCAATCCGGGGTCGGGCCTGACAACGACGACGATCACGTTCTCGGTCACCTACCTGGACGCCGCGAACTGCCCGCCGTCGTCGATCGAGGTCTCGATCGCCGGTCTCGGGCAGTTCGCGATGAGCGGGCCCGGCTCGGGGTTCGACGGTGGCGTCACGTTCGTCGTCTCGCGGACGCTCCCCGTCGGTTCGTGGGACTACGGGTTCCAGGCGACGAGCGGCAGCGGGCCAGGCGAGGAGACGACGGTCCTCACGAAGACCTCGCCGAGCCGCGTCGCGATCACGGCGCCGACGCCGCCCCCAACGCCACCACCAACGCCCAAGCCCACCCCCAAGCCCACCCCCAAGCCGACCCCGAGACCGACGGCACCACCGACCCCTCCGCCGACGCCCGCGCCAACGGTCCCGCCGACACCGCGGCCGACCTCTCCGCCCACGCCGGGCGCGACCGTCGCGCCGACGAGTGCGGCCACGGTGGCCCCGACGGTCCCGCCGGCCGAGACGCCCGGCGCGAGCGAGCCGCCGAGTGTTGTACCCGGCAGCCAGGACCCGGCCCCGGGCAGCGAGGAGCCGGCGGCGTCCGCGCCACCCTCCGACGGGCTGACGCCCGGCGGCCTGGTGGCCGGCGGCGTGAACAGCAGTGGCGGTCCGGACGACCGAGAAGGAGGTGGCGGTGTCGGCTCCGACCCGGATGGCGTGCCGGGCAACTGGGTGCTTCCGGCGGCGGGGCGCGACTCCCAGCCGGGCACGATCGCGATTGGTGTGATCGCGGCGGCGTCGGCTGTCCTGACGCTTGGAGCCCTCGCGCTTGCCGCTCGTCGCCATCGGCGGGATCGCGAGGAGCACGTCGCGGGGGTCGCTGCCGCCGCGGGCGTCGCGCTCCTGGCCGCCGCTCCGGTGGCACCGCCACCGTTGCCGCCGCCGCCGGTCAACACGCCGCCACCATGGCAGACGCTGACCGGCCGCGCCCCGACGAAGTTCGACGCAGGCCCTAAGGCAGGCGTCGAGCGGCGGACGATCGCGTATCGATTCGTCCGGGTGTCCGACGGCCCGGACGACCTCCGCTCTCGCGAGGTCGGCCGGCTCGACCGGGGCGACGAGGTCGAGGTCCTCGGCGAGCACGAGGGAATGCTCCAGGTCCGAACCGCGAACGGCCTGATGGGCTGGGTGCCGCGCGTGGTAATCGTCGGGTAGCCGCGGGTCGGGGCTACCGGTCCGGGCCGCGGGTCCGGGCCGGCGTCGCCGCCGGGGTCGCCGCCGAGCCGGGGTCGCCGCGCAGCCGCCGCTCAGCTGGCCGGTCGCTTCTTCGCCTCGCGCTCCTCGTCGTATCGGACCTGGGCCGGACTCTTTCGGCCGGTCGGCCGCGTTCGCGCCGCGATCCGGCTCAGGGCACCCTCCCAGCCCGCGTCGAACGGCTTCCCCTGCTCATCGAGGTCGAGGGCGACCGGAGCGTGGTCCGACGGGATCGGTGGCGTCGTCACGCCACCCTTGCGCGCCTCGCGGTCGATCTCTGACCAGACGATCCGCTTCGCGACCGGCAGCGACGCGTACAGCAGGTCGATCCGCATGCCCTCGTTGCGATGGAACATCCCCGCGCGGTAGTCCCACCACGAGAAGCGGCCGCGGGCGTCAGGGTTCGCGATCCGGTAGCCGTCGGCCAGGCCCCAGTCGCGGAGGCGTGCCAGCGCCGCCCGCTCCGGCTCGGACACGTGGGTTCCGCCGTGGGCCTTGACGGCGTCCCAGACGTCGACGTCCGACGGGGTGACGTTGTAGTCGCCCGCCAGGATCAGGGGCTCGTCCGGCGAGCGGGTCTCGTCGAGCCAGCGCCGGAGCCGCTCGAACCAGCGGAGTTTGCCCTCGTAGAAGGGGCTGCCGACGACGCGGCCGTTCGGCGCGTACAGGCTGACAACCCTGATGCCACCCGTGACGGCGCTGACCATCCTCGCCTCGTCGAACGGGTTGAAGTCCTCTTCGTCGAGGCCGCTCGCCCCCGACCGCGAGTCGCGGACCGGTCCGTCGCCGAAGTTCGTGATGACGTTGTCGATGCCGACCCGGCTCGCGATTGCGACACCGTTCCAGCGGCCCTCGCCGTGATGAACCAGCTCGTAGCCGGCGCCCGTGAACCACATCGTCGGGACGTCTTCGTCCGCGAGCTTCGTCTCCTGCATGAGCAGGACGTCGGGGTCGGCGCGTTTCAGCCAGTTCTCCAGGGCTCCCTGGCGGGCCTTGAGCGAGTTGACGTTCCAGGTCGCGATCCGCATGACCTCAGGGTAGCCGGGCGCCGCGGCCGCGTGCCGTCAGGTATCGATCGAGGTCGGCTGGCACGTGGTCTGTGAGTCCACGCTACCAAGTCGAATCGGTGTCCGGCGCCCGTTTCGAGGGTTCCTCTCGACCCTGAGTCCGGAAACTCGTCGGAACCCGGTATTCGCGCGGTTGGCGGCGGAAATCTGGACCGTGAGTCCAGACAACGCAACTGTCCCAGCGTCATCGCCGCCGCCCGGTACGACGAATCCCCTAGAACTTCCGCCCGCGCTGACGCTCCAGGTCGAACGCCGCCGTGTCCGCGATCGCCATCACGGCCATCGTCCCTGCCTGGACCGGATCCGACACGACGAGGTCCACGTGCTCGGTGATCGAGCCGACCATGTTGAGCGAGATGATCGGGATGCCGACCGCCCGGATCTCGTCGGCGGCGGCGCTGATGTCGCCGCCCATGATCGAGCCGGCCAGGACGAGAAGCCGGGCCCGTGGCAGGTCTGCGACGGCCCGGACGGCGGCCGCGATCTCGGACTCGCCGACGAGCGCGATCGTGTCGACGCTGATTCGCTCGCCGCGGAGGTTGTGACGATCCGCTTCGCTCACCGCCCCGAGCGCCACCTGGGCGACCTGCGCGCCTCCGCCGATGACGATGATCCGCTTGCCGAAGATTCCCTCGAGAACGCGAGTCGGATGGACCTTGCGGACGGCGTCAACCTCTTCGAGGAGGGCAGCGAGATCGGCCTCGCCCAGACCCTCCACCTCGAGCTCCACCTCGGCGCCGGGTTCGCCACCGTCGCGGGCGGCCACGCGACGGACCGTCGAGAGCGTCCGGACCCGGCCACCCGCGAGGGCGATCCGTTCGGCGATCGACGCAACGGCGTCCGGCCGATCGACGAGGTCGGCGCGGAGCGCGACGGCCGGCGGGACGCCGGGCTTGCGTGGCATCGCCCGTGCGGCTGCTAGCGGAGTGAGGTGACGTCGGCGATCGTCATCCGACCCGGGTCGGCTCCGCCGTCGGCATCGTGCGCCTCGTAGGCCAGGCCGAGCGCGTCGAACGTCTCGCGGGTCAGGATCTCGTCGCTCGTCTCCAGCATGAGCTCGCCGCCGGTGTCCTCGGCGATGCCGACGATGCCGGCGATGTTGACGCCCCGCTCGGCCAGCGCCGAGGCCATCCGGGCGAGCGCACCCGGTCGATCGTCGAGCTTGACCGTGAACCAGACCGACACGCGGGCACCTCCTGTGGCCCTCGATGGTAACGGCGTTGTCCCGCAACGGTTGGGGCCGATCGCTACGCTGCGCGCATGGCCCCAGCCCAGCCGAGCGGCCCGAGCGCCCAGATCTTCGGTCTGTCATCCGACCAGGGAACACGCGCCGCGATCCGCTTCTTCAAGGAGCGTCGCGTGGCGATCCACGAGGTCGACCTGAAGCGAAAGCCGATTGCGCCAGGTGAGCTCCGCCGATTCGTCGAGCGGCTGGGGGCGGCGGCGCTCCTCGACACCGCGGGCCGGCCGTATCGCGACGCGGGACTGGGCTATCTCCGGATGGACGACTCCGAGATCGTCGCCCGATTGCTCGCCGATCCGCGGCTCCTGCGGCTGCCGCTCGTCCGGTTTGGCAACGAGGTGTCGGCCGGCAAGGCCGAGGCCACGTGGAAACGCTGGCTCACCGGGGCGACAAGGGAAGGAGGGACCCGATGACGCGTGCACCGACGGTCCAGCACGGGAACGCCTACAACATCTTCATCCTCGTGCTCACGGTGCAGTCGCTGCTGATCATGCTGCTGCTGTTGCTGCCTCTCTCCGAGCCGACGCTCAACACGCTCCGCGTCTTCGACAACATCGTGTGCGGGATCTTCCTCGTCGACGTTGCGATCAATGTCGCCCGATCGAAGCCCAGGAGGCAGTACTTCATCTACGAGCGCGGCTGGCTGGACCTCCTGGGCTCGATCCCGAGTCTTGGGTTCTTCCAGCTCACGGCCTTGCTGCGCCTCGCCCGCCTCAGCCGCCTCGCCCGGATCGCCCGGCTGATGAGCGGCCAGAACCGGCGCGAGCTCGTGAACGACGTCGTCCACAACCGTGGCCAGTACGCGCTATTCATCACGTTCCTCGCGGGGTTCCTCGTCCTGAGCGTCTCAACCGTTCTCGTGATCCAGTTCGAAAGCCGGTCGCCCGACGCCAACATCAAGACCGGCGGCGACGCTCTCTGGTGGGGATTCACGACGATCACGACCGTCGGCTACGGCGACCGCTTCCCGGTGACGTTCTTCGGCAGAGCGACCGCCCTGTTCGTGATGTTCGCCGGCGTCGGGATCATCGGCTCGCTTGCGAGCATCCTCGCCAGCTATCTGGTCCCGAGCGCCGACGAGACCGCCGCTGCCGCCGCCGAGGCGGCCGCGGCGCAGGGCGACGGACCCGCTCCATCCGCCGGACTCGCCACCACGACGATCGAGACGGAGCTCGCCCAGATCAGAACCGAGCTGGCGGCGATGCGGGAGCTGCTCGCCGAGCGTTCCTGATCAGAGCTCGTCGTCGGTCCCGCGCGCCCGCCACGCCCAAACGATGATCGCGATGCCGACGACGACACCCACGACTCCGAGGATCGCCCAGATCGCCTGGCCGGTCATCGGGCTCGCGGACTGGATCAACCCCGTGCCCTGGGAGATCCAGACCAGGCCGGTTGCAACGAGGATGCCGCCACCGATGAGGCGAGTCCGTACCACGGTCGGAGTCACGGCTGCCATGCTAGCCGCATGAAGGAGCACGAGCTGCAGGCAGCCGGGAACGGCGACCGACGAGGCGTCGACACCGAGCCAACGCCCGAAGCCGAAGCCGGCCAGGCGGCCGGCCCCGCCCGAGGTGGCGCTCGGAGCGACGCAGGGCCGCCGCCGGAGCGACGTCGCGGCCGGATCCTGATTCGCGGCGGCGCTGCCGAACGGATCGGCAAGCCGCGCGGCACCGAGGACGAGGAGCTCCTCAAGCCCGTCCCCCGCGGCCAGCCCGCATTCGTTCGGAGCGATCCCTGGCGGGCGCTCCGGATCCTGTCGGAGTTCGTCGAGGGGTTCGACGCGTTGGCCGGGATCGGGCCGGCGGTGACGATCTTTGGCTCGGCGAGGGCCCCAGAGGGGTCGCCCAGCTATGAACTGGCACGGGCGATCGCCCGGCGACTGGCCGAGAGCGGGTTCGCGATCATCACGGGCGGTGGGCCGGGGATCATGGAGGCGGCGAACCGGGGCTGTCGGGAGGGCGGCGGCCTGTCGGTCGGGTGCAACATCGAGCTGCCCCATGAGCAGTCGCTCAACCCGTACGTCGACATGGGCGTCGAGTTCCGCTACTTCTTCGCCCGCAAGACGATGTTCGTGAAGTACGCGAGCGCATTCGTCATCCTGCCGGGCGGCTTCGGCACGATGGATGAGCTGTTCGAGGCGCTGACCCTGATCCAGACCGGCAAGGTCCAGCACTTCCCGGTGGTCATGGTCGGGACGACGTACTGGCAGGGGTTGCTGGCCTGGATGCGCGATGCTCAGCTGACCGCGGGAGCGGTGACCCAGGAAGACATCGATCTCCTGAAGCTCGCCGACGACCCCGACGAGGTCGTCGCGATCGTTCGTGACTACGCTTCGCGCGCCGAGGCGGCGTCGGCCGACGAGGGAGACCTTCGCTAGCGCGTCGCGCCTACGCCGGCGGCGCCTTGTTGGCCGCCTCGATCGCGTCGAGCGTCTTCTCGTCGATGCCTTCGGCTCGCAGGAACGACACGATGAGGTCGGTCTTCGCGATCACGTACTCGTCGATGTCCGCCACCTCGGTCGCCAGGCGTCGCTTGAGCGCGCCGTACGCCTGGACCGCCTCCGGATGCGATCGGAGGTGGTCGCGCAGCGCGAGATGGTTCCGCAGCCCCTCGCCGCCCGCCCGGCAGACGTAGAGGTTGTGACGCTCGGTCCCGGGCGGCCGGCGAAACGCTTCGCGGTCCCGGACACCGAGGTCGCCGAGGTGCTCGTAGCCGAGCCGTGCGAGCCCGTCGATTGCTGCCGAAACTGACGCTTCGTCGGCCACGACGACGTCGATGTCGATGACGGGCTTCGCCGCGAGCCCCGGGACGGACGTGCTGCCGACGTGCTCGATCGCGATCGCCAGCGTTCCGAGTGCGGGTGCGATCCGCGCTCGGATTGCCTCGAACCGAGCCGGCCACGCCGGATCGTAGTCGACGACCTCGATCGCCGGCACGCCGCCCGAGATCGATGTCATCCCGCGCCGGGCGCCTGGGGCAACCGCGCCTCGATCCGGCCGCCCGCGATCCGCACCGGGAAGTACCGCAGACGACCGACTCGGGTCAGCCGCCGTGCTTCGGCCTTGAGCCCGGGCGGGTCGACCTTGGGCTCGCGGCCGGCCGGCGACCAGGTGGGGTGGTAGGTGCCGTCGGCGTCGAGGCCACCCGTCGTCGGCATCCGTACCGGGTCGCCCGTGCAGAGATCGAAGAGACCCTCGTGAAGCGGGCACGCGACGACGCAGCCGTCGAGCGAACCGATCGACAGCGGCGCCGACATGTGCGGGCAGCGGTCGGCGGTCGCGACGATGCCCGCCGGCGTATGGGCCAGCAGGACGTCGAGCTCGCCGCGCGTGACGCGGGCCATTGCGCCCGGGGGCAACGCGTCGATGTCGAGCAGCGACTCCCACGGCGCGTCCGCGGTGCCCGGGACCTGGAGGTGCGGCGGGAACGCGGCGGGAGCCACAGCAAGTTGCTCGGTCACCGCCGGATGCTAGCGCAGGACGCCGAACGGCCCCGGCTCGGGGACCGAGCCGGGGCCGCGGAGGAGGAACGAATGGTGAGCGTCAGTCGGCTGCCGGAACCGCCGGACCGGTCGACTTGGCTCGCATCTGGGCCTCGCTCGTCTCATGCCGGAGCGCTAGCTCCTTCATGAACATCGCCGCGATCGCCGCGATGATCGCGGCACCTACGCCGATCCAGAAGGTCGAGGCGACGGCGAGGCTGAACGCCCCGTGGATGCCGGCCACGATGTTGGCGATGAACGGTTCGACGAAGGGCCGCGCCTGTTCAGGCAGGTTGGCCAGGATCGTCTGACCCATGTCGCCGGTGCCGGTCAGCTGGCTCAGATCCACCGTGCCGGACTGCATGCCCGACTGGAACTGGTCGACGAGCTGTGGCGGCACCCCCGCCGCGCTCATCGAGGGAACGATCTCCTCGGCGAACTTCGTGCCGAAGATCGTCCCGACGATCGCGAGCGCGACCGTTCCGCCGATCTGCCGGAAGAACGTCAGGTTCGACGTCGCCACGCCGAGGTAGTGGAACGGCACGGCGTTCTGGACGACGAGCGTGAACACCGCGAACGTCGGGCCGACGCCGAGGCCGGCGATGAACATCCAGAGCCAGACGACCGGGACCGGCGTGTCCGCTCGGAGCTGGGTCATCAGCGCCGTCGCGATGGCCATGACGCCGATCGCGCCGACGAGCAGCCACTTGTAGCGACCGGTCCGGGCGACGAAGAGTCCGGAGCCGATGGAGCTGCCGATCAGGCCGACGACCAGCGGCAGGGCTGCCAGGCCGGAGTTCGTCGGGCTGAACCCCTGGACGATCTGGAACCAGCGCGGCAGGAAGATGATCGCCCCGAAGAAGGCGAACGCCGCGAAGAACGTCGACACCATCGAGGCGGCGTACGTCCTGTTTCGGAACAGGTTGAGCGGGACGATCGGCTCCTTCGCCCGGGACTCGGCCCAGATGAACGCGAGGTAACCGATGAGCCCGAAGATGATCAGCCCGCCGACCTGGCCCGCGGTCCAGTCGTAGAGCTGGTGGGTCGCCGGATCGGTCAGGCCCTTGTAGGTCAGGCCGATCAGCAGGGCCGCCGTTGCGATCGTGAAGATCACGCCGCCGAGGATGTCGAAGTTGCGCGTCGCCCGCGGGTTCTTGACCGTCGGCAGCAGCCGGAAGATGAAGAAGAGCGAGACGATCCCGATCGGGATGTTGACGTAGAAGATCCAGTGCCAGCTGACGTGCTCAGTCAGGAAGCCGCCGATGAGCGGGCCGGCGACGAACGCGATGCCGAAGACCGCGCCGAACAGGCCCTGGTACTTGCCGCGCTCCTTCGGTGAGAACAGGTCGCCGATGATGGCGAGCGCGATCGGGAACAGCGAGCCTGCGCCGATGCCCTGGATTCCTCGGAACAGGATCAGCTGCTCCATGTTCTGGGAGAGGCCCGACAGCGCCGAACCGAGCAGGAAGATGACGATGCCGATGATGAACATCGGCTTGCGGCCGTAGAGGTCCGACAGCTTGCCCCAGAACGGGACGCTGATCGTGCTCGTGAGCAGGTAGCTGGTCACGGCCCAGACGTAGAGGTCGTTGCCGTTCAGCTCGGTGACGATCGTGGGCAGCGCCGGACCGACGATCGTTTGGTCGAGCGCGCCCAGGAACAAGCCGAGCATGACGGCGAAGAGGATCTCGAGCTTGGCCCGCAGGGGTAGCCCGAGCGCGGGATCGTCGGCGAGTGTCGGCTCGATGCCCTCTCGCTCGGCGGGGATGGATTCCATCAGAGAGTGATCCCTTCCTGTGCGCGTTGATGGCTATGGTCGTGCCCCGAGAGGTAGTCGGGTCCGAACTCCGCGACCACGGCCGAACGGATGTCGTCGAGGGCCGCCGCCACTCGATCGACCTGGCTGGTGTCGAGGTGGGACAGGATCGCCTGGAGCCGATCCTGCTTGATCGCTTCGGTTTCCTCGAGGGCCTCGATCCCCCTGGACGCGATGCGGACGAGCACCACGCGACGATCGTCCGGATGGCGGACTCGTTCGACGAGCCCGCGCTCCTCCATGCGGTCGACGATGCCGGTCGCGTTGCTGAACGAGACATCGAGCAGCTCTGCGAGATGGCTCATCGAGAGGTCGCCGTGGTGCTGAAGCAGCCACATGACGTGCATGTGGCTCATGCTGACGCCGGCCTTCACGAGGCGACCCGTACCGGCGCAGCGGAATCCCGCGATCATGTCGTGGACGCCCGACACGATGCGCTCGAGAGCCTCGTTCGTGGCGGCGGTGTCCGTTCCGGCGGCGGGTGCCGCTGCGTCAATACTTCGCATGAGCGCAATAATCTAGCGCCAGTCAACAATCGCGTCAATCGCAATGATTGTCGCCGGTAACGAACAGGGAGGACGCCGTGCGCTTCGCGTTGATGACCGAGCCGCAGCAGGGACTGAGTTACGACGAGCAGCTCGCGATCACTCGACGAGCCGAGGCTGCGGGCTTCGAGGCGTTCTTCCGGTCCGATCACTACCAGAGCTTTCCGGGTGGCAGCGGCCGTCCGACGACCGACGCGTGGGCGGTCCTGGCGGGGCTCGCTCGCGACACGTCCCGGATCACGCTGGGCGTGCTCGTGTCGCCCGTCACGTTCCGGCGGACCGGCAACCTCGCGAAGGTCATCACGACGGTCGACGAGATGAGCGACGGTCGGCTCGAATTCGGGCTTGGTGCCGGCTGGCACGACGTCGAGCACGCCCAGCTCGGCCTGCCGTTCCCGCCGATCGAGGAGCGGGCCGAGATGCTCGAGGAGAGCCTCGAGGTGTTGCTCGGCCTGTGGGGCGAGCCCGACGGCTGGTCGTACGCGGGCCGTCACATCCAGATCAAGGACGCCCAGTTCCATCCGAAGCCGGTGGCTGCACCGGGCCGGCCCCAGCTTCCGAACGGATCGTCGCGGCCGCGGATCCTCGTCGGCGGTGGCGGCACGCCGCGCTCCATGCGGATCGCAGCGCGCTACGCGGACGAGTTCAACCTCTCCTCGTCATCGCCCGCGGTCGCGGCGCGCAAGTACGCGCAGCTCGACGAGGCGTGCCGGGCGGTGGACCGCGACCCCTCGACGATGGCCCGCTCGACGATGTCGGGCGTGCTGATCGGGCGAAACGCCGAGGAGGTCCGGCGACGGCAGCACGAGCTGCTGACCGAGTTCGGCAACGTCGACGCGGGCGAGGACTGGTTCCTGGAGCGGCGGGAGCGGTGGATCTTCGGCACGCCGGACGAGGCGCGCGCCCAGGTCGCGCGGTTCCAGGACGCGGGCGCGGAGCGGATCATGCTCCAGGACTTCCTGCCGCGGGATCTGGACATGGTCGACCTGATGGCAGAGGCCCTGTTCTAGGGCTGTCGAATGCAGTTGCGTGCGGCTTCGCAGATACCGCTGACCGCCATAGTAACTGGCGTGGAGCCCCGCTGGCTTCGCACCTACCGCCCGTGAACGTCGTACTGAAGTCGTTCACGCTTGGCGCCAGCGACGCGCTCAGGATTCGGCGACATACCAAGGCTCACGGCCTTGAATGAAAAGGAGCGGCGAACCTGGACCTACTCCGCCGCGGCCGATGCGGCGGCGTAGCGTTCATCGTCGCGTCGGATCGGGTCCGGGTTCGTGCCGCGGGCGCGGGCGATGCGCTCGGTCAGCAGCTGGAGCGGCGTCGCCGTCCCGAGCAGCGCCGCGACCGGTGTCGGGATCGCTCCCACCTCATCCACGAGCAGTCGGCCCGCGGGCGTCAGCTGATCGGGCAGGAGCGCGCTCGCGTCGCGAGCGATGATCGCCGCCGTCCTCGCTCCGACGACCGCCGCGGCGGCGAGCGCCTGGCGGGCGCGCTCCAGGCGGTCTGCTCGCTCGGCCCGGTCGGCGAGGATGAGGACGAGGGCCGTCGACTCGTCGATCGCCGGCAGATGACCGTGCAGGAACGTCTCCAGGTCGCGCATCGACGACGGCAGCCAGGACGCCTCCTCGACCTTGAGAACCAGCTCGCGCGCCGCCGGCCGATCGGCGCCCGAGCCGATCACGACGAGTCCGGCCGCGTCGGCGAACCGCCCGGCGATCGCCTCGGCGCCCGCTTCGTCGCGGGTCCCCGCCGCCACGAGCTCGAACACCGCGTCGGCGTCGAGCGGTCGCCCGGACAGATGGGCGCCGACCGATGCAGCGGCGACGATCGGCGACAGGTAGCCGACGGTATGGCACCAGCTGTGATCGACCTCGACGGTCGCGACGACGAGTTCCGCGAGGGCCGCCGCGGGCGATCCGGGGCTCGCGGTCAGCAGCGCCGTCCGGGCCCCCGCCGCTGCCGCCGCGGCAAGCGCTCGATTCGTCGCGGCCGTTCCACCCTCGTGCGACACGCCGATCACGAGCCCGCCGTTCGGCGGGTCGAGCGCCAGCTCGAACGCCTGCGCCGACACGACGGCACCGGCACCGCCGCCCATGCCGCCGGCCCGGATGGCCTCGCGCAGGATGTCAACCGTCGCCAGCGCCGCGTGCTCGCTGGTCCCGCAGCCGGTCACGACGATCGCCGCGCCCGTGCTGGCCGCCTGGCCGATGGCGCCCGCGAGTCGCCCGGCCGGCCCCTGGGGATCGGCGAGCCGCTCGACGATCCGCCGAGCGATGTGCGGCTCGGCCGCGATCATCTCGGTCATGTGGTACGGCGGTTCGGACCGCGGCGACGGGCGGTCGGTCGCGACCCACGGGTCGGGCGCTGCAGCGAGCTCCACGGTCGGATCGAACGTCATTCGAGGATCTCGACGGTCTCGGCGATCGAGCGACACTCGTCACCGATCGCCCCGCCCGCCAGCACCGTGCAGGTCAGGATCACCTGCTTCTCATCGCCCACGAGGAAGTACTGCTCGAACGAGACCGGATCCTGGCCTTCGGGCGTCAGCTCGTAGGTCAGCACGGCCGCCTCGCCGGCAGGAAGCGTGATGTTCTCGGAATTGATCGGTCCGTCCACGCCGGCCAGCTGCTTGAGCTGCGCCTTGTTGACCGTTACGAGCGTGTCGAGGGACATCCCGTAGGCAGGCAGGACGATCACGTTGATGTTCGTGCCGGCCGGTGCGTCATCGTCCGGGTCGCGGAACGCGAGCAACGCGACGCCGCCCTTGATCGCGTTCTGGACCTGCTGGGCGAGGTTCTCGTCGAAATTCGCACCGAACTGGTCGAGGCCATCGTCGAGGGCCTCCTGGACACCCTCGTCGCTGAGATCGACGCTCAACCAGTTCTCGGGAATCGTGACGGCGAAGCCGCGGTCGGCGAGCTCGATGCGGCCGTTCGGCGGCAGGTCGACGGCCGACGGAGCCGCCCCCGATTCGGCCGGCGAGGAGGCCGCCGGCGCGGGTGTCGTCGCTGTCGACGCCGACGGTCCCTGGGGACCCGCCGACGTGCCGCATCCAGCCGCGACGTTGCCGGCGAGCAGGAGCGCGGCGAGGAGCGTCGGGCGACGGCCTGGTCCCATTGCTCTCCCTTCGATCTCCGTACCGTGCGGGTCAGTTGACAGTACCGGATCGGTGTCACCTTCGGGACACGTCGATCACGCTCCGCGTCATGCGCTCGCGAGGCCGGTCCCGGGCGTGCGCTGTAGCCTGTCCCGACTGAAGGAGGCACGCGGTGCAGGTTGGATTGCTCATTCCCCAGGGCTGGAAGGGCGAGTACGACGGTTGGGACCCAGCCGACGCGTGGGCCCGCACGGTCGACCTCGCTCGACACGCCGAGCAGCTCGGATTCGAGTCCGAGTGGGTGTTCGACCACTTCACGACGGTCCCCGAGCCGACCGACGAGATCACGTTCGAATCGTTCTCGACGCTGTCGGCCCTGGCGATGGTCACCGAGCGCGTCCGGATCGGCCACATGGTGATCTGCACCGGCTTCCGCAACCCGGCCCTGACGGCAAAGCTCGCGTCGACGATCGATGTCATCAGCGGCGGCCGGTTCGAGCTGGGGATCGGCGCCGGCTGGAAGGAAGATGAGTGGCTCGCCTACGGCTACGGCTTCCCGCCGACCAGCGAGCGGCTCGCCCAGTTCGGCGACCACCTCGAAGTGATCAGCCGGATGCTCAAGCCCGGGCGCGCCACATACGAAGGCGAGCATGCCCACGTTCGCGGCGCGATCAACGAGCCGAAGGGCATCCAGGAGCGGATTCCAATCATCGTCGGGGGCAACGGCCCGAACGTCACGATGCGGCTCGCCGCCCGGTTCGCGGATGAGCTGAACCTCGTCTTCAAGCCGCTCGACGAGATCCCGGACCTGATGGCGACCGCCCGACAGCGGTGCGAGGAGATCGACCGCGACCCGGCGACGCTACGGCTCTCGATGTACGTCGCCGATCCGGAGGTCAAGGAGCCCGGCCAGAAGCGCGTCGACACCCTCGGCCGGCTCGCCGCAATGGGCCTCGACCGCCTCGTCGCGTTCCCCACCCGCTACGGCGCGACGCGCGAGGTCCAGGAGGCGTTCGCCGAGGACTGCCGCGCGGCGGGCGTGCTCGAGGCGCCGCGCGAGGCTGCGGTGGCCTGGTAGGCATCAACGAAGACGCCCCGCGCCGGATCGGCGCGGGGCGTTGCTGGGTCAGGGCGCGAGGTCAGGCGGCGGCACGAGCACCCCGGACTCCACGGCCGCGAACGGCTCGCCATCGAGTGAGGAGAAATCGTTCAACGCCAGCCAGCTCTCGCAGTCGGTGGCGGGCGAATTGGGGTCGGAGAGCCAGATCGCGATCTGCTGGGGTGTGCCCTCCCGGACGATGACGGCCGACCAGGGACCCGCAGTCTCGCCCGGGACGGTCGACTCCTCGACGGTGCCGCCAAGGGCCCAGGTATCACCGCTTCGGGAGGCGCATCCCAGGCGAACCTTGTGCGTGCCCTGGTAGCCAGTCGAGATGACCGTGCCGGTTAGCGTCCCGCCGGAGGCGACACCGTCAACCTCGGTCGTGGCGGCCAATCCGTCGGATTTGTACCCGACGGTGCCGCCGAACGCGCCGGGAGCAAGGCTATCGCTGGGCGTCACGGTTGGCGTCGCGACGGCGGTCGGCGTCGGCGTCGGTGAGGGCTGGACCGAACCCGGTCCTGGCGCTGACGGCAGGAGCCGGCTCGCGCCGACGAGGACCGCGATCACGGCCGCCGCCGCAAGGGCGACGCGTGCCACGTTTGACATGTGAGGTTCCCTCCACGGGCCGATGACGACCCGTTGTCGTGTGCGATGGATGTCGCCGCGGACCGCGTCGAAGATCCGGTCCGGAAGGTCGTCGCGGCCCTCGTCGAGGAAGGCGTCGATCAACTCGTCCGGATGTCGCGCGGTCATGCGAGTCGCTCCTGTGAGGTCGTTGGAGTGCGGGCATCGGCCTCCAGGCTGGCCCGAAGGGCCGCCCGTGCGTGATGCAGCCGGGACTTGGCCGTGCCGAGCGGGATGCCGAGGCGAGCCGCGACGTCCGGCAACGGCAGGTCCAGGTAGTGATGGAACACGATCACCGCGCGCTGCTCGAGCGTGAGCCTGCGAAAGGCGCGCTCGAGCTGGTCGCGGTCGTTGACAGTCAGGATTCCCGGCTCCGCGGCCGATCCGTCGATCGGCAGGATCCGGATGTCCGCCGACCAGCGAGTGCGGCGCCGGGCCTCGGCGTAGCACTGGTTGGTCAGGATCCGGTGCAACCAGGGTTCGAACAAATCCGGGTCGCGCAGCGTTCGCAACTCCCGCCAGGCCACGACGAGGGCCGCCTGGACGGCATCCTCGGCGAGGTGGGCGTCACGCAGGATCCTGTGCGCGATCCCCATGCATCGGTCGCCGACCTGGCGGGCGAGGTCGTCGAAGGCCTCCTCGTCGCCCTGCTTCGCCCGGTCCACGAGTTCTCGATGCACTCGTTCGCTCCTGGTCCCTCGATTGGTCATGGTGACCGATCGGCGAGTAAGAGCGTTCGAGGCAGATCAACGGTTCAATCTGAGGCGGGGTGTCCGCTCTCGCCGAGTCTTTCGGCAGCAGCGTGGACCGAGTGGCAAGATTCGGCGCCGGAAGCGCGCCGCAGCCGCCGCTCGACCCGGAATCGTGGACCGAGTGGCAAGATTCGGCGCCGGAAGCGCGCCGCAGTCGCCCCTCGACGCCGCGGTGTGGACCGAGGGTCAACGATCGGAGCTCGAGGCACCCTCGGCGGCGTCGTCGCTCTCGCGCGACGGTCGCTTCGCGCTACGGCGCGGGATCAGGCCGATCCGCCGCCACGGCCAGTAGCGGAACCAGGCTCGGCCGACGAGGAGCTCCACCGGAACGGGACCGTAACGCCGCGAGTCGACGGGCTCGCCGAGGCCGGCCGCCATCAGCTCCGCGTCATTCGCGTCCGACAGCAGCCACGCCTCGTCCGCGCGGAGGATCAGGTAGCCGTCGGCGTAGGGCACGCGATCGCCGGGTCGCGCGACGACGCGCTTGATCGCGAGCTGGCCCGAGTCCGGCTCGCGGAACACGACGACCGTGCCGCGGCGCGGCCAGCGGGCCGTCGTCGGGTCGACGAGCAGCCAGTCATCCGGCTCGATCGCCGGACGCATCGAGGATTCGGTGACGGCGACCCGCCACGGGCCGCGCAGCCGCTCCCGGAGCGATGCCGCGCGGCGCGGTGATGTCAGCGGAGTGTCGGCAATCTCAGCCGGGTCGGCCGGCGACGCGCGTCTTCTCGGGGCCGCCCGTCGCCTTCCAGGCAGCGTCGATCTCGTCGATCATGTCGAGGAGCTTCTGGCTGTCCGCGGTATCGGTCGAGGCCTTGACCTTCGACGCCTGCTTGCTGGCGTTCCAGAAGAGCTCGTGGAGGTTCGGGACCTTCTCGACGTGCTCGGGCTTGAAGTAGTCGTGCCAGAGGACATCCAGGTGATGCTTCACGAGGTCCGCCCGCTCCTCCTTGATGTGGATCGCGCGGCCGCGGAAGGTGGCGTCCTCGCTCGCGGCGTACTTCTCGAGGATCTTGTGGCAGGACTCGGCCTCGATCCGGGCCTGCTCGGGGTCGTACACGCCGCACGGGAGGTCGCAGTGCGCGCGGACGACGGTCTTGGGGGCGAACCACCGGTTGAGTCGGGACATGAGGCTGAGGCTCCTTCCAGGGCAATGAAGGTTCGGACGTTCCGCGGGGGAATCGTGCGGCCGCGCCCGGGGAATCGAAGTGTCCGAGGCCGTCGGAACGCTGTCAAACGGGTTGCGCGTCAGCGGGCGATGGCTTGGTGCTCGAGCGTCACGGAGCCTGGCCGAACCGGAACGGAGAAGCGGATGGTGACCGTTCGCAGGAAGCCGGCGAGGCTGCACGAACGTGCGGACTCCGTCGTTTCGGTGATCGTGTAGATGCCGTTGGCGGCATCCACCGCAAGGTGGGCATGGTGGTCGCACTGGCCGCCCAGCCACGTGACCACGATGTCGGACGGCGCATCACCGGCGGCGATGCCCTCCTGGAGGTTGAACTGGCCCGGGAGGGCCGGCGCAACAGCGACGACCTGGCCGGAACGGTCCTCGACGATCACCGGCAGGTCGTCGACGACGCCCTTGCCGTCAAGCGTCAGCGAGAACTGCTTCGCCGGCAGCAGGCAAGCACTGACGAGGATCGCGATCGGCACGAGGAGGGCGGCGCGCACCAGCGGAGGATAGGCGTCCCGCCGCTAGACTCCGCCGGTGGTCGGCTGTCTCGTCGCAGGGCTCCTCGTCATCCTCCTGTTCGTCGTCGTTCCGATTCCACTGTGGCCCCTGCTCATCGTGGCGCTGATCGTCGTGTTCGTGATCGCCGCCGCACTCGGGCTCTTCAAAGGCGTCTGGAACGCGATCTTCGGGCGGCGCTCGTAGCGCAGCCGGGGGGCGTCAGGCGTGCCCGAGCGTGACACCCGGCCGGGACTTGGCCTAGGATCGGCGCGGGAGGCGTCGAACGGCGTCCCGCCGGCATCGCCGGCGGCAGTTCCGGGATCGGGCGACCTCCCTGTGGTAACCAGCAGGTTCGACTCCTGCATGCTCGTCGCGGCGCGGCCTGCCTCGACGCAAGCGGACTGACGGCCATGCGGGCTTCGGGCCCCCGTCGTCGATCCGTGGTCGGGCCGCGGCGGGCAGCACGCGCCACCAGTCCAGCTCCGCATCGGACGGAACCGTGGAACAGCTGATCGGACCGATCGTCCTCGTCCTCGCCATCGTCGCCCTGGCGCTGCTCGTCCGCGCGTTCGTAAGCGTCGTGACCGTGCACGACTACGAGCGCGGACTGCGGTATCGGAGCGGTCGGTTCACGGGTCTCGTCGATCCCGGCTCGCACATCGTGATCAAACCCTTCACCGAGGTCCGGGTCATGGACGGCCGGCCGGCGTTCCTCGTCGTCGAGGGCCAGGAGGTCCTGACATCGGACGGCGTCGCGGTCAAGGTCAGCCTCGCCGCGCGCTATGTCGTCGGCGACCCGGTTGCCGCCGTGACGAGCGAGCAGGACTTCCGACGGGCGATGTACCTCGAGCTCCAGCTCGGGCTGCGCGACGCCATCGCGGCGGGCACGGTCGAGGAGGTGCTCGCTGCGCGGTCGAAGATCGGGCCGGCCGTGCTCGAGCGGACGGCGAGCCTGCTCGCGAAGATCGGCGTCGAGCTCCTCAGTGTCGAGGTCCGCGATCTCATGGTGCCAGGCGAGCTCAAGCGGCTGTTCGCCGGCGTCGTCGCCGCGCGCAAGGAGGGCCAGGCGTCGCTCGAGCGGGTCCGGGCCGAGACCGCGGCGCTGCGGGGACTCGCGAATGCGGGCCGCATGATCGAGGACAACCCGGGGCTGCTCCAGCTTCGGATGCTCCAGCAGGTTGGCGGCTCGACGGGCAACACCGTGCTCCTCTCGATGCCCGACGGGCATGGCGGCGCGCCAGGTGGCGGTGCCGACGGCGCATCCGCCGCGGAGACGGCGCGTCGCAGTCGGGCGCGCGCGAGCGAGCCCGAGACGAGCGGAGGCTGACCGTTCGGGCGACGGACGGGGGTCGAACCGGGTTCTCAGTCGGTATCATCGACCGGTGAGCGATCGCGGATTGCCCATCGCCGACGGCGCCCACGCATGCCCGTTCGTTGCCTTCGACGACGATCGCGACGAACGCGCCGACGTTCCCGACCATCGACATCGGTGCTTCGCGGATTCGCCACCGGCGCCCAGGGCGCTTGCCCACCAGGAGGCGTACTGCCTTTCGAGCGCCTTCCCTGTCTGCCCGACATTCCAGGACTGGGCCCGTCGGGAAGCGGCGAAGTCCCGCGGCGGTTCGGCCGAGCGGCCACCGACGGCCGGCGACGCGGCGATCGCGGCCGCGGCGAGCGCTGCTGCGTCGGAAGCGGCCGCTGGCCACGACGCACAGGAAGCCAACGCCGAGCCTCCGACGCCGCGCCGCTACGACGACGGTGAAGCGGTCCGGAATCCACCGCGGGAGTGGTCGGCGCCGCCGCCGTGGCTCGCGAGCGCAGAAGCGGCCGCCGCACGGGAGCCGTCAGAGCCGCCGACGTTCCTCGCGAGCCGCTCCAATCCCGGCCAGGGGTTGGCCGGCAGCACCGCCGACCAGTGGGCCGGCGGTGCGCCGCCGTCGCGACCCTCCACCGAGCGTCAGTCCGATGCCGCCGGAGCGTCCGCGGCGTCCGCAGCGGGAGCGGCGGCTGGACCGGCGGCGAGAGCCGCGGCCAGTCGGGGCAGCCCGCCGGCACGTGGCGCCCCGGACGACTACGACTACGACGAGCACGCGCCACCGCCTCCGCCCCGGCGCCCGCGCGCGTACGACCAGCACCTCGGCGGGCCCTCGAGCGGTCCCGACTGGGAGCGGCCCCGGCGCTACGAGGCGTACCCGACGATTCGGACCCGGGTCGGGCTGCCGGGTGTCCCGCGTCTCGCGCTCATGGCGGTGGCGATCGCGATTGCGGCGATCGCGGTGTTCTTCCTGCCGGCGTTCCTGGGGCTCGGCAGCCCGGACACGCCCGACGCGACGCCGTCACCCACGCCGTCGCCCTCGCGCTCGATCGAGCCCACGCCCACGCCCGAGCCGACGCCGATCGTCTACGTGATCCAGTCCGGCGACACGCTCTCGAAGATCGCGTCGGACCACGGCGTGACGCTCGAGCAGCTGATGGCCGCAAACCCCGCGATCAAGGATCCCAACAAGATCGCCGAGGGCCAGCAGATCATCATCCCGACCCCCGAGACCGAACGAGAGCCGATCGGGGGCTCGGCGGCGCCGTCGGCTGTTCCGTAGCCGCGTCGGCGGCCGGGTCGCGCCAGCGGCGGCTGGCGGACGGCTAGCGGCGGGCGAGGTTGATCGAGGTGATCTTGCCGGCCTCGACGCGGAACGTGGCGTCGAGATGGAGCGACGGGGCGCCGGGCCGGACGACGAGGACGTCGGCTTCGTAGGTATTGCCGGTGTCGCGGACCTCGCCCGGGATCATCTTCAGGCCGGACTCGCCGCGCAGGAACCAGCCGCCAACGCGTTCCACGCCTCGCAGCGTCTGGGCGCTGTCACCGGCATGGATCCGCATCTCGGCGTTTTCGGCCATTAGCCCGACGGCCGCCTCGCGGTTGCCCGCGTTCAGCAGCTCGAAGAACGTGTCCATCGTGTCGACCGCACCCATCGATCGGGAAGGATACCCGCCATCATTCGAGCATGCCGTCGTCGCTCGTGAGCCACTGGCGCCTCGACCCAGGCGTCACGTTCCTCAACCACGGGTCGTACGGGGCGTGCCCGGCCGAGGTGCTCGATGCCCAGACCGAGTGGCGGGCAAGGCTCGAGCGCCAGCCGGTCAAGTTCCTCTCGCGGGAGCTCGACGGCGCGCTCGCCGAGGTCCGGAACGCGGTCGGGGCGTTCGTCGGCGCGGACCCCGACGACGTCGGGCTGATCGCGAACGCGACCGGCGGCGTCAACGCCGTGCTCCGCTCGCTGCACTTCGAGCCGGGCGACGAGATCCTCACGACCGACCACGAGTACAACGCGATCCTGAACGTGGCCCGATACGTCGCCGCGCGCGACGGCGCGCGCGTCGTCGTCGCTCGCCTGCCGTTCCCGGCGATCTCCGAGGACGACGTGGTCGATCGAATCCTCGCCGCCGCGACGGAGCGAACGCGCCTCGCCGTGATCAGCCACGTGACGAGCCCGACCGGGCTCGTGCTCCCGATCGATCGCATCGTCATTGCCCTCAACGAGCGCGGCATCGACACGCTCGTCGACGGCGCTCATGCGCCCGGTATGGTGCCCCTCGCCCTGGACGAGCTTGGTGCCGCCTACTACGCCGCGAACCTCCACAAGTGGGTCTGCGCCCCGAAGGGCTCGGCGTTCCTCCACGTCCGGCGCGACCGCCAGGAGGCCGTCCGGCCGGCAACGATCTCCCACGGCGCGAACGCGCCGGCCGCCAAGGGCCCCCGGTTCCGGAGCGAGTTCGACTGGCAGGGGACGCTCGACCCGACCGCCTGGCTCGCGGTGCCGACCGCGTTGCAGGTCGTCGGCGGCCTCGTCGAGGGTGGCTGGCCGGCGGTCATGGCCCGGAACCATGCGCTGGCAATTGACGCCGGCGGGGCGATGGGAGCGCTCCTGGGTACCTCGCCATCGCCCGCGGAGATGATCGGCTCGATGGTCGCGCTGCCGTTGCCCGAGGACGGCCCGCTGGGCGGCCCACCGGCCGAAGGCCAGTCGTCGCCGCTCGAGGCCGACCCGCTCCAGACCGCGATCTACGACCGGTTCGCGATCGAGGTCCCGATCGGGCCGTTCCCCGTCCCGGCGGCCGAGTCGCCAGACCCCCCGAGGCGCCTCATCCGCCTCTCGGCCGCGCTCCACAACGACCGCGACGACATCGATCGCCTCGTTGACGCCCTTCGGACCATCGCCACCAGCGGCTGATGTCGATCAGAACCCGCCGCCCGAGCCGCCGCCCCCGCCGCCCGAGCCGCCGCCACCGAATCCGCCGCCGCCCGAGCCGGAGCTGCTCGGCGAGTTTCCGATCGTCGAAAGGGCCGCGGTCATGCCGCCGAAGTCAGGGATGCCGGAGCTCGAGAACAGCCCGCCGCCACCGCCTGCGCCGCCCGCGAACGCGTGCGCGCTCCCGCCCGAGCCGCCGTACCAGACCGGCAGGTACGTGGAGGAAGTCGTCGTTCGCCCGGCCCGAACATCGTCGAGGCTGCGTTCGAGGACGTGCTCGACCTCCTTGTCGAGCCCGAGCGCCACGCCCCAGACAACCGCCTGATCGGGCGTCTCGAGCCAGGTGAGCCCGGATTCAGCGACGACCTGGTCCATCGACCGGGCCTGGGCCATCGTCTTCTCGAGAGTCCTGCGATAGGCGGCGAGCATCGCCCGGATCATCGCGCCCGGAATCGTCACGGCCTGCATCCAGCGCGACATGATCACGAGCACGACGCCACCGACCGCGAGCCCGATCGCGATCAGCGTCAACCCCGCGCTCGGCAGGTTCTGGCCGGCGATGAACGCGAGCACGCCGAGCACGATCGCGATCGTGCCCCGCGTGACCCAGCGGGCCGTCGCGCTCGACGGCTTCTCCCGAAACCAGCCGTTGCGGACGACCTCCGCCTCGAGGGCGCGATTGAACTTCGGGACTTCCGATCCGAACTTCAGCAGCTCGTCGGGCTCGATGTAGCCGTCGCCGCTGCCGAGCGCCCTCAGCTCCGCCGCCGCGAGGCGCTCTGCGGGGCCGAGCGGCCGGACACCGTTCCGTGCCCGCCGCGCCTCTTCGAGCGGATCCGCAGCCGCGGGCCCAACCTCGATCCCGACCTTCTTCTGCAACCCGAGCAGCGCCGATTCCTCGCGGAACGAGATCTCGCCGCGGCTGGCGAGGTCGAGCATCGCCGCGGTCAGCGCCCGGCGGTTGGGGCCGCCGTTCACGACGAATGCGCCCGCGGCCGGCGTCAGGTCGCGCGGCGGGCCGGCCATGTGGATCGAGGGGTCGTCGAGGTAGACCGGGTCGCGGCCGTAACGAAGCCAGGCAAAGACGCCGCTGCCGACGAGCCCGAGCAGCACGATCGGCGCGCCGATCAACCCGGCAGCCGCGTCGACCTGGCGGGCGAGCTGAAGTCGCGAAGCGTGTTCGGGCGTCGCGTTCGCGTCGACCCGCTGGAGCGCGATCCGGAGCGCCCCATCCATGTCGGCCTGGCGGAGCAGCGGCAGCATGTCCTCGTCGAAGATCCGCTGCTTCTCGGCGTTGTCGAGATAGGCGGCGCGGTAGCCCGGGCCGCCGTACAGGATCACCTGGCCGTGCTCCAGGCTGGGATCGAGGTCGAACAGGATCACGAGACCGTCGTCGAAGCCTTTCCGGCCGACGCCCCACTGGTCCATCAGGGCCTGGGCGTGCGCGTCGGCTTCGTCGGTCGTGATGCCGTAGTCGACGACCTGGCTGTAGACGACGACCTCCGCGCCCGTCCGCGCCTCGATCGCGTCGATCGTTGCCTCGGCCTGGGCGATCGTCTCGGGCGAGAACACGCCGGCCTGGTCGTAGACCGCGCGGTCGATCTCGGGCTCCGGGAACGGTGGGCCGGCGGCACCGGGCTCGACCGCGCCACCACCCGGGCCGAACCCCGCCATCTCGGTCACGACGCCGCCGAGCGCCTGGATCGCCGCAACACCGGGCATGCAGTCCTGCTGCGCCTGGCGGACGCCCGACCCGGCGACCGTGCCGGGATCGACCATCTCGCCGGGTCGGAGACCGACCGTCGCGAGCCCAACGCCGGCGTTGCAGCCGGACGGCAGCGGCGCCTCGACGTACAGCACGACCGCCCGATCGAGACCCCACGCGTCGACGATCTCCTGGGCGGCGGTCGTGGCCTCGCCATCGGGATCGTCGATGGTCCCACCCCGCTGACGCGCGACGACGACGACCTCGATGTCGTGGAGATCGGCCATCAGGTCGGTGAGCTGCGTCGCGGTCGGGACGAGCGCATCGCCGAGCAGCTTGTCGGGGTCGTAGACGCGCTGACCCGCCACGTGGTCCGGCGGCGGATCGAGGGCCAGGGCGACCGGCGCGGCGACGAGCACGAGCCACGCGACGGCGGTCAGCGATGCGGCGAGCCAGCGGCGCATCGGAGGCGTCAGGCCGCCACTGGGTGTCGCAGCCGAACGCGGCGGACGAGCTCGGCGCACTGCTCGTAGCGGCCGAAGCTCGGCATGACGTACGTGCCGGACACCTCGCCACCAACCGACTCGAGCAGTCCGAGGCTGTGCTCGAGACCGACCTCGGCACCGCGGTCGCCCGCATCGCGCATCGCCGCCCGCGTCTCGTCCGGGATCGTGATCCCGGGCACCTCGTTGTGGAGGAACTCCGCGTGGCGGGTGCTCTGGAGCGGCAGGATTCCGAGCAGCACCGGCACCGGGAAGCCATGCGGCCCGAACCGTCGCCGCGCCTCCGCCAGCATGGCCTCGACCTGGCCCGCGGAGTAGAGCGGCTGCGTCATCACGAGATGGGCGCCGGCGGCCAGCTTGCGCTCGAGGCGATCCCACTCGGTCGTCGCGTCCGCGGCGGTTGGATCGAGGGCGCAGGCGATCGTGAAGCCCGCGGGCTGGCCGATCGGCGAGCCCGCCTGGTCCTCGCCCCGGTTCAGTCGCCCCAGCACCTCGACGAGCCCGACCGAGTCGACGTCCCACACGCCGCTGCCGGCGGGGTAGTCGCCGATCCGGGGCGGGTCTCCCGTCAGCGCCAGGATGTTGCGCACGCCGAGGGCGTGCGCCCCGAGCAGCTCCGATTCGATCGCCATCAGGTTCCGATCCCGGGTCGTGAAGTGGACGAGGCACTCGAGGTCCAGGTCGTGCTGGATCCCGAAGGCGACGGCCATCGCGCCCATCCGGACGCGGGCCATCGCGGAGTCGCTGATGTTCACGAGGTCGACACCGGCGTCGCGCAGGAGCGCCGCCGCCTCGATCGTGCGATCGATGCGGATCGAGCGAGGCGGATCGATCTCGACCGAGACGACGAAGCGGCCTCCGCGGAGCTTCTCGAGGAGTGGCGTCGGCGGCGGCGGTTCGAGCCGGCCGTCGGCCGTCGTCGTCGCCGGGGCCGTCGTCACGAATGACGGTCTCGGCTTGGCGGCGATCGAGGCGGGCGCACCGGCTGCGGTCGCTGTCGTGTCGATCGCGGCGCGCATTGCCGCGATGTGGGCCGGTGTCGTTCCGCAGCAGCCGCCCACGATCGTGGCTCCGGCCGCGAGCATCCGCGGCACCATCGCCCCGAAGTAGTCGGGTCCCGCCGCATAGACGAATTGGCCTTCGATCCGCTGCGGCAGGCCGGCGTTCGGGAGGATCGATCGCGCCGGAGCGCCGCCGTCGTCGGCGTCGGCGTCGCCCGAGGGGAACGCCTCGAGCGCCTCGAGGCAGGCATGGGGCCCCGCCCCGCAGTTCACCCCGACCACGTCGACGGCCGCGTCATGCAGCGCCGCCGCGGCGTCGGCCGGCGAGGACCCATCGGCCAGCTCGAGCTCCTCGCCGAACGTCAGCTGGGCGATGACAGGCAGGTCGGCGGTCGCTCGCCGCGCCTCGTCCGCGGCGATCAGCAGGTGGCGGAGGTCGACGAACGTCTCCAGGACGAGCAGGTCGACGCCGCCTTCGAGCAGCCCGTCGACCTGCTCCCGGAACGCCTCGCGGATCCGGGCCTCGTCGAGGTGGAGCAGATCGCGGGTCGGCGCGCCGAGCGGCCCGATCGAGCCCGCGACGAGGACGTCCCGCCCTGCGACGTCGCGAGCCTCGCGGGCAACGCGTGCTGCGGCCCGGTTGAACGCACGGACCTCGCCGGCGAGCCCGAACGCGCCGAGCCGGACCCGGTTCGCCCCGAACGTCGCGGTCTCGATGAGGTCCGCACCCGCTTCGAGGTACGCCCGGTGAATCGATCCCACGAGCTGCGGCCTCGTCGTCGCGAGCTCGTCGAGGCACGCCCGCTGCGGCACGCCGCCGGCGAAGAGCAGGGTCCCCATTGCGCCGTCGGCGAGGAGCGGGCCACGCGCGAGGCGCTCGCGCAGCCGCTGGCGACCGTTCACGGCGCCAAGCCTACCCGAGCGCGGCAGCCGATCCGCGCCGGCGACCCAGGGTCAACGTCCCGTCGGTCGCGAGCAGGACCTGCGGCGGCCGCGGCCGGCCGTTGTACGTCGAGGACAGCGATGCGCCGTACGCGCCGGCATCCCGAATCGCTACCACGTCTCCACGGCGCAGCGGCGGGAGGACATGCGAACCCAACGCGTCGGTCGATTCGCAGATCGGGCCGTGGACGTCGACCGCGTCGGCGTCGTCGGCGCCGGGCCCCGGGAGGCGCGCGGCGTGATCGACGAGCGCACCCAGTGCCGTCAATGCGACGACGTCGTGGCGGGCGCCGTACAGCGCGGGCCGGATGAGCTCCGTCATCCCGGTGTCGAGGACGACCTGACGGCCGCCGCGGTCGCGGACGTGGAGGACCCGCCCCACGAGCCACCCGGCCCGGGCGACCACGTATCGCCCGGGCTCGATCGCCAGGCGGCGCGGCCGGCGGTCGGCGGGCAACGCATCGACGAGCGGTCCGACCTCGCGGGCGAACCGCTCCGGTCCGGGCGCCGGATTGCCCAGCGGCGCGACCGCGAATCCTCCGCCGACATCGAGCGTGTCGAACGCGTCGAGACCACCGCGGATGAGCGCGACGAGCGCCAACGCCCGGCGCACGCCGTCCCGCCAGGCGTCGACCGCGCCGAGCTGCGACCCGACGTGAAGATGGATCCCGCGCAGGCGCAGGCCGGCCGACGCCGCGAATGCGTCCACGGCCTCGGTCAGCTCGGTCTCCGTGAGTCCGAACTTGCTGGCGCCCCGTCCGACCGCCAGCGATTCGTGCGTTTCGGGGGCCACGTCCGGGTTCAGCCGAAGCAGCACGTCGACGGGCGAGGGAAGGTGCGCCCGGCCCGCCAGCGCTGCGAGCACCGCGAGCTCATCGGCCGATTCTACGGCCAGCCAGAGCAATGGCTGCCCATCCCGCGCCGCGTTCACCGCCGCCCGCAGGTCAGCGTCGGTCTTGCCGACGCCCTCGAGCGAAATCCTGCTGTTCGGTACGCCCGCCGTCCGCGCCGCCGCCCACTCGCCGCGCGAGACGACGTTCGCGCCAATGGCCCCCCGGCCGCAGACGGCCGCGATGACCGCGGCGACATCGTTCGCCTTGACGCTGTACTGGCGGATCCAGGGATCGGGAAACGCGGCGGCGAGGGCAGCCACGGACGCCTCGACGGTCGCGACGTCCGTGACGTAGGCCGGCGTGCCGAACCGGCGAGCGGCGGTTCGAAGCGCTTCGGCGATCTCCGGCAGCCGGTCCGCGGCCATGCCGCGACCACCGTCAGTCGGGAACGAAATGCCCGATGACCGAGCTGATGATGCTGAGCACGATCGACCCGACGACGGCCCAGACCACCGCGTCGAGCGAGAAGTCCGGCGGGAAGCCCGCGATCGTGAAGCCGATGTCGAGCTGGCCGCCGATCCAGGCGATCAGCAGCAGCATCCCGGCGTTGATCACGAAGCTGAACAGTCCGAGCGTCGCAAGCCGGACCGGCAGCGACAGCAGCTTGACGATCGGCTTGATGAGGCCGTTCACGACGCCGGCGATCAACGCCAGCACGATCAGGCCGGTGATCTCGCCCGAATAGTCCAGGTTCGGCAACAGCCAGGTCATGAGCGCGAAGGCAACCGCCGTCGCGAGCGTCCCGAGGATGAACCCTCTCATCTGATCCTCCACTCCGAGTCCGGCTCGGCGTCAACGGCGTCGATCATGGCAGGAACGAGCGTCAGCGGCGCAGCGATTCCTCGAGGCGGGCCTTGACCGACGGCCACTCCTCGTCGATCACGCTGTACCACGCGGAGTGCCGGACGCCGTCACCCGGCATCACCATGTGCTTCCGGAAGATCCCCTCGAACGTCGCCCCGATCCCGAGCAACGCCGCCCGCGACGGCTCGTTGTTCGAGTCGGTCTTGAACTCGACCCGACGACACCCGAGGTTCTCGAACGCGTGGCTCAGCATGAGCAGCTTCGCCTCGCGGTTGACGCCGCTTCGCTGCCAGGGTGGCGCGACCCACGTCCAGCCGATCTCCAGCCGGCGATGCTCGAGGGCGATGTTCATGTAGCGGCTGCTACCGATCGGCCGGCCGGTCGCGATCTCGTGGGTGACGAACGGATATTCCGTCCCCGCCTCGCGGTTGCGAAGCGCGGTTTCGGCCCACACCCGGAGGTCGGCCTCGGACGCGGGCCGGGCGATCGTCCAGCGCCAGATCGCGGGATCGAGCCCGACCTCGGCGAGTCGGGGAACGTGGTCGAGGCTCAGCGGCTCGAGCCGGACGAGCCGTCCCTCGAGCGTGACCGGCTCGACGCGGTCAGCGATTGCCATGGCCCCGATCGTACGGCACCGGGGCGCCATCGCCGGGCCCGCTAGACTCGTCGGACTCCTCCAGCCCGACTCACCGGAGTCCGCCATGTCCGACATCGCGACCCGAATCGACGCCTTCCTCGCCGAGTTCTTCGCGCTCTATCCGCTCACCGCGACGACCGCCGGCATGCACGATCACGACGCCGAGTGGCCGGACGTCACGGAGCCCGGCCGAGCCCGCCGCCTCGAGTTCTACGACCGCTGGACGGCCGAGCTGGCGGGACTCCCGGATGACGCCCTCGCCATCGACGAGCAGATCGACCGCGACCTCCTGCTGGGCGAGCTCGCGGCGTACCGGTTCGGCGACGTCGAGCTGCGCGAGGAGACGTGGAATCCGCTGGAGTGGGTCTACATGCTCGGCGACGGGCTGTTCACCCTGATCTCTCGAGAGTTCGCCCCGCTCGCCTCGCGGCTGACATCGATCGCCGGCAGGCTGGAGGGGCTCCCCGCGGTCCTCGAGGCCGGGCGCGAGACGATCGGTTCGGGCGAGCGGCCCGTGGCCCGGTTCCACACGGAGAAGGCGCTGAGCCAGTGGTCCGGGATCGCGGAGCTCATCGACGACGCACTGGGCGAGGCCGACCGCGCCGCTGCCGCGGGTGATCGCGACGTTGCCGCCGTGCTGCCGCGACTGCGCGCCGCCGCGGACGCCGCCCGGCCGGCGCTCGAGTCCTTCGAAGGTCATCTCCGCGACGTCGTCCTGCCCGCTTCCGAAGGCGAGGGCCGTCTCGGCGCAGAGCTCTTCGCAAGGAAGATGGTGCATACGCTCCGCTCGACCGAGCTGACGCCCGCCGTCATCAAGGAGCGCGCCGACAGGGAGTTCGCTGCGGTCCGGGCCGAGATGGTCCGGATCGCCCGCGACCTGTGGCCGGCCTGGTGCGGCGCTACGACGCCGCCCGACGACGATGGGCAGCTCGTTCGCGCGGTCCTCGACGCGATCGCGGTCCAGCATCCCGACAAGGACGACCTGCTCGACTTCTGTCGCGCGGAGCTCGGGCGGATCGAGGCGTTCTGTCGCGAGCGGAACGTGATCGGCCTGGCCGACGAGCCGCTCGAGATCCGCTGGACGCCGGTGTTCCTGCGGGCGTTCGCGGGGGCGATGCTCGACTCGCCCGGCCCGCTCGACAAGGGCCAGAAGGCGTTCTTCTCGGTGACGCCGATCCCCGACGACTGGTCAGCGGAGCAGGCCGAGTCGTACCTCCGCGAGGACAACGACCGAATGCTCCGGCTCCTCGTCATCCACGAGGCGGTCCCGGGCCACTACCTCCAGGGCGTCTACGCCAACCGCCATCCCTCGATCGCCCGGACGATCTTCTGGAGCGGCGTGTTCGCCGAGGGCTGGGCGGTCTACGTGACCCAGGTGATGATGGATCTCGGGTTCGCCGAGGACGACCCGGCGCTCCTGCTGAACCACTGGAAGTTCTACCTCCGCTCGATCACGAACGCGATGATCGACGTCGCGATTCACACCGAGGGCATGACCGAGGACGAGGCCGTCTCGCTCATGGTCGACGGCGGATTCCAGGAGGAGGCGGAGGCCCGGGCGAAGTACGACCGGGCACGCTTGTCGTCGACCCAGCTCTGCACCTACTTCCTGGGATCGGTCCAGATGTGGGACCTCGAGCGGGATCGGCGGCGGACTCTCGCGGCTGCCTCGGGCGATCCCCGTGGCGCCGACGCGGTGCCGGAGCCACGCGTCGTCGGCGGGTTCGGCCCGACGCCGGGGTTCGACTATCGGGCACACCTCGAGGCGGTGATCTCCCAGGGCTCGCCGCCGATCTCGTTGCTCCGGCGGGTGCTCGGCGCCGACTGACTCCGCGGACGGCCAGTGGGCGTCAGCTCGTGCCGCCTCGGTCAGCGAGCTCGAACAGGTTCGTCAGGACGTCCCGCCAGTGCGTCGACGCGAGTCCGTGACCGGCGCCCGGGACGATGTGGACCCGGGCGACGTCCGCCAGCCCGTCGACCAGGGCGTCGGTCGTGGCCCTGGAGGTGAGCTGATCGGCGTCGCCCCACCAGATGTCGACCGGACGCCTCACGTCGGCGAGCCGGAAGCCCCATGGCAGGTACGTTGCGACCAGGTCGTCGCGGAAGCCGGCGGCACCCTGCTCGAACGCGGTCTCGAGCATCGCGGTCATCGCCGCGCGGGCGACCGGGGTCAGGTCGGCCGGCGCGTCCGGCCCGTCATCGGGAAGGATCGATCCGGGGCGCTCGACGTACGGCGCGATCCGGTCTTCGAGTGCCGCCACCGCGCCGGGGTCGCCCGCCCGCAAGCGGGCGATTCGCGCGCGTGACGCTTCGGGCTGCTCGTCGAGCAGGGCCGGGTACTCCTCGGTCGGTGCGTCCGAGGCGACGAGCGCGACCGCGTCGATCCGCTCGGGATGCAGCGCCGCCAGGGCGAGCGCGTACGGCCCGCCACTCGACCAGCCGACGACCGAGAACCGGTCGATTCCGAGCTGCGCCGCGATCTCGGCGATGTCGGCCGCGCCGTCGGCGACGGTGCGGCCGGGCGACGGATCGGAGCCGCCGTAGCCCGGCCGATCCGGCGCGATGAGCCGCACGCCTGCCTCTCGCGTGACGGTCGCGTCCGGGCAGAGATGGCGCGAGCCGGGCATCCCGTGAAGCAGGAAGACCGGCCGTCCGTCCCGGGGGCCCCATTCGGCGATCGCGACACGGCGTCCGTCGCCAAGGCGCAGGCTCGACTCGCGCTCGGGAACCGCCGTGATGTCGCGCTCGACGCTCGGCGGTCGTCGGACGGCGGCCAGCTCGTCGTCGAGCGAGGCGACCCAACCCCCGCCGATCCGCGCGGCGACATCCGCCCACGGCTCGTCGGCCGTCGAGCTGACCTCGCGGATCTCGTCGAGGACCATCGACCGGTAGGCGTCGAGCTGGACGAAGAGCCCCCGGGAGCGAAGCTCGCCGAGGGATCGCAGCGTCTCCCGCCCGGCGCGCCGATCGCGGATCCGGAGCCAGCCGTCGTCCGGGCCGCTCAGCTGCAACGCGTCGGCGAGCGTCTGCCGTCGGACGGACTTCGAGCCGTCCGGAGCCTTCACCGCGAACGGCACGGACTCGCGGATCCACCCTGCGGCCTCCCCGAATCGGTTGTGGTAGACGATCAGCGACCGCGCGTCGCCGCGACCGTTCGAGTAGGCGTACACGTCGTCGAGGACGCCGCCACCATCGGCAACGACGTCGTACAGGCGGAAATCCTCTGCGCCCGCGTACCGCCAGCGGTCGTGGAGGAGCGGCGCGATCTGGGCCTCGAAGTGAGCCAGCAACCCCTCGTTCGGCTGTTCGTCGCGATACGCCCGGCGATACTCCATGCCGTACTTCTCGGTGAAGCCCTCGAGCTGACCGTGACCGATCATCGGCAGCCCCGGCATCGTCGCCAGCAGCGTCGCGATCCCGAAGTACTTGTCGCCGGTCCCGAACTGTTCGATCGCGGTCTCCTCGTCCGGGTTCGTCATGAAGTTCACGTAGCGCTTGAGGATCTCCGGGTCGAACTCGACGGTGTCCCGGATCACCTTCCGATAGCCGGCGTTGTCCTCGTCGCGGAGCATGTGCATGAACGCGCTGTTGTAGACGCGGTGCATGCCGAGCGTCCGGACGAAGTAGCCCTCCAGCAGCCAGAACGCCTCGGCCAGGAGCAGCGTGTCGGGCGCCTCCGCCGCGACCCGGTCCACGACCTCGCGCCAGAACTCGTTCGGCATCAGGCGGTCGAATTCCTCGCGCGGGATCGCGTGCTCGCTGCGAGACGGGATCGCCCCGGCATGGCCGGGCTCGGGCCACCAGAGACGCTCGACGTGCTTCTTCGCGAGAACCATCGCGGCGTCGAAGCGGATCACCGGGAACCGCCTGGCGACCTCCAGGATCGTCTGGATGACCGCTTCGCGGACGTCGGCCCGAAGGTAGTCGAGTTGCGCCGTGTCGTTCCACGGGAAGCTCGTGCCGTCGTTGCCGTGGTAGACATAGCGCCGCTCGCCGGTCGCCCGGTCGCGGCGCTCGAAGACGACCGCAGCATCCGAATCGTCCCAGTAGTGATCCTCGATCCGGATCTCGACGCGGTCGTCATCGGCGAGGTTCTCGCCACCGAACGTGTAGGCCGGAAATGGCGGCTCGGCGAGGGAGATGAAGCGCTCGGGGTGGTCGATGACCCAGCGCGAGTCGATGCCCATGTGGTTGGGGACCATGTCGCTCGCGAGCCGGATGCCGCGCGTCGCGGCCCGCTCACGAAGGTTCGCGTGCGCCGCGTCGCCGCCGAGGTCGTCGGCGATCCGGTAGTCGTCGAGCGAGTACGCGCTCGCAACTGCCTCGGGGTTGCCGCGCCAGCGCTTGATCTTCTCGGATGCCCTCGATCGCTGCCACAGGCCGATCAGCCAGAGGCCGGTGATGCCGCGCCGAGCGAGCGCGTCGAGCTCCTCGTCCGGGATCGCGTCGAGCGTCCGGATCTCGCGCCCGTAGCGGCGCGAGAGCTGATCGAGCCAGACGTAGGTGCTCTTCGCGATCAGCACGAGGCGGGGCATCCAGTCCCGGTCGTCCGAGAAGCGCTCGAGCTCGGCGTCCGCTCCGGCGAACGACGGTGCCTCGCCTCCGCCGCCCGGCCCGCCACCGCCGAAGCGGAGATGCAACGCGCGCTCCTCTTCGGCGAGAAGATCCTCCCCGGCGAGCAGCCGCGCCGTTAGGTCCGCCGGCAGGATCGCTGCCCAGCGCTCGCGGGCGTACCGCAGCTGGCCGGCGAGTGACGTTGGGGAATGGCGGGCGGGCGCCCGGAGCATGTCGGCGAGCGACTCGCCGCTGCCGTCCAGGTCACCCTCGGCGCCGAGGACGCCGTCCACGGCCCGGGTCACGGCCTCGTACGCCTTCGCCCGGGCGACCGGTCCCGGATCGACGAGCGGCCGAATCGGGGTCGCGGCGGGGTTCTCCGCGGCTACCTCGAGCAGGAGCAGCGACTCGAGCAGGTCGGTCCGCTCGGGCTCCTCGCCGAACTCGCTCGCCAGCCGGCCCAGGACGTCGTCGACCGGCCGCCTGCCGATCGCCTCGTCGACCTCGTCGAGGACGTCGCGGAACAGCGTCGGGCGGACGTCGCGCTCATACCGATCGATCAGGGCGTGGCCGACCTCGTGAAGGAGTCCCAGCGCGACGATCTCGCCCGGGTGTGCGGTCGGTGCGCCGCCCGCCGCGCGGTCGTTGAGCCGCGCCGCCAACCGCCGCGCAGCGACCGGCCGCTCGACGACGATTTCGCCGGCCGGCCCGAGGTCCGGGTCGAGCTCGTAGCGCCTTCGTGACGTCCGCCCGACGCGCAGCTCTCGCATCGGGACAGGATGTCACGGCGACCGGGTCAGCGGTGCGGTCGCCACCGTTCCGCGTACTCCTGCTGGAGGTCGCTCAACGGCTCGTCGGCTTCAGTCCTGAAGAGGATCTCGTTCTCGAGCCAGTACCGCAGCATGAACGCCTCGAACGAGGAACCGCAGAGATAGATGGGGGCAGGCTCGGCCTCGGCCGACGGTTCGTCCGCGTCGAGCAGGTCCTCCGACACGACGACGCCGCGATCATCGCCGTCCGGCGAGATCACGAGGTACCAGAAGACGACGCCCTGCTGGTCGTTCAGGAAGCGGACCACCGGCAGGTTGGTCCCGGGAAGCTTGACGAGGCGCGTCGGCAGCTCGAGCCAGCAGCCGGTCCACGAGCGAACCCAGTGCCGCCTCTCTGACCTCAGGAACGTGACGAAGGGCCCGGGTAGCGAAACGTCCTGGGCGGCGGCAAGGGCCTCGAGGCGGTCGACCGACCGAACATCGAACGTCGGACTTCCCGGCGGACCGGCAACGGCCCAGTCGAGTTCGTGGCTCGGCGGCGTCAGCCAATCGAACGCCCCGACCAGCGGAGCGTCCGGGAGCGCGGGGAGGTCCGCCGGGAGAGGCGTCACGGATGCGGTGTACGTCGTCAGGTCGGGGGACTCTCGGTCCATCGCCACAGGCTACGGCGGCGCCGACGTCAGGCCTTGACGGGCACCGCCTCCGCGCGCCGCGTTGCCGCCGCATGCTCGATCGCCCGGCGGAGCAGCTCGAGACCCGATGGGTCGAACTCGTAGGTCCATTTGCGGAGCCGCTCGGGGTTCGCGAACCGGTCCCCGAGGCCGTTCGCAATCGCCTCCCGCGAGAGCAGGATCACGTCGGCCGTCCGGTCGATCAGGCTGAGGTCCTCGTCCGCGTCCATCGTCGCCCCGATCAGCTCGACGCCCCGGGTGCCCGACAGCGCGAGCGTCTCGGCCATGTTCTCCGTGCCCCGCTCCGAGGCGCACACCAGCCCGACCCGCGAACCCGCCGGCAGCGCCGCGATCTCGTGGACGAGCTCGACGTAGCCCGGCCCGACGATCATCGCCACGACCGGCAGCCGGCCATGGACGAGGGCCTGGGCCTCGTCGGCGTGGAAGGTCGTTGTCGCGACGAGGTCGTAGTGGAACCGGTCGAGTCGCTCCGGCAGGTCGTCGAGGAGCGTGCCCTCGACCTGGATCCGGCCCCCGAATGCCTGGTTCAGGCGCTCGGCGTCGTAGCCTGCGTCGGCGTTCGTGCACTCGGCGAACAGGACCTGGACGAGCGCGCCGGGTCGCTTCCGTTCGGCCGCCGCGGCAAATGCCGCCGAGGCGACCTCATCGGCCGTGAAGCCGGCTTCCGCGCCGCGCCGGATCATCTCCGCGATGATGCCGGCGAGCGCCTCCGCGCCCCGCTTCTGGGGCGGCCGATCCGCGACGTGCGTCCCGGCGCCATGTCGGCTCGTGACGTAGCCGCCGTCCGCCAACCGACGATAGACCGCCCGGATCGTGTTGGGGTTCACTCTGAGGGCGCCGCCGAGCTCCCGGACCGGGGGCAGGCGCGAACCGGGCAGGAGCCGACCCGAGTCGATCTGGTAGGCGAGCTGCCAGTAGATCTGGGTCGAGATCGGGACGTCCGAATCGCGCTCTACGTCGAGCTCGTGAGCGGTGTCCGCGGGACCCATTGGAAGTTCAGAATCGTCTATTGACACAGTGAGCTAGTCCAAGTACAGTTCTCGTAGGCGTTGGCCTACTGCACTATATCAATCAGGAACAAGAAGATGGAACTGCTCCTCGCGCTTCTCTTCCTCGGGTTCATTGGCATCGCCGCGAACACGATTGGCGTCGACTCGACGGACGGCTCGTCCGATCCTCGCCGCCAGGTCTATCCCGTCGGGATCAACTAGCAACCTTTCCGTCGGGACTGCCCGCCCGGCGTAACTCGTGAAGGCTCCGACCGCGCAGGGTCGGAGCCTTTCACGTTGTCTGTGAGCTGAAGATCCACGGCGGGTGTCCACGGACCGTCCGTGATCATCGCCTCGTCGTCGCCGGGCCAGGGCGGCATGGCCGTGCACGTGAAGACGAGGGACTCGGACCCGACAGAGCGGTACTGGAATGCCGTGCCGAGCGGGATGTCGATGCTGACCCCCGCGACGAGGCGCGTGACGCTCTCTCGGCCATCAGATGCGCGGCGCCAGAGCTCGCCTTCGCCCGAGAGCACATACCAGTACTCGTCGATCGTCCGGAACCGACACGCGCGGCCGACCATTCCCGGCGGCACTGTCGAGTGGATCACGTTGCCGTGTGGCCCGTCCATGATGAAACGGATGTGAGCCCCGAGCGGCGAGCGGCCCCGCTCCGCGGTTTCGACAGTCGTGGTCTTCACCGGGTCCCCTCCATCACGGCAAGCGTAACCCGCAACTCACCATCGCCACCGGGACTGTCTGGGTACTTCGCCCCGCCTGCACGCGAAACGAGGAAGGCTCCGATCGGTTGATCGGAGCCTACTTGAGTACGTCGGCCGCGGTTCGGGCGCCGGATCACCCCCGGCGCGCGTCAGCGGAGGCCGAAGCCCGGCCTCGTGGCCATCCGGCGCAGGCGCGCGACTCGGTCCTCGATCGGCGGGTGCGTCGAGAACAGACCAGAAAGCTGGCGGCCGGACAGCGGGTTGACGATGTAGAGGCTGGCGAATGCCGGGTTCGCGGCCGGTGCCGGCACCGGCTCGGCGGAACGGCCGCGGGATGGCATGCGCTGCGCGATCCGCGCCCGGATCCCGGCGTTCCGGTTGGCCGCTTCGAGGCGCTCCAACGCCTGGGCGAGCCCTTCGGGATCACCGGTCAGTGCCGCGCCCGATCCGTCCGCGCCGTACTCGCGACTCCGCGAGACGGCGAGCTGGATGATGAGCGCCGCGATCGGGGCGAGGATGACCGCGACCAGCGCCCCCAGTCCGCCGCCGCCGTTGTCGTCGTCGCCACCACCGCCGAAGATCAACTGGAACTGGGCCATCTGGGCGATGAAGCTGATCGCGCCGCCGATCGTCGCGGCGATCGTGCCCACGAGCGTGTCGCGGTTCTTGACGTGGGACAGCTCGTGGGCGAGCACGCCGCTCAGCTGGCGGTCGTCCATGATCTCGAGGATGCCGCTCGTCACCGCGACGGCGGCGTGGTCGGGGTTGCGGCCGGTCGCGAACGCGTTCGGCTCCGGCCGCTCCACGATGTACAGGCGGGGCATCGGGATGCCGGCCCGCTGCGCGAGCGATCCGACGATCTGGCGGAGGCGCGGCAGCTCGCCGGGGGCGAGCTCGCGGGCGCCGTTCGCCTTGAGGGCGAGCGTGTCGCTCTTCCAGTAGACGAAGACGTTCATGCCGATCGCGAAGAGCAGTGCGATGACGAGGCCGCCGCGGCCGCCGAGCAGACCGCCGACGAACACGAGCAGCGCGCCGAGTGCGGCAAGCAGCGTGAAGGTCTTGAGCGTGTTGGTGAAACCGGAACTCATCTGGGCATCGGGAGGTGGCGCGCCTGGCAGCGCGTCCGGCAAGCGGAAGGCCGGAACCGCGGACCCGTGTGATCCGCGCAGATCCATCGTCGTGGACGTGGCCGACGAATCCACAACGGCCCACGTAAGCCGCGCTAAAGGAATCTTTGCAAATCGACCGCCGGATCCGGGGGTCCCGCTCTCAGGCGGGCCCTGGTTGGCCCACCTCGGCGAGAGCCGTCCGGTATAGCGCGCCACCGTCGAGGCCGCGCGATGGCGAGCTGAACAACGCGAGGTCCGCGACCAGTCGCGGCTCCAGGTTGGTCGCCAGTTCGGCGTCCGCGAGCCGAACGGCCCGCGCCGCGAAGCGCAGGACCTGCTTGGTCTCGGGCCGGATGGGGTCGTCCCAGAACCAGGCGTCACTGGCGAACATCGCGAGGCGCCATCGCTGGGCCTCGAGCAGTCGCATCGCGCGGCCGCGGTCGTCCGGGCCCAGCCCGCCGAGCCGCTCCGCCGCGAACGCTTCCGCCTCCACGCTTCCGACGACGACGTCGACATACGCGTCACGCAGGGCCCACAAGTCCGGGCCGCCCGCGAGTGACGCAAACCACCGCTCCGTCGCCGCGTCGATCGCCGACGCGAGCCGCTCCAACGCGGCGCGCAGCGGCCCCTTCCAGCGACCGTCGATCGCGTCGGGGCACTCCGCGGACCAGCGAGCGACGCCGTGGTGGCAGCTCCACGACGTGCGTTCCTGGATCCCCGTCGTGGCGAATCCACGCGCCGGCGCGTCGTGCAGCGCCTGGGCCAGCGACACGACGTCGAATCCGCGGCGTTCGGCGGTCGCGGCGTCCGGTGAGACGAGTCGCTGGAGGAAGAGGTCCCGGAACTGCTGGTGGTGGCCGTAGAGCTCGCCATCCGTGGCGATGACCGCAAGCGGACTGTCGAGGTCGGCGGCGCCGGTGGCGCCGGTCAGCCGGACGGCGACGCGCTCGCGAGCGAAGCGGTCGGCGTCGGACGTCGCCTCGGGCTCGAACGAGACGGCCGCGGAGAGGCCGGCGTCGTAGAAGACGACGACGATCGATCGGCCCAGGCCCAGGTCGACGCGATACGGCCGCCTGCTGTCGATTCCGCCATCGGCAGCCTGCCACGGGGCGAGGATCGTGTATTCGACACCCTCCTCGGCCGCGATCCGGAGCGTCGCGAGGTCGACGGCTGTCTCGGGCAACCACAGGCCCTCGGCCCGGCGACCGAACCGCAGCTTGAACTCCCGTAGACCCCAGCGGATCTCGGTCCGCCGGTCGGCGGCCGAGGCGAGCGGCAGGATCGTGTGATGGAACGCCTGGGCGAGGGCGTTGCCGCTCGACGCGGCGGCCGCGAACCCCTGGAGCGTGGCCGGCGCCTCCGTCTCCATCCACGACGCCAGCGTCGGCCCGAGGTCCCACGAGATCCGGGCGAGGTTGCCGCGTTTCGCGTTGGGCCCGTAGCACTCGGCGTCGACGCGGGCATTCCAGTCGTGGAACGGTGCCGCGGACGGCTCCTCGGGCACGCGGCCGGTCCACGGATCGACTCGGGAGGGCTGGTAGAAGTGGGCGTGAACGGCGAGCCGGCCGCGGCTCACAGGGGCGTCACGGGCGCGCCGGCGCGTCCACGACGGCGCGTTCGGCCCTGACCGTTGCGCGCTGCTCGATCCGAACCGACGCCGTGGCGCCGGGCGCCAGATCGACCTGCCGATGCAGGAGGATCGCGCTGCCCTGGTACACCAGCTCGAACCCGGACTCGGAGTTCGAGACGGTTTCGATCGGCGAGATCCAGGCGTCGACCGCACCGTCGGCGACCGTCTCGACCACTACGCCGAGCTGCTCGTTGCCGGCGCCGAGCCGGTCGACGCCGACCGCCATCAACGACTCGTCATGCGCGATCCGCCGGCCAGCGAGGGAATGGAACGCGGCCGGATTATGACCACCGCCCAGCAGCATCATCGCGAACTCGACCCCGAGCAGCCCCTCGAACGCCTCGCCGCTCACGTTCGTCGCGGTGACCTCGACCGAGAGCGCGGGAGCCAGGCGGTCGCCACCGATCGAGATCTCCTTGCGCAGCTCGAGCGGACCCGCCGCGAGCCGCAGCGCAACGCGGTCAACGCCGATCGCCGCGAGCTGCCACGGCACCGTCAGCGTGTCGACGAGGTCCTCGGCCGAGCCAGCGGCGACGTCGCGCGGCGTCGTCTCGAGCGGCAGGACCCGGACGAGGCCGGACCTGCGTTCGTACGAGTCGTACTGAAGGAGGTCGCTGAGGCCGGCCTGCTTCGTGGTCACGATGTCGTGGATCGAGGCCGGCCGGCCATCGCCGCCGGCGCCGTCGCCGGTGCCGTCTCGATCCGCCGCGGCTGCCCGTTCATGCGCCCGCAGCTTCTCGTGGTACGCCTCCGGCCGGCGGCGCATGACCGCCGCCAGGGGATGGCCCGCCGCCCGCAGGTCCCACCGCCCGATCCCGCCGCCCTCATCGATCTTGATGCCGACGATCTGGCCGTCGTCCACGAGCAGTGCCTCGTCCGCGCCGTCCAGGTCGAGGTCGACGAGGAGGCCGGAATCGACGGCGGCGCCGGGTCCTCCGAGCGCCAGGTCCTCGGCGAGGATCAGCCGGTGGAGCGCCGACACGCGGAGGTCCGGCAGGTAGATCCCGCCGAACAGGCCGTGCCAGTAGCAGTCGTTCGACTGGCCGGCGTAGAGATCGTCGATCGCCGCCTCCCGCGCCGGGCCGGCCGGCATCGCGTCGACGAGATCGCTGACCCGAAGCATCTGCTTGTGGAGGTCGTTGACCTCACGGTACTTCACCTGGAAGTTGCGCCAGATCGCACCTCGCAGCCAGCGCAACTCCGGTCGGTGCTCGGCGGTCGCCTCGTGAACCGCGCGGGCGAACGCGGCGCCCTCGTGGGCCGGCAGCGCCCACTCGCCCATCTCGGCGTAGGAGCCGGTCGGGAGATACACCCGGCCGACCGGACCGTGACCGTCGAGCCAGCCCGACGGCGTGGTCGTCGTCAGCCAGTCGCGCTCCGCCTCGAGGGCGGAGAAGAACTGCTCGACCCAGCCGTTGTCCCCCCAGCAATGCTCGTAGGTGGTGGGCCAGCCGCCGAACTTCTCGCCGTCGTCACCCATCGTGCCGACCCGCTCGCCACGTTCGGTCGCATGGTCACGCAGGTAGCCGATGACGTCCTCGACCGGCGAGAACGGGATCCGGTAGCGCAGGCCCTGCTCCGTGCCGAACACCGTGAGGACCTTGCCCTGGTCGTCGGTCGTGTACGGGCCCCAGAGCGCCTCCTCGGGGATTGCCGCGGCCCGGAAGTGGGCGTCGTCGAGGACCGTCCACTGGTAGCCCGACGAGACGAGCGACGTCGGCAGGTCCGGTTCCCACACCCGTTCGGCGAGCCAGGCGCCGCGCGGTCGGGCGCCGAAGAGCATCTCCAGCTCGTCGGCCATCCGCGTCAGCTGGCCGATTCGGTCGCGCTCGGGCAGGGCCGCGAGAACCGGCTCGTACCAGCCGCCGCCGACGACCTCGACCTGACCCCGGCCGACCAGGGCGCCGAGCCGCTCGAGGAATTCGGGTCGCTCGGTGCGGAGCCATGCAACGAGGGGTCCCGTGTAGTGAAGCGCGAGGCGCACGCCGTCGTGCCGCTCGAGGGCCTCGAGCATCGGCAGATAGGCCCGATCGTAGGTCTCGGCGATGACCCAGCCGAAGTTGCCGACCGGCTGGTGGTTGTGGAGCGTCAGAGCGAGCGAGATGCGACGGGGCACGGAGTTCCTCGTGGGCCTGGCGGTGACGGTCCGGCGACAGGTCAGCGTCGACAGGTGGTTTTCGATTCAACCGTATTGACGTTGCGGCGGCTGGTCTGCTAGGTTCCCTAAACCGGTTTGCTAAACCGGTTTGCTGCCCACCTCGTCCGGGATCATACAGGCCGCCGCGGCGGCCGACCAGACCGATCCGACGGGCGGCAGCTGCCGGGGTGGCTCGAAGTTCCATGGCAGAGGAGGCCTGTGGAGCACCAGGTCGCGCGTCGCGTGACGATCGCGGATGTGGCCGAAGCGGCCGGCGTCTCGAAGACGGCGGTGTCGTTTGCGTTCAACAATCCGGGCCGTCTCGCGACCGAGACGGCCAACCGGATCATCGAGATCGCCGACGAGCTCGGCTACCGCCCGGATCCGGTCGCCCGGATGTTGACCCAGCGCCGGACCGGCACGATCGGGCTCCTGACGCCGCAGGCGCTCGCCTCGATCTTCTCGAACCCCTTCTTCGGGATGTTCACCGCCGGCGTGGCCGCCGTCGCCGAGGACGCGGGCTACGGGCTCCACTTCATTTCGCCGCTCCACGGCTCGCTGTCGCGGGCGATCGCGCGGGCGACCGTCGACGGCGTCGTCGCGATCGGCCTCGCCGCGGACCACCCCGAGATCACCGAGATCCGGCGGGCGGGCCTGCCGATGACGACGGTCGACTCGGACCCATTCGATCAGACGCCGTCGGTCGACGTCGACGACGAAGGCGGAGCCCATGCGGCCGCCGAGCACCTGACGGGCCTCGGCCACCGCGACATCCTGGTCATCGCGATCGAGCGCGCCGAACATGCGCCAAAGGGCGCCGACGACGTCGTCTCCCGCCGCCTCCGCGGGTACCGGAGCGCGCTCGCCGACGTCGGCGTGGAGCTTCGCGACGAGGACGTCCTCGTCAGCCCAGCGACCTATGCCGGGGGTGTGGCCGCGATCGAGCAGGCCTGGGGGACCGGACGCCGGCCGACGGCGATCCTCGCGATGAGCGATGCGATCGCAATCGGCGCCGTCCGCGGCCTGCGCGATCGCGGCCTTTCGATCCCCGCCGACATCAGCGTGGTCGGCTTCGACGACATCGAGCTCGCCGAGACGACCGACCCGCCGCTCACGACCGTCCACCAACCCATCCGGGGCAAGGGCGAGGAGGCCGCGCGCCTCCTGCTGTCCGTGCTCGCGGGCCGCGAGGCGCCCGCCGGTCACCGCCGGCTGGCGACCCGTCTCATCGTCAGGGCATCGACCGCGTCGGTGCCGCAGCAGCAAGGGAGGTGACCGAGGCAGACCGAAGGTCCACGCGAGACGCGGCCAACCGCGCAGCGTCGCACAACGACCGACGCACTCTGGCGCCGCCGTCGAGCGGACGACCAACGGCCGGCCCCGCCGGCCATCGACCAGCACCGTTGGAGGAGAGAAGCGAACGATGAACACCAAGATTCGAGCCGCCGGCTTCCTGGGCGCGCTCACCATCGCCCTCGCGGCGTGCGGCGGCGGGGCGACCCCGTCCCCGAGCGCCCCGGCGGCGTCCGAGCCGGCAGGCTCCTCGCCCGCGGCGTCCGCTCCGGCTGGCTCGCAGGGGGCCGCGGCGCCCCTGAGCGGCGAGCTGACGTTCTGGCACTCGTACGGTTCGGGCGGCGGTGAGACCGGCGCGCTCAACACGGTCCTCGACAAGGTCCGCGCTGACAATCCCGACCTGAAGATCAACGTGGTCGAGCAGCCGTTCGATCAGATCTTCAACAAGTGGAACACCGACGTGGCCGCGGGCGGCGGCCCCGACCTGTTCATCGCCCCGAATGACAACCTGTTCACCCAGGCCGACGCGGGCGTCCTCGCCGACCTCGACTCGGCCCTCGCGGGCAAGCTCGACGGCCTCCAGCAGGTCGCGATCGACGGCTCGAAGGTGGATGGCAAGTTCTACATGGTTCCCGAGTCGCTCAAGGCCGTTGCACTGTGGTACGACAAGAGCCAGATCGCGACGCCGCCCAAGACGTCCGAGGAGCTCCTCAACGGCGTCAAGGACGGCTCGATCAAGCTCGGCATCAACCAGGGCGTCTACCACCAGTTCGGCTGGACCGGCGCGTTCGGCGGCACGCTCATGGACGACTCCGGCAAGTGCACCGCCGATCAGGGCGGCTTCTCGGACGCGTTCGCCTACCTGAAGTCCCTCAAGGATGCCGGCGCGACGTTCAACACCGACGGCGGCGCCCTCGACACGGACTTCAAGACCGGCAAGATCAACGCGATCATCGACGGCCCGTGGACGACGGCCGACTTCCGGACCGCGCTGGGCGACAACCTCGCCGTCACGCCGATCCCGGAGGGCCCGGGTGGCAAGGCCAACCCGTTCACCGGCACGGACGGCTGGTACATCAACCCGAACAGCCCGAACCAGGACCTCGCGGTCCAGTTCGCGCTGCTCATGACGGATCCGGCCAACTCCCAGGTCTTCGTCGACGACGCCGGCCACGTCCCGGTGAACCCGGCGGTCACGATCTCCGACCCGATCACCCAGGGCTTCTCCGACGCGGCGGCCGCCGGCCTGCCTCGCCCCCAGAACGCCCAGTTCAACAACTGGTGGGGCCCGTTCGGCGATGCGCTGAACAAGGTCATCGACACCGGTGCCGATCCGACGCAGGCCGTCGCCGACGCCTGCGCTGCCATGAACGAGGCGAGCGGGATCCAGTAGGTCCTCCTCCTTCAGCCGGCTCGAGCGTCCCGCCGGGGCGCTCGAGCCGGTAGCACGCGCGGGGCATCTACCCCGGAGCGGGCTCGACGCCACGTTGCTTCGAGCCCGGCCCGAGGCCGATACTCAGGAACCCCAGGTCGACAGCGCTGACGCAGACGGAGCCGACCCATGGCAACGACCGCGACGCTCACGCCTCCTCGCACGCGCCGGGCCCGGATCCGGCGCGGATCGCAGCCTTATCTGTACCTGCTGCCTGCCTTCGTGGTCATGGCGCTCATCGTGTTCTACCCGCTGATCTACCAGGTCTGGATGTCGTTCCACGAGTTCGGCCTGAAGAACTTCCGGACGGTCAACCCGGTGCCGGCCGAGTTCATCGGCCTGGACAACTACATCCGGGTCGCGACATCGAAGCTCCAGATCCCGAACTTCGAGTTCGTCCGGCTCGTCCTGTTCAACCTCTTCTGGGCGTTCAGCAACGTGGTCGTCCACGTGATCCTGGGCGTCGCAATCGCCCTCGTCCTGAACACGCCGGGGCTGAAGTTCAAGCGCTTCTGGCGCTCCCTCTACATCATCCCGGTGGTCATCCCCTCGATCATCGTGGCGGCGGTCTGGCGCAACATGTTCGACGCCGATTCGGGGGCGGTGAACCTCGGCCTCCAGGCGGTCGGAGGCATCTTCGGCATCCCGCCAGACCACCCGGCCTTTCATCTGAACTGGCTACGCCAGCCGCAGGACCCGATCCCCTTCATCCCGCTGCCGCTGGCGTTCTTCGCGATGCTGACCGCGAATACCTGGCTGGGCTGGCCCATCAACTCCGTCGTCGCGACCGGCGCCCTCCAGTCGATCCCGGGCGACCTCTACGAAGCGGCCGAGATGGACGGCGCGAACTGGTGGCAGAAGTTCCGCAATGTCACGCTGATCTACCTCCGCCCCGCGATGCTGCCGTACGCGATCTACGGCTTCGTGATCACGTTCAACCTGTTCTTCCTGCCGTACTTCATGACCGCCGGCGAGCCGTTCGGCAGAACCGAGATCCTCGTCACGCAGGCCTACCGGCTGGCCTATGACAGACAGCTGTTCGGAGTGGCCGCGGCGTTCTGCGTCTACCTGTTCTTCCTGCTGCTCGCGGTGACGCTCGTCACGAACAAGCTGGCGAAAGCCACCAGGTCCTACGCCGAGTGATGGGGGAGGCCGACCGATGACCGATCTGAGCGCCCAGGCGCCGGCCACCCGCGCGTTCGGGATCACGGCGCTCCGGAACCTCCGGAAACGGGAGAAGGAAGACGAGCGCAAGCTCCCCCGCGGCCGGCAGATCCTGCTCCAGCTGATCTGTCTGGCGATCGCGTTCACCGTGATGTTCCCGATCCTGTGGATCTTCAGCATGTCGATCGACCCTCGGAACCTCGACCGGCCCGACAGCCTGAACCTCATCCCGCCCGGGGCGTCGTTCGACGCCTATTTGCGGGTGCTGGCCCGTCCGACGAGCAACGACATCAGCTTCGTCGGGCTGATGCTCAACAGCCTCAAGATCGCGGTGGCGAGCTCGCTCATCGCGGTCGGGCTCGGGGTGACCGCGGCATACGCGTTCTCGCGTCTGCGGTTCCGCGGCCGGGAGACGTTGATGATCGCGGTCCTCGGCGTGCTGATGCTGCCGGCGGTCGCCACGATCATCCCGCTCTACGTCTTCCTGAACCAGTTCAAGATCGACTTCGCCGGACTGTCGTTCAACCTGCGGTCCTCGCTCGTCGGCGTGTCGCTCGCGGTGATCGCTGCCCAGCTGCCGTTCGCGATCTGGAACATGAAGGGTTACCTGGACACCGTGCCGCGCGATCTCGAGGAGGCCGGCGCGGTCGACGGCGCGACCCAGAACCAGATCTTCCTGAAGATCGTGCTGCCGCTGTCGGCGCCGGCGATCGCGGTGACGGCGTTCCTGGGCTTCCTCGCCGGCTGGACGGAGTTCCTGACCGCCTACATGTTCATCGGCGGGACGGTTTCGGACTGGACGCTCTCGATCGCACTCCAGAGCATGATCGGGCAGTTCGCCCGGACGACCCAGTGGTCGGAGTTCGCTGCGTTCTCGATCCTCTTCGCGCTGCCGGTGTCGGTCGTGTTCTTCTTCTTCCAGCGCTACCTGGTCGGCGGGCTCGCCGTCGGCGGCGTGAAGGGGTGATCGCGGAGGATCAGTCGATCGTCGGCGCTTCGTCTGGCTCGTCCGGGGCCTCGCGGCGCGATCGGTCGAACCATTCGCGGTTCGTGAACAGGACGTACAGCACCGCGAGGTCGACGACCGCGAGGACGACGGCGACGATGCTCTGCGTCGATCGGAGCAGGTCGAGAAATCCGATCACGGCGACGTAGTTGACGACGAGCAGCCACAGGCGGCCGGCTCGAACGAGCACTCCGGCCGCGATCGTCGCCACGTCAATCGCGACCGTCAGGGCGAGGAGGCCACCGGCGTCCGGCGGGAGGTTGCCGGTCGCGACCGCGCCGATCGCGCTCAGCAGCTGGATCGCCCCGGTCACGATCAGCAGCGCGGCGGCCATCTCCACGAGCGGCGGGCGGGCCGGCCGATCGCCCGCGTCCGTCGTCGCGCCGCCGCGGCGGTCGGTCATCGAGGGGCGCTCATCGGGTGAGCTCGATCACGACCATCTCCCGCGGGCCGAGGTGCTCCAACGGGACGTACTCCTCGAAGCCTCCGGTCGCGCTGACCGACGGGCCGCGCAGCTCGCCCGCGACGTCTCCGGCACCGTCCGGCCAGAGGACGCTCGCGCGTGGCGCCTCGCAGAGCGGACCGTCGTCCAGGGTCAGGCTCGGCGATTCGACGGGCTGAACGTCGAGGTTCGCCACCACGAGCACGACGTCCGAGCCGGACGTACGGAGAAACGCCACGACGTGGCGATCGCCCGACTCGACCGGGACGAGATCGCCGGCTGCGAGCGCAGCCCGGCCGGCTCGAAGCCCGATCAGGTCGCGGTAGCTCGAGAGCAGCGAGTCCGCGTCAGCCGCTTCGTCGGCGACGTTGACGCCGGGCGCGTCGTCGCTGAGCGGTTCCCATGGGTCGGCAGTCGAGAAGCCCGCCGCCGGCGTCGTCCCGTCCCAGCGCATCGGCGTCCGGATCCGCTCGTCGGGCTTGCGTCCGGTCATCCCGATCTCCTCGCCGTAGTGGACGAACGGGACGCCGGGTCCGGTCAGCAGCAGCTTCGCCGCAAGACGGGCGGATTCGACGTCGTCGCCGAGCTGGTCCATGACCCGGTTCTGGTCGTGGTTCGTGAGGAACGTCGCGAGCGTGTCGCGAGGGTACGCGCCGGCGACTTCGTCGAGCGCCGCGGCGATCGATCCCGCGTCGCGCGAGTTCAGGGAAATGATCGCGGCCGACCCGAGCCCGAAGTCGAACGTCAGGTCGAGCGACGCGTCCTTCACGTAGCTCGACGACATCGTCGTCGAGTCGAAGACCTCGCCGAGGATCAGGGCCTCCGGGTGGCGCGCGTGAACGTCGTCGCGGAACGCCTGGAGCCACTCGTGCGTTTCGGGCGTGTTCTCCAGCTGGTTGGCGTCTTCGACGAGATGCTTCGCGGCGTCGAGCCGGAAGCCGTCGACGCCGAATTCGTCGAGCCAGTACTCGGCGACGTCCTCGATCTCGCGCTGAACGGCCGGATTCTCGAGGTTGAGATCCGGCATCCCTTCCCAGAAGTAGCCGTAGTAGAAGCGACCGTCGGGTGCCTCGTGCCAGACCGGCGTTCCGTCGGAGCGGGCGACGGACGGCTTCGCGTCGGACCAGAGATACCAGTCGGCGTGCTCGCCCCTGGCCATCGAGTCCTGGAACCAGGGATGGTCGATCGAGGTGTGATTGAGGACGAAGTCGACGACGATCGCGATGCCGCGATCGTGGGCCGCCGCGACCAGCGCCCTGAAGTCCTCGGCCGTGCCGTAGTCGGACTCGATCGCCCGGTAGTCCGTGACGTCGTAGCCGTGGTAGCTCGTCGCCTCGGCGACCGGCATCAGCCACAGGCCGGTGATGCCGAGATCGTCGAGCTCATCGAGCCTGTCGATCAGTCCGCCGAGATCCCCGATGCCGTCGCCATTCGAGTCCTGGAAGCTCCGCACGAAGACCTCGTAGAAGACGCGGTCCGACCACCACGGTCGGTCGCCCGGCGCCGCGGCCTCGCTGAGGCAGGGCGGCGGTGCCGCCGCAGCGCCGGACGGAACCGCAGCGGTCCCCGGCGCGACGCTGCCGGACGGGGCGGGCGCCGGAGCGCAGGCGCCGGCTACGAGCGCGACAGCGAGAAGCAGCGTGACGGTCGCCCGAACTCCGCGGGCGTAGGGCTCGCGAACCGGCATCGCGCCGAGTATCGCATCGGGAGGTGGACATGACGGTCGACACGCCGGACTGGGCCCGGGACGCGGTGTTCTACCAGGTGTTTCCGGACCGCTTCGCGGCGAGCCGGCGGGTCGCGAAGCCCGGCGCGATGGAACCGTGGGACGCGCCGCCCACGAACGACGGCTACAAGGGCGGCGACCTGCTCGGCCTGGTCGAGCGACTCGACGAGCTGTCGGATCTGGGGATCACCGCGCTGTACCTCAACCCCGTCTTCACGGCGGCATCGAACCACCGCTACAACGCGTACGACTACTTCTCCGTCGATCCGCTGCTCGGCGGGGACGACGCGCTCCGGGAGCTGCTGGACGCGGCCCACGCGAGGGGGATCCGGGTCGTCCTCGACGGCGTGTTCAACCATGTCGGGCGCGGGTTCTGGCCGTTCCACCATCTCCTCGAATCCGGCGCCGCCTCGCCATATCGTGACTGGTTCTACCTGGAGCCCGAGGTGGTCGCCGGCCGACGTGGGCTCCACGCGTACGGCATGCCGCGCGGCGCCGGCGACGACGCCCGCGGCTACCGATCGTGGTGGGACGTGCCGTCGCTTCCGAAGCTCAGGGTCGAGCACCCGGCCGTCCGCGAGTTCCTGTTTTCCGTCGCGGAGCACTGGCTCCGATTCGGGATCGACGGCTGGCGGCTGGACGTGCCGCAGGACGTCGAGGACCCGACGTTCTGGCCAGAGTTCCGCCAGCGGGTCCGGGCGGTGAACCGTGAGGCGTACATCGTTGGCGAGATCTGGGACGAGGGCCCTGAGTGGCTGATGGGCGATCGGTTCGACGCGCTGATGAACTACCCGCTGGGGATCGCGATCCTCGGCTTCATCGGGGGCGATGCGCTCGACATGGCGGTCGCGGCCGGCCAGTCGAACTACGCTCGCGAGCTCCGGCCGCTGAGCGGTTCGGCGTTCGGGGACGCCGTCGCCCGCCAGCTCTCGCTCTACGACCCGGCCGCGACGGCCGTCCAATACAACCTCATCGGCAGCCACGACACGCCGCGGGCCCGGACCGTGATGGGTGGCTCCGCGGCTCGGCTTCGCCTGGCGACGCTCCTCCAGCTCACGCTGCCCGGGACGCCGTCGATCTACTACGGCGACGAGCTGGCGATGGAGGGTGCGGCCGACCCCGATTGCCGGCGGGCGTACCCACCGGCGGGTTCGGAGCTCTCGGCGGACGCGATCGCGACTCGCGACTTCGTGAAGGGCGCGATCCGCGCGCGTCGCGATCACGTCGCATTGCGCCGGGGCGAAGCCCGGGTCATCGGCGCCGGACCTCGATGGATCGCGTTCGAACGAACGGCCCAAGGCCATCGCGCCGTCGTGGCCGTCAACGCCGGGAGCGGGCCGGTGGCCATCGACCTCGGGAGCGCGGCGGCCGGCCTTCGACCGACGGACCTGGTCGATGAGGGTTCGATCAGCGTGCCGGGCATTGGCGCGGTGGTCCTGCTCGACGAGTAGAGCACGGGCCGAGCGTCCAGGATTGGAGCACACGGAGGGCCGTGTGCTCCTCTCAGCGCTGATTGCCGACCGTGAGTCCACGATCCGGCCCGAGGAGGCGACATCTGGGCCGTTGGCACCGAAATCCGGATTCTGAGTCCGACCTGCGCCTCAGCTCCGAGCGGCTTCCTCGATCTCGTCGCGTTCCGCCGCCGCGGGCTCCGCGGCCGCGGCCGGCGGCAGGTACATCCGCTCGACGTACTCGTGAAGCATCCGCGTCGACGAGAACTGCCAGATCGTCGAGGCCATCGACCGCCGCATCAGGTCGACCCAGCCGACCGGCACGCCGTCCTCGTCGCGGTGGTAGTAGCGCGGGACGACCTCCTCCTCGAGGATCCGATAGAGGTCCTGTGCGTCGGCCCAGTCCTGCGCGGCCTCGTCGGGATTCGTCTCCCGACCACCGATCGCCCAGCCGTTCTCGCCGTTCCAGCCCTCGTCCCACCAGCCGTCGAGAACGCTGACGTTCACGACGCCGTTCGCGGCCGCCTTCATCCCGGACGTTCCCGACGCTTCGAGCGGCCGGCGCGGATTGTTGAGCCAGATGTCCACGCCGGCGACGAGGTAGCGGGCAATCCGGATGTCGTAGTCCTCGAGGATGAAGACCCGGCCCCGGAGCTGGTCCGACATCGTTCGGGTGAAGATCTCCTGGATGACCTGCTGTCCGGGCCGGTCCGCCGGATGGGCCTTGCCCGCGTAGACCACCTGGACCGGACGCTCGTCGTCGCTGAGGAGGCGCGCCAGGCGGTCGACGTCGGTGAACAGCAGTGCGGCCCGCTTGTACGTCGCGAACCGCCGGGCGAAGCCGATCGTGAGGACGTCGGGATCGAGCGCCGCTTCGAGGGCGTCCAGGACCGCCGGCGCCTCGCCATGGCGGGCGAACTGACTGCGCAGCCGGCGCCGGGCGAACACCGCCAGCTCGAGCTTCTGGCGGACGTGCGTCTCCCACAGCTCGGCGGTCGGGATCTGGTCGAGGCGCTCCCAGAACCGCCGGCCCCGGCCTTCCGCGTCGAGGTTGTCGAGATCGGCGCGGACCCCGTTCGCGAGCGTTTCGCCCATCGCGTGGCCAACCCAGCTAGGCATGTGGACGCCGTTGGTCACGCCGATGATCTCGCCCGGCGAGACGCCCTTCCACGTCGCGTCGGCCGTCCTGGCGTGAAGCTGGCTCACGGCATTCGCGGTTCGGGTCAGCCGCAGGGAGAACGCGGTCATGTCGAACTGGCTGTCGTCGCCCTCGACGCCGAGTCCCAGCTCCAGCACCGCGTCGACCGGGACGCCACCCGTCTGGGCCCGGCCGTCGCCGTCGAGGAGCGGGCCTGCGACCCGCCGAACGAGGTCGGCGGAGAAGCGCTCGTTGCCCGCTGGAACGGGCGTGTGAATGGTGAAGACGCTGTCGCCCCGGACCTTGGCCCACGCGTCCTCCAGCGCGTCGCCGGCGGCGACATACTCGCGCGCCCGTTCCGCGAGCAGGAAGGCCGAGTGGCCCTCGTTCAGGTGCCAGACCGACGGCTCGATCCCGAGCGCGCGAAGCGCCCGAACGCCACCGACCCCGAGTACCAGCTCCTGGTGCAGCCGCATCTCCCGGCCCCGGACGTACAGGATGTGGGTGATCGGCCGGTCCGCGTCGTCGTTCTCGGGGATGTCGGTGTCGAGCAGCAGCACGGGAGTCCGGCCGACCTGGGCGAGCCACACCGCGATCTGGAGATCCCGATGGGGCAGCTCGACCGTGACCTTGAGCGGCTCGCCGTCCGCGGCTTGCGCCCGGCTGACCGGAAGACGCGAGAGATCGTAGTCGGGGTAGGCGTGCTCCTGGTGCCCGTCGGCGTCGATCGTCTGGTGGAAGTAGCCCTTGCGATAGAGGAGTCCGACCCCGACGAACGGCAGGGCCATGTCGGATGTCGTCTTCGTGTGATCGCCTGCGAGCACGCCGAGACCGCCCGAGTAGATCCCGAGCGATTCGTAGATGCCGTACTCGGCGCAGAAGTAGGCGATCGGCCCCTCGATCTTGCCGGCGTGGTTTCGCGAGAACCACGCGTCCGAGCCGTTCTCCATGTACTCGTCGAACTCGCGGAGCACGTCGCGGACTTCGACCATGAACGTCGTGTCGTCGAGGAGGCGACCCCAGTCGACCGGCCCCGAGAGGACCGGGATCGGGTTGCGATGGCGCGTCCAGGTCGCCCGGTCGATCCGGCTCCACACCTGGCGGGCACGCGGATGCCAGCACCAGTAGAGGTTGTAGGCGAGGCGTCGAAGGCCCTCGAGTTGGGGTGGAAGGCGGAAGGAGGCCGCCGGGATCGAGGGCACCTGGGGAGCCGGTTGCATGCGCCCCGGATCATAGCGGCCGGAAGACACGCTCTGAACCGGTTTAGCGCAGCGCGCGCAACGTAGGCCTTGCAGAGCGCATCGCGGCTACCATGGGTCGATGCCCGCCCCCCTGCGCGTCGCCTTCGTCGCGGCCGAGTGCGAGCCGTGGGCGAAGACCGGTGGCCTCGGCGACGTCACGGACGCATTGGCCCGCTCGCTGGCGAGCGTCCCGGGCGCGACGGATGGCCCTGTCGACGTCTTCCTGCCCCGCTATCGCTCCGTGCCGGTTCCCCAGGGAGCGGCCGGCGCGACGACGACCGTCCGCGTCCCGGACCCGAATGCCCTGGCGGGCGCCATCGACGTCTCGATCGTCGACGTCGCGGCGAACGGCTATCGACTGCGACTCGTCGACCATCCCGCCGCGTTCGATCGCGACGGCCTGTACGGACCGCCGGGCGGTGGCGACTTCGACGACAACGCATGGCGATTCGGGCTGCTGTGTCGGGCGGCGCTCGAGACGCTCCGGGCCGATGCCGCCGCGGGTGGTCGGCCCGTCGACGTCGTTCACCTTCACGACTGGCACGCCTGCCCGGTCGCGCTGTACCGGGACCGCTGGTACGCCGACGACCCTGTCATCGGCGGCGCTGCGGTCGTCCTCTCGCTCCACAATCTCGCCTATCACGGCTGGACGCCGCGCGACCAGCTCCGTGACCTTGGTCTCGCGCCCGGCGACGGCGTTGTGGCCGGCGACGCCGACGGGATCGACCTCCTCGGCGCCGGCATCGAGCGGGCTGAGATCGTCAACACCGTCAGTGAGGGGTACGCCCGCGAATCGCTCACGCCGGAGCTGGGGTTCGGGCTCGACGGCGCCCTGCGCGCGAAGGGCGATCGGTACCTCGGCATCCTCAACGGGCTCGACACGGCGCTCTGGAACCCGGCAACCGACTCCGAGCTCGCGGCGCCGTATTCGGCCGCCGATCTGGCCGGCAAGGCGGCGTGCCGGATCGACCTGCTTCAGCGGCTCGGCTTCGATCCGACCGACGACGCGCCGGTTCTGGGGATGATCGGCCGGCTCGACCCGCAGAAGGGCTTCGACCTGCTCGCGGAGGCGGCGCCGCGCCTGATTCAGGCGGGTGCCCGGCTCGTCGTCCAGGGCAGTGGCAATCCCGAACATGCTGCCGGCTTCCGCTCGCTTGCGGCCGCACGGCCGGATCGCGTCGCGCTCATCGAGCGGTTCGACCGGGCGATGGCTCGCCGCATCTATGCCGGCGCGGACCTCTTCCTGATGCCGTCCCGGTTCGAGCCGTCCGGCCAGGGCCAGATGATCGCGATGCGCTACGGCACGCCGCCGATCGTTCGTCGAACCGGCGGCCTCGCGGACTCCGTGGTGGACGAGCTCCGATGGCCGGGGGAGGGGACAGGGTTCGCGTTCGGGCCGGCGACCGCGGATGCCCTCGCCGATGCCGCGGAGGCGGCGATGGTCGTGCGCGAGGTGGGCGGACCGGGCTGGGACGGACTCGTAGCCCGGGCGATGGCGACGGACTTCGACTGGGTCACTGGATCGGCGCCGCGCTACGCGGCGATGTACGAGCGAGCGGTGGCGCTGCGGCGAGGCTGATCGGGCCGGCCTAGCGAAGCGCCGCGAGGATCGCGGCGACCGTCTCTCCCGGGTGCGTTCGCTGTGGCGAGTGAGGACTGTTCGGGATCGTCGCGATGTTCTCGTCGCCAAGGCGGGCCACGAACGGCGCCAGCGCCGCGTCCGGGATGAGGCCGCCCGTGGCCGGGTCACCGCGGATCAACCTGACCGGGACGTTCCGGGCTGCTGGGTCCGCGAGTCCCGCGAGCCCGCCGTCGAAGTCGCCGTTCTCCGTGAGGATGGCTCGGACGGCCGGTTCGTCGAACTGGGTCAGGGCTTCCGCCTTGGCGACGACATCGCCGTAGCCGTAGGTCGGGTTCAACCGCCCGACGACACCGATGGCTTCGTCGATGTCGTCATATCGCCGCTCCGTCGGATCGACGAGCATCTGCCGAATCGTCTCGAGCGGTAGCGTCGGCGGGTCGAGGAGCACCAGGCGCCCAGGCACGTATCCGACCGATGGCAGCGCAGCGGCCGTCAATGCACCCCAGCTGTGGCCGACGACACGGACGTCGGAAGGGTCGACACCCGGAATCACCTCGCGCGCGAGGGCAGCCAGATCGGCCGCGTTGTCGCGGAAGGTGACGTGTCCGACCCAGTGGCCCGTCAGCCCATGTCCCGGCATGTCCGGCGCCACGGCTCGATAGCCGGCGGCCGCGATCGCCGGCGCGACTCGCCACCACGTTCGGGCGTTCGAGGTCACGCCGTGGAGGAGGAGGACCCGCGGCGCGTCGCCGTCGCCCCACGACAGCACGTGGAACGGGATGCCCGCGGCCTCGACCGTCGACTCCTCGCCTGGCCCGGGTGCGGCGAGCGCCGCCGCGACGATCGGGTCGATCACGCGCCCGAACGTACCATGGCGGGCGGCCGCGGCGAGGCCTAGCGTCGCGCCATGGCCACGCGGCACCAGTCGGCCCACCAGCCGGCCTTCCAGCCGAGCGAGCGCATCCAGGCCTTTTTCGTCGTGCTCGGGATCGTCGTCCTCGCGCTCATCGCGCGCGTCCCGGGAGCCTGAGGCGCGGGTTCGCCGCTAGAATCGGCCTCCACGCGCAGCGTCGGAGGGATCGATGGCCAACCAGTTCGTCGTCCAGCTCAAGAACGAGCCGGGTGCCATGGCGACGCTTGCCGAGGCGCTTGCGGCGCGCGGCGTCGACCTCCGGGCCATCGGGGGTGGCGGGATCGGCGATTCCGGCCACGTGATCATGACGACCGCCGACGACGACACGACGAAGCAGGTCCTCGACGAGGGCGGCTACACGTACATCGAGGGCGAGTCGATCCTCGCCGAAGTCGACGACAAACCCGGAGGCATGGCCAGGCTGTCACGCCAGCTCGCCGACGCCGGCGTGAACATCTACGGCCATCTCTTCCTCGGCCGATGGGGCGACCGGGCGATGTTCGCCTTCGTCGTCGATGACCCGGAACGGGCACGGCCGATCCTCGAGCGCAAGCAGTAGCGCATCGCCGCCGGCGCCAGACGCGACGAAGCCCGGCCGCCAGGAGGTCGGCCGGACTTCGAAGTTGATGGGTCCGGGGGAGAGAGTCGGACCCTGCGGAGTGGGGCTTTCAGCCCTCGGTGTCCCAACCGTCCTGCAGGACTGTCGCGTAGTCCGATGCGAGGACCGGATCGTCGAAGTCGAGATCCAGGACCCGATCGAACCCGACGGCGTCGGTGTTCTCGTACGGCATCAGCTGCATGACGACGAGCGTCGGCTGGACGTCTGTTGCGCCCCTGACTTCGTCGAAGATGACGACCTTGACCGGATCGTCGTTCGGCAGCCCGACCCACGTCAGCCGGAGCGTGTCGTCGTCGACGTTCTCCACCTTGAGCTCGCCCCAGCGGACGGACATGCCGTCGCCGGCGCGGCCGGACTTGGCGTCGCTCACGCGACCGGTGAAGTCCTTGATCTCGGCGACGACGTCGTGCGGCGTCGCGATGTCGAGGCGGACCGACTTGACGCCATCGGAGAAGTCGTCGACCGGGGTGGGAACTGGCGTAGCTGGTGCTGGAGTCGCAGGAGCGGGAGTCGCGGGTGTCGGAGTCGCCGGCGCGGGGCTGGCCGGGGCCGACGGTGATGGAGTTGGGGTGCCGCCCGTGACCGGCGACGGCCGGAGCACGCCGCTTGCGATGAGAGCGATGACGGCGACCGCGACGACGGTGATCGCCGTGGGGATAGAGATCTTCTTCTGATACCGGGTCATGATGGATGCGTCCTTTGAGTGATGAGTGCTTCGATGAACTGGGCCCATGGCTCAGAGGTCGAAGCCGTCGCGCAGGTTCCGCAGATTCGGGCTGCGCGGGCCACTTCAGGACGTTCGTCCATGCCCTGCCTGGGCGAGAGTCGGCGGCAGGGGGCGATTCACGCTCGACGCATGACGGGACGCAGAGCGGGACACGCGATCTTCACGCGTCGAAAGAGGGATTGGAGCGGGAGACGGGACTCGAACCCGCGACATGCGGCTTGGAAGGCCGCCGCTCCACCAACTGAGCTACTCCCGCCCCGAGTCGACCGACCTCCGATTGAAGGTCCGAAGCCGGTGACAGTTCGCGCAGACGATATCGCACTTGCCCGCTTCTTCCAAGGCGGTCCATTGCGGCCCGAGACAAGTGATCGGTCGGTGCGGGCGATACCGCCAAGACATACGCTGGCTATCGTCCAGCCAGCGTCGAGCACACGCTTGCTGGAGTGGACAGCGGCGTACACCCCCTACGTGTGGGCCTCGACGGTCATCAGCGACGTTGACGTTTGTCTCGATAGCGACTGCTGATGCGACGACTCCGTAGTCGTCCAGGACAGCTGCCCGGACGCCACGATCGATGGAATATTCGTGGACCCGTCCGAGCGGCTCGTCTTTGGCGATTTCACACGAAGTCCGGGAAGGACCAACTGTGGAGACATCGGCGGAGACCACACCTTCGTCGTGGCGATCCCGCGGGAAGCCCTGCCGGAAGGCCGAGTAACGTTCCGCATCGAGCACGACTTCTTCCGCTGCGCTGACTGCGGCCGAGAGCGTGAGGAGACAACGGCGGAAATCTAGTTGCGTCGGAACATGCCAAGTCAACTTCGCGCGACCACGCCGGCGTTCTGCTCCCTGCGGCAACGACTCGCGACGCGACCCCTTCGCCAGCGGGGCGTTACGTCCGCCCGTCGAGGGCGATCCGCTGGCCCGTGATCGCCGCCGCGTCGTCTGCGCACAGGTGCCGCATCGTCGCGGCGACTTCCTCCGGCGTTGTCCAGCCGGCGTTCTTCGGTTCCGGAGCGGTCTCGCGGACTCGCTCCGTGTCGATCTTGCGAACCGCGACGATATTGACCGTCACGCCGTGTCCCGCGACCTCGCGAGCGAGCGTCCGTAGCAGTGTTTCTTCCGCTCCCTTCGCGACTGAATACGCGGCGAGCTTCGGCGGGGTCGTGACCGCGGTGGACGCCGTAACGGCGACGACCCTGCCCCAGCCTCGCTCGACCATGCCGGGCACGACGGCGCGCGCGATGTTCAGCGTCGACCAGAGGTGCTGGTCGAGCATCCGGCGCAGATCGTCGTCAGCAAAGTCGACGATCGGTCCGCCGCCGGCATAGCCGCCGACCAGGTGTAACAGGGCGTCGATCCGCCCAAGCCGACTCACGACGTCGGCCGCGGCTGCCTCTGCCGCGGAGCGATCGCTCAGATCTCCGACGCCAGGCGCCCATCGGTCGTCAGCCAGCGCCGTCGCCGCGGCGACCGCCTCGAGCCGCGCGTGGTCCGTCCCGGCCAGCCCGAGGCGCCAGCCGTCGTCGGCGAACGTCCGGACGACGACGCCGCCGAGCACGCCGGTCGCTCCGGTGACTAGCGCGACGCGATCCGAGGAAGGGGTCACAGGGCAGTTTCTCCTTGTACCGATTGACGTACCCCCGGCTACGAGCCGGCGGACCTCCCAGTTTTGTAACACCCCCGAGACGCGAGGCAGGGTATGCTCGGGGCCTCGTCGATCTCTGCCGAGGCTGGGGGCGGAGAGCCCGGGGGTCCTGTTCGTCGTACGTCAGTCGTAGCAGGACCTGGATCACCAATTCGGGTGATGGAGGCCGGGTCGAGGATCAGCCAGCATCGGGACGTCTTCGTCAACCCAGTCGCATCCCGTCGTAGTCCGGTTGGTCCGTCACATGAATCTCGACCCCCGACGCCCGTTCCGTCTCTCCGGTCGTGTCGGCGCTCGCACCGCCGAATCCGTCCGCCGCCATCCCAGACGGGCGGCGGGCCTGGCGCTCGCGGGTCTCGTCGGCGTCCTCGTCATGGCGTGGCTCGTGTTGGGACGGACCGGTTCGCCGGGAAACGTCGCCGCGACCGACCCCGCGTTCACGTTCCGTGGCGGATGGTCGCTCGTCGAGCTCCAGCGACACATCCAGGCCGGGGACGTCGAGGCGATCACCGCAGCGCCGGTCAGCACGACCGGCCCCGCCAGCCAGCAGCTGCTCGCTCGAACGACGTCCGGCCAGGTCGTCCCGGTCGACCTGTCGGTCTCGCCGGGAGAGGCGGTCGACGCGCTGACCGCGCTCGGCTACGGCCGGCTCCTCACGAACGAGGCGCTCGCCGTGTCGCCGCAGATCGAGACAGGCGGCGGGACCAGCCTGTTCGCCATCCTGTTCCCGCTGATGATGATTGGCGTCACGGTGCTGCTCGTCGTTCGGCTGTCGCGTCGGACCGGGCCCACGCAGCGCGACGGCGCCACCTTCCGAACGATCATGCCGGCTGCCCCTGTCGCGGAAGGCGCGGCCTCCGGAGACGACGCACCTGCGCAGGCGTTCCCGTCGGTCCGCCTCGCCGACGTCGCCGGCTGTGACGAGGCGAAGCTCGAGCTGACCGAGACGATCGAGTTTCTCCGGACGCCGGAGAGATTCCACAAGCTCGGCGCCCGGATCCCGCGCGGGATCATGCTCTACGGCCCGCCCGGCACCGGCAAGACGATGCTCGCCCGCGCGGTCGCCGCGGAGGCGGGTGTGCCGTTCCACCACGCGTCCGGCTCGGAGTTCGTGGAGAAGTACGTCGGCGTCGGCGCGAAGCGGGTTCGCGAGCTGTTCGCTCAGGCCCGGAAGATGGGCCGCGGCGTGATCTTCTTCGACGAGTTCGACGCGATCGGCAAGGCGCGCGGCGGTCCGAACAGCCACGAGGAACGGGAGCAGACGCTCAACCAGCTGCTCGTCGAGCTGGACGGCTTCGGCACGACCGACGACGTCGTCGTCATCGCCGCGACGAACCGCCTCGACACCCTCGACTCGGCGGTGCTTCGGCCGGGCCGGTTCAACCGCAAGATCCACGTCGGGCTGCCCGACGTCCAGGGACGCCGCGAGATCCTCGCCGTCCACGCCCGGAACAAGCCGATCGCCGAGACCATCGACCTCGAGGAGACCGCCCGCAAGACGTACGGGTTCTCTGGCGCGATGCTCGCGGACCTGCTCAACGAGGCGGCGATCCTCGCGGCGCGCCGCGGTGGCGAGACGATCTCCGCCGAAGACGTCCACGGCGGCTGGCTGAAGGTCGCAGTCGGGACGAGCCGGCGGCGGTCGATGGACGAGCGCGAGCGGTCGATCATCGCGGCCCACGAGGTGGGCCACGCAATCTGCGGCAAGGTCCACGGCGACAAGCGCAAGGTCGAGGAGATCTCCCTGTTCGCCCACGGCGAGGCGCTCGGCGTAACGGTCAGCAGCCAGGAAGACAACGATCTCCCATCCGAGTCCGACCTGCGGGCCCGCCTCATCGCGCTGATGGGCGGCCGGGCCGCCGAGGAGATCCTCTTCCACGAGGTCACCGGCGGCGCCTCGAACGACTTCGAGGCCGCGAACAAGATCGCGACCGCGATGGTCACGAAGTGGGGCATGGGTCGCGATCCCGAGGCCGCCGACGGCGGCATCTCCGGCCGCGGCTCACTCTCGTTCCTCGTCCCGACCGGCGAGCGGACGCTGCCGTCCGACGTTCAGGCCGCGGCAACCCGGGCGATCCGGTCCATCCTCGACGAGGCATACGCCGAGGCCTGCCGGACGCTGATCGAGCACATGGAAACGCTCCGCCGGTGCTCCGCCTATCTCGTCGAGCACGAGCGGGTCGACGGCGAGACGTTCGACGAGCTGTTCGAAGGCCGGCGAGTCGTTCCCAAGGCTGATGACGAGTGGCGGGCGGCGACCGCGCGGCCGCGGGCATGGGGCGAGATCGTCGACCTCGCCGCACGTCGTGTCGCCGCGATCACACCGGGGCCCGCGCCGGCACCGGTAACGGTCGTGGCGGCCGCGAATGTCGCCTCGCCACATATCGAGGCGGCCGAACCGGCCGAGACGCCGGCTGCGATCTCGGGAGTGGTCTCCGCGACCGTCGCAGAGGAGCCCGCGGCGTCCATCGCGACGATCTCCGAGGCGCCAGTCGAGGCGGCCGAGTCGGTCGAGTCGGCTCGTTCTCCCGGCGCCGCGTCCGTCGGGACGGCGCCGGCGCGTGGCCGCCTCCGCGTTCGTCGGACACCGGCGCGTCGTGTGCGCCGCGCAGCGGCGACCCTGCTCGGCCGCGCGGAGCGATGGCTGCGATCGGGTGAGCTCGAGGCCGACCGGCTCTAGGCTGCGACCCATCCCGAGAGGGGCCAGGCGATCGGCCCTGATGGACAGATGGCGATGACTGCTCCCGTTCGCCCCGGTACCCTCTTGCCGTGGCCCTCATCTCGGTCCGCTCGCTGACGAAGCGCTATCCCGGCGGCGTCACCGCCCTCGACGGACTCTCGGTCGACATCGATCGCGGGATCGTGGGGCTGGTCGGCTCGAACGGCGCCGGCAAGAGCACGCTCCTCAAGATCCTGCTGGGGCTGATCGACGCCACGTCGGGGACGGCGACGGTCTTCGACCTGGACGTCGCGACGAAGGGCACCGACATTCGCCAGTTCGTCGGCTATATGCCGGAGCACGATTGCCTGCCGCCGGACGCCTCCGCAACCGACGTCGTCGCCCACTTCGCGCTGATGTCCGGTCTGCCGAAGGCCGCGGCTCGCGAGCGGACCGCGGAAGTTCTCCGTCACGTTGGCCTGTACGAGGAGCGCTACCGGGCGATCGGCGGCTACTCGACGGGTATGAAGCAGCGCGTGAAACTTGCCCAGGCGCTGGTCCATGATCCCCGCCTGCTCTTCCTCGACGAGCCGACGAACGGGCTCGATCCGGCGGGCCGCGACGAGATGCTGGAGCTGATCCACCGGACCGGCACGGAGTTCGGGATCGCCACGATCGTCGCGTCGCATCTCCTCGGCGAGATCGAGCGGGTCTGCAACTTCCTCGTCGCGATCGAGGGTGGCAAGCTGCTGCGGGCTGCACCGCTGGGGACGTTCACGGAGCAGACCGGCTTCCTCGCCGTCGAGGTCGAGGAGGGCAGGGACGCGCTCGCGCAGCACCTCGCCGCAGCCGGGCTCGAGGCCTTCGTGGACGGCAAGGTGGTCGTCATCACGCTGGGTGATGCGCGGCCCTACGACCTCGTTCGGGACACGGTCGCGGAGCTGGGCCTGCCGCTCGTCCGCATGGAGCAGCGACGGCATCGTCTCGAGGACCTGTTCCGTGACGCACCCGCCGGAGACGGAGTCTGGGCCCCGCCGCCCGACCTTACCGCGCCAACGCCACCACCCCCGGCTTCGTCGGCGACCCCGCCCTCATGACCGCGCCCGTCAGCGCCGGGAGCCCGACCGGCTCGATCTACGACCTGGGCTATCGAGGCTACGAGGGCCCGCGTCTCGGTCGGGGGTATGCGGTCCGCTCCCTGTTCAGCCACAGCCTGCGCTCGACGTACGGCCTGGGACGCGGGACGAGGGCCAAGATCGCGCCATTCGCACTGGCCGTTCTCGCGTGCGGCCCCTCGCTTGGAATCCTCGTCGTCCTCGTCTTCGCCGCCCGGTTCGGCGAGCAGGTGAGTGACGTCCTGGGTGCCAACCTGCCGGGGTACGACGGCATGTGGTCGTCCACCTCGGCGTTCGTCACCCTGTTCTGCGGGGCCCAGGCGCCGGAGCTGTTTGGCCGTGACCAGCGCCACGGGACGCTTTCGCTGTATTTCGCCCGGGCACTCCGCCGGACTGACTACACCCTCGCCCGGATCTTCGGCTTCGTCACGGCGCTCGTGATCCTGCAGCTCCTGCCACAGCTCATCCTGTTCGTGGGACGCGTCCTGCTCTCACCCGACATCGTCGGCGCGTTCGGGCGGGATCTCCCGTCGTTCCCGGCCATCCTGGGCCAGGCCGTGCTCGTCGGGCTGCTCTACGGCGGCGTCTCGATGACGATTGCGGCGTACACGCCGCGGCGGGCATACGCGGTCGCCGGCATCGTCGCGGTGTTCGTGATCCCGGGCATCGTCGCCGCCGTGATCACCGGCCTGGGCTCGTCGGCGATCGGCGACTGGCTGGTCCTGATCTCACCCAGCTCGGTGCTCGACGGCACGAACGCCGTGCTGTTCGGGGTCCCGCTGAACCCGGACTTCCCGTTCGCCCAACGGCCCGACATCGCCTATTTCGCGGCCGCCGGCATTGGCATCGTCGGATCGCTCGTCATCTGCCTCAGGCGCTTCCTGACGATCTCGGTATGACCGTTCCGACATTCGCCCCGCTGCCCTCGGCGGACGCACCAGCCGGGGCCCCCACGGCGCCGATCGTCCTCGAGCGCGTGTCGCGCTGGTACGGCCCGGTCGTGGCGGTCAACGACATCACGTTCGCCCTGGGCCCCGGGATCACCGGACTCCTGGGTCCCAACGGCGCCGGCAAGACGACGATCCTGCACATGCTCTCGGGGCTGCTCCGGCCGTCGAGCGGCCGGGTGCTGATCGGCGGCGAGACGGCCTGGCGCAATCCGTCGATCTACCGGGGCATGGGCCTCGTCCCCGAGCGCGAGGCCGTCTACCCGTTCCTCACCGGACGCGAGTTCGTGGAGATGGCGGCGCAACTCCAGCGTTTGCCGGACCCGAAGGCGGCCGCCGACGTCGCGATCAAGACCGTCGACCTCGAGGCCGCCGCGAATCGGGCCGTCGGCGGGTACTCGAAGGGGATGCGCCAGCGAGTGAAGATCGCGGCCGCGCTCGTCCACGACCCGCCGATCCTGCTGCTCGACGAGCCATTCAACGGGATGGACCCGCGCCAGCGGATCCACATGATGGATCTCCTGCGATCGATGGCCGCGGCGGGTCGGACGATCCTGTTCTCGTCGCACATCCTCGAGGAAGTCGAGCGGATCGCCGACGGCGTGCTCGTGATCGTTGCCGGGCGGCTCGCCGCGGCCGGCGACTTCCGCGAGATCCGGCGCCTCATGACCGACCGGCCGCACACGTTCGTCGTGCGCTCGTCGGATGACCGGCGTCTGGCGGCCGCGTTCATGGCGGAGCCGGCGGTCTTCGGCACGGAGCTCCGGGACAGCGTCCTGACGGTCCGGGTCGCGGAGTTCGGCGGGTTCACCCGGACCGTCGCCCGCGTCGCTCGCGACGCGGACGTAACGCTGTTCGAGGTCGCCCCGACGGACGACTCCCTGGAAAGCGTCTTCGCCTACCTGGTCTCGCGCCGATGACGATCTTCGCGACGGTCACCGCGATCACGATCCGGGCGTTGGTCGGCCGTCGCCGGACGCTGCTCATGCTCCTGCTGGCGGGCATGCCGGTTCTCCTCGGCCTGATCATTCGGGTGAACGAGGACAACCTCGGTCTCCGGATCCTGGGTCAGACCATCGACGGCATCGTGATCCGAACCGTCCTGCCGCTGATCGCGCTCGTGTTCGGGACCGCTGCCCTGGGGTCCGAGTTGGAGGACGGCACCGGCGTTCACCTGCTCACGAAGCCGATCAACCGCTCCGTGATCGTGGTGTCGAAGGCACTCGTCGCGGGGACGTTGACGGCGGTGCTGGTCGTGCCGTCGACGGTGCTGGGCGGGTTCCTGATGGGCGGCCTCGGCGGCGACGCGATTGGCGTGACGTTCGCCTTCGCGCTCGCGAGCCTCATCGGATCGTTTCTCTACGCGGCGATCTTCCTCGTTCTGTCGTCCATCACGACCCGCGGCCTGATCATCGGCCTCGCCTACGCGATCATCTGGGAGGGGCTCGTCGCCGGGCTGCTGCCCGGCAGCCAGGTGTTCAGCGTCCGGGAGTACCTGACCGGGATCGTCCAGACGCTGACTCCGGAGGCCGTCGGCGAGTCGCTCGTGGGGACCGGTGGGTTCCTCTACGCGGCCGTTGCGTTCGTCCTGGCGCTGGCGATCGGCAGCGTCCGGCTCGCCCGATACGAGGTCCGCGGCGCCGAGTAGCCGAGACGGCCACGGGTCCGCGGGACCAACGACGCATGGCAATGGCGAGTCGCGCGCGCGACGCTGTCGACATGCCGATCGACTTCCTCGCCTTCACCTCCGACCGCAAGATCAGCGGCCGGATCATGCTGGCCGACGATCGGCTGAGCGACATGCTCAACGCGGTCACCCGCCTCGTGATCCGCGACGCCATGGTCGACGAGCTCAACGACGAACGCGCGCCGCGCCTCGCCGACGTCACGATCGCGATCGGCGAGATGCTCGTCGTGGTCGGGACCGGACCGCGTGGCAGCGAGCGCCTGCGCAAGAAGTGGCTCAAGCGGCGGGCGTCGGTCGGGATCGGCCGGTTCGTCGTCGAGGGTGATCTCGGCTACCCGAGCGACGAGTCCCTCCCGGAGTCGGAGGATCCGGCGGTCGTCCTGGCGAACCGCGACCTGCTCGTGCCGCTGACCGACGCGACGATCACCTACGACCGGTTCGGGACGGTCTTCGAGGAGTCGTACGAGACGATCCTCTTCAATCGATCGCGCGCCGGCTGGATCGACGTCGCCCAGGAGGTGTTCCTGGAGGAGCTGTCCGACGACGACGCAGCCGCGAGCCGGACGCGCTACATCAAGGACTTCACGAACACGATCGCGGACTAGCGCGCGAAGCGCGACTCCGTTCGTCGCTCAGGCGACAGCCTCAGTCGCCGAGAGGGACCCCGACGATCGAGAAGCCTCCGTCGACGTACACGACCTCGCCGGTCACCGCCCGCGCGAGGTCGCTCGCGAGCCAGACGGCGGTCCCGCCCACGTCATCGGGCGTGATGTTCTCGCGCAGCGGCGCGACGTCGGCGAACGCCCCGTACATCTTCTTGAAGCCACCGATGCCGGACGCCGCCAGCGTCCGGATGGGCCCGGCCGAGATTGCGTTGACGCGGATCCCGGCGGGCCCGAGATCCGAGGCGAGGTAGCGGACGGACGCCTCGAGCGCCGCCTTCGCGACGCCCATCACGTTGTAGTTCGCGACGACCTTCTCGGAGCCGTAATACGTCAGCGTCAGGACGCTCGCGCCGGGCTTCAAGAGCGGCCGCGCGGCCCGGGCAAGCGCGACGAGCGAGTACGCGCTCACGTCGAGGGCGAGCGCGAATCCCTCACGGGAGGTGTCGACGAACGCACCGTCGAGGTCCTCGCGCTTCGCGAACGCGAGGGCGTGGACGAGGATGTCGAGGTCGCCGTACGCCTCGCGCCACTTGTCGAACACGGCGGCGATCTGGACGTCGTCCTGGACGTCGCACGGCTCGACGAACGTCGCGCCGATCGAGTCCGCGAGCGGTCGAACCCGGCGATCGAGCAGCGACTCGACCGACGAGAACCCGAGCGTCGCACCCTGCTCGTGGAACGCCCGGGCGATGCCCCACGCGATCGAGTGATCGTTCGCGACGCCGAAGATCAGCGCTTTCTTGCCGTCGAGCAGTCCCATCGCCACCTCCGTCGCCGAGGATAGCGGCCGGGACCTAGGCGCCGCCGGTCAGCGCCCCGAGGATCTCGCCCCAGTGCTTCACGAACCCCAGGTGTCCGCTGTCCTCCCAGACCACAAGCGACGCGCCAGGGATCGCACCCACGAGGTAGTCGATGTCCTCCTGGCGTACCCACGGATCCTGCCCGCCATGCCAGATCCGCACCGGAATCGAGATGTCGGTCAGGCGAAACCCCCACGGGAAGTACACCCTGATGAACTCCCAGACCGCGGCGTCGACGCCTTGTGAGAACGTGTCGCGGATATACGCGTCGAAGACAGCGACGCGGCCCGGGTCGTCGAAGAACCATCGATCGCCTTCGGCCTGGGCGAGGTCGTCGTGGAGCGCTTCGGGGCGCTCGGCCAGCTCGCTGGCGTAGGCGGCCAGGTTCGCGGTCGCGAGGCGGACGCCGGCCGAGCGGTCGCGATGCACGAGCTCGAACTCGGCTCGGTCGCCTTCGGGCCAGGCCGCGACGACCTCCGGACGCGCCTCCCAGTTCCACTTCGCGAGACTGCTGTTCGCGATCGCGACGCCCGTCAGCCGGCTTGGAATGAGCGCGGCGCAGGCAGCGGCGCACGAGCCACCGGCCGACACGCCGATGACGGCGAACCTCGAGATGTCGAGTGCGTCGGCCAGGTCGGCGGCCATCCTCGGCACATCCGCCAACGTGAAGGGCACGGGCTCGGACGCGCCGACGCCGGGACGGTCCGGGATGATCAACCGGACCTCCGCTCCGACCGTGGCGGCCTCGTCCGGACACCAGACGCGGGTGCCGGGTGTTCCGTTGAAGTACACGACTGGCTGACCGTCCGGCGTGCCCCACTCCGTATAGGCGAGGCGGTGTCCGTCTCGAAGCGTGACCGTCGAGTCAGTGTTCGGGCTCATGGCTACCGCAGTATCAACCCAGCCCCGACGTCCATCGTCTCGGCGGGCCCGGGCGCGCCGACGAGGAGACGTCGCGCCGCTAGGATGGCGCGGTGCCCGACCGCGCCCATCCTCTCGCCGGCGTTCGCGCGTTCCTGCTGGACCTCGACGGTGTCATCGTCCTTGCCGAGAAGCCGGTCCCGGGCGCGGCGGAGGCGATCGGCGCGCTCGCCGCACGCCGGATCCCGTTCCGGATCGTCACCAACACCTCGCTCGTCAGCCGGGCGACGCTGTCGCGCTGGGGGGCCTCGATGGGTGCGCCGATCCCGCCGGACCGCTTCCAATCGGCACTGTCCGTTTCGGCGGCCTACACGGCGCGGCACTTTCGCGGCCAGCCGCTCTATGTCCTGACCTCCGACGATGCCCGGGTCGAGTTCGACGGCCAGCGTCTGCTGACCGACGAGGAGGCGAGCAAGCCCGATGCCCGGGCGGCGGCCGTCATCGTCGGCGACGCACCCGAAGCCGCGACGTGGCAGAACATGAACCGGGCGTTCCGACTGATCCGCAACGGCGCGGTCCTGCTCGGCATGCACAAGAACCGCTGGTGGCTCACGCCGGATGGCCCGACGATCGACTCCGGCTCCTACGTCGCGGGACTCGAGTTCGCGAGCGGCATCAGGGCGAAGGTGCTCGGGAAGCCTGCCCGCGAGTTCTTCACGGAGGCCGCGACCGCCCTCGCGGCTGAGGCCAGGGCCGGTGGCCAGCCGGCGCTCCGGCGCCGGGACATCGCGATGGTCGGCGACGATCTCGACACGGACGTCCGCGCCGCCCAGCGGGCCGGCCTCCGCGGCGTGTTCGTGTTGAGCGGCAAGCACACGCGCGACGACCTCGGGGCCGCGACCCGGCGCGGCCGTCCCGCGCCGGACTTCGTCGCCGAATCGCTGGCCGAGGTGGTCGCCGCGCTAGACTGAGCGGCAATCGCCGCAGGGGGCTGCGCCCGGACCACCACACGAGGTTCCCCGTCGAATGACCACCGAAGCCCGACCTCGGATCAAGATCACCTACGCGACGCTCCGCAACGACAACGAAGAGCTCCACGCGGCCTACGAAGCCGGCCTGGAGGAGGCCAAGCGTGAGCTCGGCGGCCACCACCGCAACTTCATCGGAGGCCTCGAGCGCGAGGCGCAGGAAGAGACGTCGGTCGCCTCGCCGATCGACACGAACATCGTGCTCGGCCACTTCGCGAAGGGCACGAAGGGCGACGTCCAGGACGCGATCGACGCCGCTCGCCGGGCGCAGCCCGCGTGGGCGGCGACCCCGTGGCGGGATCGTCTCGCGCTGATCCGAAAGGCCGCCGATCTGATCAGCGAGCGGCAGATGCGCTACGCAGGACTCATGGCGATCGAGGTCGGGAAGACGCGGCTCGAGGCGCTCGGCGAGGTCGAGGAGGCCGCCGACCTCCTGCGGTACTACGCCCAGACGATGGAGGACAACGACGGGTACGACCACCCGATGGACAACCTCGGGGACTCGGCGGTCCACACGCGTTCGGTCCTTCGGCCCCACGGCGTCTTCGCCGTCATCAGCCCGTTCAACTTCCCGATGGCGCTGGCGGCGGGACCGACGGCGGCGGCCCTGATGGCCGGCAACACCGTCGTGTTCAAGCCGAGCACCGCCGCGCCGATGTCGGGTGTCAAGCTCATCGAGGCCTACCGCGATGCGGGATTCCCGGATGGTGTGGTCAACCTGGTGATGGGCCCCGGCGAGACGGTCGGCCAGGAGCTCCGCGAGAACCCGGGCATCGACGGGATCGTCTTCACCGGCTCGTACGACGTCGGGATGGACCTCTTCCGGACGTTCTCGTCGAAGTTCCCCAAGCCGACGATCGTGGAGATGGGCGGCAAGAACCCCGCCGTCGTCTCGCGCAAGGCGGACCTCGAGGAAGCGGCCGAAGGGATCATTCGGAGCGCGTTCGGGTTCGGTGGCCAGAAGTGCTCGGCGAACTCGCGGGTCTACGTCGAGAAGCCGGTCCACGACGACCTCGTCCGGCTGCTCGTGGAGAAGACCGAGGCGATCACCATCGGCGACCCGCTGCTGCGCGAGAACTGGCTCGGCCCGATCATCGACCAGCGCGCGGTGGATCGCCACCAGAACGCGGTCGCGGCAGCGCGCCGCGATGGCCGCGTGTTCGTCGGCGGCGAACGGCTCAGCGACCACGGGATGGATCGCGGCTACTACGTGGAGCCGACGGTCGTTGGCGACCTGCCCGCGGACCATCGCCTGTTCAAGGACGAGCTGTTCGCGCCGTTCACGGCCGTCCACGCGGTCGAGTCATTCGATGAGGCGATCCGGCTCGCGAACGACACCGTCTACGGCCTGACGGCCGGCGTGTACAGCGAGGACCAGTCGGAGGTCGACCGGTTCCTCAACACGGCGCAGGCCGGCGTGCTGTACGTCAATCGCCGGGCCGGGGCGACGACGGGGGCGTGGCCGGGCGTCCAGGCCTTCGGTGGCTGGAAGGGGAGCGGGTCGACCGGCAAGGCCGGCCTCTCGATGTACTACGTCGCGCAGTTCCTGCGGGAGCAGAGCCATACCGTCGTCGACTAGGTGCGCCGCGGGTCGCGTTTCGCCCGGCGTCACGGGCGACCGGTGAGGGTCGCCCGTATCGGCTGATTCGGCCGTCAGCGCTCGACCGGTCGCGCCGGCATCAAATCCGGCCAGTGCGCGCCGGCCGGTCGCGCACCCTCACATCGCGGATCGGAGCACGTCGACCTCGCAGCCTCGTGCGAACGGATCGAAGCCCTGCTCGACCAGCCAGCGCACTCCCACCAGGCTTCGCCACGACCACCACGCGCGGATCACGTCGCGGTCCACGTCCGTGCCGTAGCCGGCGACGACGTCGTCAAGGCGCTCCGAATGGCCGAGCGTCAAGACGGCCAGGTCGTACAGCGCATCCCCGCGGCTCGCCTCCGACCAGTCGATGACACCGGTGATCTCGTCACCGTCGACGAAGACGTGGTCGACCTGCAGGTCGCCGTGGGTGAACACCGGCGTCCAGGGCCGGAGCGCTGCCCCGGCAATCTCCCGATTCCGCGCGACAAGGTCGACGGGCAGCCTCCCGTCGGTGACAAGCCGCTCGCATTCGGCGTCGAGCCGCAGCGCCAACTCGTCGGCGCTGCCACCGGGCCATGGCGGCAGCGGCGCGTCGTGCAACATCCGCGCGGTGGCACCCGCCGCGGCCCACGCGGCTGCTGACGCGTTGGAGGGCTCGCCCAGTCGTCCGAGCGGCGTGCCCGGGAGAGCCGCGAGCGCGAGGACGGGCGGCTTCCGCCACAGGACGGTCGGCGTGGGAATCGGCGCCATGGCCATCGCCTCAACCTCGACGTCGGTGCGCGTCTGATCGGCGTCGATCTTCAGGAACACGTCACCCAGGCGCAGGGTCGCGCGCTCGCGATGGGCAACGACGACTTCGAGCTCATTCACGCCGGCGATTATCGCGGCGACGAACGCCGACGCCGTGGCTGGCAGGACTCGCGGCTCAGCGGCACCCCGTGATATGCCGCTGTAACGCGGCTGTCGGTCACGGTCGATTCCGCTGATTGGGCTGTGCCGTCCCGCCTGCGAACGTTGACCTCCGCGTGCCTCTTCGGAGGCAGCAAGGAGGCAGCCATGAAGAACGCAACCACGATGATCTCGCCGAAGGAAATCTTCAGCGACGCACCGGTCATGTCGAGCTTCGCCGTGAAGGACATCGCGGCGACCCGTCGCTTCTATGGCGACACGCTCGGGCTCGACGTGCGGGACGGCCGAATGGGCGGCAGCCTCGAGATCCACGGCAAGGCCGGACCGCCGATCTGGATCTACGAGAAGTCCGACCACCAGCCGGCTGTGTTCACGGTGCTCAACCTGCAGGTCCGCGACGTCGACGAGGCGGTCGATGCGCTGACCGGGGCCGGCGTCAAGATGGAGCATTACGCCGGCGAGCAGGGCATCAAGACCGACGAGAAGGGGATTGCCCGCGGGGCGCCAGACGGCGGCCAGGGTCCCAGCATCGCCTGGTTCAAGGATCCGTCGGGCAACATCGTGTCGGTGCTTGAGCGCTAACCCCTCGCAGAAACCCGACGCCGCCGGTCGATTGACCGGCGGCGTCGTTGGTTGTCGAGTAGCGGAGCGGCACCGGTTGGGCGCCGACGCGCGGCGGCGAGCACGACCACCGCGGGAACCCAGTCGGCGGTCCCGGTGTACCTGACCCGAACGCCGGCTAGTCGGAGGATCCCGGATGCATCGCAAGATCGCGCTCTTCCTGTCCACCATCTCTGCCGCCCTGCTGTTCGGTTGGGCGGCGGCCGGCTCTGCCCTGGCCGGGGACCCCTGCTTCCACAGCACCGATCGGCCGGCCCCGTCTGCCGGCGCCCGCGTCGCAATCGCCATCGGGGACTGCGTGTTCAGCCCGACCGTCACCTCGGTGCCGGTTGGCACGCTCGTCACATGGACGAACACATCGTTCCAGGCCCACGAGATCGTCGGCTCGAACCTCACCTGGGGCGCCCACGACAAGCTGCTTGATCCGGGCGATTCGATGGGCTGGTCGTTCGACAAGCCCGGCGTCTATGGCTACTCGTGCATGCTCCATCCGGGAATGACCGGTGCGATCGTCGTCGGCGCTCCGGATGTCGCGCGGGCTGCTGACGTCCAGCAGGCGGTCGCAGTCGAACCTGCCGCGGGTCGCGACGACAGCGGTTCGACGCTCCTCCCCGCGCTCGTCGCGGGTGGCGCAGGCCTGGCGCTGGGGCTGCTCGTGGGTGGCTTGCTGATGGCCCGACGACGCGGCGACGCCGCCGTCTGACAGCGCGCAACCGCTCCGTCGAACGCGGCCGGGCGTCTGCTAGACTCCCGGCCGAGTATCCACTCTGCATAAACCGTATGCGTTCGAGGTGCGTTGCGTGGCCCAGTCTCGTCCCGTCCCGGACATCGTCACCGAGATCCCCGGCCCGAAGGCTCGGGCTCACGTCGCCTTCGACGAGACGTGGACGTCACCCAGCCTGCCGCGCGCCTATCCGATCGTGCCGGTTCGGGGCGAAGGCCTGACGCTCGAGGACATCGACGGCAACCTCTTCCTCGACTTCGCTGCGGGAATCGCCGTCAATTCGACCGGCCACGCCCACCCCCAGGTCGTCGCGGCGATCAAGGAGCAGGCGGCTGAGCTGCTCCACTTCTCGGCGAGCGACTTCTACCTGCCGGTCTACGCCGAGGTCTGCAAGCGCCTCGCCGACATCACGCCAGTGAAGGGCGGCCGAGCCCGCGCCTACCTCGGCAACTCCGGGACCGAGGTGGTCGAGACCGCGATCAAGCTCGCCCGCCATGCGACAGGCCGGCCGTACGTGGTCGCATTTCTCGGCGCCTTTCACGGCCGGACGTACGGTTCGGTCAGCCTGACTGCCTCGAAGTCGAAGTACCACGCAGGCTTCGGGCCGCTGCTGCCGGGCGTCCATCACGCGCCGTTCGGCCGCGACGTCGACCTGCGCTGGTTCGACGAGGTGCTGTTCGACAAGCTCGTCCCCGCGAACGAGGTCGCGGCGATCATCGTCGAGCCGATCCAGGGCGAGGGCGGCTACGTCGTGCCCGAGGACGGCTTCCTCGCTGGGCTCCGCGAGATCGCCGACCGCCACGGGATTGTCCTCGCGTTCGACGAGATCCAGTCCGGCGCCGGCCGGACCGGGAAGATGTGGGCGGCCGAGCATTGGGACGTCAAGCCCGACGTCGTGCTCACGGCGAAGGGCATCGCTTCCGGGATGCCGCTCGGCGGCCTCGTCGCCCGGGCCGACCTGCTCGAAACGTGGGGCCCGGGTGCGCACGGCTCGACGTACGGCGGCAACCCGGTCGCCTGTGCCGCCGCGCTGGCCACGATCGACCTGCTCGAAGGCGGCCTCGTCGAGAACGCCCGCGTCCGCGGCGACGAGGCGTTCACCGGTCTCGCGGAGCTCCGCCGCCGCTACCCCGCGCTCGTCACCGACGTTCGCGGCAAGGGCCTGATGATCGGCATCGAGTTCGACACGCCCGAGCACGCTGAGGAGGTCCAGTGGGCCGCGTTCCAACGCGGGCTGCTCGTCCTCGAGTGCGGCAAGAGCTCGGTCCGGATGTCACCGGCTTTGACGGTCTCTCAGGGAGAGATGGCCACGGCGCTGCGTCTCTTCGGCGAGGCGGTCGCAGCGGTCGCGGGCGAGGCCGCCGACAGGCCGATCCTCCACGCCGCCGAGGCGGCGCACGCGATCACCGGAGTCGAGGCCGGCGGCTGACGGCCGAGCTACGACGCGTCAGTGCCCGCGGCGGGTGCCGGCGCGGGCTCATTCATGCGGTGGACGATCAGGGCGACGACGGCGACCGCGAAGGTGGCGATCAGCCAGACGGGCAGCAGGATGTCCGGGTACGTGAGGTTGAGTGCCGAGTCGAGCGAGTAGCTGCCGAACCCGATGAGGGCAAGGCTGAACGCGGTCGCGGCGAGCGCGGAGATCCAGCTCCAGCCGCCATTCGCGTTCCAGAAGCCGTTCGGGGAGTGGAAGCCGATCGCGGCCACCGTCAGGTCGGCTGCCAGGATGCCGGGCCCGATCGGCCCGCCGAGGCCCAGCAGGATCAGCACCGTTCCCACGACTTCCGCAATCACGACCGGCCAGATCCAGAGCGAGCCCGGCTTGAAGCCGATGCTGTCGAGCCAGCCCGCCGTGCCCTTGAAGCCATAGCCGCCGAGGAATCCGACCTTCTGCAGACCGTAGGCGAGCACGACCAACGACAGGAAAACGCGAATGATCAGGAGGCCGAGGTCTGGATACATCGCGAGCTCGCTCCTCTCCCGTCTGTTCGCATGCCGCACCGGCCTGCGCCCCTCGGACACCATGGTAATTGACCGCGCAACCGTCTACGACGGCTTGGCGCTCAGGTGATGCGGTAGATCGCATCCCCGAGCTGGCGGAGGTTGCGGACCTCGAAGATGCCGTCGAGCATCGGCCGGTAGGCGGACACGATCGAGTCGGTCGTGTCCCACTCGCCCTCGGGCTCCGGGTTGAGGAGATAGACGCGGCGGGCGCGGGCGTGGAGCTCCCGCAGGATCTCGGCCTGTGGTTCGCGGTAGTTCGAGCGGGCATCGCCAGTGACGATGATCGTCGAGCGGGAGTCGATCGCCGACCCGTGGCGGTGGTTGAACCGCTCAAACACCGATCCGTAGTCGGAGTGGCCGTCGTCCCGGACCACATTCGCCCGGTACAGGACATGGCGGACCTCGAGGAACGACGCGACGTCCTTGAGGTGGTCGGTGACCTCGTCGATGCCGTCGACGAACGCGAACGACCGCATCCGGCTGAACTCGCTCGTCATCGCCTGGAGCAACGTCAGCGTGAACGACGCGAACTCGGCCACCGAGCCCGAGACGTCGCACAGCAGGTAGAGGTCGGGCCGGGCCACCTTCGGCCGGCGGAAGGCGGGATCGAGGAGCACGCCGCCGGACGAGAGCGAGCGGCGAACAGTCCGCCTGACGTCGAGCCTGCCCCGATCCCGCCGCCGACGTCGCCGCGCCATCTTCGTAGCCAGGGCCCGGGCGAGCGGTCGGATCGCCTCGCGCATCGCGGCCAGCTGTCGCGGCGACGCCCCGAGGAAGTCCACGTCCTCGGTCCCGAGCAGCTCCATCGCCCGGGTCGTGTCGTCCGGGCCGCGGGCCTCCGCGAGCTGACTCCGGACCTCCGACGCGATCAGCTTCTTGAACGCCTCGATGCGGTCCGCCAGCTCTTCCCGGACCTTCGGCTCGTCGCGGCCCTCCTCGACCTCTGCCCGGAGCATCTCGCCCATCAGCTTCGACAGCTCGAGCGCTCGCAGGACCCGATAGAGGAAGTAGCGTTCCGAGGCATCCGGCTGGGTGCCCATCCCGCCGTAGCGGTCGACTGCCATCTCGGCCAGCGCCCGGAGCGCCTCGGGATCGCCGCGGCGGATCGCCTCCATGATCAGGTCGAGGAGGTCGGCGGCGCCCTCGCCTGGCTCGTCGCCGCTTAGCGTGACACGGTCGAGACTCGTGGTGATCTGGCGGCGCTCGTTGCCGGGCGGCGGCGCGTCGCCGGGCCGCGCGCCGCGCCGGACCGCGAACAGCAGCTCGAACATCACCTCGAAGGCCGGGCGGTCCTCGGCGCGCTTGACGAGCGTCGCCGCCATCGCCGCACGGACCTGCTCGCGATCCAGGACGTCGATCGCGTTCAGGGCGCTCGTCGCGTCGATGACCTCCGACGACGAGACCGGGACGCCCGCGTCGCGCAGCTTCGTGACGAGCCGCAGCATCGGGTCCAGCAGCAGCGCGCCGCCGGCGGGCTCAACTGATTGCGCAGTCATCGATTTGCAGAGTACGCTCCGGGGCGCCCGGCCGCCCGGGAACCTCCACCGACACCAGATCGCAGCCGCCGGAGACGATGACGCCCTTCGATCCGACTCGAGCCCCTGCCGGACGCCTCGCGCGGCTCGGTGTGGTGGTCGATCCGGCCGATCCCGCGGCCGTGCCCATCGCCCGCTTCGCGGACCTCGCCGGGATCGACGTCGTGTGGACGATGGCACTTGGCGGTGACGGCGCCCCCGACGTGACCGCCGTGGCGTCGGGCCTGACCCGATCCCGGCTCGGGGTCATGATCGGCTTCGGGGAGTGGCCGCCCGCGGGCGCGTCGGAGGTGACCGTCGACGCCGGATCCGGAACGTTCGACCTCGTCCGGGACCTGGTCGCGAATGCCGCCTGCGAGCCCGCCCGCTGCCGTGTCGGAGCCGTCGCCAATGACCTCGAGGCCGTCCGTCCGCTGCTGACCGTCGTCGACGACCTCGTCGTGCCTGCCTGGCGCTTCCCCGATCTCGAGACGGCGGCCGACGAGGTCCGGGCCGAGGCGCAGGAGGCGGGCCGCGACCCGGCGACGCTCGGCGTCGCGGCGCTGCTGCCGGTGTCGATCGGCCGGACCGGCACGGAGGCGGAGGCCCGGGCCGACCGGGATCCGCGGTTCGCCGAGCTCGGTCATCCGCGCGACGTCGGGATCTTCGGGACGCTCGAGGAGTGTCAGGACCGGGTGATCGCGCTGGCCCACGCCGGGATCACCGACCTGCGGTGCATTCTCCCGGCGGCGCCCGATGTCCACGACGTGATCGCCCAGCTGACGGCCGTCACGATCGGCACGACCGATGTCCTCGTCCCGGGCTCGCTCCGGTCGCCTGCGCCGCCGCCGCCGGAGGGCTGGGGTGGCCGCCCGGAGCAGCCGCCCCGCGAACGGATCAGCGGCGGCTCCAGGCGGCGTTAGACGCGACGCCCGCTCAGGCGGTCGCTTCCGCGGTCGCGGGGCGTTCCTTCGGCTGGTAGAACAGGCCGAGGTTGATGCCGTAGACGATGTGCCACAGGTAGACGGCGATGAGCCATTTCCACCAATCGGGGCCGAGGTTCGTCAGGAAGATGCCGGCGTTCACGCCGGGCCCGGCGAGGTTCGGGAACAGGTTGATCCACCACGCCGCGCTGATCGTGGCGAGGATCAGGCCCCAGATCACGGCCTTGATGATGTTGCCGCCGACCGTGTTGCGGATCGGCAGGATCGGGCTGATGCCGAACGCGAAGATCAGGGCGAACGCGACGCCTTGTGCGTAGTGGGCTGCGGCCCCGAATGTGGTCAGCGTGACGGGGTCGTTCAGCCCGCTCGGGTCCATCGCCGAGTTGCCGAAGACCAGGTACCCGTTCAACAGGTTGAAGTTGAGATCGGGCAGGCCGATCCCGTGGTACCACATGCCGAAGTTGGTCGTGATGTGCGTGGCCACGAGCCCCGCGACGATCGCCGCCACCAGTCGGTGGCGCGTGACGTACTCACGCCAGTCGTCGATGAACGAGCTTCCCACGGATGCCCTCCGTCCTCCCGCCCGATCGCTCCGGCCGTGATGGATGTTCACCATGCGAACACTGGGGCGGCCTGCGAACGCCCGGACCGCTGGGTATCGTGGGCGCAAGTAATTGCTGAGTCAAGGGGTTTTCTGGTGATCGTGGCGCCGCGACGGCGCCCCGCGATCAGCGGCGAGCGCGAAGGGCGCTGATCCGGCGAGCGGTCTCGAGCACGAGCGGCAGGAACTCGGTGCGGAGCGTGGTCGGGTCGACCCGGCCGGCGTGGGCGCACACCGACAGCGCGGCGCTGACCCGGCCGCTCGGCTCGACAATCGGGGCGGCCACGGAACAGAGGCCTTCCTCGAGCTGCTGGTCGACGATCGCCCAGCCCTCCGTCCGGATGCCGGCCAGAATCGCCCGGAGCTCGTCCTCGTTGACGACCGTCTGGTCCGTGTAGCGCTCGATTGCGGATCGGCGGAAGTACGCCTCGAGCTCGGCCTCCGGCAGGAACGCGAGCAGCACCCGTCCCTTTGACGTGGCGTGCGCCGGCAGCCGGGATCCCACCGTGACCGCGAGCGTCATGAGGCGGCGCGTCGGGGTCCGTGCGACGTAGAGGATGTCGGTCCCGTCGAGCACAGCGATCGACGCCGATTCCTCGAGCCGATCGGTCAGCGACTGGAGGTATGACTTGGCGAAGCCCCACGGGTCGACGGGGCCGGCGAACGGCTTGGCCAGCTCGAGGACGGCCGGGGTCAGGCTGAACTCCCGTCGGACCGACTCGACATAGCCGAGCTGCTGGAGCGTCAACAGCAGCCGCCGGGCCGTTGCGCGGGAGAGGCCGGTCCGCTCGGCGACCTGGCTGATCGTCAGGGACGTGTCGCGGGCGGTGAAGGCGCCCAGCACCGCCAGGCCTCGCTCCAGCGACTGGACGTGCTCGGTTCGCGACCGCGATTCGGTCGGTCCTGGGCCCGGCTCGGGCAGGATGGTGGGATCCTTGGGTGGCTGTATTGACATGCGTTCCCCACCGGTCGGATACTCGTTCGCAGAGCGTACACTCGTTCGCAGAGCGAACACAAGGCCCGCCGGGTCCTGTTTGAGGGCCGTTCGGCGGGCCGGCGATCCCATCCCGCCGACCGGACGGAGGAGGAGCCGCAGGCATGCCAGGACTGTCGACGTACACGACGCGCTTCGGATCGCTCGCCGACTACGAGAAGGGCGAGATCGACCTCATCGACGACGATCCCAAGCGGTACGCATTCTCCAACATCTTCGAAGTTGCCGAACGCTCGAAACCGTACGAGAAGGTGGCGGTCGGGAAGAATCGCCAGTACGTCCTCGAGGCGATCCGGGCCGAGGGCACGTCCGATTGGCGCACCGCGGCCCACGACGAGTTCGCCCTGGTCATGGACGGCGAGGTCGAGATCCGGCTCCGGAAGCTCGGGGACAGCGACGCCGGCCCGACCTCCGAGCGCGGCTCGAACGTCCTCGCCGCCGAGCCGACAGGACCGGCAATGGGCAAGGTCATCGGCCGGCGCGGCCACATGACGCTGCTGCCCGTCGGGGCCGCCTACCAGTTCCACGCGGAACGGCCGTCGGTGATCCTCCTGCAGACGCAGGACGGGCCGGACACCGAGTACCGCTGGGCCGACATCATCCAGACCGTCCCCTGACGCTGACCGACGACGAGGAGAGACTTCCAATGACGATCGCCGAACGCCCCGACGTCCAGTCCAGCGACCAGAACATGTTCGGCTACAAGGCCTTTACGCTGGGCGACTTCAAGTTCAGCCGCGACGAGTACTTCGTCTACATCGAGTGGCCGACCGGCCGCCACGTCATGTCGGCGGACTCGTTCCTCCGGGCCCTGCAGCGCGACGTGGCCTGGCAGTTCTTCTACGGGATCGTGAACTTCGACGGCGTCATCGGCACCGTCAACCACTACGGAACCGTCGACCTGTTCGCCGGTCGCTACAACGACTCGTACCGCAAGGCGGAGCTCGACCACCTCGAGAACTTCGAGACACCGCTGATCAAGGAGACCTTCGAGCAGATGCTCGATGACTGGACGAACGCGGGTTTCGACCCGTTCGCCAGCCCGACCGAGACCGGCGCCGCCTTCGGGATCAAGAACGGCGAGAACCGCGCCGCGATCACCCGCCACCGGGTGACCGCGGCCCGGATGGTGAGCGTCCCCGGCGACGAGCCGCTCCGCAACGACGAGAACGGCCACCCGATCAACCGGCAGTTCCTCGACGTGCCCCAGGACGAGCCCGAGATCCACGCGGAGCCCGACTTCGAGGGCGAGGTCAACAGCTTCAACCTGTTCGCGTACCTGTCGCGCTCGCCGGTCACGTGGAACCCGTCGGTCGTCTCGGTCTGCGGCGACAGCCTGTACTGCCCCACGACCGAGGAGTACATCCTCCCGATCATCCATGGCAACGACCGCGTCGAGTGGTTCGTGCAGCTCTCCGACGAGATCTACTGGAACGTCGAGGACCGCGACACCGGCGCCGCGCGGGCGAAGGTCGTCATGCGGCCCGGCGACGTCGCGGCGATGCCGGCCGACATCCGCCACCAGGGCTACGCCCCGAAGCGGTCGATGCTGCTCGTCTGGGAGAACGCCGATCCGGAGCTGCCGTCGCTGATCTCGAGCGGCCAGCTGCCGTCGACTGCCGTCCAGATCTGAGCCTGGAGGCGGGGCAGCGACGATGGCCATCGCGGACCGCCTGAGCGGCCTGCGCCTCCAGGACCGCCTGTTCATCGGTGGCGCGTTCGTCGACGCCGCCGACGGGGCCACCTTCGAGACGCTCAACCCGCACGACGGATCGGTCATCGCGAACATCGCGGAGGCGGGTGTCGAGGACGTCGACCGGGCCGTTGCGGCGGCGGCCGCGGCGTTCCCGGCCTGGTCAGCGTTGGGGGCGTCGGCCCGGGGCCGGCTGCTGCTGAAGCTCGCCGACGCCATCGAGGCCGCCGGCGACGAGCTGGCCCGGATGGAGTCGCTCGACACCGGGCACCCGATCCGGGACAGCCGGAACCTCGACGTCATGCGGACTGCCGCGACGTTCCGCTACTTCGGCGGCATGGCCGACAAGGTCCAGGGCGACGTCATCCCGGTCGAGCCCGGCTTCCTGAACTACGTGCTCCGGGAGCCGCTCGGCGTGGTCGGCCAGATCGTGCCGTGGAACTTCCCCCTGATGTTCTGCAGCTGGAAGATGGGCCCCGCCCTGGCGGCCGGGAACACGGTCGTCCTCAAGCCGGCCGCGCTCACGCCGTTGAGCTCGCTCCGGATCGCCGAGCTGATGGCGGAGGCCGGGATCCCGCCCGGTGTCGTCAACATCGTCCCGGGCAGCGGTCGCGTCGCCGGTGAGCACCTGGCCGCCCATCCCGACGTCCGCAAGATCGCGTTCACCGGCTCGACGGCGACCGGGAGGCGGATCGTCGAGCTCTCGAGCGGCAACGTGAAGCGGGTCCAGCTCGAGCTCGGCGGCAAGGGCGCCAACATCGTCTTCGCCGACGCGAACCTCGACGCCGCCGTCGGCGGCTCGGCCTTCGCGGTCTTCCACAACCAGGGCCAGGCCTGCATCGCTGGCTCGCGGCTCATCCTCCATGAGTCGATCGCCGATGACTTCGTCGAGCGGTTCGTCGCCCTCGCCGAGTCGATCCGCGTCGGCGACCCACTGGACCCGGCGACCGAGATGGGGCCGCTGACCTCGGCCGGCCACCGCGACCGCGTCCTCGGCTACGTCGACGTCGCCCGGGACGAGGGCGGCGAGGTCCTGACCGGCGGCGTCCCGCCGGACGACCCGTCGCTCGCCAAGGGCTACTACCTCCGGCCGACGGTCGTCCGGGCCGACCCGACGAGCCGCGTCTGTCGCGAGGAGGTCTTCGGGCCGTTCGTGACGGTCTCGACGTTCCGCAGCGACGAGGACGCAGTTCGGATCGCCAACGACGTGGAGTACGGGCTGGGCGGCGGGCTCTGGACGCGCGACCTGTCGCGGGCCCATCTCCTCGCCCGGCAGATGCGCTCGGGCATGGTCTGGATCAACAGCTACAAGCGGGTCAACCCGGGCTCGCCGTTCGGCGGGACCGGCCTCTCCGGCTACGGTCGGGAGATGGGCTTCGAGGCGGTCCGCGAATACACCGAGCCGAAGTCGGTCTGGGTCAACGTCGACGCGGCGATCCCGCCGTTCTACCCGCGACCCTGACCGGGGCGTTGCAGCACACAGGAGGTGCGAGATGGCCATTGCTCAGCCGATGACGGACACCGAGCGCAAGGCGGTCGCCCTGCGCTACCTGAAGGCCTTCGATAACGCCGGCGTCACGGACGACGGCCGGAGCATCCTCGAGCTCTTCTCGGAGACCGCCGACGTCTACTTCCCGAAATGGGGCGTGGCCCACGGCCGTGACGAGATCGGCCGGATGTTCGGCGACGTCGGGGCGACGCTGAAGTCGATTCTCCACGACTACGACACGTTCAACTACGTGATGACCGGGACCGACACGTTCGCGGTGGAGGGGACGAGTGTCGGCGAGCACCGCGACGGGCCGTGGAAGGCCGGCGATCCGGACCACGGCGCCGGTCGCTGGTGCGACGTCTTCGAGGTCCGCGACGGCCTCATCCAGCGCTGCTTCATCTATCTCGACCCCGACTACGCGGGCAAGGACACCGCCCGCTACCCGTGGCTGGCCGGCAAGGACTGACCGGGGCAGAGAGGCAGTAGCCAGAGCAGACGGGCACCCGATGCAGCCGTTCGGCTACGACGCCCTGCCGGGCCGCGTGGTCTTCGCCAACGGCGCGTTCGATCGCGTCCCGGACGAGCTGGAGCGGCTCGGGGTCTCGCGGAGCCTGCTGATCGCCGACCGGTCGGGGACCGCGTGGGCCGACCGGCTGGTCGACGCGGTGGGCGAACGCGTCGTTGCCCGCATCGACGACGTCGTCGTCCACGTCCCGATCGAGCGGGCCCGGCAGGCTCGGGCCCTCGCCCTGGCCAGCGGCGCGGACTCCATCGTCACGATCGGTGGCGGTTCCGCGACGGGCCTCGGCAAGGCGGTCGCCCTCGAGGTCGCGCTGCCGATCCTCGCCGTCCCCACGACGTACGCAGGCTCCGAGATGACGCCGATCTGGGGGCTGACCGAAGGGTCGCGCAAGACGACCGGCCGCGACTCCCGCGTCCAGCCGCGGACCGTCGTCTACGACCCGGTCCTGACGCTCACCCTGCCGGCATCCGTCGCCGGCCCATCCGGCATGAACGCCCTCGCCCACTGCGCCGAGGCGCTCTACGCGGCCGGGGCGAGTCCGATCACTTCGCTCATGGCCGAGCGCGGCATCTCGATCCTGGTGGCGGGCCTGCCCCGCGTCGTCGCCAGCCCAGACGACCTCGACGCCCGCGGCGACGCGCTCGTCGGCGCGTACCTGGCGGCGGCGGCGTTCGCCTCGGCCGGGTCCGGGATCCATCACAAGATCTGCCACGTCCTCGGCGGCGCCTACGACCTCCCGCATGCCGAGATGCATACGGTCGTCCTGCCGCATTCGCTGGCCCTGGTCGCGCCGTCCGAGCCCGATGCGATGGCCCGGATCGGTGCGGCGCTCGGCGACCCCGACGTCCCCGCCGCGGTCTACGACCTGGCCGCCCGGCTCGGTACTCCTACCGACCTCCGCACGATCGGCATGCCCGCCGAGCGCCTCGACGAGGCGGCCGCGCTGATCGTGGAAGCGGTCCCCGGCAACCCCAAGCCGGTGGATGTCCCCGCAATCCGCGCGCTGCTGGACGACGCGTTCGAGGGGCGTCGGCCATCGCTCGACCGAGTGATCGAGCGGACCACCCACGGATAGCCGGCTCGACCGGCGCGTGTCCGTGCAGAGGGTGCGGACACCACAGGAGGAGGACGTGACCATGGCAGACGAGCGCACGCGCCACGTCGAGGCGATCCTGGGCCGGCGACTCACGCGTCGCGAGGTGCTGATCCTCGCCGCGTACGGTGGAAGCGCCGCCGCCGCGGCGGCGTTCATCGCCGCGTGCTCGCCGGCGGCGTCGCCGTCAGCCAGCGGGGCCGCGAGCGCGGCGGCCCCCAGCGCGGCAGCGAGCGCACCCGCCAGCGCGGCGGCGACCATGGCCACCGGCCGGACGATCAAGATCGGGTTCGTGACTCCCTCGACCGGCGCCTTCTCGGCGTTCGCCGAGTCCGACGAGTTCGTCCTCGGGGCGGTAAAGCAGGCGATCGATCCGGGGATCGTGAACGGCGATACGACGTACCCCATCCAGATCCTGGTGAAGGACAGCCAGTCGGACCCGAACCGTGCCGCCGAGGTCGCCGGCGAGCTGATCCTCGACGACGGCATCGACCTGATGGTGGTCTCGAACACGCCGGAGACGACGAACCCGGTCGCCGACCAGTGCGAGGCGAACGGCGTTCCGTGCATCTCCTCGGTCACGCCGTGGCAGCCGTACTTCCTCGGCCGCCAGCCCGGGGTCGCGGCGGATCAGACCAAGCCCTTCGACTGGACGTACCACTTCTTCTGGGGCCTCGAGGACGTCATCTCGGTCTTCCTCGATATCTGGAGCAAGGTCGAGACCAACAAGGTCGTCGGCGGCCTCTTCCCGAACGACGGCGACGGCAACGCCTGGGGCGACCCGACGGTCGGCTTCCCAACTCCGCTCAAGGACGCCGGCTACACGCTGATCGATCCGGGACGGTACGAGAACCTCTCGACCGACTTCAGCGCCCAGATCAACGCCTTCAAGCAGGCCAACGTCGAGATTCTCACGGGCGTCCCGCTGCCGCCGGACTTCACGACGTTCTGGCAGCAGGCTGCCCAGCAGGGGTTCAAGCCGAAGATCGCCACGATGGGCAAGGCGCTGCTCTTCCCGTCGTCGGTCGAGGCGCTCGGCGACCTCGGCGAGAACCTGACCTCCGAGGTCTGGTGGTCGCCGGTCCACCCGTTCACCTCGTCGCTCACCGACCAGTCCGCCCAGCAGATGGCCGACGCCTACACGGCCTCCACCGCCAAGCAGTGGACGCAGCCGATCGGCTTCGCCCACGCGGTGTTCGAGGTCGCGGCGGACGTGCTGACGAGAGCGACCAGCATCGACGACAAGGCCGCGATCCGGGATGCGATCAAGGCGACTGCGCTGGACACGGTCGTGGGCCACGTCCAATGGGACGGCACCGGCCTCCCGCCGTTCGCCGCGACGAACATCGCCAAGACCCCGCTCGTCGGCGGCCAGTGGAAGAAGGGCACGACGTTCCCGTACGACCTGGTCATCGTCAGCAACAAGGACCACACCGACATTCCGGCCGCCGGCACGATGGAGGCGCTCCCTGGCTGAGTCGGGCCGGGGCCCCGGAGAGGCCGACCGCACGACGCCGCTGCTCGAGCTCGATGGCCTCTCGCGGGCCTTCGGCAGCGTTGTCGTCGCCGACGATCTCTCCATCGCCATCTCGGCGGGCGAGACCGTCGGCGTCGTCGGGCCGAACGGCGCTGGCAAGACGTCGGTCCTGAACCTCGTCACCGGCAACCTCACGCCCGCGGCCGGCCGCATCCTGCTCGATGGAGCCGACATCACCCGGCTACCGGCCCACGAACGGGCCCGCCTCGGGATCGCCCGGACCTACCAGATCCCGCGACCGTTCGGCGGGATGACCGTCTTCGAGAACGTCCTCCTCGGGGCGACGTTCGCGGGCGGCGCACGCGGCGACGGTTCGACGGTCGCCGAGGCGAGCGTCGATGCGCTCGAACGGACGGAGCTGCTCGGGCGGGCGAACACCCTCGCGGGGCGTCTGCCGCTCCTCGACCGGAAACGGCTGGAGCTCGCCCGGGCGCTCGCGACGCGGCCACGGCTGTTGCTCCTGGACGAGATCGCGGGCGGCCTGACCGAGGGTGAGGTCGGCGAGCTGGTCGAGACGATCGGGCGCCTCCGATCGGAGGGCGTCACGATCGTCTGGATCGAGCACATCGTCCACGCACTCGTATCGCTGGTCGACCGGCTACTTGCGATGAGCTTCGGGCGGAAGCTGGCCGAGGGCGACCCGCGAGCCGTACTCGCGGACCCGCTGGTCCAGGCGGTCTACCTCGGGACGCCGGAGGCTACGGCATGAGCGGGCTCGCGGAGCGGGCTGGGCCGGCGGTCGCGACCGGGGCGGCGCCGATCCTCGCCGTCGATCGCGTCTCCAGCTTCTACGGCGACTTCCAGGCGCTGTTCGACGTCTCGCTCGAGGTCGCCGAGGGCGAGACGCTGGCGATCGTCGGGGCGAACGGGGCCGGCAAGTCGACGCTCCTCAAGGTCATCGCCGGTCTGGTACCCGCGGGCGGTGGCGAGGTCCGCTTCGACGGCGCGTCGCTGGCGCGCGTCGCGGCCCACGAACGGGTTCGCCGGGGCATCTCGCTCGTGCCCGAGGGCCGGCGCGTCTTCCCGAGCCTGAGCGTCGACGAGAACCTGCGAGTCGGGGCCTACCGCGCCAGACCCGGCCGGTGGACGATCGCGGCGGTCCGCGAGCTCTTCCCCGTCCTCGCCGATCGGGGCCGTCGGAGCGCCGCAGTGCTCTCGGGTGGCGAGCAGCAGGCGCTTGCGATCGGGCGGGCGCTGATGGCGAACCCGCGGCTGCTCCTTCTGGACGAGGTCTCCCTGGGCCTCGACCCGATCGTCGTCAAGCAGCTGTACGCGGCGCTGCCGCAGATCCGCGCCGCAGGGACGACGATCCTGCTCGTCGAACAGAACATCGACCAGGCATTGACCGCCGCCGACCGCGTCTCCTGCCTGCTGGAAGGCCGCATCTCGCTCACCGGCCGGCCCGCCGACCTGACCCGTGAGCAGATCACCGCGGCGTACTTCGGGGTCTGACGATGGAGTGGGTCAATGCGGCGGTCCAGGGCATCCTGCTCGGCGGGCTCTACGCGCTGCTGGCAACCGGCCTGTCGCTCGTGTTCGGGGTCATGCGACTGGTCAACCTCGCCCACGGCGATCTCGGAATCCTCGCCGCGTTCTTCGCGCTCGTGATCCTCGAGGCGACCCGGGCGAACGCGCTGCTGAGCCTCGCGATCGTCGTCCCGTTCATGATGCTGGTCGGCTATGTGCTCCAGCGGGGCGTGCTCAACCGGACACTCGAGGGCGGCGTGCTGCCGCCACTGCTCGCCACGTTCGGGCTCGCCGTCGTGATCCAGAACGGCCTGCTGACGGTCTTCACGGCCGATTCGCAGGGCCTCGATGCCGGCGCGATCGAGACGGCCAGCCTCCGGCTGACCGATCAGCTGGCGATCGGCTGGCTGCCGGTCCTGACGCTGACGGTCGCGATCGTGGTCCTGGGCGGGCTCCAGCTGTTGCTCGACCGGACGCAGCTGGGCCGCGTGCTGCGCGCCACTGCCGACGACGCGCCGGCCGCCCGGCTCATGGGCATCAACGATCGCCACATCTTCGCGGTGGCGATGGCAATCTCGCTGGGCACCGTTGCCATCGGCGGCGTCTTCCTGGGCATCCGGACGACGTTTGGCCCGTTCGACGGACCCGCCCGGCTGATCTTCGCCTTCGAGGCGGTGATCATCGGCGGGCTGGGGTCGCTGTGGGGGACGCTCGTGGGCGGGATCGTGCTCGGCGTCGCGCAGACCGTCGGCAACCAGATCGACCCGGCGTACCAGATCCTCGCGGGCCACCTCGTGTTCCTGGCCATCCTGGTGATCCGCCCCACGGGCCTCTTCCCGCGTGCCGTGAGTCGCGCGGCATGAGCGCCGGACCCGGGGCCGGCGTCGTGGGGACCGCCACTGCCCGGCCCTCGACGGCGTTCCGCGTCGAGCGGGGAACGCTCGCCAGCCGGCTGACCGCGATCGTCGGCCTCGTCCTGCTGGCGATCCTCGCCGCCGTGCCGGCGTGGGGGACGTCGGGAATGATGAAGCTCCTGGTCGAGTTCCTGACGTTGCTCGCCATGGCCCAGATGTGGAACCTGCTCGCCGGCTTCGCAGGACTGGTCTCGATCGGGCAGCAGGCGTTCGTGGGGGTGGGGGCCTACGGAATCTTCGTCTTCCTCAATCTCGTCCACACCGATATCGTCGTCGCCCTCGCCGGCACCGCGATCGTCGGGCTCGGCGTTGCCGCCGTGACGTCGCTGTTCGCGTTCCGGCTCCGCGACGGCTACTTCGCGGTCGGGACGTGGGTCATCGCGGAGGTGATCCGGATCCTCATCCTCCTGAGCCCGGCACTCGGGGCGGGAACAGGGGTGACGATCCGCCCGCCGGCCGGGCTGTCCGCCGGCGGCCGGCTGGACATCACCTACTGGCTGGCCCTCGTCGTCGGGTTCGGGTCGATCGCCGTCGTCGCGTTGATCATGCGGTCCAGGCTCGGGCTGGCGCTGCGCGCCATCCGCGATGGCGAGATGAGCGCCGCGAGCGTCGGGGTCAACGTCCAACGGACCAAGCGGATCGTGTTCCTCGTCGCCGCCGTCGGTTGCGCGGTCGCCGGCGCCGTGTACTACCTGCAGCTGCTGCGGATCCAGCCGAACGCGGCGTTCGGCGTCGACTGGACCGCCCGGATGATCTTCATCGTCGTCATCGGCGGGCTGGGCCGGATCGAGGGCCCGATCGTCGGGGCGATCGTCTACTTCACGCTCCGCGAGGTGCTGGCAGACTATGGCGCGGCCTACCTCGCCGCGCTGGGCCTTGTCGCGATCGCCGTCGTCGTCATCGCCCCGCGCGGACTGTGGGGCGTCGTCGAGTCTCGCCTGCCGGCGCTCTTCGCCGTCCAGCGCCGGCTCGTGGTGACGGAGCCGCCGGCAACGAGCTCGATCGACTCTCGGAAGGAGCCAGGACCAACGTGACCGCGATGAGCCAACCGGCCCAGCCCGGCGACGCCGGCCGCTTCGCGTCGCCGTCCGATGTCGTGGACCGGCTGGGCGGCGCCGACTACCTGGCCGACCCGGCGATCGGCCTGACGGTGTTCATCGCGGACCGGCTCGAGAAGCCGGTTCTTCTCGAGGGACCGGCCGGCGTCGGCAAGACCGAGCTCGCGCGTTCCGTGGCGACGGTCACCGGCGCCCGCCTGATGCGGCTGCAGTGCTACGAGGGCCTCGACGAGTCGAAGGCGCTCTACGAGTGGAACTACAAGAAGCAGCTGCTCCGGATCCAGGCCGACGAGCGGCGCGAGGCGTGGTCCGAGCTCGAGGAGGACATCTTCAGCGAAGCGTTCCTCCTCGCCCGGCCGTTGCTCGCGGCGATCCGCGCAGACGAGCCCGTCGTCCTGCTGATCGACGAGATCGACCGGGTCGAAGTCGAGGCCGAGGCGCTCATGCTCGAGGTGCTGTCGGACTTCCAGGTCACGATCCCCGAGCTCGGCACGATGACCGCCGGCCGCCGGCCGATGGTCTTCCTGACCTCGAACGACACGCGCGACCTGTCCGAGGCGCTCCGGCGCCGGGCGCTCTATCTCCGGATCGAGTACCCGACGATCGAGCGGGAGCGGGACATCCTCGTGGCCCGGGTCCCGGGGCTGTCGGTCGAGCTCGCCGACCAGGTCGCGCGGATCGTCGCCGCGATCCGGCGGCTCGACCTGAAGAAGCCGCCGTCGATCTCGGAGGCGATCGACTGGGCCCGGACGCTCGTGCTGCTGGGTGCGGGGTCGATCAGCCGGGAGCAGACGCCCGAGACGCTCCACGTCCTCCTGAAGTACGAAGCCGACATCGAGAAGGCCCGGGTCGAGCTCGCGGGCGGCGGGGCGGCTCCGTCCGGGCCGCGGTTCGTCGACGACTTCCGCCGGCCCGAGGGATCTGGCTGAGGACCGCCCTGCCCTCGCCGTCAGCGCTCGTCGGCGCCGTTGAGGTCGGATGCCCAGAGCCGCGACGCGAACACCACCAGCCCGAACAGCAGCGACACGCCCATGACCGGCGCACCGATCCGCTTCAGGCTCGGAGCCACGGGATCGCCAGGTAGAAGGCAAGGACCCTCTCTGCGGTCGGAGCCCCCGCGACGCGCAGCCGCATCCTACTCACCGCGAGCGTCGGCCTGCGAGCCGTCGGCGCACGGTCAGGCGTCCGGCTGGCATCATCGGCCGGTGAGCAAGGTCACCTCGATGCGCGATGCGATCGCCGACCTCGTCCGCGACGGCGACACGGTCGCGATCGAAGGCTTCACGCACCTCATCTGCTTCGCGGCCGGCCACGAGATCATCCGGCAAGAAAAGCGCGATCTGACGCTCGCCCGGCTCACGCCCGACGTCATCTATGACCAGATGATCGCGGGCGGGGTCGCTCGGAAGCTGGTGTTCTCGTGGCTGGGCAACCCGGGCGTCGGTGGGCTCAACGCGATCAGGCGCCGCATCGAGGCGTCGCCGCCGGAGCTCGAGATCGAGGAGTACAGCCATTTCGGGATGGTCGGCCGATACACGGCCGGCGCCGCGAACCTGCCGTTCTTTCCGCTTCGGTCGTACTTCGAGACGGACCTGCCTCGAGCGAATCCCCTGATCCGGCCGATCGAGTCGCCATACGGCGATGGCGTCGTGTACGCGGTCCCGCCGCTCAAGCCGGACGTTTCGATCGTCCACGCCCAGCGGGCGTCCGCGAGCGGCGACACCCAGGTGTGGGGCCTGCTGGGGTGCCAGAAGGAGGCCGCGTTCGCCGCGGACCGGGTGATCGTCGTGGTCGAGGAGGTCGTGTCCGACGAGGTGATCCGGGCCGACCCGAACCGGACGATCATCCCCGGGCTCATCGTCGACGCCGTTGTCGCCGAGCCGTGGGGCGCCCACCCCTCGTATGTCCAGGGCGCATACGACCGTGACAACCGCTTCTACCTGGACTGGGACCCGATCTCGCGCGACGAGGCCGCGACCCAGGCCTGGCTGGACGAGTGGGTCCACGGGGTGAGCGGCCGGGCGGAGTACCTCGAGAAGCTCGGCGCGGAGCGGGTCGCCTCGCTTCGGACGAGTGCGCCGGCGCCGTCGGGCGAAGTCGACTACGGGGCGTACCGGTGATGGCATGTCGAACCCCGGTGTTCCGGCCAGCGGGCCAATCGCATCGATGGGGCGTCGGACGGCGCGGGCCGGATCGTGCGTGTGGCACCCGAGCTCCGCAAGCCAGTGTTCACCGATGTGGCGGAGCTCCTGTGAGCCGGGATCGTCGCAATGCCAGCGCCTGGTACGCGCGCCGAACCATCCTTCGCCGGGGGCGCTCCGGCCACGGCGCAGATCGACGATCCGGCGACGCCTGGTTCGCGCCAAGAACCACCCATCGAATGAGCTGGCCGAGTGATGCCTCGTCGATGGCCCCAACCGACAGATGGCTCGCCGCGCGAACCACGAGCTCGGATCCCTGCTGCTCCTTCGACATCTGGTTCGCCCCATGAACCCCGCCAGATGAGCGCTCAGACGTTCAGCAAGTCCGAGATGATGATCGTCGCGGCGGCGCGCGAGCTGGCCGGGCAGCGGGTCTGCTTTGTCGGCGTCGGGCTGCCGAACATCGCCGTCAATCTCGCCAAGCGGACCGTCGCGCCGGATCTCGAGCTGGTCTATGAGGCGGGCGTGTTCGGTGCCCGCCCGGCGCGGCTGCCGTTGAGCATCGGCGACCCGACGATCGTCACCGGCGCGACGGCGGTCACGAGCATGTTCGAGCTGTTCGCGTTCTACCTCCAGGGCGGGCTCATCGACGTCGGCTTTCTCGGCGCGGCGCAGATCGACCGGTTCGGCAACATCAACACGACGGTCATCGGCGATTACGCTCAGCCGAAGACGCGGCTTCCGGGGAGCGGCGGGGCGTGCGAGATCGCGATCAACGCCCGCCAGGTGTTCGTGATCATGCGCCAGAGCGCCCGCAGCTTCGTGGAGCGGATCGACTTCCGGACGAGCGCCGGCAATCTCGGCGGCGCCGAGCAGAGCGAGCGGATTCGGCGCGAGCAGGGCTGGCTCGGTCGGGGCCCGAGCGTCGTCGTCACCGATCTCGGCATCTACCACTTCGACGAGGACGGCGAGATGCGCCTCGACTCGCTCCATCCCGGCGCGACCGTGGAGGGGGCGCGCGAGACCATCGGTTGGGAGCTGAAGGTCGCCGCCGATGTCGCGACGACCCCGGCCCCGAGCGCCGAAGAGCTGCGGCTGATCCGCGAGGAGCTCGACCCGGGCGGCGCCTACACCAAGTAGCCGCTCAGCCCGGGATCTGGCACGTGAACGCTGCCGAGCCACCGGCCCGCGCGGCCGCTCGGATCGGCCCACCAGCCGTCCGCGGGAATGCGCCCGGCAGGACGGCGGAGGCAAGCTGGACGGCGGCCGATGCCGGCTCGTTGACGACGAGCGCGGTGACCATGCCGAACATCCCGTCGCGGCCCTCGGCGTGGGGCAGGATGTGGCAGTGGAATGCCCATGCGCCGGGCTCTTCGCACTTGATGATCACGTCCCAGCGCTCGCCCGGGTTGACGCCCAGCGTGTCGCAGGTGAAGGCCGCCGATCCCAGCGGGTAGCCATCTCGTGCGACGACCCGCATCGGCATCCCGTGGAGATGCCAAGGGTGCATCATCGAGCCCTCGTTCATGAACCGGATCGCGATCGTGTCGCCGAGCGTCGCGACGATCGGCGCAGTCGCCGGGAAGCCGCGACCGTTGATCGTGAATCCGCCGAGCGAGTCGTTGCTGATCCAGACGATGTCCTGGCTCACGCCGTAGAGCCGGTCGTAGCGCTGGGCCGGGTCCCGCGGCTGCACGAGGAACGCGCCAAGCAGTCCCCGGCCAACCTGGTCGGTCGCGTTGTGGTGCGAGTGGTACATGTGAGAACCGACCGTCTGGGCCGTGAACTCGTAGGTGAAAGAATCGCCCGGTTGGATCGGGTCCTGGGTGATGTGGGGGACGCCGTCCATGTTGTTCGGCAGCTTCTGGCCGTGGAAGTGGATGCCGGTCGATTCCTTCATGTTGTTCTTGAAGATCGCCCGGATCTTGTCGCCCTCGATGACCTCCATCCGGGGACCGGGCCAGGTCCCGTCGAAGCCGAGCGCCTGGACTGGATCCTTCTTGGCATCGATCTTGTGGTCGATCTCGTCGATGGTGAACTCGAAGACCTTCACGTCGCCGTCGAGCGTCGGCTCCTTGGGCTGGTTGCCGGCGCCCTCGACCTGGTCGTACTCGCCGTCGAGGAAGCGGGTGACGACGGCCAGCGCCGCGGCATCGTGGTCCCCACCGCCACTCCCCGGTGAGCCGCTCGGGGCGGGGGAGTGGTCCATCGACGGGCTCGCGGCCGGTTCGCCGCTTGGCCCGGCCGACGCGCCCGGCGATCCCGCCGGTGCGCCCGACGGTCCCGGCGAGCCAGCCGCCGCCGGCGGTGTCGAGGGGCCGTACGTCCAGGAAGGAGCGGCCGCCGGAGCGCACGCGGCGACGCTCGCCGCGACGATGCCGCCGCCGGCGATCGCCGCGGACCGGAGAAACCCACGCCGGGTAAACGGTTCGAGCGTCGTCGAGCGGGCGACGGTGTCATCAGGGTTGGTGACCGACTCGACTGCGGAGGGCAGGCTGACCTGCAACGGGGCGTCCATCGTGCAAGTATCCGATCCGGCGTCACCCGCTCGTCAGGACATTTGGCACGTTTCGGCTGGGCCGGCCGGACCGCCGAGGGGCTAGCGAAGCGACTCCGCAATTCGGACGGCCTCGTCCATGTCGAGCTGCGATTCGAGGCGGTACGTGACTGGGCCGTCGTTCCAGATGAGCGTGTCACCGACGTCCCGGGCCGTCTCGTCGACGAACTGGCCCGTCGGGTCGCGGTAGAAGAAGAAGTGTGGCGAGCCGCCGATCCAGTACCCGCTGCTATCCCCGACGTTGACCGGGGTCACGGTCGCGTCGCTGTCGAGCACCTTGGTGTAGTAGCCCTCGTCGACCGTCCCCCGGAACTCGTTGATGAGCAAGCCGACTCCGGATGATGGATCCGCCGGGAGACCGGGTCGTTCGCCCCAGACGAGGGCCACGCGGTTCGCAAACACGTAGGCCGCATCCGGGGGACCGATCGCCGGGTCAGTTGGCAGGATCAGGTCGAGGCCGGCGAGTCGCTCGGCATCCTCGAGGTTGACCCTCGTCCCAAGGCCGAGTGACTGGCCGAGCGTTCCCGCGGTCGCCGATGGCCGCGCGGACGTGTTTACGGAGGCGGACGGCGACGGCCACGCGGTCGGCCCGCCGAACAAGATTCGGATGCCCGGTACGCCGAGACCGACGGCGCCTGCGACCGCGACGACGATCAGCAAGACCGCGATCGCGACGACCAGGCTCCGCCGGACGGGGCGACCGCGCAGCCAGCCGATGAACCCGCGGGTTGGCCTCGCGGTTGGCGGGCCAGCCGAGATGCGATCGCGAACGTGGCTCGCGATGTCGTTCGGGGACGACCCGGCCGAGGGGTACGCGATCGCCGACGCGATTTCGCGAAGCTCGCCCTCGAGCGCCGTGTCGTCCATGGCAGCCAGCGCGCGTCGAACCTCAGCCACGGGACACCTCCCCGTCGGCGGCAGACAGCTGATCCCGGAGCCGGGCGAGCGCCCGCGACAGCCGCGACTTGACGGTTCCTCGAGGCAGCCCGAGCGCCTCGGCAGCCTCGGCCTCGCTCAGGTCCAGGAAGTAGCGCGCGCCGATGATCTCGCGGTCCTCGTCGCGCAGGAGCTGGATTGCCTCGAGCAGCGCCGCGCGTGTCTCGCCGGCGAGGACCGCCGACTCGGGCGATGGAGCCGCATCACCCGGCCGGCGATCCTCGGCGGCCCGGAGCGCGAGACCGGCACGGCGGCCGGCCGATCTCCGGCGGTTCCGGGCCTCGTTGGCGACGATTCGCAGGATCCATGGCCGGAACGGGGCATCCAGCCGGAAGCGCGGCAGCGCGCCGTACGCCTTGACGAACGCTTCCTGCACGGCGTCCTCCGCGTCGCCGTCGGGCGAGATGAGGTGAGCCGTCCGAACCGCGACGTCCTGGTAGCGTCGAACCAGCTCTTCGTAGGCCATGACCTCGCCTTCGCGCGCGCGGACGATCAGCTCGGCGTCTTCCGTAGGACGGCCCTCCAGGGAATCAACCGTAGCGAATACGCGCGCCGACGCGGTCGCGTTCCCGAGCGCGAATCAGAACGCCGGACCGGCGCGCTGCCGGGTCCGGCGTCCAATCAGGTAGCTCGGGCGCTGCCCGGCACCCGCGCTACTTGAGCTGGAAGTTCGCCGAGAATGTCTGGCCGTCGACGAATTTCAGGTCGAGCTGATAGCACTTGCCGGCCTGGCTCTTCTCCGTCTTCCAGTTGTACTGGTAGCGGTTGAGCGCCGGGTCGTAGACCAGACCGCTCGTGCTGGCGGTCGAGAACTCCTCGATCGGGTCGACGCTGGCGCCCGGGCACGTGATCGTCGTGATCTTCGGGTAGCCCGGAACGAAGATCGCGAGGCCGCGATTGGCGCCCAGCGAAAACTTCACCGGGATCGTCTGGCCCGCCTTCGCCTGGTTGAGGGTCGGTTGCGGGTTGACCGGCGACAGGAACCCGCCGAACGGGATCGCGACCACCTTGATCGTGCCCGCGTTGGACACGCTCGGCTCGTAGACCGGGTCCGTCAGCGTGATGGTTGCGGATGGCGGTGCCCACGGATGGACATCGAACGTGCCGCTGAAGTACGCGGTGATCGAGTACGTGCCAGGCGGCACCGCGGGCGTCACTCCCAGCGAGCCGATACCGGTCGCGTCGGTCGTGACGCTCTTGACGAACCCCTGTCCGGTGACCGCTCCCGTGCCGAATGCGACGAACGTGATCGTCCGGCCGGCGACCGCCGTAACGCCCGTGAGCGACGCGGACACGCCGCTCGGGCTACCGAACGGTGCCCCGGCCGCCGGTCCGGATGTGAGGCTCAGCGTCGTCCCGAGCGACGCGACCGTGAAGGCAGACGTATCGCTGCTCGGGGCCCTGGTCGGTTCGCCGGCGAACGTCGCGACGATCTCGTTGGGCCCCGCGTTTGCGAGGATCGGCAGGAGCGCGGTCGCATTTCCGTTCACGTCCGTCGTGCCCGTCGCGATCGAGGTTCCGATGCGGAACGTGACGACCTTGTTCGCGAGCGGCGAACCATCCTCCGTCAACGTTGCCGAAACGGCCGCATCGGTGCCGTAGGCGCCCGACGCCGGCGCCGTCAGGTCAAGCGTCGTCACGGCCGGTGTACCGACCGCGGTGCTGGCGAGCGAGTGGTACGCCGCGCCGTTGTCGTTGACCCCGACGAGCGCGGCACTGTTCGCCGCCTGGACGAGGAATCGGAGCGCAGTTGGGTCTGCGCCGGTGACGTCGAGCGTCCCGGTCCAGATCGCTCCGTCGACCTCGCTTCGGACCAGGTCGATGGACGTCCAGCACGAGCAGCCGGTCGGGCCGTACGTGTACGTCACCCAGACGGTATTGACGTTGTCGTCGCCGTTGACGTCCGAGCCGTGAACTCGGGCGCTGAACGTGATGATCGAGCCTGTCTGGCTGGCTTGCACATCCGAGATCCCCGGTGCCGTCGCGAGGGCCGCGTTCGCGTCGTTGTCGTTGGCGTAGAACAGCCGCAGGCCGAGACTCTGGAAGAGCCTCCGGGTAGCGCTCGACTCGCCGACGTTGTCGACACGATGTTGGGCTGGCGTCACGACGAGGTTCGTCGAGCCACCGCTGAGCTCCGGGAAGTAGCTCGCAGCCCATGGTCGTGCCGGATAGAAGGTCGTCGAGGTGAATGGCGTCTGGGCCCCACCGAACTCCGTGCCCGGGGCGCCGGTGAACGGCTTGACGCCGGTCTCATCAGTGAATGTGCCGCTGCGCAGGCCCACTCCTCGGAGGACCTCACCTGGCACGTCGACATTGCCCACGAACCGGGGGAGCGCCGGCTCACCGGGGTTCGACGCGACGCCGTCGCGCCCGGTGAAGTAGGTCGTGCCGCCGGGGCCGGAGCTCGGCACGGCCGGAACCTGGAATTGGGCGTTCGTAAGCGCCAGATCGCCGGACGTGACACCAAGGTCGTCGTTCGGGGAGATGAGCGAGCCGCCCGGGCTCGAGAGGTCGCGGCTGCCGGGCATGTTGATCGTGAACATCGGAAGACCGAACACGCTCGCGGTCAGAAGCGCCTTCTGGTGCATGCCCTTGATTTCGGGCGTGGCCGCGAGATAGGCGAGCTTCGACTTGACGAGCGCCTGTCCGACCGGGATCGGCCCGTTACCGACCCGGAGCTGATGCGCGAACTCGGCATAGATCCGTTCGCTGTACTCGACGAGCTCATCGTCGCCGTACTGGAAGCCCGTCCCCGCGACGAGCGTCGCGCCCTTCTGGGCCAGGATCTGAGCCCAGTCGGCGGTCTGCGTCGCTCCCGGGATCCCGTCGGGATCGACGAGGTTGTAACCGGCGTGGCAGCCGGTGCTGAACACCAGCGTGTTGAGCAGGTCTACGGAACCGGGCAATAGCTCGGTGGCGTTGACGCTCGTCTGGTTGTCGGCGGCGAATGCCTGACCGGCATCGAAATGGCCGGCGAGGTAGATGACGTTCTTCTTCGGGCCGGCGAGGAGCTTTTCTCGGAGCTGATCGGCGGACCACGTGTCGTTGATCAGCGAATCCGGCGTGGCGTTCGTTCCGAGCTGGAGCTGCGTCTTCACGGCATTGGAGGAGTCGGTAAGGAACTCGTAGCCCGTCACGAGTGACGTCGTCGGCGAGGCGACCGCCTTCAGCGTCGTGGAGGCACCGGTCCCAACGAGATACGCGTCGAGCATCGACTTCGCTTCGCTCGCGGTCTCGACCAACCGGCCGACGGCGCGTTGCGGGATCGGGAACTGTGTCCCCCCGAGGCTCAGAACGGTGCTCGTGCCGTACTCGTCCTGGCCGAGGACGTAATTGGACTTGAGCGTCGCCTCAGACGCCGTTCCGTTGCCGACGGGGGGCACGTACCACTTCTCCGGCGCGAGGTCGGCCGGATCGGGATACCGGAAGAACGGGATCGACGAGTCGCCGCCGACGAGGACGACGTACTTGAGGTTCGGGTTCTCGTAGGACCGGACGATATCGCGGATGCCTGCCGCGACGAGGTTCTTGGCGTAGACGCACGCCTTGTTGTCAGGGTCGTTCGCCTGATCCGCGAGGTCGTCGATCCGAGCGTCGTTGCCGACGTTGACGACGACGCCGCTGGTGGCCGTGGCAAGGTCTCCGAGGCGCGCCGCGAGGGCATCCTTCTCGGCCGTGGTCCCGGCGATGCGGTCGCGATCCCAGACGATGACGGACTGCTTGGTGGAGCCCGCCGAACCAACCGCCGGTCCACTGCCGACCGGGTCGACGCCGGTGCAGGCGTTCGGCTCGGTCTCGACCTCGAGCTTGAATGGCGTGTTGACGTCATACGCACCGTCCTTGCCGGTGACGTGGACATAGAAGAAGCCGTCGTTGGTCCAGGTGTCGGCCTGCAGGGAGCCGGCGGCCGTACCTTCGGTCAGGTTCCAGCCGATGAGGCTGTTCCGGACGGCCGCCGCGTAGGCCCCATAGATCTCGTTCCCGATGTAGCTCGGATTGCCGATGTAGCTCGGGTTGCCGATGTACGACGGATTGCCGATGTACGACGGGTTGCCGATGTAGCTCGGATTGCCGATGTAGCTCGGGTTGCCGATGTACGACGGGTTGCCGATGTACGACGGGTTGCCGATGTAGCTCGGGTTGCCGATGTACGACGGGTTTCCGATGTAGCTCGGATTGCCGATATACGACGGGTTGCCGATGTACGACGGATTGCCGATGTAGCTCGGGTTGCCGATGTAGCTCGGGTTGCCGATGTACGACGGGTTGCCCGCGAACTGCGCCGTCAGCTTGGCGAGGCTGTCCGCTCCTTCGAGCGCTATGAGCGCCTCAGGGAGATCCGTGGTCAGGAACCAGTCAAAGTCTTTCGGCAGGGCCCCGCCGTCGACCCCGCTGACAGTGATCTTCACTTTGCCGCCCGGCTTGACCGGGAACTTGTACCAGCGGGATCGCGCGTAGTCGTCGAGATAGCCGGTGGCGGTGTCGTTCTCCGCCAAAGCAACCGCGTTCGTCCAGGCGTCGTTGGGCTCCGTCACGAGGATGCACGGCCCGATGTTGCTCTGGCCCGGTGGTGCCACCACCTGACCAGCGACATAGGTCGTTGGCCCGCTTGCCTCGAGGGGGATCGTCGTGTCGATGTTGACACGACCCGTGGGGCCGGTTGTCACGTCTACCGTCCCGCCGACCGGGACGGCCGGGGCGACCAGGTGGCCGTCGTCGCTGCAGTTCGGCGACGTCAGGAACTGGACGTGGAACGTTGTCGCGGGCGTGGCGCCCAGAACACCCTCGACGTGCGTCGTCGAACCGTTCGGGTCGGCACGGAAGAGGTATGGGGCGTTGACATCCGGAAGCGGCGGCGTCGTGCCGAGGTCTGGGATGACGCGGACGTCGTCGAGCGCGATGCCGAACACGGACCCGGGTGGATCGGTCGATGCGAATGTCAGGGTCGTCGTCGTGCCGGAAGCGGTGAAAGTTCGGCTGCTGGCGTCCCAGGTGATCGTGAATGGGAACGGGGCCGTCGACGAAGCTTTCGCATGCGTGAGCGGCGCGCCCAGCTGGACGCCGTCCGCGCGGACAACCATCGTCGGCGGCGGCTCCGCGCCCTCCGGGTTTGCAGAGTACTTGAACGTGACCTCGTAGTCCTGGCCCGGAATGGTGTCGATGACCTGGGAAATCGTGGCGGGCGCCGTGGCGCCATCGAGGTCGATCGACTGGTTCAGGTCGGCGGCGTTCCAGTACAGGGAATTGAGAAGTTCGAGGTCGCCGGACTCGATGATCCAGTCAGGGAGATCGACCTCGGTTGGGACGACCTTGAATCCGCCCGGGCCCGGGACAACGGGCTCCTCGAAGCTGCCGTTCGTGACGACGTTCATCCCGACCCGCAGCGTCCCCTGCAGGAACGAGTTGAAGTCGTCGTTGCTGCCGGTGATCTTGAACCCGAACGTGTCGCCGGCTGTGACCGGGATCGCGGCGGTGCCTTCGTAGCTGAATCCGTTCGACGGCGGGATACAGCAGCTAACCGGCCCGTCGTTGATCAGCGTCTCGACGTCGACACCGTTCTTGAAGGTCCTGAGCCCGGCGGTGACGTTGAACCAGGCGTGCAGGCCTTGCCAGGTGTAGGCCAGGTTGGCCGTCCCGGTCGACGCGGCGGTCGTCTCGAAGGTCCACTCCGTGAGCGGCACACCGCCGCCGACGCCGAGATTCTTCTCGTACTTGAACTCGGCGACACCACCGGTTCCGTCGCGCGTCGTCGTCGCGGTCGTTCCAGGCTCGCCGGATCCGGACCAGACGCCGGCAATGTCCGCGGTGTCGTCGCCCGCCAACGCGACCGGCGCGACGGTCAGGAGTAGTGGGGCGATGATGAGCGAGCTCATCAGCAAGGCGGCGCCGCGACTCACGGAGCTATGGACTCTGGACGGCCCCGTGTGACGGGCACGGCGGGACTCGGTGACGCGCGCTCTCATTCGATGTGGACCCCTGACCGCGGCTCTGGTGACGGACGTGGATACTGGGACACCGACAGTACTAGGACCCTGATGGGCTGGCAAGAAGCGTTGCTCACGAACCAGGCGTCGCGGGCGCGACAGCCGACGCCCCCCACAGAAGCCGGTTCCCGCGCGCACCGGCGGAGGGTCAGTCGCGGCGGGCCACCTCGATTGCCAGCTCGATCGCGGCATCCACGTCGAGCGCTGACCCGCGGCGTCGGGCCCGGTCGGCCGCGTCGGAGCCGAACGATTCTCGCGCCGCCGCGAGCTGCTCGCCGAGTGTTGCTTCGCCCGTCGCCGGCCGAGGCGACCCCAGGGACGCGCGCAGCGAGTCCGACGCGCCAACGAGCGTGAACGCGGCCTCGCGGTCATCACGACGCGAGGCGAGGATGGCGACGTCTTCGAGCAACGCCATCAGCGGTCCGAGCTCGTTGAGGTCCCGATACGTCTCGACCGCTGCTGCATAGGCACGTCCCGCGTCCGCGAGCCGGCCGAGATCGCGGAGCGCATCACCGAGGTTGTTCTGGGCAATCCCGGCGTTCGAACGGTCGCCGACTTCGAGCGCGAGGTGGATCGCCTCCTCGCATCGCCTCCGCGCCGACTCGTGATCGCCGGCCATCCCGTCCATCCAGGCGAGGTTCACGAGGCAGTTCGCGATCCGTCGCTGGTCGCCCAGCTTCGTATAGATCGCCAGCGCGTCATCGACGTAGGCCCGCGCCGCCGCGGCATCGCCCTGCTGAGCGGCCGCGATGCCCAGGTTGCTGGTCACCGCGGCGGCGCCGGACTCATCGCCCAGCTCCTGGCGGATCTGAAGACTCTCGCGGTATCGCTGGCCGGCCAGCGCTGGGTCGCCGCGCTGGGCCGCGACCGTCCCGCTGTCCTGGAGGACGGCCGCGGCTCCCGCGCGGTCGCCCGCCTGCACGAAGCGTGCATGCGCGCTCTCGAGGAGTGAGACCGCATCGTCGAAGCGGCCTACCCGCCGCGCCGAGACGCCGAGGGAATGGTCGCAGCGGGCCAGCAGGTCGGCGTCGCCGATTGCCTCGGCGGCGTGTCGGACTTCCTCGACGATCGCGATCGCGCTCGGAACGTCGCCGGTCAGATGGAGGACTTCGGCCAAGGCGATCGATCTCGTGACGCGCTCACGCTGGTCGACGAGCGGGATGAGCCGCTCCAGATACCGGATCGCTGCGTCGTTCGCGTACGCCTGACGGGAGGCATCTGCCGCTCGACCGAGGTAGATGCGCTTGCGTTCCTCGTCATCGCTCAGCCAGAAGTGGTGAGCGAGTAGGTCGAGTCGTCGGTCGATGTGCTCCGGGTCGGACTGCTCGATCCACCCGCCGATCAGCCCATGGAGCCGCGCTCGCAACCCGAAGGGCAGGCTCTCGTAGGCGACCTCCTGGGTCGCCACATGCTTGAACAGATAGGCATGCTCGAGGTCCCGATCGAGACTGATCAAGTCGACGGTCCGCAGCTCGTCGAGATGTTGGAGCACCTCGTCGAGCGTGCCGAGCTCCGGGTACGCGCCCGGCAATACCGGCGCTTCGAAGACGCGCCCGACGACGCTCGCAACCTTCAGCGTCCGGCGCGGCGCGTCGTTCATCGAGTCGATCCGGGACAGGACGAGGCTGTGGAGGCTGTCGGGCAGCTCGAGGTTTCGGAGCGCACCGGCGTCCGCCGGGTTGACGCCCCGGGCAGTGATCCAGCTGATCAGCTCCTCGACGTAAAACGGGTTGCCCCCGGACCGCTCGAGGAGCAGCTCGACGAAGGGATCGGGAATGCCTCCGGCGCCGGCGCCTGGGGCGACCTGTTCGAGCTTGAGCCGGATCAACTCGAGCGCGTCGTCGCCCGTCAGCTGGTCCAGGACGATCTCGCTGAAGTCGGGAATGCGTTCCACGCCGACGCCGCCACCGGGCTCCGTGGCGGGGCGGTACGCGAGGACGATCAGGACCGGAAGCCGGGCGGTGTTGCGCCCGAGCACTTCGAGCAGATCGCGCGACAGGGCGTCGATCCAGTGGCAGTCCTCGAGGACCAGGATGACCGGCTCCTCCTGCGACCTCGCGCGAAGCAAGATGGCCAGCAGGTCCTCGAGCGAGGCTTTCCGCAGCTTCGCGTCCATCGGCGCCGTCAACGGCGTGTCCGCGATGTCTACACCGATAAGCGGGCCCAGCAGCGGCGCCCGCTCGACCAGCTCCGGCTCGACGGCCGCGATCGACGCCCGGAGCTGATCGCCCCGGACGGCGTCCGAGGCGCCGTCCTCGATCCCGAGCAGCCGGCGCCAGATTTCTCGCCAGACGAAGTAGCTCGTGTTCGTTCCGAACGACTGGCATTCGCCGAAGGCGACGAAGAGGCCCCGGCGTCGGGCGATCCGCACGAACTCGGCGATCAGCCGGGACTTGCCCATCCCCGCGTCGGCCGAGACCGCGATGATCCGACCGTCGCCCGCGATCGCAGCGGCGAGGGCGTCGTCCAGCTGTTTGAGCTCGTCGCGGCGGCCGACGAGGTCCAGCTGATAGCGGGTCTTGCGCCGCGATGCTCGCTCCAGCGAACCGGTCAGGGCGTGCGCTGTGATCGTGGCTGACTTGCCCTTGACGGTCAGCTCCGGCAGGCGCTCCCAGATGAACGCATCGCCGGCCTCCCGGCGGACGACGTCCTCGACGTAGATCGAGCCGGGCGGCGCCTTCGACATCAGCCGCGCGGAGAGGTTGACGGCGTCGCCGAGGCACACGAAGGTCCGCCGCATTGCGTGGCCGTACGTGCCGCTTCGGAGGCGGCCATGGGTGATGCCGATCTGGATGTCATGCACGGCCGTCGTTCGATCGAGATCCCGGAGCTCGAGCGCGGCCGCAGCCGCGCGGGCCGCGTCGTCCTCGTGGGCGACCGGCGACCCGAAGACGCCATAGAGGTACGCCCCTTTGTCGCCGAGCGTCAGCTGGAGGACGTTGCCGCCGTAGCCGGCCATGATCGCCTGGGCCCTGCGCACGAACGCATCGAGCTTCTCGATGGCCTCGGGGTCGTCGTCGTAGTCGATGCCGCCGAAGCGCAGGAAGACCGGATATGCCGGCCGCAGCTCGGCGAGGAGCTCACCGCGAGCCGAGCGGAGCCGTTCGTAGACCTCGGGCAGGATCCAAGGCGTGACGAGCGCCTCATCGAGCGGCGGTGGCTCCGCGACGTCAATTGTGGGGACGTCGACCAGCAGCCGGTCCACTACGCCGAACGTGTGCTCGCCGTTCGCGTCGTGCCTGACGTCCAGGATCCCGACGCGTCCCTCGAGCGACGCGAGCGCGGACTCGTCGAGCACGACCTCGCCTTTCTCGGCATGATGCTCGGCCTCGGCGAGGTCATCGATCAGCGCTCCGGCAAGGACATCGATCAGCTGGATCTGCGAGTCACCGACGACGAAGCGCCGGGCGCGACCGACTGCAACCGTCACTTTCAGGGCGAGCTGGACATGGGCGCCGCCGGGCGTTGTGATGAGCCCGACCCGGCCGATTGCCTCCTGCATCGCGATCCCCGCCGCCGTCGCACGGGAACCGTCGTCACCGTCGAGCCAGCACGTGATCGCGTCGCCCGAGAAATAGATGACCTCCCCGCCTCGCCGGTCGAGCTCATCGATGACCGCGTGGAAGACGCGCCCCAGGTTCGCGGTGAGCTCTTCGGCTCCGCGTTCGGGCCCCAGCTCGTTCGCCAGCGCCTCGGTCAGCGGCGTGAAGCCCGAGATGTCGGCGAAGAGCCCGGCGCCCTCGACGCGGTCGGGCATCTCGCGATGGGTGGCGAGCGCCCAGCGCCGGTCCCGGGCGATGTATGCCTCGGGCTCGTCGCGGCCGATCTCGACGGGCAGGTCGGCCGGGGAAGTGATCGTTTGCCCCACGGGCCAATTGTGCCGGTCGCTGTCCATGAGACGCACGCAGCGCCGCGGACCGCGACGTTCCGGCCGACCGTACACTCCGGCGCGTGACTGGCCGCGTCTTCCGTCGCTCGCTCGATTCCGATCCACCGGTCGCGGTGGAAGCCACGGGATCCCGCATTCGCGACGCCGGCGGCAAGGAGTACATCGACGCGGCGGGCGGCGCGATCGTCGTCAACGTCGGTCACGGGCGAGCGTCGATCGCCCGGGTCCTGGCTGCGCAGGCGGGCCGTCTCAGCTACGCCCACGGCAGCGCCTTCACGACGGAGCCGCTCGAGGCCTACGCGCGCGAGGTCGCCGCCGTCCTGCCGCTCGACGATCCGGCGATCTACCCGGTCAGCGGCGGCTCCGAGGCGATCGAGACCGCGCTGAAGCTCGCCCGGGCGTACCACCTGGCTCGCCGCGAACCCGACCGTGACTTCGTCATCGCCCGCCACGGCAGCTATCACGGCAACACGCTCGGCGCGCTCGACCTGTCGGGCCGCCCCCCGCTCCGCCGGCCGTACGAGCCGTGGCTGAATCGCCCCTGGCTGCGACACGTCTCGGCGGCCTACGCGTACGGGGCGGCGCGCGGCGACGCGCGCGCGCTCGGCGACGCCGATGCCCTCGCGGACGAGATGGACGCGACGATCCGCGACGCCGGCGTCGGGCGAGTCGCCGCGTTCGTCGCCGAACCCATCTCCGGCGCGACGCTCGCCGGCGCCGTCCCGCCGGACGGCTACTGGCCGGCGATCGCCGAAGTCTGCCGCCGCCACGGCGTCCTGCTGATCGCCGACGAGGTGATGACCGGCTTCGGGCGAACCGGTCGCTGGTTCGGACTCGATCACTGGGGCGTCCGGCCGGACATCCTGGTCGCGGCGAAAGGGGCCACGAGCGGCTACTGGCCGTTCGGGTTCGCGGCCGCATCGGGCGCGGTGTACGAGACGGTCGGCGGGGCAAGAGGCTTCACCCACGGCTTCACGTACTCGCACGCTCCGGCCGGCGCCGCCGTCGCGCGCGAGGTCCTGCGAATCCTCGGGGACGAGGAGCTGGTCGCCCAAAGCGCGACGAAGGGCGATCACCTCAAGGCGCTGCTCCACGGCCGCCTCGACGAGCACCCGAACGTCGGCGACATCCGGGGCAGGGGACTGCTCGTCGGCCTCGAGCTGGTCGCGGATCGCGAGACGCGGACGCCGTTCCCGCGCGCGGACCGCGTGACGGAAACCGTTGTCCGCGGTGCGCGCGAGCGCGGCGTCCTTGTCTACTCGGGAACCGGCAATGCCGACGGCACGGACGGCGACCAGATCCTGCTCGGCCCGCCGTTCGTGATCACCGACGACGAGCTGACGCGCGTCGTGGACACCCTCGGCGACGCGATCGAAGCTGCCACAGGAGGAACCGCGTGACCCAGCTCATCGACCTCAGCCACGTGATCAGCGACGGGCTCGTCACCTACCCCGGAATCCCGGTTCCCGTGATCTCGGACGCGCTCAGCAGGGAGGCCTCCAAGGAGCGCTACGCGCCGGGCACGGAGTTCCTCATCGGCCGCATCGAGATGGCCGGCAATACCGGAACCTACCTGGACACGCCCTTCCACCGCTACCCCGACGGGTTCGACCTCGCCGATCTCGACCTGGAGACGGTCGCCGGGCTGCCGCTCGTGCTCGTCAACGCGAAGGATCGCGTGGAGATCGGGCCGGACGCGTTCGACGGCGTCGCGATCGACGGACGTGCCGTGCTGATCCATACCGGCTGGAGTCGGCATTTCGGGACGCCTGCCTACGCGACCGGCCATCCCCACCTCGCGCCTTCAAGCGTCGACGCCCTCGTGGCCGGCGGCGCCCGCCTGGTGGGCATCGACTCACTGAACGTCGACCCAACCTCGGACGGGACTCGCCCCGCCCACACCGGCCTGCTCGCGGCCGGCATCCCGATCGTCGAGCACCTGACGAACCTGGATGCGCTCGCGTCGGCGCTGGGTGACGCGGGCCAGGCGACCTTGTACGCGGTCCCGCCGAAGATCCGCGGGTTCGGGACGATGCCCGTTCGCGCGTTCGCGATCGTCGAGTAGCCCGGCCCGGGTGGGTTACGCGGTGTACTGACCTCGCCCGCCGCGGCTGCCGAGGAGCAGGAGCACGCCGATCCCGACGATCACCAGCGGCAGCGCGATCCCGGCGACATTCGGCTGGGTGATCTCGACGCCGCCGAGCAGGCACAGGACGGCGCCCCAGAGCAGCTGCCAGCCCCAGCCGCCGCCGCGGACGGCCCGAACGACGGCGATGAACAGGAACGCCAGACCGAAGCAGAACGTGCCCCACCCGTCGCCAAGATCCCGGCCCGTCGCCGACTCATACGTGCCGGGCGCGGCGAGCGCGGTCAGGAACGCGCCGGCGTAGAGCGCGATCGTCCCGCGCCGGATCGCCCAGGCGATGAGCGACGCGATGCCGGCCGCGAGGATGACGACGTTGCCGAGGCCGCGGTACTGCGGCAGTGCCTGTTCGAGCAGCAGCAGCCCGCCGAACACGACGAGGAAGATGCCGATCCACGGCAGGCCGGGCCGGCGGGCCTCGTCGTTGCCCCAGCGCCATTCGTAGTACGTGACGCTGGAGCGGTCGTCTTCCCCTTCGGGCGGGATGCGGGTCACCATCCCGCCGAGTCTACGGGACCGATGGGGCCGGCGGCAGCCCGGGCGACCCCGCCGGAGCGTCCGTGCCGCCAGCGGGAGCCGCTACGAGGTCGTCCTCGGCGTGGCTGAAGCCGAGCCGGTCGGCGAACCGGCCCAGGGGCCCGGGCGCCCACCAGTTCCACCTGCCCATGAGCCGCATCGTCGCCGGCACGAGCAGGACCCGAACGATGGTGGCATCGATGAGGACAGCGATCGCCATCCCGACGCCGATGCTCTTGATGGTGATCGATTCGGCGAGGGCGAAGGCCGAGAACACGGACACCATGATCAGCGCGGCGCCGGTGATGACGCCGGCGGTCTTCGCGAGGCCCTCGGCGACGGAGTTCGTGTTGTCGCCGGTCCGGCGATACGCCTCCTGGATCCGGCTCAGCAGCAGGACCTCGTAATCCATGGAGAGCCCGAACAGGACGCTGAACATGATGATCGGGTTGCCCGCGATCGTGAATCCGGGCGAGGTGAAGCCGAGGAAGCCCGACAGGTTGCCGTCCTGGAAGATCCAGACGAGCGCGCCGAACGACGCCGTGATCGAGAGCAGCGTCATGATCACGGCCTTGACCGGGATCACGACCGAGCCGAACAGCAGGAACAGGATCACGGCGCTCGCGCCGAGCGTGAGCGCGATCGCGTAGGGGATCGTCGCCGACTGGCTCGTCATGAAGTCCTTGCCCATGGCGGCCAGGCCGCCGACCTCGGCGGTGACGCCCTCGACGCTCACGCCGCGGACGGCGGGGATCACGGCCACGCCCGTCGGGCTGACCGGTGATCGCGGGCTGATCGCATCGAGGCGAACGGTCGAGCCGCGGATGTACGCGTCCTCGAGGCGTTCAAGGCCGGCGGCCAGCTCCGGCGGCAGCTGCTCGCGTGGCGCGGCGAAGACAGCTGCGATGCCGGCCGCGTCGAGGTCGGCGCCAGTTGCGGGATCCTTCAGCCCGGCGAACGGCCCTTCGACCCGGTCGATCCCGTCGATGGCGTCGACTGCGGCCGCATAGTCGAGGATCTTCTGGACGTTCGCCGCGTCGGTCGGCGAGCCGTCGACGCTGGCGAGGATGACGATCGGGGTCGTCTCGCCCGGCCGGAAGTCGTTCGCCAGCGCCACGGATGCTTCACGGCTCTCGATGCCGGCCGGCAGGACAGAGGCGTCGGGAATGCCCTGCGTCAGGCGCAGGAACGGCGTGCCGAGGAACAGCAGGAAGAGGAGCGTCGGCACGAGGACCATGAACGGACGCGCCATGACCCAGTGGGCCATGCGCTCCCAACGCGACTCGCGGGCGAGCGCGGCGGCCGCGCCGACGGGTCGGCCGAACAGCCGACGGACGCGATCGCGAAGGGCGGCAACGCCGAGCGAGTTCACTCGCGGGCCGAGCATGCCGAGGACGGCCGGAAGGAACGTCAGCGCGTAGAGGACGGATACCGCGACCGTCAGCGAGCCGCCGATCCCGAACGATCGCAGCGCGGCCGGCTCGAACAGCAGCAGCCCCGACAGCCCGACGGCGACAGCCAGACCCGAGAACGTCACGGCCTTGCCACTCGTCGCGACGGTGATCTTGACCGCGTTTTCGACGTCGCGACCCTTGCGCAGCTCCTCGCGGAAGCGGCTGACCATGAACAGCGAGTAGTCGATCGCGAGCGCGAGCCCGAGCATCGTCGCGATGTTCGAGACGTAGATCGAGAGCTCGGTGACCTGGGCCACGACGTAGATCGCGGCGAGCGTCGTCGGGATCGCGAGGCCGGCGACGATCAGTGGCAGCCCGGCGGCGACGAGGGAAGCAAAGACGAGAACGAGGATCAGCGCGGCGAACGGGAACGAGACCGATTCCGCCTGGAGCAGCTCTTTCTCGGACTGGTGGGCCTGGTCCTGGGTGACCGCCGGGACACCGGTGAGCTGGATCGTCAGGTCGGAGGGGTGGTCGATGAGGGCCCGAAGCTCGGGCATGACGTCGACCGCGTCCTCGTCACTGATCGCCAGGTCGACGACGACGTAGGCCATCGTGCCATCGGTCGAGATGAAGCGGTCGTCGCCGGTCTGGGCGTAGCCGACGAGGCTGTTGACCCGGTCATCGGCAGCCAGCCGCTCGAGCGCCGTCGCGATCTCGGCCTGGAACTCCGCGGACTTCGCGGCCGCGCCTTCCGGTCCGCGGAACAGCGCGACGATCGCCCCTCGACCGGCGTCGTACTCCGCGGCGAGCCGGTCAGTGACGGTCGCCGATTCGGAGGTGGGGTCGAACCAGCCGCCCGAGGAGAGCGCTCCCGAGACCTGGCTCGCCAGCGCGAGCGACGCGATCGCGAGGGCGACGGCGATGATCGAGACGACCTTGCGGAAGCGGTAGATGAACGCTCCCCAGCGAGAGAACAGCATCGGTCGGGCTCCTGGCAGAGTCGGGCGGGGGACGGGTTGTTGCGAATCCCTGAAAGCGTCGGCAGAATAGAGAATGAGCATTCGTTTTGTCAAGCCGAATGCATTGCAAGCGCAGGTCTGCCGCGGTACCGTTTCGCGAGCGACCATTCGTTTTGAGGAGTCTCGATGCCCCGCGTCACGCCGGCCCATGAACAGGAAGTCCGGGAGCGGATCGTGCGTGCGGCGACTCGCGTGTTCTCTGAGCGCGGCTTCCACCAGGCGACGATGCAGGACATCGTCCGCGCGAGCGGACTATCGGTCGGCGCGATCTACACGTACTTCAAGAGCAAGGACGACCTGATCCTCGCCGGCTGCGACCTGATCACCGACCAGGAGATGACCGAGCTTGCCCGGCGACTCACGCCGGTCGAGGGCTTTCGCGAGCGCCTTCGGATCGCCGTCGGCTACATGTTCGACCAGATCGACGTCGAGCCATCGGCACTGACGAGTCCGCGCCTGCTTGCGCTCGCCTGGGCCGAAGCGGATACGTCGCCCGCGATCCGGGAGATGCTCCTCCGGCGCCGGCGCGAGATCCATGGCGTGACGCTGGCCCTGCTCCAGGAAGGCATCGCCCGCGGCGAGTTCCCGGCCTGGCTCGACATCGACACGGTTGCCGCGGGCCTGGGCGCGTTGCTCGACGGGGTGATCATCCAGAGCATCGAGGAAGGTGCCGGCTACCGACGGTCGGTGTCCGAGCGTCGCGTGCTGGCGATGATCGAGCTGTTGATGGCCGCGGCGGCGGCGCCGGTCGCCGAGCGCCTCGAGGCCGTTCCTGCCGCGCCGCGCCGCGAGGAGCGGGCGGCCTCGTGACGAGCGCCCGCGGTCGCGTCCAGACGGTCCGCGGGCCGATCGATGCGGCCGATCTCGGCTGGGTCCTGCCGCACGAGCACACCGCGATCTCCCTCTGGCACGTCGCGAATCGCTGGGATTACTGGGAGCTGCGCCGCGATGAGCCGGTGATCGTCGAGGAGCTTCGCTCGTTTCGGGACGCCGGTGGCGGGGCGGTCGTCGATCTCACGCTCCCCGGTGTCGGGCGGGACGCCGAGTGGCTCGCCCGCGTCTCGGAAGCCTCCGGCCTGCACGTCGTCATGGGCAGCGGCTGGTATCGCGACGCCTATTACCCTGCCGAGGCGCTCATCGACCGGCGGTCCGTTGACGCCCTCGCCGACGAGCTGGTCCGCGAGGCGACCGAAGGCGTCGGCGACACGGGGATCCGCCCGGGGATCATCGGCGAGATCGGCACCGACAAGCCGTGGCTGTCGCCGCGCGAGGAACGCGTTCACCGCGCGGCGGCGCGAGCCGCCCGGCGAACCGGCCTCGCGATCACGACCCACGCCGTCCAATCGACGGTCGGCCTCGACCAGCTGGACGTCTTCGAAGCCGAGGGCGCGGACCTCGTGAGGGTCGTGATCGGCCACGCCGACTCGAACCCGTCGCTCGACTACTACCGGGCGATCGTCGAGCGCCGCGCGTCCGTGGAGTTCGACTTCCTCGGGATGCGCTTCACGCCGCTGGAGCGCCACGGCGAGGGCCGCGTCGTCGAGGCGATCTGCGAGCTGCTCGCCGCGGGCCACGTCGAGCGCATCCTCCTCTCGCAGGACGTCTGTCACGACTCGCAGCTCCGCCGCTACGGCGGCAACGGCTACACCTACCTCGCCGACTCGTTCCTGCCTCGCTTGCGAGAAGCGGGCGTCTCAGACCAGGAGATTCGAACGATCACCGTCGACAACCCAAGGCGACTCCTGACGATCGCCTGAGCCCGGTTGTTGACTCTCGCGTCTTCGGTGCGTCTCGGGCGACGAATCAGCGCCGAGGTCTCCGCGCTCAGGCCGGATCGGCTTCCGTGTCGCCTCACGGGCGCCGCGACGACAGAGCCGGAGCGGACCGCCGATCGGGGACTCGCCTGTCTCGAGCCTGAATTCGTCGCGTGGCGGGCGACACCACGATGGGATCGGCACTCATCCTTCGTGAATCGCCTCGACCGAGAGTTCGACATTCCCGGCCAGCGCGCGCGAGATCGGGCAGCCGTCCTTGGCGCCTTCGGCCGCCTTGCGGAACGCTTCCTCGGTCGCGCCGGGCACGTCCCCGCGGACCGTGATGTGGGCGGACTTCACGGTCCACCCGGCGTCCGTGGTGTCGGCGGTCACGTCGACCGACACCGACAGCTTTCTCGGCGGCGTCCCGGCCTTCGCCAGGTTGTTCGAGCAGGCCATCGCGAAGCACGCGGCGTGGGATGCCGCGAGCAGCTCCTCGGGTGTCGTCAGGCTCTGATCCTCGCCGATCCGCGCCTCCCAGCTGATCGGCTGGTCGACGAACACCCTCGTCGTCGCTGCGGTCACGGTGCCTTTGCCGGTCAGGAGGTCGCCGCTCCAGGTCGCTTGAGCCGTGTTCGTCGCAGCCATGGGCATGCCTCCTGAGGGCGTGGTCATCTGGTCGTTGGGACCATCGTCCCACAGCGGCCGCGTGACGTCCGCAACGGCCCGGGCGGGTGGGGTGGGGCAGGGTGTGGTCGCCTCATCCGAAGACCGTAGGCCGGGCGGCGTACGAAGAGGCATCACACTTCGGGACGCGTGACCCATACCGCCGGAGGGCCGCCGCCGCGATCGTCTCGGCATGACCCGCCGCGCCGTCACGCGCCCGTTCTCCGGCCTTGCCGCCGCCGTCATCGTCGGCCTGCTCGCGGCGTCGCTCGCCGCGCCCGCAACGGCGATCGCCGCCGGCCCGACGATCTCCGAAGCCGAGCAGCAGCTCGTCAACCTCCTGAACAAGGACCGCACCGACCTCGGTCTGGTCCCGGTCCGCGTCGACAGCCGGCTGATGGCGATCGCCCGGGCTCGCTCCGTCGACATGGCAACGAAGGGCTATTTCAGCCACACCCAGCCCGACGGCAAGAACGTCTTCGACATCCTCAAGGCGAAGAAGATCACCTGGTACAACGCCGGCGAGATCATCGCCTACAACACGTACCCGGAGCTCGATGTCGCGACGGGCGTTGCGAACTGGCAGTGGATGAACTCGCCCGGCCACAAGGCGATCGTGGTCTCGACGTCGATGAACTACGTCGGCGTCGGCATCGCGATCGACGCCAACGGCAAGAAACTCTTCACGGCGGTCTACATCAAGGGGCCGGACCGGACGGGCGCGAAGTCAAAGACGAACACGCCGAAGGTCACGGCCGGATCGACCGCGGCGACGCGCAAGGTCACCGTCAGCTGGACCGGCGCCGACGTCAAGCTCCAGGTGCTGACATCCGGCTTCCATTCGTGGCAGGTTCAGCGCCGGACCGATGGCGGGGACTGGCAGATCGTCTGGATCGGCACGACGAAGTCGTCGATGACACTCGATCTGCCGGGCGGCCACACGTATGAGTTCCGGACCGCGGCCCGCGACAACGCGGGCAACTGGGGCGGCTGGTCGCCGGTGAAGGTCAGTCTGCCGCGAGTGGTCGGCTCGGCCAGCACCGGCCGCTGAGGCTGACGCTCGACCTCCGGGTCACGCCGGAATTCGCTGCTCCGCGTCGACGACGCCAGCTCGTTTGACCGCCTCCGCGAGCGCCCGATGGCGGGCCGTTCGTGGCCACGCGACGCGGCGCATCGCCGCGAACTCGCGATGCGCCTCGAGCGCCTCGCCGAGCGCGCCCGCGAACGCCTCGTCGGCGAGCGGATCGAAGCCGTCCTCCCACCACGCCCCGACGATCCGCAGGACGCCCGCCTTCCGCTCCGCCCGGAGCTCGATCCGGCCGACAAGCCGATCGCCATGGAGCAGCGGCAGGACGTAGTAGCCCCAGCGCCGCTTCCGGGCCGGCACGTACACCTCCCAGACGTAGTCGAAGTCGAAACAGGCGCGCAGAAAATCGCGGTCCCAGGCGAGCGGGTCCAGCGGCGCGAGGAAGGCGACCCCGGCCGGGGCGCCACCCGGCGGCAGGCCGGCGGCGACTTCAGCGACTGCCTGATCGAGGAGGCCCCTCTCGGACCCGACGAGGTGGCGGCGCCCGCGGACGCCGTCGATCTCGACCGGCAGCAGGTCGCCGGCGGCGACCAGCTCTGCGTGGAGGGCGTTGCGACCGGCGGTCCCCATCGGCAGGCCGTCCTCGCCACCGAGCTCCAGCCGCGGGTACGTGCCCGCCCACAGCTCCGCCGGTCCCGTCGCGCCGAGCAGCCCGTGGGCCCGGTAGCGCGACAGCAGCTTGTGCTTGAACTGATCGCGGACGGACGGCCGCCGCTCGAGCAGCTCCGCCGGAACGAGGCGCTCGATGAGGTCGTAGACGCGGACGTTGCCGTCGCGCCGGGCAATGCCGAGGACCCCGGCTTCAGCCAGCGCTTCGAGAATCGCCCGGACCTGGTTCGTGGGCCGCCAGTACCAGTCGATCGCCGCGCGTGGCTCGACGTCCCGCGACGACATCGGACCCGTCTCCCGGATCCGTTCGAGCAGCTCCTCGACGAGGGGTGCGTGCTCGTCGAACGCGCCTCGCTCGTGCTGCGCTCGCGCCCGATCCCACGCGATCCGATACCACGGCAGCTCCGCCGTCGGCAGGATCGAGAGCATCTTGTTGTAGGCCTCGAACAGCGCCCGGTCCTGGTACAGGAGGGTGTCCGTCCAGGCCCGCCGATAGCCCGCTACCCGGGCGAGCAGGACGAGGTCGTGGTTTCGGCCGGCAACGTCGATCGGATCGAATTGCAGCGAACCGAGCCGGTCGAAATAGGTCAGGACGCCGGCCGGCCCGGCCGGCAGCGAGCGCGGTGGCCCGAGGAAATGACGAAGCACGAGGAAGCGACGCGCGACCTCGCGGGTCACGACGATCGGGTCCGGACCGGTCCCATTCAGCGGAAGAGGCTTCGGCATGGTGCCGGATCGTAGCCCGGGATTTGTGACAGGACGTGGCGAGTTCGCGCCAGGCGCTTCTACCCAAGCGCCTCGACGAGCCGGTCGATCAGCGGGATCTGTGTCGGTTTCACGCGCCGCTTCGCCTCGTCGACGTCGAACCACTCGACGCGGTCGATCTCCGGGAACGTCTGGACACGGCCGGAGCCCGGCGGCCAGACCATCTCGAACATGTTGCTCTCGGCGGTTGCCGTGTCGAGGTCGCCCTCGAGACCCCAGGCATGGACGACCTTGCCGCCCTTCTGGACGATGCTGCCGAGGTCGATCGCTTCGCCATCGGGCGGAGCGCTGCCTGTCTCTTCCTCGAACTCGCGGCGGGCAACCGCAACCAGTTCCTCGTCGCCGTCTGCCTCGCCCTTCGGGATCGTCCAGTGGCCTTCGTCGCGGTTTCGAAAGAACGGCCCGCCGGGATGCGCGAGCAGGACCTGGAGACGGCCGCTCCGGGGCCGGAACAGCAGGATCCCGGCGCTGGTTCGAGGAGCCATGGCCACAGGTTCGCGGACCTGCGATGGCCCTGCAACCCCTCCTGTTCGGGCGGCTGTCGGACTGTGAGGCGGTAGCCGCGACGATGGCCCGACCAGGAAAGGAGGCGCGGGATGGCTGAAATCACCATGCCGGAGATCAAGCTGCCTGACATCAAGTTGCCCGACGGCTTGCGCGACATGACCAAGGATGACCTCATCGAGGCCCGAGACGAGTTCGTCAAGGCGGCGAAGGACGCCACCAAGGACGTCAAGATGCCGAAACGGATCGTGATCCCGGACATCGACCTCTCGAAGGTCGAGCTCCCGGACGAGATCGCCGATCGGCTGCCGGGTCGGTCCCGACCGAATCCGCTGATTCCGCTTCTGGCGCTGACCGTCATCGGGCTCGCCGTCGTCGCCGCGTGGTGGCTGATCACCTCGTCGATGACCGGACCGCGCGTCCGCCGGGCAATGAACGAGGCGCGGACGCGGATGTCGGGCGAGCCGAAGGACCTGGTTCGCTATGACAACGACCGCGACCTCGGCAGCCTTGTCCAGCAGGACACCGGCATGGGGACCGGCACGGACCCGTACATGCGTGATTCACAGTTCGGCGAAGGCGTCGCGGTCGGCCCCGGCACGACGGCCGAAGAGGAGGCTCGCGCCTCGCTCGGATAGCGAACCTGGGGCCTGACCTACTGGCCTTCGGGCAGGTCGCGCCAGGGATCTGGCGGCGCGTCCGCTTCCGGCTCCACGCCGGCGGTCGACGCGCCGTCGCCGTGTCTGGCGTCCGGGTCGTCGCGCTCGGCCTGCTCGACGCGTTCCAGCGCCTGGAGCGTGATCTCGCTCGGCCGGCCGACGTCACCGAGGTTCTCGGGCGCGCCCGCGTGGGGCCGCGCGGCGCCGGCATATTCCGCGGCCGCGACCGCCGCAACGCCGCCGAGCGCCGCCAGCCCGACGGGCCCGCCAACGACGAGCGCGGCGAGAACGGCCCCGTCGGCGAGACCCTGGGTCGGACTCGGCCCAGCGAGGCGGATCGGCCGGTCCTCGAGGCCTTGAAGCGCGGGATCGATGGCCGTCAGCCCGGGGATCACGAGGTCGCCGATGGACTCGCGCTGGGCGAGGGCGGCGCCACAGGCAGCGCACGTCGTCGCCTCGTCGGCGGCGACCGCCGCGCACCACGGGCACGACCTCGTCGCGGGCATCTCGGGAACCATGTCGGGCATCGGGCACTCCCTCAGCAGGCACGACGATCCTACGAGGACGGTCAACGGCTCGACGTCGTTGACGCTTCGCGCGCTAATCCCGATAATTCAACTCGGAATTACGAGACCCCCCAAACGGCCGCCGGCCGGGAGAGTTCATTGACCGCCACGCGCGAGATCGTCACCGATCGACGCGACCAGTACGCGTTCCACGACGACATCGTCTACCTCGCCGAGACGAAGCGCGGCCTCACCCGCGAGACCGTCGAGGAGATCAGCTCGTTCAAGGGCGAGCCGGACTGGATGCTCCAGGCCCGCCTCCGCGCGTACGACCACTTCGTCAAGCGCCCGATGCCCACCTGGACCGACGGCCTCGACCGGATCGACTTCGACAAGATCGTCTACTACCGGAAGCCGTCGGAGCGCGAAGAGAAGTCGTGGGACGACGTCCCCGAGCAGATCAAGGCGACGTTCGAGCGGCTCGGTATTCCCGAGGCGGAGCGCAAGTTCCTCGCCGGTGTCGGCGCCCAGTACGACTCCGAAGTCGTCTACCACTCGGTCCGCGAGGAGCTCCAGAAGATCGGCGTGGTCTTCATGGGGATGGACCAGGGTCTCAAGGAACACGAGGACATCGTCCGCAAGCACTTCGGGACGGTCGTCCCGGCCGAGGACAACAAGTTCAGCGCGCTGAACACCGCGGTCTGGTCGGGCGGCTCGTTCGTGTACGTCCCGAAGGGCGTCGAGGTGCCGCTGCCGCTCCAGGCCTACTTCCGGATCAACGGCGAGAACACCGGCCAGTTCGAGCGGACGCTCATCGTCGTCGAGGAAGGCGCCAAGGTCCACTACATCGAGGGCTGCACCGCCCCCATCTACGCGACCGATTCGCTCCACGCGGCCGTGGTCGAGGTCGTCGCGCTGCCGGGCTCGAAGGTCCGCTACACGACGATCCAGAACTGGTCGAACGACGTCTACAACCTCGTCACGAAGCGGGCCCACGCGTATGAGCGGTCCACGGTCGAGTGGATCGACGCGAACACCGGTTCCCGCAAGACCGTGAAGTTTCCCTCGATCTATCTCCGCGGCGAGGGCGCGACCGCCGACATCATCAGCGTCGCGGTCGCCGGCAAGGGCCAGCACCAGGACACCGGCGCGAAGGCGATCCACTTGGCGCCCAACACGCGGTCCCGGATCGTCTCGAAGTCCGTCTCGAAGGACGGCGGCCGGGCAACGTACCGCGGCCAGCTCAAGGTTTCGCCTGGCGCCACGAACGTCGTCGCCAGCGTTCGGTGCGACGCCCTGATGCTCGACGACATCAGCCGCAGCGACACGTATCCCTACATCGACATCCAGGAAGACGACACGACGATGACCCACGAGGCCACCGTCGGCAAGGTCAGCGCCGATCAGGTCTTCTACCTGATGAGCCGCGGCCTGACCGAGAACGAGGCGACGAACCTGATCGTCCAGGGCTTCCTCGAGGTGTTCACGAAGGAGCTCCCGATGGAGTACGCGATCGAGTTCAACCGGCTCGTGAAGATGGAGATGGAGGGGTCGCTCGGGTGACCCTCGCCCGCGCTCCGCGCGCGCCGCGGCGCGCTCCCTCGGAACTGACGTTCACCCCGGATCGCGACCTCATCGAGGCTTATGCGGCCGAGGAGCCATCGTGGCTTGCCGACGACCGTCGGGCGGCGCTCGCGCGCTTCGATGAGCTGCCCACCGAGACGAACCAGCTGTACACCCCGTACATCGACCTTCGGGCGGCGGACCTGGCCGAGGTTCGCCCGTTCGGGCCGGCGGACGCGCCGGGCGCCGACGTCGAGACGGCTGGCTTGCCGGCGGGAGTCACCGTCGAGCCGCTCCGCGACTGGATTCTCCGCGAGCCCGATGCCGCTCGCACCCTCATCACTGAAGGTGCCCCAGCGCCGGCCGATGACAAGCTCGGCCAGCTGACGCGCGCCGCCTGGAATCAGGGCGTCGTCATCCGGGTCGCGCCGGGTGCCCAGGTCGAGCAGCCAATCGTCGTCCGCTGGCCCGTTGGTGCACCGGGCCGGGCGCTGCTGACGAGGACGATCATCGAGCTGGGTGCCGGCGCGAAGGCGTCGATCGTCGAGGACATCCTCGGCGCCGGGGTTGGCGGCTCCGACGCGCAGTCGCTCTTCACCGGGACGACGGAGGTGATCCTCGGGGATGGCGCCGAGCTCGCCATGGCCAGCATCCAGGATCTGCTCGAGAGCACGGTGGCGTTCCAGAACCGGCACGCATCGATCGGCGAGGGCGCGAAGCTGCACTGGGCGCTGGCGCAGCTGGGCGGCCGGGTCGTGCGGAGCCGCGTCGACAACGTGCTTGCCGGCGATCGAAGCTCCGTCGAGCAGGTCGAGATCGTGTTCGGCTCGGACGACCAGCTGTTCGATCTGACCTCGTACACCCGGCATGTCGGCCGAGACACGACCGGCAATCTCCTTTCGAAGGCGGTCCTGCTCGACGCGTCGCGGACCTACCTCAAGGGCATGATCACGATCGACAAGACGGCGATCGGGACCGACAGCTTCCTCGGCGAGTTCGGGATGAACCTCTCGAAGAAGGCGCGCTCGGTCGCGATTCCGTCACTCGAGATCGATCAGCCGGACTGCCGTCGCGCGGCGCACTCGTCGTCCGTCGGCCCGATCGACGAGACCCAGCTCTTCTACCTCGAGAGCCGCGGCATTCCGCCCGACGAGGCGCGCAAGTTCATCGTTCTCGGCTTCCTCGAGCCGGTGGTCGCGCGGGTCCCGCTCGAAGCGGAGCGCGATCGACTGCGCGAGCTGCTCGAGGCGAAGTGGATCGCCGGCACGGAGGACGCGGCAGCGGCGTGACCCCGCCAGAACCCTTGCCGCGACGCCGCGGCGGAGCTGCACCGGCGGCGATCGGCAGGCGGGGGAGCCGATGAGGCGGATCGACCTGCTCGGCGTCGACGAGGTCGCGGACGGCGAGATGAAGATGGTCTTCGTCGATGGCACCGACCAGGTCCTGGTCATCAACAACGGCGGCGAATTCACGGCCGTCCAGGGCGTCTGCTCCCACGAGTACTTCGAGCTCGACAAGGGATTCCTGACCGCCGGGACGCTGACGTGCGCGCTCCACCTGTCGCGGTTCGACCTCTCCGATGGCGAGCCACTCGACCCGCCGGCCGAGCTGCCGCTCGAGGTCTACCCGGTCGTGGTCGAGAACGGCCGCGTGCTGATCGAGGTCGGCGACGGGCCGCTGCCAATCAGCGAGGAGTAGTTCGGGCAGATTGGGCGCAGGAGGGGTCGCCACCCGCACGATCCGCTGCCCGATGGAACGGCCTGTCCGGAATAACCGCCAGTGAAGGGGCCTCGCTCATGCTCCGGCCATGGATCCGATCCGACTTGGGCGCCAGGCGCGAGCGCTCCGACGACGGCGCGGGTGGCGTCAGTCTGATCTCGCCATTTCGGCCAGGGTGACACGCGCCCGGGTCGGGCGCCTCGAGCGCGGCCATGCTGATGAGTTGACCCTCGCCGCGCTCGATGCGATCGCCCGCGCGCTCGGCGCTCGATTGAACGTGACCCTCAACTGGAACGGCGAGGCGCTTGACCGTCTGTTGGATGCCGATCACGCCTCGATCGTTGAAGTCGTCGCTACCGCCCTTCGCCAGTTGGGCTGGGATGTCGTCGCCGAAGTCTCATTCAACGTTCGTGGCGAACGAGGCTCGATCGACATCCTTGCCCATCGGCCCGAGGCCGGCGTCGTGCTCGTCGTGGAGGTCAAGACCGTAATTCCTGACCTCCAGGCCATGCTGTTCTCGCTGGATCGAAAGCAACGGCTCGCACTGGAGATTGCTGCTGAGCGAGGCTGGCGAGGGCGCGCGGTGGGGCGGATTCTCGTCGTGGCGGACAGCCGCACGACACGGCGGCGAGTTGCCGCCCACGCCACGACCTTCGATGCGTCCTTTCCAGCTCGGACGCTGGAGGTAAGACGGTGGCTTCAACGGCCCGATGCTTCGAGGCCGTTCTCTGGCATCTGGTTCTTGGCAAATGATCGCCAGACGAGCGCTAGGCAGCGAGTCCGGAGGGAGGCGCAGCGCGCGCGTGCGTGACATGGGTTCGCTGTGGCGCTGAACTTCGGCATCGGTCCTGCCCGCCGAGCAACTGCCGAGCGTCCCTTGCCTAAGGGTCGGCTAGCGAACATTTGCCGAACGTGACGAGGCGACGGCGGCGGCGACAGCGACGGCGTGGGGCGTGGGCGCGGCGTCTGCGCCAACGCGACGATCGTCAGGCGTTTCGCGACGGTCGCGTCTACGGCGACGGCTACGGCGGCGACAACGACGGCGTGGGGATTGGGCGCGGCGTCTGCAGCTACGGGACGAGGGTCAGCCGCTTCACGAGCGTGGCCTCGACCGCCTGCTCCGTGAAGAAGAGCGGCACCATCTGGCCCGTCGCCCAGTCGTCGATCAGGTCGCCGTAGTGGCCGTCGAACGGGACACCGCTCTGGCCGGTCGTCTGGACGATCCGAGCGCCGTCGAGATCGCCGAGGTCGACCAACAGCCGGTACGACGGCAGGTTCGTGACCTCGAACAGGTCCTTGAAGCCGACCGGCTCGAACGACGGGTCGTACGGATCCGGGTAGGTCCGATCCGGGCGGTAGTACGTGTTCAACACGGCACCCGCCGCCCCGCCGACCTGCACCGGGCCCTTGTTGAAGTACCACTCGAGCGGCCCGATGCCGCTGGTCCCCAGGGTCGGTTCCCGGAACGTTGCCTCATGGACCCTCCCCCAGGTCCAGTCCTTCGGTTCGCCGTACCCGCCGCGCAGGTCGGCGCCGGCGGCATCAAGGGCCTGGGTGATGATGTCCGGCGCAGACTCCTTGCGGCCGGTCGACGTCGTGTCGTCCCACCAGGGGGAGCCCGGTTCGTCGAGCAGGCCGATCATCGCTGACCACGACGCGCCGCCGCCGACATACTCCCGGGCGAGGTCGCCCAGCTCGTCGTCGAAGAGGCCACGCAGCAATCGATACTCGAACGCACAGTAGGCCGACGCCCCGACGCTCGCGGGGTCGGACATCCCGTCCCAGGCGGCGATCGCCTCGAGGACCGCGTCGCCGTCGGGCGTCGCCGGATCGATGCCGTCGAGATGCGGTTTCACGCGATCCGCGCGCGTGATCTTCGTGTCGGTCTGGATGGCGGCCATCTCTTCGACCGTCAGCCCGCCACCGCCGGCCGCATCGTCGATCAGCTCCGCGATGCGGGCGGCGCGGTAGCCCGGATCCCACTCCGCGGCGACGAAGTAGGGATAGCCGGCGTCGACGGCCGCGTTGTTCGCAGTGACGATCACGCCGTTCGGCGGGTCGAAGAGCGTCGGCAGCTCGTCGGTCGGGATGTAGCCCGACCACTCGTGCGCGCCATCGCTGCCGGACCGCGGCCGGTCTCCGCGATCGCCGCCGTCGCGAATCGGGATCTTGCCCGGCAGGACGTAGCCGATGTGACCATCGACATCGGCATAGACGAAGTTCTGGGATGGCGCGCCGTAGCCAGCGAATGCCGCCTTGAAGTCGTCGAAGTTCGCGGCGGTCATGAGGTGGTAGAACGCCTCGAACGTGTGGTCCACCTCGGCCGTCGCGGTCCAGCGCAGCGCGAGGAGCGGCGCGTCGATGAGGCGCGGGTCGACGTCATTGAGGATCGGACCGTGGCGGGTCTCACGGACGGCCATCTCGACGTCGGCGCCGTTCGCCACCTCGATCGTCTCCGTCCGCGTCGCGAACGGGATCGACTCACCGGCGAAGAGATAGTTGTCGGGCTCGTCGGGATCGGGTGACTCGACAAAGAGGTCCTGCACGTCGGGGTCCGTGTTCGTCGCGCCCCACGCGATCCTGGCGTTATGTCCGAGGACGACGCCGGGAATCCCCGGGAACGTCACGCCGGTAACGTCGTACGGACAATCCGCGCTGACGGTCCGGCAGTGGAGCCCGTTCATGAACCAGACCGACGGCATCGAGATGCCGAGGTGGGGGTCGTTCGCGAGGAGCGGCGATCCGGTCTGGCTGAGCTCGGCCGAGACGACCCAGTTGTTGGAGCCGACCTGGTGGTCTCCCGCGAGGCCTGCCCCACCGTCGAGACCGGCGAGGTTGAGGATCCCGTCGCCGAGCGCCGCGACGTCACGCCACGCGGCGGCCTCGGCATCTGTCGCGCGACCAGCCGAGCCGTAGGCCGGGGCCAAGGCCTGGTTCGGCGTAACCGATGCCGTGGCGCCGGACGGCGCGATCACCGGCATCGAATGCGCATAGGGCGGGTACAGCTGGTCGGTCAGCGCCGGGTCGCCGAGCTGCTCGTCGGCGAGCATCCGGAAGACCTCCGTGTCGAAGTTGCCGCCGAGCTGCCACGCCTGGACCTTCTGCCACGCGAGCGAGTCGATCGGGGTCCACGGCTCGACCTCGTAGCCGCCGATGCCGCCGAGCCCGCTGCGCATCCCCGTGACGACGAATGCCAGCCCGAAGCTGCCCTGATGGCCGGTGATGAACGCGTTGACACCCTGGGCATACGCGTCGAGGGCGGCCCGCGGTCCTGCGCCCAGCTGCGCGAAATCCTGCTCCGCGGCCTTCCGCCAGCCGAGCGTCCGGATGAATCGATCCTGGTCGAGGGTCGTCTTCCCGAACAGCTCCGAAAGCCTGCCGGACGAGATGTGGCGCCACACCTCCATCTGCCACAGCCGCTCCTGGGCATGGACGTAGCCCTGGGCGGTGAACAGGTCGCCGGGATTGTCGGCGTAGATGTTGACGATGCCGGCCGCATCGCGGAGGACCGTGGCGCTCGATCCGAGTCCCGGCACCTGGATCGCGCCGTCCTGTTGCGGCAGCGCCCGGATCGTGACCGCGCCAACGACCCCGGAGAGCGCGGCGACGGCGATGACGACGACGACGAGCAGGATGCGAAGCAGCCGCCCGACGGACCTCACTACCGGCTTGTTCCTCCCGAACGTCGCGTCCCTCCGACAGTCTGCCGGACGCGCGCCGCGGCCGTGAGCCCGTCAGGTGGTCAGGACCGTCCCGAGTCCGCGTTCGACCGCCCGTTCGACCACCGCGGCACCGAACACGAGGTCGGCGAGGCCGACACCGAGGTGCGTCACGACGACGCGGCCGCTCGCCGGTCGCTCCGTCCCCGCGACGATCGCTTCGCCAAGGGTGCCCGTCGGGTCGGGGTAGCCGTCGAAGTTGCCGGCCTCGCGGTTGGCGAGGAACTGCTCGCGGTGGTCAACCAGGAAGAGTGCCGCGCCCGCGGCGACTTCGGCCGAGCAGTACGTCGCGTAGTCGACCGGGACGACCAGGGCGTCGGGGGCGAGCCAATCGGACGTCATGACCTGGCGGACGGGACCGAAGGACGCGACGGTGACGACGACGTCGGCATCGCGCACCGCGTCCCGCGCGGCCGCGACCGGCCGGGCGTCGCCGATGCCCTCCGTGGAGCGGGCGATCTCCGCGAGCGCCGCGGCGCGGTCCGCGTGCCGGTCGAAGACGCGCAGATCGACGCCCGGCAGCACGCGACCCAGGATCGGGACATGGCTGTGGCCCTGCGTCCCGGCACCGATCAGCGCTGCGCGCGGCGCGCGGCCCGCCACGTGCGCCGCGAATTGGGCGATCGCCACACCGGAGATGGCGGCCGTCCGCTCCGCAGTGATCGGGCCCGCGTCGAGGATCGCGGCCGGCTCGCCTGTCCGGGGGTCGACGATCAGCACGAGGCCGTGGAGCGCGGGCAGCCCGATTGCCCGGTTGCCCGGAAATCCGGCGATCCATTTCATCCCGACCAGGTCGTCCGCACCGTCGCCGGCCGCGCCGCGGAGCAGGGCCGGCATCGCGTGACCGAAGGACCCTTCGGGCCGGGGATGAATCCCGATCTTCGGTGGCAATTCCGCATCGGCGATGAGGGCGACCATCGTTCGCTCGGCGAGCCGAAGCCGCTCGTCGAGCGGCGGCATCGCGGCTCCGACATCGTCGGCCGAGAGATACCGGAGCCCCGTCCGCCTCGCGCCGCCGATTTCCCTCGACATCCCCGCGAGTCTACCGCCGGGTACGATGGCGACGATGCCCGCGATGTCCGCCGAGACGACCCAGAGCCTCGAGAACCTCCGCCTGGAACGCGACGCGATCCTCCTCTACGACGCGCTTGCGAAGATCGAGAAGGATCCGCGTCGGGCGTCGGCGTTCGAGCGGATCGCGGCGAACGAGCGCCGCCATGCCGACATCTGGGCGCGCAAGCTCGAGGAGCGCGGAGCGGACGTGCCGGCGCCGCCGAACCGGCCCCGGTTCCGGGTCGCGGTGATCGTGTTCCTCGCCCGGCTCTTCGGGACGCACGCGGTTTCCGACCTCGTGACCGCCCTCGAAGGCGACGAGGAGGACATCTACGAAGGCCAGTCCTCTCCGGAGGTCGCCGCGATTGCCGCCGACGAACGCGAGCATGCCGAGATCTGGCGCCGCCTGAAGGCCGGTCCGGCCGCACCGGCCCGCGTCGAGGAGGACATCGCGGCTCGCGAGCGCTGGCATCGGTCCGGACGCTCGGGGACCCTTCGCGCGGTCATCTTTGGCGTCAGCGACGGGCTCGTCAGCAACCTCGCGCTCGTCATGGGTGTGGCCGGCGCGGCTGGCACCTCGCATGCCGACCCCGCCTTCATCGTGCTCGCCGGAATCGCGGGGCTGCTCGCGGGTGCGTTCAGCATGGCCGCGGGCGAGTACATCTCGATGCAGTCGCAGCGGGAGCTGTTCGAGCGGCAGATCGCGCTCGAACGGGCGGAGCTCGAGGCGATGCCCGAGGAGGAGCAGGCCGAGATGGCCGCGCTCTACCGGGCGAAGGGCTTTCCACCCGACGAAGCCGACGCGATCGCCGCCCGTTTGTTCGAGAACCCGGAGCGAGCGCTCGACACGCTGATCCGCGAGGAGTTGGGACTCGATCCGAAGGAGCTGGGATCTCCGATCGGGGCGGCCGGGGGTTCGTTCATCTCGTTCGGCGTCGGGGCGGTCGTCCCAGTTCTTCCGTACCTGATCACGACCGGGGTCGTGGCCTTCGCGACGAGCATCGTCCTGAGCCTCATCGCGCTGTTCGCGGTTGGCGCCGGTGTAAGCCTGCTCACCGGACGCGGCGTCCTCTTCTCGGGTGTTCGCCAGGTGCTGATCGGGGCCGCGGCGGCGATCGTGACGTTCGGGGTCGGCTCGCTGATCGGCGTCGCCGCGTGAGCGTCGCCGGGCTCGCGGAGCGCCTTCGCGGCGAAGGCCTGGCGCCGACCCCATGGTCGAACGGCCCAGGCGATCGGTACGGAGCCCACGACCACGACTACGACAAGGTGATCGTCGTCGAGTCGGGCTCGATCACGTTCGGCCTCGTCGATCGCGGCGAATCGGTTGATCTCGCGACGGGCGACCGGCTCGAGCTGCCGGCAGGGACGGGCCACGACGCGCTCGTCGGGCCGGCGGGAGTTTCGTGCCTCGAGGCGCACCTGCCCGCGGGCGCGCTGAACGCAGTCGCTCGCCGTGCTGCGGGGGAGTGGTGACCGCCGCGCATCCGGACTGAGCGTCCACATTCCACGCTCGGGGAGCCCTTGACGGCGCGCTCGATGGAGGCTGTGGACCACGGGGCCACGACATGCGCGGTGGAAGACGCCAGCGACTGGTTCGACCGAGAATCCCGGACTGTCGGTCCGCCGGCGACGAGCGAGCCACCCGGGGCAGAAACGAAGCCCCGGGACGGTACCCGGGGCGTCGTGGGGTAGGCTAGGCCCGTCCGTTACCGAACGCCGTACCGCATCCAGATCCGAATGTCATCCCGAGGATCCTCGTGGCGCGGATCCTCACTGCCCAGCAGGATGCTGAGAACTGAGAACAGCGCCAGGAGCCCGAAACCGATCGCGATCATCGGTGCACCTCCGCTGCGGTGGTCGCCGGGGGCCGGACGGCCCGCCGCTTCGTGCGGTGGTCGACAACCAATGGCGATGATACCTAATGTATCGACTAGTTGCACGCGATATGCCTAACAAAGTATGAGTAGATGGCAACAAGAGACTCGCTGAGCGCGACCGACGCGCGGATCCTGGAGTCCCTTCAGCGGGACGGCCGGCGACCGTACGCGGACCTCGGGGCGGAGGTCGGGATGAGCGGCCCGTCGGCTCACGAACGCGTCAAGAAGCTCGAGGCGCGAGGCGTGATCACCGGCTACACCGCCGTCGTCGAGCCGTCGGCGGTGGGTCTCGGCGTGCTCGGCTTCTCGTGGATCACCCAGGCGCCGGGAACGGCCGCCACGGACCTCACGCCCGACTTCGCCGCAATCCCCGAGATCGAGGAGTGCCACCACATTTCGGGCGAGGCCGACTACCTCGTGAAGATCCGTGCCCGCGACACGCGCGACTTCGAGCGGGTGCTGAAGCTCGTGCAGGCGACCCGCCACGTGTTCACCACCCAGACCGACATCGTCCTCTCCAGCGGATTCGAGCGCCGGCCGTTCCACCTGACACCCGGCGAACCGGCTGAAACCGCCGGCGCTCCGGGCACGTAACGATGACTGGCGACCGTCACGTTCCGCGCGACGACACGACTCTCGTTCGCGAGGTTGCCGTGGGCTCGCAGGACGCGCTGGCCGCCCTGTATGACCGGCATGGCGACGCGGTGTTCGCGGCGGCCATCCGGCTGACATCTGATCGGCAGGTCGCCGAGGAGGTGGTACAGGAGACGTTCCTTGCGCTCTGGAACCGGGCTGAGCTCTTCGACCCTCGTGCCGGGTCGCTGGCTGCCTGGCTGCACACGATCGCCCGGAATCGGACGGTCGACCGACTTCGAGCGGCGGGCAGGCGGCCCAACCTCGTGCCGCTCTCGTCGGCAGCCGGCGACGACGAACACGACACGGCAGCGCTCGAGCGGATCGCCGCCAGCGGAACGGTTCTGGGCGGGGCGGACCTGGGACCGGGGCCCGAAGGCGAGCTGGCGGCGACGGAGCTGCGCGACGTGATCCGCGACGCGCTGGCCGAGCTGCCGGAGCACGAGCGGACGGCACTCGTCCTCGCGTACAGCTCGGAACTGACCCAGTCCGAGATCGCGGAGAAGCTGGGCTGGCCGCTCGGAACGGTGAAGACGCGGACGCGTCGGGCATTGATGCGACTCCGCGAGGTCCTCAGCGACGAGCTGGGGCCGACGGCGGATCTGGCACCGGTCGCGGTGCCGGCAGGTGAGAATCGGGATCGGTGACGGGAGAGATGGAACACGCTGAGGCGCGAGAGCTTCTCGAACTCGCGGCGGTCGAGCCGAACGGGTTCGATCGTCTCGCCGCTGGTGACACGCCGGATTCGGCGCTGCTTGCCAGCCATCTCGCCGGCTGCTCGGAATGCGCCGCGGAGCTGGAGCGGCTGCGCAGGTCGTCCGCGCTGATCCGCGACGCCGTCCGAACGACCGCCCCACCCGAGCTCAAGGAGCGGACGCTGGCGTTCGTCGCCGCCGTCGGTCGCGACCGCAGCGCCGTGGCCGCTGCCGTGGCTGCCACCGCCGCCGGCGGGCCGGCCGCCATTCCCGTTCCTGCCGCGACGCCCGGGACGCCGCCTCGACCGGCCGAACCGACCTCGATCGACGACGCCCGGGCCAGGAAGGCCCGCGGCATCGGCCGGCTCGGCATGTGGGCGGCGACGATCGCCGCGGGCATCGCGATCGCGCTTGTCGCGACGCAGCTGCTGATCGTCGGGCCGCAGAACGCCACGATCGAGGACCAGCAGCAGGCCGTGAACGCCCTGGCAAAAGCGGCCGCGTGGTCGCTGCAGATCCAGGGCGAGCCGAACGCGGAGCACGTCGCGCTCGTGTCGACGACCGGCGACACCAACGTGACCGGGGCCATCACCTATGCACCCGGCACGAATCGCCTCGTCGTCATCGCGCAGGGACTCGAAGAACCGCCGACCGGGACGGAGTATCGTTGCTGGGTGGAGAGTGGGGGCCAGCGGACGCCGATCGGGTTGATGAACTTCGCCGGGGATGTCGCGTTCTGGGTGGGAGAGGTGCCCGACATCGATCAGGTCGGCGAAGACGTCACCTTCGGCGTGAGCCCGTCGCCCGAGAACGACCCCGCGAACGTCTCTGCGGACCCCGTGCTCACGAGCGAAGCCGGATGACGCCGGCGGCGCCGACCGGGGCGGTAGCGGACGTCAACGCGACCGATCCGGCGACGCCGCCGCAGGATGCACAGAATTCGAACCCGGTCCCGGTCGGGGGAGCGGCAGACACCACGCAACCCTCCCCCTCGACGCGCGGCGCGGAACCGGGCTCGGCGCGCTCGGCCGAGGTCGCGGCGGTGTTCGACGAGCTCGCCCCGGTCCACGACCGTCTCGCGACGCTCCTCTCGCTCGGTCTCGACCGGCGCTGGCGATCGGCGGCCGTCGCCGAGGCCTGGCTCACCTCCGGTGACTCCGCGATCGACGTTGCGGCGGGCACCGGCCGTCTCGCGGCGGAGCTGGCGGATCGCGTCGGCCCGTTCGGTCGGATCGTCGCTGTCGACCTGTCGCCCGCGATGGTCGATCGCGGCGCGGCCCGGGCCCGCGACATCGTCCAGCTGGAGTTCGTTCTCGCCGACGCGCTGGCCCTGCCGTACGACGACGGCCGGTTCGGGGCGGCGACGATCGCATTCGGACTCGGGACACTCGCCGATCCTGCGGCCGGCCTCCGAGAGCTGCGCCGGGTCGTCCGGCCGGGCGGCCGCGTCGTCTGCCTGGAGCCGACGATGCCGACGCCGCGCTGGTGGGGCCGGATCCAGCACCGGGCGGCCCGGCGGATCGCGCCGCTCGCCGTGTCCGTGGCCGCGCGCCGCGACGCCTACCGCCGCCTGACCGAGCTCGTCCGGAACGTCCCCGACGCGGACTCGCTCGCGGATCTCATGGGAGCGACCGGACTCGTCGATGTCGAGTACCGCCGTCTCGGGCTCGGCGCGGTCGCGCTGCACTCGGGGACCGTCCCGCCGGGTCGGGGCGCCGCCTAACCCTCGCGCGGAGCGGTCGGGGCGCCGGATCCGCCGTCTGGTTGGGGCGCCGCAGCGCCCGCGCGGCCGGCATCGGCAGCCCTCGGCCGGGCCATCCCCACCGCCTTCGGCCGCGCCATCACCCCAGGCTCGAACGCCGGCGGCGCAGCGGACGCGCGCTCGGCTTCGCGCTCCTCGAAGGACTCGAGCTCCTCGTGCTCGTCGGGCTCTTCGGACTCCTCGCCGGCATCGATGGGCGCGGCGTCGTGGAGGTTGCCGGGCTCATCAGGCTCGTCGGGCGGTGGCGCCGCGAGGTACTCGGCGTGCAGTCGGAGGATCTCCTCGACGCGCCGCGGCTCGACCGGCTGATCCGGCGAGGACAGCAGCGACGAGATCCATACGGCCTCGCTCCGGCGTTCGTCGTCGCCGACGTCGGCGTCACGACGAGCGGATTCGGCCATGACCAGCCAGGTCAGCGCGGCGCCGATGACGAGTCCGACGATCAGCAGCCACCAGTTGAACTCGGCGTTCACGACGTGACGTCCGAGCTGAAGGGACGGGGAGAGGTCATGCGCGCGCCAGTATAGGGACGCCGCCCGCGATGCCGCCCGGACCGGCGCCCCTCGACTCCACGTACACTCGGCCGCGCATGATCAACATCACCCCCGACCCCGTCGCGTTCACGATCGGGTCGTTTCCGGTCCACTGGTACGGGATCTGCTACGCGATTGGCCTGGCCGCGGTGTATCTCGTGCTCGTCCACGAAGCGAAGTTTCGGGGCGAAGACCCGGAGATTGTCGGCAACGCGCTGATCATCGTCGCGATCGCGGCGCTCATCGGCGGTCGGGCGTATCACGTCATCGACCAGTGGCAGGTCTACATCGCCGATCCAATCCGAGCGATCCTCCCGGTCGTCCGCCAGCCCGACGGCTCGTACACCTTCTCGGGGTTCGCGGGGCTCGGCGTGCCCGGCGGGATCATCGTCGGGACGATCACCGCGTGGTTCCTGACGCGCCGCTGGAAGCTGTCGTTCTGGACATGGGCCGACATCGTCGCGCCGGCGCTGTTCGTCATGCAGTCGATCGGCCGGCTCGGCAACTTCTTCAACCAGGAGCTGTACGGCCCGCCCACGACGCTGCCGTGGGGCATCGCGATCGATTGCGCCCACCGCGTTCCCGCCTATCCGTGCAGCGAGTACCCGCTCGCGACGACGGGCTTCCACCCGCTGTTCCTGTACGAATCGCTGTCGGGCCTGATCGGCTTCCTGACGTTGCTGTGGCTCGCCCGCCACGCGAAGCGCCTCGTGCCGGGCGACCTGCTCGGCATCTTCTTCATCTGGTACGGCGCCACTCGCTTCGTTCTCGAGTTCTTCCGGAGCGGCAACTGGACCTTCTTCGGCGTCCCGGTGGCACAGATCGTCACGCTCGGGTTCGTCGTCTTCGGCATCGCGCTCATCTGGTATCGCCACGGGCCGGGCCGGCCGTCGGGCGCTGAGGTTGCGGAGGCTTCGAGGCGAACGACGGCCGAATTCACCGACGAGGACTTCGACAACTTCGATTACGACGCCCACCCGGTCGACAGCCCGCTCGATGACCCGCTCGCCGAGCCGCACGATCCCGCGACCCGTCCCGACAGCCCGCCCGCCTGACGTGTCCGGCGCGGGCGCCGACAAGACCCCGCGGCGCCGCCCGCCGCCCGGCCGGATCTCGCCCCAGGCGCTCGCTGACGCCCGCGGCGGCGCGCTCGAAGGTCTCGACTGGCTGGGCCGGACGCCCGAATCGAAGGCCTCGCTGTTCTACCGGGCGATGCGGCTCCTCGCGCGCGCGATCCTCGTTGGCGCGTTCCGGTTCCGGATCGAAACGAGCGGCCAGGAGCACTTGCCGAGCGGCGGCTACTTCCTCGTCGCCGCGACGCACCGCGGCTGGATGGATCCGTTCGTCGTCCTCCACGCGATCCCGACCGAGCCGCGGGCGTGGTTCCTCGGCAGCGGGCCCTCGACGTTCACCTCGCGCTGGCGGGAGTGGCTGATCCGACGGCTCGGCGGCCTGTTGCCGGTGTGGCGCGGCGGCGTCGGGGTCGAGGTCCACGTCGCGTCGGCGAAGGCAGTCATCGGCAACGGCGGGGTGTTCGCCCAGATGCCCGAAGGGACGGTGTCCGGGCCGCCCGGCCGAATCGGACCGTTCCGAAACGGCTGGGCGCTGATCGCACTCCGGATCCAGGCGCCGATCGTGCCGCTGGCAATGGCCGGCACGGAGGAGCTGTACATCGGCAAGCGGATGGCGTCGCGCGTCCTGCCCGCGACGTCGGTCGCCGACCTGCTGGGCGCGGGCTGGGACGGCGTCATCCCGGTCGAGGGTTCGCGCGACGAGCTCGAGCTGGCGAAGCGCCTGTCGGAAGCCCTCGCCGCCCGGCTCGGACCTGTCGTCGAGGAGCTCCAGCCGGCCACGATCGACCCGCCCGAGCGGCCGCGCCGGCTTCGGAAGCGGTTGACGTGGCTCTTCCTCCGCGCGGGGCGGCTCGACCGCGAATGAGGTACCTCCGGGAGGCGCTCCGGAATCGGTCAATTCGGCGCGTCGTCCTCGCGTTCTCGACGTTCAACTTCGCGGAGTGGGCGACGTGGATCGCAATCCTCGTCTACGCCTACGAACGGGGCGGCGCGACGGAGGCGGGCGTCATCGCGTTTGCGATGGTCGCCCCAGCTGCCGTCATCGCCCCACTGGCCGCGGCCGCTGGCGGCCGGCTGAGGCGCGAGCGGATGTTGCTCATC
>DASUFO010000021.1:0-23443 GCA_036274475.1 Candidatus Limnocylindrales bacterium
GCTTCGGCCATGGAGGTCCTGGCGCGGTTCCGGTGTGGGGTGCTCGTCGCCTGCGTCTGCCGGCTGGATCGACACCTCGCGGAGGCGAACCCGCCGCCGCCGGGCCATCAGGGCGGCATTGGCCACGATCCGGTTGAGCCAGCTGTCGAAGACGCCTGGGTCGCGCAGCCTGGGCAGGTCCCGCCACGCCAACACGAGCGCGTTCTGGGTCGCGTCGGCGGCGTCGGCGTCATTCGAGAGGATTGACCAGGCGAGGCGGTAGCAGCGGTCGAGACGAGTGTCGACGAGCAGTTCGAACGCCGCGGCGTCTCCGGTGCGAGCGCGCCGAACGAGCGCGTCGTCTGCCGACGTCACCCGATTCATCGCTGTCGTCACCGCATCCACGGCACCCTCGGCCCTCGGCTATTCGATCGTAGCGCTCGCGCCTCGCGGGTTCGCGAGCCGAGCGCGACTGTCTGGAGTCCAGATGCCGCCGAGGGCCCGGTGGTTCATTCGAAGACAACGTTCGCCTCGGCGGAACCCCAGATGCGCGGACGGCATCGATCGGGAACCGCGCCGGCGATCGCCTGAGAGGGGTGGCGAGCGACCCGATGATGTCATCGCGCACACGCGATCCTGGCTACCGGCCCGCGACTGCGGCCCAACACCAGCAAGACGGCCGGCGATCGGTCCGTATGATCTGGCACGTGAAAGCCACTGAAGCCAGCCGCTCCGCTTCGTCGGAGGCCCGACTGGTCGGCGCCCTCGAGGGCCTGATCGTCGGCGCGGTCGGGATGACCACGGCCGCGCTCGACGCCTTCGCCCCGGACTACGACCTGACGCTCCAGCAGTGGCGAGCGCTCGTCGTCGTGGCTCGGTCTGACGGCATCCGAGTTGGCGAGATCGGCGACCGGGTCGGCTTGGCACCACCGTCCGCGAGTCGCCTGATTCGCCGGCTCGAGCGGAGGGGACTCGTCGAAACAGCGCGTGACGAGACCGATCGCCGAGCGATCGTCGTTCGTGCGAGCCGACGCGGTCACGAGCTGTGGTCGACGCTCGTCGCGCATCGTCGCGGTCTGATCGTTGAGCTCCTCCGCGACTTCCGCATGCCGGCGCCACAGCGACTGGTCAGCGATATCGAGGCGCTCGAACAAGCCTTCTCCCGATATTCGTAACGACCGGACGGTTCGTTGCCATAGCGCAGTAGTTGCCTCACGGCAGTAAAATAGACCTGAGGCGGGCGACTCCGGGGCCCGCCGACGAGGTCGAAGACATGAGGCAGAAGACAACGTTCCGCGAGTGGGACCGCCATCAGTGGGCGAGCACCGCGCAGGTCTCGGGATCATCGGAAGACAGTCGCTGGAGCAAGGTGCAGCTGGCTACGGATCGAGGCTCGCCAGCGAGCGCCAGACCGGTCCCAGCGTCGGAGATGCGGGAAGGCGCGAGCGGCCTGACCGGCTTCCGGCACAACCCGGGCCGCCAGAGCTGGGCGTCACGGTCGACGCCGGCGGACAGGACTCGTCGATGAGCCTGCCGGGCGACGACGCGACCGCCGGGCGCGCGCTGCCGCTCGCCGGCATTGGCTGGGCGGGACCGTTTCCACCGAGCCGACCAAGCACCTATATGGAACTTCGTCATGCGTCGTCCGGCCGCCTGGCGTTGATCGTGGTCCCGGACCGCCGGTTCCTGGCGATTCGGGGCGCAGGCCCGCGGACGGCCGCCGATTTTCAGCTCGCGACGACGATCCTTCGCGCGACCGCGATCGTCCTCAGGGCGCGGGTCGCTCGAGATCGATTCGACACGGGCCGGATCGGCGTGCTCGAGTGCCTCTGGTGGCACCCGGCCGCGCTCCCACCGGATGAGATCCAGCAATCATTCGACGACCGATCGACCTGGCAGTGGCAGCAGATGATCGCGGTGCCGGCGACGGCGTCAGACGACGATGCCGTCGATGCCATCCACGAAAGTCGGCGACGGGCGGGTCGCGCCGTGGAGCTCGTCCGGCTCGTCGAGCTGCGCGAAGGCCCATCCGCGCAGATCCTCCACATCGGCGGGTCTGCCTCCGAAGGCGCGAGCGTCGTCACGCTTCTCGACGCGATCGCAGCCGCTGGTTTCCGCCCGGACGGTGCGTTTCACGAGCTCCTCGTCGCGGACGAGCGAGACGTCCTGCTCGGTCGGGCCCGAACGATCCTCCGAGTTCCGGTGGTGCCGGCGCAGGCCCTCCCAAGCACGTAGCGCGAGGCTCGTCTCAGGCTACCGCCGCCCCTCCCACTGGTTGCCGGCCGGCCTCGGCCAGCCGATCGCGATCGTGATCGCCAGGGCGACGAGGGAACCCGCGACGGCACCGATCACGGAAGGTCCGCGGAAGTTCGCGACCGCTGCATCGCCGTGGATGAAGAGATCGGCGACGAACCCGCCGAGGAGCGCGGCGAGCGTCGACACGATCAGACTCGGCGTCGCTCCTTCGAGAAGCGGGGAGCGCGCCAGCAGCTTTGCGATCCCCCCAACGACGATCCCGGTCAGGATCCATGCGGCAAACCCCACAGAGAACCTCCAGTCGAGCCCGACGGCCACAGAACGCGGCAGCGTGATACTTGTCGTGTGACAACTATACGCTCGATAACGAAACTCGGCTTTGTCTCGTGTTCGTTATGCCCCTGTAATGCGCTGCGGCGCCAGCTAGGATCACGATTGGCGACAGACTCGGTGGGAGCGAGTAGGAGGGTCAAGGGATGCGGATGTCTCGTCGTGCCCCGGCCGCGATCGTCGCGGCCCTACTCGGGGCAACAGCCTTGTTGAGCGTGCCGGTCATCGCGATGGGCGCCGGCGGTGCTCAGACCGAGTACACGGTCGTTGCGGAGGACGGCGCCTCCGCGGCCGACGTCGAGCGCGCGATCCGCGCCGCCGGCGGCACGCTGACGGGCCGGAATGCGGCCATCGGCACCTACGTGGCGACGGGACCGGCCACGGGGTTCATCGACGCGGTTTCGGCGTCGAGCGCCGTCATCGGCGCCGTCGGACAGCGACCGATCGGCCTGATCCCGGACGCCGCGCTCGCCAAGCCGAACGACGCGGAGGTCGAGCAGATCCACGAAGGAACTCCCGGCGGACCGCGCCATGGTGGCTCGACCGCCGGAAGCGACCCCCTCGACGAGCTGGCGTGGGGTCTTCACATGGTGAAGTCGGACCTCGCTCGGGCCGTCAATGCCGGCGATAGCCGCGTCCTCGTCGGCATCATCGACTCCGGAATCGACGGCTCGCACCCGGATCTTGCGGGCCAGGTCGACTGGAGTCTCTCGCGGAACTTCACCCATGACATGCCCGACATCGACGGCCCGTGCGAGTTCGCGAGCTGCGTCGATCCGGCGAACTGGGACGACAGCGGCCATGGCACGCACGTCTCCGGGACGGTCGCCGCGGCCGCGAACGGCCTCGGCGTGTCCGGCGTCGCGCCGGGCGTCCGCCTCGTCAGCCTGCGGGGCGGCCAGGACAGCGGCTACGTGTTCCTGCAGCCGGTGCTCGACGCGCTCGTGTATGCGGGCGACATCGGCGTCGACGTCGTCAACATGTCGTTCTACATCGACCCGTGGCTGTACAACTGCACCGCGAACCCGGCCGACTCGCCGGAGGACCAGGCCGAGCAGCGGGCGATCATCGCGGCGGTCAACCGGGCGCTCGACTACGCTCACTCGAAGAACGTCACGATGGTCGGATCGCTCGGCAACAACCACGAAGACCTGGGCCATCCGCGAACGGACTTCAGCAGCCCGGACTATCCGCCCGGCACCGCCTACGCACGCCCGATCGACAACGCCACCTGCATCGACCTGCCGGTCGAAGGCTCGAATGTCATCGGCGTCTCGGCGCTCGGGCCGAGCACGGCCAAGGCTGACTACTCGAATTACGGAGTCGAGCAGATCTCGGTCTCCGCGCCAGGCGGCTGGTTCCGCGACGGGTTCGGGACGCCGACGTTCCGGACGAACGGCAACCAGGTGCTCTCGACCTATCCGTTGCATCTGCTCCAGCCCACGCTAGTGGACGGCGCAGGAACCATCACCCCGGCTGGTGTCGCCGCCGGCATCCAGAAGGATTGCGACGGCAGCACGTGTGGCTACTACGCGTATCTCCAGGGCACGTCGATGGCGTCGCCCCACGCGACCGGCGTCTCGGCGCTGATCGTGAGCAAGTACGGCGTCAAGGATCCGTTCCACAAGGGCAGCCTTCGGCTGTCGCCGTGGAAGACGGAGTTCGTCCTGACCGAAACGGCGGCCGAGCATCCGTGCCCGGACCCGCCCCTCCTGACCTATACGAACGAGGGCCGGCCGGCAGAATTCAATGCGCTCTGCGAAGGCGACACCGAGTTCAACGGCTTCTACGGCTCCGGCATCGTCGATGCCTACGCCGCGGTGACCCAGAAGGTCGAGTTCCCCGACTAGTCTCGCGAACCTCGACGACGCCCGCGGGCCGTCCGGCTCGCGGGCGTCACTTCGCGTCCAGGGCGCTGGGTCGAGTTCGAAGCTCTCGGCGATCGGCACGGCGCCGGCCATTTCGGGCTGCGTATCATGCGCACCGTGGACGCCACGTCGGCCCAGTCGCTGCTCGAGACCGCCGAGCAGGCCGGCCCCGGTCTCCGGGGACTGAACGCGAACGCGCTCTTCGCGGACCTCGAGCGGCAGTACGACGATCTCCTCGCCGCCCTCCAGTGGTTCCTCGAAAACGAGCGAACGGACGAGGCGCTCCGACTCGCGATCGCGCTCGCCCCGGTGTGGATGGCCCGCAAGAGACTCGACGAAGGCCTCGAATGGTTCGACAAGGCGCTCGCCGCACCGGGCGGCAGCGAGATCGCGCGGGGCAACGCGTACTTCCAGGCGGGCCTGCTCGCGTTCTGGCCCGGAAAGGACGAGCGCTCCTCGGAGCTCCATGGCAAGGCGCTCGCGATCGGACGGCAGACCGGCGATCCGACCGTCACGGCGCTTGCCCTGACCGGCCTCGCCCGGCTCGCGCTCCGCTCCGGCAACGCGGCCGACATCAAGGAGGCTCGCTGGCTGTGCCGCGAGGCGCTCGAGGTCACCGAAGGCACCGCTGACACGATCGGCCGGGGCAACGCGATGCACGTGCTCGGCGTCGCGGCGCAGATGGCCGGCGACTTCGCCGAGGCTCGCGACATGATGAACCAACGGATCGCGCTCGCCCGCGAGACCGGCAACCTCGCGACCGTCAGCTCGGAGGCCGGCAACCTGAGCATGGTCGAGCGCCAGCTCGGCAACCTCGACGAGGCCGATGCGCTCGCCCGCGAGGCGCTCGAGATCGACTACCGACGCGGCGACGAGTGGGCGATGCCCTACAAGGTCAGCGGCATCGCCGCGGTGGCAACCGATCGGGGCGACTTCGAGCGCGCGGCAACGCTGGTCGGGGCGGCCGAGGCGATGATGGAGCGCGAGAAGGCCGACTGGCCGCCGGACGAGCGGCCCCATTACGAGCGGATGCTCTACCGGTTGCCGCGCGGTCTCGGCCAGGAGGAGTTCGAGCGGATCCGGGCGACGGGTCGAGCGATGTCGACCGACGAAGCCGTCGCGTTCGCGCTCGGGGCGCTGCCGGGAGCGGCGCCGGCCTGACACCATCGGCCCGCCTCCGCCTCGCCGATGGGCGGGTCACGAATCGGTGCTCCCAGTCGCGGGCGGGGTTGGCGAGCGGGGCGGTCGCGATCGCGCCGCTGAGAATCCGGATCGCTGACGTACGATCCGTTCGGAGGACGGCACATGATGCAAGCACTGTTCGCCGCTGGGGCGCCGGTGCCCGCCGGCATGTCCGTCGAGTACCGGCCCGGCGTCTGCAACATCGGACCGGCCGAGGTCGCGCGCCGTCGCCGGGCCGGTCACGCCGGCCTGATCGCGACGATCGTCCTGTTCGCGGTCCTCGTCGCGATCGGCGCGCCGCCGATCGCCCGTCTCCTGCTCGTGATCCCGGCCGCCGTGTCCGCGTCGGGCTATCTCCAGGCGTACCTGAAGTTCTGCGCCGGGTTCGGTGCGAGAGGCGTGTACAACTTCGGCGACCTGGGTCCCACCGAGAAGGTCGGCGAAGCGGCCGCGCGAGCGCTCGACCGGGCGAAGGCGACGCGGATCAGCCTGGCCAGCTTTGCGATCGGAGCGGCTGTCGCGTTCGCGGCCGCGCTCCTGCCGATCTAGCGCCGTCCGCTGGGACGCCGCTAGCGCCAGTAGATCGTCGCGACGTCGACCGGTTTGCTGATGCCCTTGAGGGCGACCGTTCGGCGGTCGATCTCAGGGTGGGGCCGGGCTGCGGCCTCGAGGGTCGTCGTGCTGACGACAATCTCGTCGCTGCTCGCTACCGCGCCGATTCGGGCCGCCAGGTTGACGCCGCCGCCGTGGAAGTCGAGCCCGGACTGGGTGACTTCGGCGCGATGCAGGCCGATCCGGACGCCCGGCGCGAAGCCCTGTGACTTGCGTTGAGCCGCCAGGCGCCGCTGGATCGCGATGGCGGCATCGATCGCCGAGTCCACGGCCTCGAACGCGGCGAACAAGCCGTCCCCGGTCGACTTGACCTCGACGCCGCCGTTCGCGACGACGATCGCCCGGAGCGTCTCGTCATGCCATCGAAGCAGGTCGTTCCAGGCGTCGTCGCCGAGGAGCTCACTGAGCCGGGTTGAGTCCACGATGTCAGTGAACATCAGGGTGCGAACCACGCGACCGCCGGTCGGCACGAGCGTCTGCTGGCGGCCGCCCGTCCGGAGCCCTGCGAGGCGGCTCTCCACGACCTTGAGGCTCGGGGTGGCGCCGAGCCGCTCGAAGCTCGACCTGGCGATCTCCAGCTCGGGTTCGGCGCGATCCAGGTCGCCCGAGGCGAGGTAGTTCTCGGCGAGCAGGATGCGGGCGCGCGCACCTTCGTACGGCGCGTCCAGCTCGATCCAGAGCCCCACGCCCTCGCGCAATCGCCGGGCGCCTCGCTCGAAGTCGCCTTCGGCCGTCAGGATGGCACCCTCGCAGGTCGCCGCCGTCGCCCGCGCCGGGAGCGACTCGAACCGCTCTGCGATCGCCACGAGCTCGTCAGCCGCCCTTCTGGCAAGGTCAAGGTCGCCGGCCGCGATGGCGATCTCCACCTGCGCCCCGAGGAGCGGCAGGCGAAACAGGCCGCTGTCGGGCGGGGCACGCCACGACGGTGCCTTGATCGGCTCGTCGAGCGCCTGCCGGATCTCGGCGCTCGCGGCCGCGACGTTTCCCTGGGCGAGCCGGAGCAGGGCCAGGGCAGGCTGAGGATCCTGGCCGTACGACCGGGCCTGGATCAGCGCCGCCTCGGCCGAAGGCAGGTCGCCGCGACGGAGGCGGATCTCGCCGATCTGGTACATCGCAGTTCCAACCGCCGCCGGAATGAAGCCCGCGAGCTCCGTCGACGCCCGGCGAGCTTCGGCTTCAGCCTCGAGCCACGCCCCCCGCAGCAGCTTGATCTCGGAGCGGAAGATCCGGCACATGCCGGGGAAGCCGCTGATCCCTTCGCGGCTGCACCAGCGGTCCTGTGCCTCGGTCCAGTCGGCCGCTCGTCTGAGGTCGCCGAGTGCCGTACAGGCCTCGATCGTCGTGCAGCACACGCCGCCCGCGGTCACCGGAGCCAGCTCCCCGCCAACCGCGGCCGCCGTCGCCTCGTCGACAGCCGCCAGCCCCGCCTCGATGTCGCCCTGCGCGAGGAGCGCGGCACCCCGCTCGCTCAGGGCGAGAGCCTGGAGATCGCGGTCGCCGAAGCGCGCCCCGATCTCGTAGCCAAGCGTCGCCGAGGCGAGCGCCTCGTCGAGATCCCCGGTCAGTGCGGCATGAAACGAGCGGGTGACCGCGAGATAGCCGGCGGCCGGGCTCTCCGGCACGCCCTCGAGCAGCCGCTCGGCGCGCTTGAGCCAGCCGTTCGCGACGGCGGTCGCGTTCCTGAACAGGTTGTCGCGCGCCAGATTGACTGCTGCCTCGACGGCCGCCTCCCGCTGGCCGGCCTTGGTCGCGGCGGCGTAGGCCCGTTCGCGGGCATCGATCGCGATCGGCAGCCCTCCGAGCCACCAGGCCGCCTCGGCCAACAGCTCCAGCCCGCGCGGGGCTAGTTCGCCCCGGCCGTCGGCCTCGGTCAGGATGTCGAACGCCTCCTGCCAGGCATGCCGGTGGAGCGCCTCGGAGGCTCGTTCCACCACGGCGGCATCGGTACGCTGTGACACTCGGGCCCTCCCAGCGGGGCCACTCATTGTGCTACAGGGTAGGCGGGCCCTCAGTTCGTCGAGGGAGGCGCCGTGGACTGGCGAACGATCAGCGACGGCGCCATGACACGAACCCCGGGTCGCCTCCGGGCGCTCGGGTCGCGGGCGAGCTCGATCGCCAGCCGGACGCCCTCGGCAACGATCTCGCCGATCGGCATCCGGAGCGTCGTGAGCGCCGGCACCGTGTGGCTCGCGAGCAGGATGTCGTCGAACCCGAGGACCGAGAGGTCCGTCGGGACGACGACTCCGCGGCTGTACGCCGCGTGCAGCGCCCCGACCGCGAGCGTATCGGTCGAGGTGACGACCGCCGTGGGTGCCTGTGGGAGCGCGAGAAGAGCCCGGAGCGCCGCCTCGCCGCCGCCCGGTGTGTTCGAGACGTGCTGGATGTAACCGTCGGGGACGGTGCCGAAGCGCTCGACGACGTACTCGGTGAACGCCGCCTGGCGCTCGCGAATGTCGCCGAGCGGCCGGCCGCTGACGAACGCGATCCGCTCGTGGCCGAGCTCCACGAGATGGTCGAGGCCGGCCCGAATCCCGGCCTTGTTGTCGACGTCGACCGTCGGGACCTCGAGCGGGCTGGAGCCCTGCCACAGCCCGACGATCGGCACCAGTGAATCGGCGAGGTCGGCGATGAGACGCGGCTGGTCCTGGAGGTCGCCGAGCAACACGATCGCGTCGCAGTGGCGGGTCTCGAGGACCGCCGTCAGCGCCTGGGCTTCGTCCGCGCGACCCCGCGCGTGGCCGAGGACGAGGTTGTAACCCTGGTTCACGGCCGCCACGGAGAGGGCCTCGATCGCGCCGGCAAAGAATGGGTCCGTGATGTCGCGAACGACCGCACCGAGCAGCATCGTCGGCGCGCCGCGGAGGCCGCGGGCGAGGGGATTGGGCCGGTAGCCGAGCTTGCGAGCGGCGGTGGTGACCCGTTCCCGGGTCTCGGCCGCGATCGGGACGCGGGTGGGGACGTCGTTCAGGACTCGCGAAACCGTGCTCTGGGAGACGCCGGCCACGAGCGCGATGTCGCGCATCGTCGGCACCGACCGTGGTCGGTCGCCGGTCGTCGCGTTCTTGGCGGTCTCATCTGCGCCTGATCCACCGACCTCGCCCTCACCGGCGCCGCCCTCTGCTTCCATCTGCGAAGCGTAGCATCCGGTTGCGGTCAAACGATTGCGGCGTCGGCGAGGCTCCGGCGCGATCCCGGCGGGTCCGCGCAGGAGACGAGAATTCCTATGACCGCAAACGTTGACATTGGTCGACGGAGCAGAGCACACTCAACGCATCTGCGATGCCGACGGCTCCGCTCGGAGCCGCACGCCACACGGAGCTGGCGTAGCCATACGAGGAGGTCGTAATGAGCCGATCGCGCGTCACCGGGTCGTTCCTCGTTCGCGGCAGGCGGGTCGCCGCCGCAGCGGCGGTCGTGGCCCTCGTTCTCGGGGCATGCAATACGGCGGCGAGCCCGAGTGCGGGCGCGAGCGGCGCGGCGGGTGCCCCGGCAGCTCAGTTCTGCAAGGGGATGAAGATCACGTTCTTCCCTGGCGGCACGGCGGGCGGTGGGTTCGAAACCGTCGTGTACAACGGCGCCAAGGCGGCCGAGGCCGCGTTTGGCCCCACGGTCACTTACCAGTGGTCGGACTGGGATCCCAACAAGATGATCACGCAGTTCAGCGAGGCCGTCGCCACCAAGCCCGACGGCATCGCGGTCATGGGCCACCCCGGCGACGACGCCTTCGATCCCCTGATCGACGACGCGCGATCGAAGGGCATTCTCGTCACGGCCATGAACACCGAGCTCCAGAATGCAGAGGCGAAATACGGCTCGCAGGGCTTCGGCTATGTAGGCGCTGTCCTGCACGACGCGGGTGCCGCGCTCGCAAGGGAAGCGATCAACCGTGGCGGCCTGAAGTCAGGCGATCGTGCCTTCGTCTGGGGCCTCAAGAGCCAGCCGGGCCGAGGTGAGCGGACGCAGGGCATCATCGATGCGCTGAACGATGCAGGGCTGACCGTCGATTATCTCGAGATCGATGATGCGACGAACAAGGACCCTGCCAACGGCACGGCTGCGTTCACCGGCTATGCGTCGGCCCACCCTGACGTGAAGGCCATCTTCATCGATCACGGCAACCTCACTTCGACGATCCCGACGTACATGAAGGCGGCCAACCTTGCGGCGGGTAGCCTCTACGCGGCCGGGTTCGACTTGTCGCCGGCAACGGTCCAGGGCGTCAAGGATGGGTATGTGAACCTCGTCATCGACCAGCAGCAATACCTGCAGGGCTTCCTGGCCGTTGAGCAGCTCTGCCTCACGAAGTTCTATGGCTTCAGTGGACTGTTCGTGAACACGGGCGGCGGCTTCGTCGACAAGAGCAACATCGACGCCATCGCACCGCTCGTCACGCAGCAAATCCGGTAGTGGTCGACGGTCCAGCAATCAGCGAATCGGGCGCCGGCGAGTCGTCAGCGGCTCGCCGGCCCTCCGGCTCGGACCGGCAACCGCGCCTCGAGCTGCGCGGAATCTCCAAATCGTTCGGTGGTGTCCGTGTCCTGAGCGACGTCTCGCTGAAGCTGTTCCCCGGCGAGGTCGTCGGGCTCCTCGGCGACAACGGCGCGGGCAAGTCGACGCTCATCAAGATCGTGACGGGTGTCCACCAGCCCGACGAGGGCGAGATCCTCTTCGGCGGCGAGCCCAAAGCGAATCTCGACGTCCAGACGGCCCGGTCGCTGGGCGTCGAGACCGTCTTCCAGGAGCGCGCCCTCGCCGAGCAATTGCCGCTCTGGCGAAACATCTTCATGGGCCGGCCGCTGACGCGCCGGTTCGGGTTTCTGCGGACGAGGGAGATGCGCCAGATCACTGCCGACCTGATGGGCCAGTCAATGGGGTTCACCTCCGCGGTCCTGACGCCCGATACGACGGTCACCGGCCTGTCTGGTGGAGAGCGGCAAGGGCTGGCGATCGTCAGAGCACTCCATTTCGAGGCGGAGATCATCATCCTCGACGAGCCGACCATGGGGCTCTCGCTGAAGGAGACAGAGAAGCTGCTGACGTTCGTCGACGGGATCCGCGTGGCGAACAAGTCGGCCATCTTCATCGACCACAACATCTTCCACGTGTACTCCGTGGCCGACCGGATCGTCGTGCTCGATCGAGGAAGCGTTGCCGGCGAGTTCCCGACCTCGCGCTACTCGCTCGAGGAGCTGATGGGGATCATGCGCGAGGTCGCAGTCCGCGGCGCGTACACGGAGGCCGAGCGCTACCGCGCCCCGGCTCCGACCGCATGAACGAAGTCGCGTCGTCCGCGCCGAAGGCGGTCCGGCCCAGCGCATTCACGACCTGGACGACCGCTTGGGCGTCGCAGATCGGGATCACGGTCGCGTTCATCATCCTCTGGCTGACGTTCATCGTCCTCGCGCCGGCCACATTCCTCTCCCCGAACATCTACCTCTCGTTCGCCCAGACGACGCCGTTCTTCGCGCTCGTCGCACTGCCCCTGACGATGGTGATCATCGCCGGCGACATCGACCTATCCTTCCCCGGAATCATGGCCCTCGGGATGGTCGGCTTCGTGTTCGCCTGGCAGGCGACCGGTAGTGTCCCGCTGGGCATCGTCGGGTCGCTCGTCGTGGGCTCGCTGGGAGGTCTGTTCAACGGCCTCGTCATCACGTTCGTCGGAATCCCGTCGCTCGTCGTGACGATCGGCTCCGGTTTCCTCTTCCGGGGCCTGACGCTGGTTCTCGTGAACGGCCGGAGCTACGCCCTCGTCGACACGAAGCAATCGCCGGCCTACGAGCTGCTCGTCGGCCGGCCGCTGGGAGTCCCGATGGAGTTCTGGTGGCTGGTCCTGGCGTCGATCGCGACGTGGGTGCTCCTCAATCGCCACCGGCTGGGCCAGAACACGTACGTGATCGGAGACAACCGCCACGCAGCCCGCCTGATGGGCATCCCGATCCGCCGGACGCGGATCGCGCTGTTCGTCTTCACCGGGTTCATGGCGGCGTTCGCGGGAATGCTGAACAGCCTCCAGATCGTCAACTTCTATCCCGGTATGGGCGACGGCTACCTGCTGCCGACGCTGGCCGCCGTGTTCGTGGGCGGGACGTCCGTCTTCGGCGGTCGCGGCAGCGTCTATGGAACGTTCATCGGGGCGTTCATGATCGGTGGCATCACCGCCGGCATCATCGCAGCCGGTCTGACCGACTACTACACGAACCTGATCTACGGTGCCGTGATTCTGATCTCGGTCTCGATCCACGCCGTCCTGCAGCGACGCTTCACCCGCTGACCGATGGCGCGCCGCACGATGGCCCCAGGCAAGCCCGGCCTCTCAGGCCTGGAGGCGTGGTTCGTCACCGGCAGCCAGGACCTGTATGGCGAGGAGGTCCTCCACAAGGTCGACGAGAACGCCCGGCACATCGCTCGCTGCCTTGACGAGGCGAGCGCCGTCCCGGTCAGGATCGTTCCGAAGCCCGTCGTCACCACGCCGGAGGCCATCGCCGCCGTCCTCCAGGAAGCCGATGCTTCGCCGACGTGCATCGGCGTGGTCGCCTGGATGCACACGTTCTCCCCGGCCAAGATGTGGATCGGCGGGCTGACGAACCTGCGCAAGCCGCTGGTCCATCTCCACACCCAGTACAACCGCGACCTGCCGTGGGCCGACATCGATATGGACTTCATGAACCTGAACCAGGCCGCCCATGGCGACCGGGAGTTCGCGTTCATCCAGACCCGCCTGCGCCGCGGCCGGAAGACGATCGTCGGCCACTGGGACGACCCCGCGGTCGGCGCGCGGCTCGGGGCATGGTCGCGGGCTGCGGCCGGCTGGCACGAGTCGCGGACGCTCAAGATCGCTCGCTTCGGCGACAACATGCGCCACGTCGCCGTGACGGAGGGCGACAAGGTCGAGGCCCAGGCCCGCCTGGGGTTCTCGACCAACGGTTACGGGGTCAACGAGCTCGTGGATCGTGTCCGCGCCGTCGATGATCACGCCGTCGATGAGCTGATCGAGGCCTACGACGACGCATACGACGTTGCGCCGCCGCTCCGCTCAGGCGGCGAGCGCCATGACGAGCTGCGGACGGCGGCACGCATCGAAGCCGGCTTGCGGTCGTTCGTCGACGAAGGGGGCTTTGGGGCGTTCACGGACACGTTCGAGGATCTCGGCGGACTTGCGCAGCTACCGGGCATCGGCGTCCAGCGGATGATGGCCGATGGCTACGGGTTCGGCGCCGAGGGTGACTGGAAGGCGGCCGCGCTCGTCCGGATCCTGAAGGTCATGGCCGACGGCCTGGCCGGCGGCACGTCGTTCATGGAGGACTACACGTACCACCTCGGCGACCCCGTGCCGGAGGTCCTCGGCGCGCACATGCTGGAGGTCTGCCCTTCGCTTACCCAGGACCGGCCGTCGTGCGAGATCCACCCCCTCTCGATCGGCGGCCGGTCCGATCCCGTCCGGCTCGTGTTCGACGCGGCGCCGGGGCCGGCGGTCATCCTCGGGCTTGCCGATCTCGGCGACCGGTTCCGGCTGATCGCGAGCGAAGTGTCTCTCGTCGAGGCCGATGCCCCGCTCCCGAACCTGCCGGTGGCCCGCGCGGTCTGGCGCCCGCGGCCCTCGCTCGCGACCGCCGCGGAGGCCTGGCTGATGGCCGGTGGGCCGCACCACACGGCCCTGACGAGCGCCCTCGGCATCGAGGCGATCCAGGATTTCGCCGACATCGCGGATCTCGAGCTCCTTACGATCGATGCGTCGACGACGCCGTACGACTTCAAGCGCGAACTGCGCTGGAACCAGGCCTACTACTTCGTGAACCGCGGCCCCTAATGATGGCCCGATCCGTCGCGACAAACCGTCCTGTCGCCGCTGTTCAGGCAGCCATCTCCAGGCAGCGCGCGCTCGGCGACGATCATCTCCTCCTCGTCGCCGGGCGTGCGGCTGCCGCCATGAACGGGATGCGGGTCTGGATCCCGCGAACCGGCCTGTGACGGAGCCGACGCTCCGTTACGAGGTTGCCGCCGCGAACCGGGCGATCGCTGCGCACGGTCTCGTGACGCTGTCGTTCGGCAACGTGTCCGGCGTCGATCGCGAGGCGGGCACGCTGCTCATCAAGCCGAGCGGTCTCGCCTGTGCCGAGATCGGACCCGACGATCTCGTGGAGGTCGCGCTCGACGATGGCCGCGTGGTTGCCGGTAACCGTCGGCCGTCGTCTGACACGCCGACCCATCGCCATCTCTACCGCGAGTTTCCATCCATCGGTGGCGTCGTCCACACCCACTCGACGTCTGCCGCTGCGTGGGCTCAGGCCGGCCGGCCGATCCCGGCGCTCGGGACGACGCACGCCGACTACTTCCGCGGCCCGGTCCTCGTCAGTCGCCAGCTGCGCCGGGACGAGATCGAGGGCGACTACGAGTTGGCGACTGGCGCGGTCATCGCGGAGACGATCCGCAGCCACGACCGCTCGGCCGACGACTCGCCCGCGGTCCTTGTCCGGGCCCACGGTCCGTTCGCGTGGGGCGCCACGCCGGCGGTCGCGGTCGAGAACGCGATCGCCCTCGAGCAGATCGCGACGATCGCGTGGCGGACGCTCGGAATCGATCCGTCGGCGCCGGCCATATCCGACGAGCTGCTCCGGCGGCACTTCGACCGCAAGCACGGCGAGGGAGCCTATTACGGCCAGCCCTCGAGCGCCGAGGTCCGCCGATGACGTACGCGGTCGGGCTCGACTTCGGAACGGAGTCCGGGCGGGCCGTGCTCGTCGACCTCGCGACGGGCGCGGAGGTCGCCACCGCGATCCACGAGTATGCGAACGGCGTGATCGACCGGCGGCTGCCGGCGCCCGACGACGACGTCGTCCTCGAGCCGGACTGGGCGCTCCAGGACCCCGACGACTACGTCGCGACGATCCGCGCGACCGTGCCGAAGCTCCTCGCCGACACCGGCGTCGATCCGACCGACGTCGTCGGGCTCGGGATCGACTTCACCGCCTGCACGATGCTCCCGACCACCGCCGACGGGACGCCGCTCAGCCGCCTCCCGGAGTTCCGCCGAAATCCGCATGCCTGGGTCAAGCTCTGGAAGCACCACGCAGCCCAGCCCGAGGCCGATCGGATCAACGCCGCGGCGGAGACGCGCAGGGAGTCGTGGCTGCCGCGCTATGGCGGTCGGATCTCGTCGGAGTGGTTCTACTCGAAGAGCCTCCAGATCCTCGACGAGGCGCCCGCGATCTACGCGGCGGCGGATCGGCTGATCGAGGCCGCGGACTGGGTGATCTGGCAGCTCACCGGCGTCGAAACGCGCAACTCGTGCACGGCGGGCTACAAGGCAATCTGGTCGAAGGCGGATGGCTTCCCTTCGAGCGAGTACTTTCGCGACCTGGATCCTCGGTTCGCCTCCGTCGTCGACGACAAGATGTCCCGTGACGTCCGCTCCATCGGCGAGCGGGCCGGAGAGCTGTCAGCTGAAGCTGCCGCCTGGACGGGCCTTCGGCCGGGGACGGCCGTCGCGATCGCGAACGTCGACGCCCACGTCTCGGTCCCCGCGGTCGGCGTCACGGAGCCGGGCACGATGGTCGCGGTCATGGGCACGAGCACCTGCCACATGGTCCTCGGGTCGCGCCTCGTCGTCGCCGAAGGAATGTGCGGCGTGGTGGAGGACGGGATCATCCCGGGCTATTTCGGCTACGAGGCGGGCCAGTCGGCCGTAGGCGACATCTTCGCGTGGTTCACGAAGCAGGCGGTGCCTCCGCAGGTCCACGAGCAGGCGCGTCACGAGGGCTCGACCGCGCACGCGGTGCTGGAGCGTGACGCGGCCCGCATGCGGCCGGGCGAGAACGGCCTGCTCGCGCTCGACTGGTGGAACGGCAATCGGTCGATCCTCGTCGACGTCGAGCTGAGCGGGCTGCTCGTCGGGGCGACGCTGGCGACGACGCCGGCTGATATCTACCGGGCGCTCCTGGAGTCGACGGCGTTCGGGACGCGGGCGATCATCGAATCCCTGGAAGGTGCTGGGGTCGCGGTCGAGAAGGTCGTCGCCTGCGGCGGCCTGCCGGAGCGGAATGAGCTGCTGATGCAACTCTCCGCCGACATCACCGGTCGGGACTTCGAGGTAGCCGCGTCCTCGCAGGCGCCGGCGCTCGGGGCGGCGATGCACGGCGCAGTCGCCGCCGGCGCGGCGGCGGGCGGCTACGACTCGATCGAGGACGCCGCCGCGGCGATGGTCCGGCCGAGCGTCCGGACCTACCGGCCCGATCCCGCGGTCCGTGCCGTCTACGACGGGCTCTTCACCGACTACATGGCGCTCCACGATCACTTCGGTCGCGGTGGCAACGACGTGATGCGACGGCTCCGCGGGCTTCGGGCACGCCAGACGAGGACGGAGTCGACGCCAATAGCCTAAAGCCAGGGTCTTGACATCCAGATTCGATACGCTACCGTAGCGTATCGAATAGACGGGCGGCCTCGCCTGTCGATATGGAGATCCTCGCCATGACTGCCCAATCGGTCCCGGCCTCCGCCATCGATCCGCGTGTCTACGCTCGGCGCTGGTGGACGCTCGCGGTGCTCTGCCTGAGCCTCGTGCTCATCGGCCTCGACAACACGATCCTCAACGTCGCGCTGCCGACGATCCAGCGGACGTTCAACGCGACCGCCTCGGACCTGCAGTGGCTCGTGGACGCGTACGTCCTCGTCTTCGCCGGGTTGCTGCTCACGATGGGCGCGCTCGGTGACCGGTTCGGGCGGGCCCGCGCGCTGCAGGTCGGCCTTGTGATCTTCGGCGGGTCGTCCCTGCTCGCGCCGCTCGCAACCGACATCAACCAACTGATTGCCATTCGCGTCGCGATGGGCGTCGGCGGCGCCCTCATCATGCCCTCGACGCTGTCGATCATCGCCAACGTCTTTCCCAGCGAGGAGCGCGCCCGGGCGATCACGATCTGGGCCGGCGTGTCCGGCCTCGGCGTCGGGCTCGGCCCGCTCGTCGGCGGACTCCTCATCGAGAACTTCGCCTGGAGCTCCGTCTTCCTGCTCAACGTCCCGATCGTCCTGATCGCACTTGCGCTCGGCGTCGTCTTCGTCCCCGAGAGCCGCGATCCGTCCGGCGCCCGCCTCGACCTGCCCGGCGCCGTGCTCTCGATTGGAGCCGTCACCGCGCTCGTCTATGGGATCATCGAGGCGCCGGGCCGCGGTTGGACGGACTCCGTCATCATCGGCTCGTTCGTCGTCGCGGCGATCCTCGCCGCGGCGTTCGGCTGGCGCGAGACGCACACCGCCGCCCCGATGCTCGACCTCGCGCTCTTCCGCGACCGGCGCTTCACGGCCGGCGCGGGCGCGATCGCCCTGACGTTCTTCGCCCTGTTCGGGGTCATCTTCGGACTGACCCAGTTCCTCCAGTTCGTCCTCGGCAAGACGGCGCTAGAAGCCGGCGCGCTCATGGTCACGCTCGCGATCGGGATTCCCGTCGGCGCGAGAATCAGCCTCAAGGCGGTCGAGCACGCCGGGACGCGGCGCACGATGGCCGGAGGCCTGATCTGGGTCACGCTCGTGTTGCTGACCCTGACCCAGTGGTCGCCCTCGACCGAGACCTGGGTCGTGTCGCTCACGCTGTTCTTCCTCGCGATCGGCCTCGCGAACGTCATGGCGCCCGGCACCGGGACCGTCATGAGTGCCGTGCCCGAGGCCAAGGCCGGCGTCGGGTCGGCGATGAACGACCTGCTTCGCCAGCTGGGCGGCGCACTCGGCGTCGCGGTCATCGGTTCGGTGATGAACACCGTCTACCGCGACCAGATGACCGATGTGGTCGCCCCGCTCCCGGGCCCCGCGGCCGACGCCGCACGCGATTCGGTCGGGGCCGCGGTCGCGATCGCCGGACAGATCGGCGGGCCGGCCGGCGATGCCCTCGCCACCGTCGCTCGGGTCGCGTTCGTCGATGCGCTCGGGCTGGCGGCGGCGGTCGCGGCCGGGGTGGCGCTGGCAACCGCCGTCTTCGTCGCCCGGGCGATGCCGCGCGAGGCTTCTTCGGGCCTCGGGCACGGCCCTGCCCCGGCGGATGTCTCGAGTCGCGCCGCCGCGGCCTCGGGCCGGTAGTCTGGTGGCGATGGCCCAGACCGAGCCTCGCTCCGACGCCGGCCCGCGCGGTCGCCCACGCGACGCCTCGGCCGACCACCGGATCCTCGCCGCGACGTTTCGCCAGCTGGTCGCGGTCGGGTATCCGGGGCTGTCGGTCGAGGCGGTCGCGGCGGAAGCCGGCGTCGCCAAGACGACGATCTATCGGCGGTACCCGACGAAGCGCGAGCTGACGGTCGCAGCGCTCAGCCAGGAGGCGCCGTTCCCGCCGCCATCGCCGCAGCTCCACGGCCGCGACGCGATCGAGCGGTTCGTCCGTCAGGCGGTCGCGATGCTGATCGAGTCCGGTGCGGTGCGGATCCTGGGCTCGCTGCTCGTCGAGGAGCAGCGCGACCCGGGGATTCTGGCGGCGTTCCGGGAGCGGATCCTCGAGCCTCGCCGGGCACTCGTTGCGGCGATGCTTCGGCGTGGCATCGAACGCGGCGAGATCCGTCCCGACATCGACCCGCTCGTCGTCACCGAGATGATCGCGGGCGCCGTGTTCGGCCACCACGTGATCCTCGGCCAGCTGACGAGCGATGCCTGGGTGGAGTCGCTCGTCGACCACATCTGGGCAGCGATCCGGGCGTGAACTCCGCGGCTCGCGCTTGCTGGCGGGGCTGCTCGTTCGTGGGCGGTTAGCGGGCAGCTCTGGCGGTTCGGCCGCGATCCATCGAGTCGGCCGGCACGTCGCCCGAAAGCGAGCTCGGCGCGTCGAGGTGCGCGCCGTCGTCGACCGCAACACCCAGGCGATACACGAGCTCGCCGCCGAGCCACGCGGTACCGAGGGCGAGTGCCACGCCGACGACGCCGAAGATGAACGGCAGCAGGTTCGGCGCGTAGTCGGTGTCCGACAGGCGCAGGAGCCAGCTCACGAGGAACAGACCGACGATGACGACGTTCCCGACGCCATGCCACAGGCCGATCGTCTTCGCCCGCGTGCCCTTCGGAATCGCGAGCCAATCGATCAGCCCGAAGATCGCAGCAAGCAAACCCCCGACGACCCCGGCCGTGATGTTCCAGAACGCGACCGTCGCGAAGGTCGAATCGCCCGTCACGAGATAGACCACGTCGAACAGCACGCCGATCGAGAGGAGGCCGAGCGGCAGGACGATCAGCATCGGGTGGATTGGATGCCCGAGGAGTTTCACGCGGCTTTCCATCGGATCTCGCTCCCTGTGGCGGCTCGCGCGCATGGGCGTGCGCGGCCGTGGCGCGAGCGTCACCCCATCGCCGTTGCATGGGGCACCGCACGTCCCCCGGTCGCACGAAGGATTCGCGACGGAATCGCGACTTCCCGCGTCAGACGCCGGGCTTTTCCTGAACGGCCCAGTTGTTCCCGTCGGGGTCCTTGAAGAAGAAGAACGAGTTCCACGGGCCGCCGTGACCGTCCTGCCAGCCGTTCTCGTCGATGTGCTGGACCGGCGTCGCCTCGACGCCCCGAGCGACCAGCTCGTCGCGGGCCGCGTTGATGTCCGACACGCAGAGCTGGAGGCCTGGCGTCAGGCCCGTCCCGATCGTGACCGACGTCGCCGATCCGTGGGGGGTCAGCTGGACGTTGCGGAAGTCCTCGCCCATCCGGTTGTCCACGTCGACGTTGAACCCGAGCTGATCGCTGTAGAAGGCCTTCGCCCGGTCGACATCGGTCACCGGGATCACCACGACCTCGAGCGTCCAATTCATCCGTCGTCTCCTGTTGCATCTGTGGCGTTCGCGACGCCGAGCGGCGTCTGATGGGTGAAACGCCGCCTGCATCGAGAACTCATCGGTCGATCGACGGCCGATGATTCGACTGCTCCCGCGGCGTTCAACGGGCATGACCACCATCGACGCCCTCACCGGTGCTACGGTCGCCCCACGATGAGCGCGATCGCCGACGACGCCGCCTTCACCGCCGCGACAGCCGCATACCGGCGCGAGCTCCACGTCCATTCGTATCGGATGCTCGGCAACTTCGAGGAGGCCGAGGACGCGGTCCAGGAGACGTACCTCCGCGCGTGGCGCGGCCGCGACTCGTTCGACGGTTCCGCGGCGCTTCGAGCGTGGCTGTACAAGATCGCCACGAACGTCTGCCTCGACGCGATCCGCCGCGCGAACCGGCGCCCGATCGGCCACTCGCTCGAGTCGATCGGCGAGGTGCCGTGGATCGGACCCTACCCGGACCGCCTCCTCGACGAGCTGGCGCCGCCCGAGGATCGCCCCGACGAGGTCGCCGTCGCCCGCGAAACGATCGAGCTCGCGTTCCTCGCCGCGGTCCAGCTGCTCCCACCGCGCCAGCGCGCGGTCCTGATCCTGCGCGACGTGCTCGACTGGTCGGCCCGCGAGACCGCCCAGCTCCTCGACATGAGCGTTCCGGCGGCGAACAGTGCGCTCCAGCGGGCGCGGGCAACGATGGCCGCAAACCGGCCCCACGGCCGGACGGAGGCGCCCCCGACGCGACCCACGGACGCCGAAATGGACCTCGTCCGGCGGACGATCGCCGCCCACGAGGCGAACGACGCGGCCGCGATGGCCGACATGCTTCGCGACGACGTCCGGATCGCGATGCCCCCGCAGCCGTTCTGGTTCAACGGCAAGGAGACGTTCGTGCCGGGCCTCCAGGCCGGGCTGGAGAGCGCGGGCGAGTGGCGCCTCGTCCCGATCCACGCCAACCGGATGCCGGCGATGGCGAGCTACCTTCGGGCGCCTGGCGACGACACGTTCCGCGGCTTCAAGATCGACGTCGTCCGAATCGAGGACGGCGCGGTCGCCGAGATCACGACGTTCGGTTCAGCGCTGTTCCCGGAGTTCGGGCTGGCGCCGACGCTCGACTGACCTCCGGCTAGCTCGCCACGACGGCGGTCAGGCCCATCGTCACGACCGCGCCGGCCTTCGGCAGCGCAGCCACGCCGATCGCCGTCCGGGCCGGCCGGTGGTCGCCGAACGCCGCGAACGCCTCGATGTACGCCTCGTTCATCGACGCGAAGTCCGTGATGTCGAGGAGATAGACGTCGACGTGGACGACGTGCCCGAGATCCGAGCCCGCTGCCTCGAGCATCACCGCGAAGTTGCGCAGGATCTGGCGCGTCTGCGATGCCGCGTCGTCACCCGCCAGCTCGCCCGTCGCCGGATCCACGCCGGCCGTCCCGCCGATCGTGATCCACGAGCCGACGCGGGCGACGTGGCTGTACGGCCCGATCGGCGTCGGCGTGTTCGGGGGCGTGAGCGTCTCGACGTCGGGCATGAGACTCCCCTCGATCAGATCCAGTGGTTGTCGTGGCGAGCGTAGAAGTCGGCCATCTCTTCGTCGCTCGGTCGGCCGGAGCGACCGAACTCGGCGAGGCCCTCGAAATAGCCCTCGCGCGGTGCCCCGGGCGCGAAGTGGATCAGCATCGTCGCCGGCGCGTCCGAGTCGTTCCGGAAGCCGTGGATGCCGCCGATCGGGACATGGACGAAGTCGCCCGGCGCGGCGTCCAGCCACTCCTTGCCGTCGTACAGCTTCACGGTCCCGACGAGCACGTAGAACGACTCGGCCAGCGTCCGGTGGAAATGGGGACCCGGCCCGCCGGCCCCGGCGACCATCTCCCAGCGGTGGCCGAACAGGCCGCCCGTGCTCGCGCCGGTCGCGAGGTATCGACATCGCGTGCCGTTCGCGTAGACCACTTCGGCCGCCTCGCTGTTCGGTCGGAAGGTCGCGCTGACCTCCCCGCCGTCGCCGTGATAGCGGGTCTCGGGATAGCTCAGCGGGTGGCTCACGGGGCGACCTCCTCGAGTGGCGTCGACGTGGCGCGGCGCTCGCGAGTCGGCGGAGCGCGGCGCAACTCCGCCCTCACCGCGTCGGAGACGAGCTGGATTCCCTCGACGATCTCGCGTTCGTTGACCGCCCCGTAGCCGAAGATCAAGCCGCCCGGGCCATCGGGGCGGGCATAGCCGTAGCGCGACAGCCCATAGACTCCGACGCCGGCGGCGGCCGCCCGCCGGACGACGCTCGCCTCGTCGATGCCGCGGGGCAGCCAGGCGAAGACGTGGAGGCCGGCCGACGCGCCGACGGGCCGGACCTCGGGCAGAAGCATCCGGATCGCGTCGAGCAGCGTGTCCCGCCGAGCCCGATAGATCGGACGCATCCGCCGGAGGTGATGGTCGAACTCGCCGCGGGCGAGGAAATCCGCGAACGCCAGTTGCTCGAGACTCGGCGAGCCGCGGTCGACCTGCTCCTTCTTCCGGGCGATCGGCTCGACCAGCCGGGGCGGCACGAGCATCCAGCCCAGGCGCAGCCCGGGGGCGAGCGTCTTGCTGGCCGACCCGGCGTACACGACGTGATCCCGATCGAGGCCGTGGAGCGCTCCGATGGGCTCGCGGTCATATCGGTACTCCGCGTCGTAGTCGTCTTCGAGAATCAAGGCGTCGCGATCCTTGGCCCAGGCGACGAGCTGCGCCCGGCGTTCGGCCGACATGACCGCGCCGGTCGGGAAGTGGTGAGCCGGCGTCACGACGACCGCGTCCACGTTCGTTCGAGCGAGCGCGTCGACGTCGAGTCCGGCCTCGTCGACGGGAACGGGCACGGCCTCGAGGCCGTGATCGAGGCTGGCGAGCCGAAGGTCATTGAAGCCGGGGTCCTCGCCTGCGATCCGCCGTCCGCCACGGTCCTTCACGACCTGCACGACCAGGCGGAGCGCCTGGGCGAAACCGTTGCAGACCACGATGTCGTCCGGGATCGCGCACGTTCCGCGGACGCGGTTGAGGTACGCAGCGAGGGACTCGCGAAGCTCGTCGGCACCGCGCAGGTCGAGGTAGCCGAAGCGGTCGCTCGGCGCTTCGTTCATGACCCGCCGGACGGACTTCATCCATGCCTGGCGGGGGAACTGGGTCACGTCCGGCCGGCCGTAGCCGAAGTCGATCCGGAGAGGCTCCAGCCCCGAGGGCATCGGCGGGCGCGGGGCCGCGGGCTTCGCCGGGTCGTGCGTCGGTACGACGTTGCCCGCGACACGCGTCGCGCCGCCGGGGCGGCTCGTCAGATAGCCCTCGGCGACGAGCTGCTCGTAGGCCTCAACGACGACACCACGCGACAGGCCGAGCTGGTCCGCGAGTGCGCGCGACGAGGGCAGTGCGGCGCCGGCCGCGAGTCGACCGGATCGAATGGCGCCGCGAAGCTC
>DASUFO010000022.1:0-125012 GCA_036274475.1 Candidatus Limnocylindrales bacterium
CCACACCGACCCGTGGGGCGGCGGACACGTTGGAGACCTGGCCAACGCCAGCCGACTGCTTGCCGACCGGCTGATCGCGGGGCTGGACGACCGGCCCTTCTGTCCGACACCCGACCAGCTCGCCTGGGTCTGGGGCGGTGACCTTGTCCGGGGTGAAACACGAGCCGCGCGGGCACGGATCGCGGGAGGCCGCTACGCGGCCCTGCTCGCGGACCACGTCTTCGGGGACGTCAGGAACGAGGCGGCGCCGGGAGCCTACGTGAGGATCTGGCTCTGCGCACGCCTCGCCTTCATCGAGAGCACGACCTCTGAGCCTTCGGGATCAGCCTCGGACGGGGCCCTCGGAGCCTGGGAGTACGAGGGAGGTGCCCGCGCCTAGCGGCGGAGGATCGAGTGGCGACAAGGGCTCGAGCGGCCTTTCGGGATGACGCGCCGTCATCCGCTCGACGCCCCCATCGGCCAGGATCGACCGAGGCACTCGCTGCGGAGTGGCCGGTGTCTGGGGAAGTCTCGGCCACTCCGCGCGTGCCCGTTGCCCAGAAGGGCTCGTTGCCAAGCCTCTGAACGGACAGGAGTCCAATGATGTCGCCGATGATGATCTCGCCCGGACAAGGCCGTGGGATCGAGCCCGAGGCCTCGACGTCAGTGTGGGTCGAGCGCGCGGCTCACTACGCTGCGCAGGCCGTCGCGAACGCCGAGCGGGCGCACCAGCGGACGGTCGAGAGGCGACTCGACAGGCCGACGCGCGGGTGGACGGCGGATGAGGTGACGCGCTCGTACCGGGGCAGCGCGGATGGCGAGCGGCGCTACCGCGAGGAGGCCGACGTCCTGACGCTGCGCGGTTACCAAGGTTGGCTCGAGACGAGTGACGCCGGTGACCCGCTCGGGGCGCGAATCCTGCTCGCCCTGCATCTCGGTGAACTTGAGGGATACCCCGGACGGCGAAGCTCGATCCGCCGAAGCGTGACGTGGACCAAGGCCCCCACGCGGTGATCCGGATCGAGCCTGACCGCGGTGTGGGTCGCCGAATGGGACCGCATGACCGGCCTCATACCGTCCGCACCGTCTTCGCGAACGCAACCGACGGATTTTCCGCAGCAGACGAATTGCGCGCGAGGGGCTTCAGGATCGACCTCGCGACGTCGATCGCTGGTGACCTCATCGTCAGCATCGAGGCTGGGCGCACCCGTGCCGATGAGGTCGGTGCCCTGGTTGCGGCTCACGATGGGCGGATTGAGGGACCCATTGGGGGTCTCGGCCCGGTTCAACCGGTCGGCATGGACTGCCACGAGCCGCCGCCCAATGCGCCTCCCATCCAATGACGACCTTCCCAAGCCCTCATCACGCCACCGAGCAGCGCGGCACTGACCGCGACCCGGTCGTCCGGCTGCCAAGCCGACGCGAGAAGATCGAAGTGCTCGGGTTCCTGCTCGGGATGTTGGGCATCCTTCTGGGTCTCGCGCTGACCGTCGGGCCGACTCTCTCCTCGGCGACATGACGGGGCTTGGAGGGCGGATCCAGGAGCGTCGTGACATCCCGGCTCCCGTCCCCTAACGTAATGGCGCGGGCACTGGATCGGATCCGATCGATACCCGCTGGATCGAGGCGCACCAAGTGGCCGATCGGCCGAGCCTTCGCGACACGGGCGCGCGGCGTGCCTTGGTGCTGCACGACCGGCCGCTGGTCGTCGATCTCATCGAGCTGACGCTCAACCACGGCGTCTTCGAGGTCCGCGCAGCCCGCGACCTGGCCGGGGCCGAGACGATCCTGAGCGAGTGGCACCCGCACCTGGCCGTCATCGACATGGATCACAACGACAGCACGGCGCTGCTCGGGCGGCTGGGCGCCGCGAACCACCTGACGAAGCGGACGACGCCGGCCCTCGGCCTCACCCGTCGCGGGGACCTCAAGACGAAGCTCCAGGCGTTCGACCTCGGCGTCGACGACATCCTCACCGTGCCGTTCGCGCCCGAGGAGCTCCTCGCACGGGCCATCGTCATCACCCGCCGTGCGACGGGATCCAGCGTCCCGATCGTCCCCACGATCCGGCTCGGCGAGATCGAGATCGACATCCTCGGACGCGAGGTCCGGACCGGAGACTCGGTCATCCACCTGTCCGGGATCGAGCAGAGCCTCCTATACCTGCTCGCCAGCCGCGGCGGCCAGGTGATCACGCGCGACCAGATTCTCGACGCGATCTGGGGCACGGACTTCGTCGCCGAGAGCAACATCGTCGACCGGCACATCCGCAGCCTGCGGATCAAGCTCCAGAACGACTACCGGCACCCACGGTTCATCGCAACGGTCCCGGGCCGCGGGTATCGGTTCATCCCGACCTTCACGAACGCGGGCTGGGACGCTGCGCCCGGATTCTCCGCGACGCACTCGGACTGACCGGCCAGGCAGGGCCCGGGCCGATGCCGTCGGCGGACTGACTCGACCCCGCCGTCCTGGGGCATGCGCCGGCAGCCCGGCGCTGCGTGCTCCGAAGCCGGGTCGCTAGACAGCCGCCGGGATGACGGGCCGTCATGACACCATCGAACGGCGCGAACACTCTCACTTCCCAGGCGGACCGAGAGGGACGGTGCCTGCGAAGGAGGCCAGGTGCGCATGCAGAACGTAAAGCTCCGGCTCGACGCGTGGCGCGACGCCGAGCGTCGCCGGGATCGTCTCGCCCCCGGTAGCCCCGAATGGCAGGACGCCGAGGACGAGGTGCGACGCTGCGTACTGGTCTTCCACGCTGAACTGGCTCAGGCATCGGCGCGGTACGCCGAAGCGGAGTTCCAGGGGCCGAGGCCGGCCTGGTCCCCGCGGGCGGATCGCCTGACCCAGCGTGCGGGGGAATAGCCCGGTGGTTTCCGCGCCCGATGGCCCGCGCCCAGCCACACGATCGTCCTCACCCTGGATCGGAGAGGGGTTCGGCGGAGAGCCGATGAACAAGCTTGCGGAGCAGGACGGGATCCGGAGGGAGTTGGCCGACGAGGCACAGCGGATCGCCATCGACGCCGAGTACCTCGGTCGTCAGCACCTGATCGCGAGCGAGGGATGGCGCAGGCGAGCCACCGTGGTGGCCATCCCCGCCACCGTACTGATCGCCGCGCTCGCTGCCGCTGGCGCCGGCGTGGCCGCGCTCCTCGAGGCAGATTCGCGCCTGGTCGTCGTCCTGGCCTTCGTCGCCGCCATCGCGAGCGTGGCGAGGATGCTCCTACGGCCGGACGACGAGGCGGCCGGGCACGGCATCAAGGGCTTGCAGTACCTCGCCGTGCGCGCCGACGCGCGCCGACTACGGAACATCAGCCTCAGGACCGATCGCGACCTGGTTGCCCTGCGGAAGGAGTTGGATCAGCTCGTCGAACGGCTCAACTCGCTGCGCGAACGGGAACCGCGCGCGCTGTCACCCGAACTCTTCGAGAAAGTACGCGAGCGGGTCAAGCGGGGTGCCTACGCCTACGAGAACGACCCTCTGTGGAAAGAGACCCCGGGGACTTCAGCGACGGGAACCACCGAAACTGCGCTGAAGCCGTCTGTCGAAGGCTCCTCGGATCCAGTTGGGCGCCCGCAGGATAATCCGGTCGGCGGACCTCCGAGGACGCGATGACCTGGTGACGGCGCATCAGTTCGGTTGGTGCCGCAGGCGCTGGAAGGCGAGACTGCAGCCGGGCTTGGTCGGCACAGGTTGGGGCGCCAGGCTTTCCCGGTGTGAGGCCAACCAGCTGGTCCCGCGCCGGTGGCCGCGAACGTGGAGTCCCACTCCTGGACGATGGGTGAGGCGCCCTCCGTCGCGGCCCCCCGAGCCCCCGGCCTCAGATCACGTGGAGGCTCACGCGTGCTGCAACGCCGTTGAACCCGCGCCGCCGTGGGCAACACGCATTGCGTTCCCGCCGAAGGCCAAACTCGCCCTCTCGGGCGCGCTTCCCCGGGCTTTGTCGAGGAGCCCTCGGCCTGTACCAGGTCTCCCCGATGGATCGCCTGCTTTCACTTGATGCTGCCGCCCAGGCGACGGGTCAGCCCATCGCTCGCCTCCGCCATTGGTGTGCGACCGGGAGGCTCCGATGTGAGCGGGAGGGAGGCGACTGGCTCATCCCGCTGGCCGAACTCCCGCACATCACAGCCCTCGTCGAGGACCACGAGCGTGCCGTGGAGGCGGGCGAGTCCGCGGTGCTCGTCGTTCCAGTGTCCGCCGCGACCGCCGATCTACCCGCTGAGATCGCTCGTCGCCTGGGGCTCCCGGTAGGCACGGTCAGCACGAGCACCCTCGCACTGGACGGGAGCGAATACCTGCTCGCTGTCTGGAAGACTGACGGGACCGTCGCACTGGGGCCGGTCGCGGAGCTCGCGGCTGAGCTAGGCGGCGATCTGCTCGACGGCGAAGCCAAAGCCGGGTGACGGGCAGGTTCGAGCGAGCGCGGCCACGGGGTCAGATTGACGCATCGTCCAGATCAGGGTCCCGTCGTTCAGGTTCGGGCAGCCGCGGGGCAAGGATCCATACCAGCTGTGCCGTCGTCTCCGCGCCCACCCTCGACCGCGCGCTCGCCAGGTGGTGCTTGACGGTGGAGTGTGAGACGCCAAGTCGATGAGCGGCCGCCTTCTCCGATCCGGCTGAGACGACGGCAGCAACGACGCTGACCTCACGATCGGTCGCCCGATCGGCGCGTGCTGCGTGGGCCCGAGCCCGCGCTCTCACGCCAGATGCCTCGCGGCAGCCAACCACTCATCGCGACCCTCGATCGGGATCTCGTAGGTTGCTAACGCGCGCCCAACACCTGTCGGGCGCGCCACCGTCCCTCCCCTTGTCGATCGGGCTTGCGTGCCATGTCCGATTGTCGTATACAGTGAACCATATGGTTCAGTATCCGGCCAGCCGACTCGATGCCTCGTTCGGGGCCCTCTCGGACGCGACCCGCCGTGGCGTGCTCGAGCGGCTCGGACGCAGCGACGCGTCGATCACGGATCTGGCCACGGACTTCCAGATGACCCTCACCGGGATGCGCAAGCACGTCGGGGTCCTGGAGCAGGCCGGCCTCGTCACGACCCGGAAGGTCGGGCGCGTGCGGACGTGCCGGCTGGGCCCACGCCGGCTCGAGGATGAGACGGCATGGATCGAGCAGCAACGCCGGATGTGGGATGCACGGTTCGACGCATTGGAGCAGGTCGTCGCCGAGCGACGACGCGAGGAGCAGAGCGATGGATATCCGAAGCGCCGCTGAAACCACCGCTACGCAGGACCGGGCGACGATCGAGCGGACGTCCGAGAGGGAGCTCGTCGTTACCCGGACGATCGACGGCCCACGCGATGTCGTGTTCCAGGCGTGGACCGACGCCGAGCTGTTCGAGCAGTGGTGGGTCCCGAAGTCGCTCGGCATGAAGCTTTTGTCGTGCGAGATCGATGCGCGGGTCGGCGGCGGCTACCGGCTCACGTTCGACACCGGCGCCGCGGAGCCGATGGCGTTCTACGGCCGCTACCTGGAGGTCAGGCCGCCCTCGCGCCTCGTCTGGACCAACGAGGAAGGCGACGGCGATACCGTCGTGACGACCGTGACCTTCGCGGACGAGGACGGCCGGACGCGGCTGGTCGTCAACGATCGCTATCCGACCAAGGAGGCGCTGGACGAGGCGATCGCGTCCGGGGCGACGAGTTGGAATGACGAGACGTTCGACCAGCTCGACGAGATCCTCCGCAGGCTGGCAACGAGCGGTCACTAGCGGCGCAGCGTGTCGGGCTTGGCGCCACCGGGCGGCGTACGATGCGCCCATGGTCGACGCGTCGCAAACGCCCGAGATCGCGGGCGATCGCTACCTGCTGCTAGCCGACATCTCCGGGTACACGCTCTTCATGGCGGGGATCGAGCGCGACCACGGCGTCGACTTCAGTGCGGGCATTCCCGCGGGCTACGCCATTCTTGGTGAGCTGCTGGGATGCGTCGTCGAGGGCGTCCAGCCCGCGTTCGAGGTGGCCAAGCTCGAGGGCGATGCCGTCTTCGCGATTGCGCCAGCGGCGACCCTCGACGGTCAGGGCGAACCCGTCCTGGGCCGGCTCGAGGCGGTCTACGAAGCCTTCAGGACAAGGCGCGACCTCCAGGCCGCAACCGCCACGGATCACGTGTGCACCGCCTGTCCCGTCGTCGGCACCCTGGACCTGAAGGTGATCCTCCACCGCGGCCCGGCGGTGCGGCAAACGGTCGGGGCGCAGACGGAGATCTTGGGGCCCGCCGTGAACGCCGCCCACCGGCTCCTGAAGAACAGCGTCCGGGCGCGCCTCGGCTACGGCCCGTACGTCTTCCTGACCGACGCCGCGGCGACCGGGCTGCTGCTGGCAGAGGCCGGGGTGGAGCATCGCGAGGAGTACGCGGACGTCGGGCCGATCTCGGGCCGCGTCGTGCAACTGGGCGCCGGGCAGGAGCGGGCGAGCAGCTCGCAAGCGATCGCACAGTAGTGGGGCACTTGACGGTGTACTAGAAGTCGGGGATGACGCAGGTCGACATGAAGACGTTGTCGGGCGAAAGGGTGCCGGCCTTGTACACGCCGGGAGTCTTGGCATACAGCCACCCGTACGCGGTGAACTTCTTCAGCCGGCCGCCCGGGCAAGCTGGAACGTCACGTTGGCACTACCGCTGACCGTCGCCGCCGGCTGCCAGGTCGAGCCGGCCCAGACGTCGTAGCCGGGGACCGTGTCGGTCGGCGAGGTGCAGCCATAGGTCTGCGCGGTGAGGTCGACCTCGTACGTCATCGTGACGCGGCAATCGCCACCTGCGACCACGTTCTTCACGATGGGCCCGCCGCCCGTCGGCTTGACGGCGCCGACCGGACCCGGCGACCAGACGAGCCAGCAAGATGGCTGTGAACCCCGCGCCGAAGAACGACCTGGCGCGGGCACGCCGTCGAATCAACATCGAACGATCTCCCCTCTGCTTCACTGAGCGGACCTGCCGCAACCTCAGGCTGGGGCCGCGGCTGCTGGCGGGATACAGAGGAACCCCAGACTTTCGCGGTCGACCACGGTTCAGCGACGGGAGGTGTCCGCCCATGGCAGGAGTTCGAAGGTTCGATCACGTCGGTATCGAACTGGCCCTGTCATCGCCCGTCGAACCGGCCCTCGCGGCGACGCCCGCCTTCGACGACGCTTCGGCAACCAACCGCGCGTCCGAAAGGAGTCCCCTTGCTGAGGCAGATCGCTGACGGCGTCCTCGTCCACGAAAGCGAGTTTCTCCAGAGCAACGCCGTCGTCGTCCAGGGTTCGGCCGGCGTCCTCGTCGTCGATCCCGGAATCCGGGGCGACGAGCTGACCTGTCTCGCGACCGACATCTCAGGTCTTGGTCAGACGGTCGTCGCCGGCTTCGCGACGCATCCGCATTGGGATCACGTGCTCTGGCATCCCCAACTGGGTGCGGCCCCCCGGTACGGCACCGCTCGGAGCGCGACGGTCCTCCGCGAGCAGCTGACGAACCCCCAGTGGATGGAGGAGGAGGCCGCGGGTTTGCCGCCGGAGCTAGCCGGCCTTGTCCCGCTGGAACTGTTCGGGCTTCTCGCTGGACTGCCCGAGGGAGCCGCGGAGCTTCCATGGGATGGCCCGCGAGTCCGGATCATCGAGCACCAGGCCCACGCTCCGGGCCATGCTGCGCTGCTGATCGAGGAGCGCAGAGCCCTTGTCGCCGGCGACATGCTTTCGAACATCCTCATTCCGATGCCCGATTTCAGCGCTGCCGACCCGCTCGCGGACTATCTCGTGGGGTTGCGGCAACTCGAGGCCGCCGCGGCCGACGTCGACGCCTTCGTGCCGGGCCACGGTTCGGTCGGCAGGGCCGATGAGCTGCGCGAGCGGATCGAGCTGGATCGCGCGTACGTCCAGGCTCTGCGTGACGGCACCGACGCGGCCGATCCCCGGCTCGAGCCGTCCGCCCCGAATGGCGAGTGGCTGCCCGACGTGCACGAATGGCAGCGCCAGCAGGTTGGCCCGCGTCGCAGATAGGCTTCCGTGGTTCGCCGCCGCCACCCCCGGCGAGGCCAAGCTCAGGCTGCCTGGCCGACCGGGATCGACGGCGTCGCGCAGGTGCACGCGTTGACCGCCGCCTGATTGGGACGGGTGTGCAGCCACATCGCGACGATCATCGGCACGAACACGGCGAGGTTGTAGAGCAGGTGGAGCTCCGGACGCGGGACGACGAGCTGAAGGAAGCTCGTCGGGACGGGCGAGCCGAAGAGGTTCTGGCCGGTGGCCGCCTGCAGCTGCAGCAACGTGTGCTCGATCAGGTGCCAGCCCTGGATCGCGAGCGACGCCGTCCACCAGGCACGCGCCGAGCCGCGGAATCCCGGCCGCAGCAGGATCAGACCTCCGAACATCAGGACGGCATACGTGAAGTGCATGACCTCGGACCGGACCAGCCACGGAAACAGATAGCCGAGCGCGCCGAGCGCTTCCGGTCGGGGCATGCCAAGGATCCAGATCTGGGCCGCCTGGAACAGGTGCTCCACCCAGTGGACGATCACGATGACCAGGTACACCCAGAGTGCGCGCTCGTGCCAGGGCCCGTTGAGCTTCTCGAGGAATCCCTGTCGCGCCGTCGACGTCGTCTCCGCCAAGTTGGTCCCTCCTGCTAGCCGATGGCCGGGGTCGACTGCACCCCGGGTCGTCGCCAGGCTCGCGCGGTCCGTCGGGCGGCCCACCAGCCCGTACCCGCCGTCAAGAAGATCGAGGTGTAGATCAGCTCCTGCATCGGGATCAGGGAGGTGGGCGGCGGCGGGACGACGATCGGCGCCAACCCCCAGTCGCCGGTTCCATCCGAGATGACGACGTCGATCACGTCCCCCTCGGCGACGCCCTCCGCCGTCTCCCACGCGTGCGCGGTCGTCTTCGACGGCCGTGTCGTCATGAGCGTCGAGTTCAACGAGGCACGCACATCGAGGTCCGGGCCGGTCGGCGTGGCGGGGTCGACCATCACGATCAGGTGGGGCGTCATCGCGTCTCCCGCGTCCGGGTACACCTGCCAGAGCGAGACGATGTACGGCCCTGCTGCCACGTTGCGCGCCAGCGGACGGGCGTCGTGGTCGCCGTGGGCGGCGACCGGACCGGCCAGCCCCAACGCCGCGGCGGCTGCCACGAACACGGCGAGGGAGAGTCGCGATCTCATCGCTCGCCACGGTACCGGGCCCGCGGCGCCGGTTTCAACATCGTTCCGCGCGCTACTTCGCGCTACTTCACGGAGCCGGCGGTGATGCCCTCGACGATCTGCCGGTTGAAGACGACGTAGATGACGATCATCGGGATCGTCACGATCGAGAGCGCGCTGAACAGCAACGAGTAATCCGTCACGTAGCGCGTCGAGAACGCGAGCAGGCCGGTAGGAATCGTCTTGAGCGTGTCGTCCTGGATGTAGAGCAGAGCGAGCAGGAACTCGTTCCACGCGGCGAGCGCCGAGAAGATCGCGACGGTGGCCAGGCCCGGCCGGAGCAGCGGCAGTGCCACGGACGCGAAGAGCTGGCGGTCGCTCGCGCCGTCGATGCGCGCCGCCTCGAACAGCTCCTCGGGCAGCGCGTCGAGATAGACCTTGAGCAGGTAGACCGCCAGCGACATGCCCATCGCCGCATACGGCACGATCAGCGCGATCCGGGTGTCCGTGATTCCGAGCTGGGTGAAGATGCTCGACTGGGCGATGAAGTAGCTCTGGAGCGGCAGGATCAGCCCGAGCGCGAACAGGCTCAGCACGACGCCGCGGCCGCGGAAGCGGTATCGGCTCAAGGCGTAGGCCGCGGCCGCTCCGAGCAGCAGGATGAGCACCACCGAGACGACGGTCACGATCGCGGAGTTGATCGCGTACTGGCCGAGATTGCCGACCGTCCATGCCTCGACCCAGCGCGACAGGTCGATCGACTGAGGCGGCGCGAACGGCGCCGAGAAGATGTCGGCGTTCGTCTTGAACGACGACATCACCATCCAGATGAGCGGGAAGAAGAAGACGAAGGCGAGGAGCAGCAGGGCGACGCTGATCAGCAGCCGCGGCAGCCGCCGGGTGAGCGTCACGACGCCTGCTCCGGGACGACGAGCTGCTCGACGGCGGCGGGTCCGGCCGTGAAGACGTCGACCTTCGGCTCCCTCGCGGTCGAGCTCGCGCGCTGGCGCGAGAGCCGCGAGTACAGGACGCCGACGCCCAGCACGATCGCGGTCAGGACGACCGCCATCGCGGATCCGTACCCGACCTCGGCGTTGCGAAACACCGTCTTCACGAGGTAGGTCGTCGGGATCTCGGTCGCGCCGTACGGCCCGCCGTTCGTGAGGACGAAGAACAGGTCGAAGCCCTGGAAGCCGCCGGTGACGCACAGCAGGACGCCGACCCACAGGGCGGAGCGGATCATCGGAACCTTGATCCGGCGGAACAGCGACCACTCGCCTGCCCCGTCGAGGCGGGCCGCCTCGAGGACCTCGCTCGGGATCTGCCGGAACGCCGCGTAGAAGATCATCATGTAGAAGCCGGCATAGACCCAGCCCGACACGACCGATACCGCCGCGAGCGCCGTCGCGGGGTCACCGAGCCAGACGCGCTGGAGCTCCTCGAGCCCGATCGCGCCGAGCGTCGCGTTCACCAGGCCGAAGTCCGGGTTGTAGACGAACGACCAGAGGACCGCTACGACGACCATCGGCAGCATCACGGGCGTGAAGATCGCGACCCGGAACCACAGCCGGCCCCGCGCCGCCGACACGATCCCGGCGAGGACGAGCCCCACGAGCACCTCGAGGACGAGCGTCGCCGCGATGTACAGGCAGACGTGGATGAACGAGTCGCGGAAGATCGGATCGGTCGCGGCGGCGACGTAGTTGTCCAGACCCACGAACGTCATCGCCCCGAAGCCGTTCCACTCGGTCAGGCTGTAGCCGACGGTGAAGACCATCGGCAGCAGCACGGCTAGCCCGAACACGAGGAGCGCGGGCGCGAGGAACAGCCACGGAGTGATGGCGCGGGAGGGTTTCATCGGAAAGAGGTGCTGAAGCGGCCGGCGGCTCGCCGAAGCGAAGACCGCCGGCCGTTCATGAGCTCAGCCCGGTGCAGCCTAACGGCCGAGCTTGCGGTCGATTTCGGCGAGCGCATCCTTGGGAGTCGCCTGGCCGCCGAGCACCGCCGCGACGCCCTGATAGAACGCGTCGGCGGTCTTGATCTCGTAGCCGGTGTCGGGCGGGAGGACGACGGCCGGCGCGTTGTTGAGCAGCGAGCTCAGCGCCGCCGACCGGGTGTCGATCTCCTGGCCTTCCGATGCCGAGATCGCGAGCGGCGTGACCTCGGCCTCGATCAGCTTCGCGACGTTCTCGGGGCTGTTGAGGAGGGCCATGAACTGGGCCGCCTCGGTCTGCTTGGGGCTCTTGGCGTTGATGATGTAGCCGGTCGCGACGCCGATGACGCTGTCCTGGTTGCCTGCGCCGTCCGGCATCGAGGGGAGGTTGACCCAGTCGAAGTCGAGGTCGGGGGCGTCTTCGACCGCCCACGAGACCAGCCAGCTGCCGATCGGGTGCATCGCGGCCTTGCCCTGGAAGAAGAGCTGCGCGCCGGCGTTGTCGTCGATCGCGTTGGCCGAGTCGTTGACGCACTTCGCGTCGGCGAGCTGCTTGATGTAGCCGAACGCCTTCTCCCACTCGGGAGTCGAGAACTTGCCGGTGCCCGAGAGGGTCTTGGCGTAGAGGTCCTCGCCGACCACGCGCGAGGCGACGTGGCCGAACCAGTTGCCCGCCGGCCAGAGATCCTTGTTGCCGGTCGTGATCGGGATGACGCCGGCTGCGCTCAGCTTCTCGCATGCGGTGAGGAGGTCGTCCCACGACTTCGGCGGCTCGACTCCGGCGTCGGCGAGGAGCGCCTTGTTGTAGAAGATGACGTTCGTGACATCGGCCGCGTACGGGACCATCACGACCTTGCCGTCGAGGCTGTAGCCCTTCAGCGTGTCGTCGGTCCAGAGGCCCTTGAGCTCGCCGGTCTTGAATCGCTCGGTGATGTCGGCGACGTAGCCGTCCTTCTGGCGCTGCTTGAGCCGCTCGCCGGTCCACTCGAAGTAGATATCCGGCGCGTTCCGACCCGCGAGCAGGCTCGGCAGGCCGATCGTCTCGTAGAGATCGTCCTGCTGGTAGTTGATCTCGACCTTCGTGTCGGAGTGCGCTGCCATGTACTGCTTCGCGACGTCATCCCAGACGGCGATCTGCGCCTCGCCGGGCGAGCCCATGGCGATCCGCAGCACGTGGTCGTTCTCCGCCTGCGGCGCCGCAGCGCTGCACGCGCCGACGACGAGCGCCGCACTCGCGCCGACGAGCGCGAGCCTGGCAACCGTTCGATTCACTGGAGCCCTCCTTCTTTGGCCGGGAGCACCGTCCCGGGTTTGACATGGGTGTTGGTGATGTCCGAAAGGAACATGTCGAGTGCGTCACCGAAGACGCGGACGCGCCGCCGCCGGATCTCGGCGAGGAACGGCAGGAGCTCGCGGCGGACGGCCGCTTCGTCGTTGGGCAGGAAACGGTCCGCGGCCAGTGCTGCGGCGCGGTGCATGGCCCGCGAGCCCACCTCGAACGCCTCGATCCACGGGCGGCATTCGGCCATGAGCCCCGGGTTGGCCACGGGTCCTCGGAGCAGTCGATCGGCAGCCGCGAGGTTGGTGTCGGCAACCCTTCGCAGCGCCGCGGCTTCTCGATCCAGCCGCGCCCGGTCGCCCGTCTCGGCTGCCTCGTCGGCGGCGGCAGCGAACGAGGCGAGGGCCGCGGTAACGGTTGGCGCGTCCTCGTCGCGCAGGCAGCTGCTGCGGACGTTTTCGGCAAACGCCGCGAACGCGTCGGCGTCAGCTTCGCCGGCGAGGTCGCGGATTGCCCGCGCGATGCTCGCTTCAGCGTCGTAGCCTGCGGGGTCGTTGAGGTAGTCCGCGATCGTGGCCAGTGGGATCTTCGACGCCTCGAACAGCTCCATCGGGTTCGCGAGGATGCCGCGCGACACTTCGTGGAGGTCCGCGTCCCGCCCGCGATACGGACCGATGTGGAGCTCCCAGCCCATCGCGACGTCGTTGACCGGGTAGTTGTCCCAGTACAGCGGCGGCCGGCCCGCGGTCGCGGCGAACCGGACGGCGTCCGCGACCTCGAGTGTCGGCGAGCAGATCTCGCGGCCGGTCCAGAAGATGTCGACCGCCGGGTCGAGCGCCGCCGCGAGGCGGGCGACGTACGGCTCGTCGCCCCGGCCGTGGTAGACGAGCGGGCAGACGATCAGGGCACGCTCCGGCCCGAGGCCGGCCACGACGGCGCACGCGAGCGACGCGTGGGCCGCCGCGATGTCGGCGAAGACGGCCCGGTCTTCGTCGTGAGCGAGCTCCGGCGGCAGGTCGTCGAGCAGCAGCGCAAACCGGCGGATGCCGAGCGACCCGACCTGCTCCAGCTTGGCAAGGAGCGCCGCGATCTCACGTTCCGACGAGTAGCGGATCGACAGGCCCGGGCTGATCGCGTAGACGATCTCGACGCCGGCGTCCTTGCCCGCCGCGACCAGCTCGCCGAGCCGCGCGAGGGCCTCGTCGGCATACGCCTCGCGCCAGCGGCGGCGCACGAGCGGATCGTCCTTCGGGCCGTAGACGAACGTGTTCATCCCGCGGGCGCCGATGAACCTGACGCATTCGAGGCGCTGATCGTGGGTCCACGGATTGCCGTAGAAGCCCTCGATGACGCCTCGGGTCGCGAACGGCGACGTCATCGCGGCAGGTCCTGGTGGAGGAGACGAAGGTTCGCCTCGTCGCCGCCGTCCATGTTGCTCGAGAGGAAGACGTCCGGCCGAATCCCGCGGGCGACGAGTCGCTCCGCAGCCTCGGCCACGATCGCGTTCAGGGCTGCCGCCCCGACCACCGTCGACGTCGGGCCGACCCGGCGCTCGAGGCCCTCGATCGCGACCGCCGCGTCGCCGGGGGCCCCGCCGTTGTCGATGACGACGTCGGCGATCTCGCCGAGGTTCGCGGCCCCATGGGCGCGGGCGGCGGCCGACGTGGCGTGTGCCCGGCTCACGATCGCGATCACCTTGACGCCACGCGCCCGCGCGATCCCGGCGAGCTCAGCGACGACCGCGTTGCCGCCGGAGTTCGAAGCGACGACGAGGACGTCGCCGGCAGCCATCGGGTGGTGCTCGACGATCGTCGCGGCGAGGCCCGGGAGACGCTCGAGCGACGTCGACAGCTCGGCGTCGACGTGGAGCATGAGGCCCTCGAAGAGGATCGGCCGTACCCGGACGAACCCTCCCGCGCGATAGAACAGCTCCTCCGCGAGCATGTGCGAGTGGCCCGTGCCGAACGCGTGGATGTCGCCGCCGCGGGCGAGGGCGTCGGCGACGAGCGTGGCGGCCGCGTCGAGATTCGGCCACTCGCCCCCGGCCAGGCGACCGACGAGCCGGCCCGCCTCGGCGAGATAGCGGCGGCCGGCCGTGGTGCCCGCCCGTTCGTCCGTCACGAGTCCGGCCCCCGCCAGACGTGGACGAGCGGCGCGTAGCGGCCCGGATCGGCCTGGCGGCCGAGCAGCATGGCGCCGTCGAGCGGCGAGGCGTCGGCGGTCCTTGGCAGCAGGGTCGGCTCACCGGCGAGGCGTTCGTCGAGGGCAGCCCGCAGCGGCGTCGGCTCGACGAGCAGCCGACCGCCGAGGGCGACGGCGACCGATCCCCCATCGCCGGCGAGCCGGACGGCTGCGGCGAGGACGCCATGCAGCTCCGTGGCAGCCGCGTCAACGATCGCGGCAGCCAGGGCGTCGGTCGCGGCCGCATCCAGGATGTCGGTCGCGAAGTGGGCAATGGCGTTCACGGCTCGGTCGTCGTCGTGCAGCCTCGCGGGGACTGCAGCGAGATCGCCGAAGCGCGCCTCGGCAAGCGACGTCAGCGCAGTCTGCGGGCCGCGACCCTCACGCGCGCGCAACGCCGCGCGGAGACCTTCGCGCCCGATCCAGAACCCGCCGCCCTCGTCGCCGAGCAGGTAGCCGTGACCGCCCACGACCTGCGGCCGCCCCACGTCGGGAACGACGAGGCATGCAACGCCGGTGCCGGCGACGAGACTCACGCCAGCCCCGAGCGAGAGCGCGCCGGCGTGGCTGGTCACGCTGTCGTCGCAGAGCCAGACCTCCGGGGAGCCGATGGCCGTGGCGACATCCGCGGCCAGCCGGAGCGCATCCGCCGCGTCGCCAGGGGCTGTCGTGAGGCCGAGGACGATGCGATCCGCATCGGGGCTGCCCAGCGCCTGCCACGCCGCCAGCACCGCGACCGCGATTCGCCGGTCGGTCGCGGGGGCGCGACTGACGCCATCAACCGAGACCGCGGCGGTTGATTCGGAGTGACGAGCCCGGACCGCAGACTGTCCGCCGTCGATTGCGAGGACGCGGGGCGCGGTCGCCACGGGCTGCATCACCCGACGCGCTGCCGGAGCGGCGCCGCAAACGCGACGCCGGAGATGTCGGCGGTGAGCTGGTACTTGTCGCCGCGGTAGACGCAGTTCGCGACCATGATCACCCGGCCCCGGGCGTCGGCATCGACCATCTGCAGCCGGAGGCACGCCTGGCCGACCGGGATCGTGAGCAGTCGCCGCGTGGCCGGATCGGGATTGATCGGCTCGATCGTGATCCGGGCCGCGCCCGGCTCGATCCGATATCGCCCGGCGAGCAGCTCGTAGAGCGAGCCGGCGAGGTCCTCGGGCCGCAGCCCGGGGACGAGCCGCGCGGGCATCCACGTCGTCTCGACCGCCATCGCGTCGCCATCGCCGAATCGCAGTCGGGTGAACTGCGTGACCGGATCGCCGATGCCGATGCGGAGCTTCTCGGCGATCGCCGCGTCGGCCGGCATGTTCGCGAACTCGAGGACCTTGCTCGACGCCACGAGGCCGCGAGCGGCCATGTCCTGGGTGAAGCTCGTCATCCCGAGGACCCGCGCCGACGGCCGTGGCACGACGTACGTCCCCGACCCCTGGCGACGTTCGACCAGGCCCTCGGCGACGAGCGCGTCCATCGCCGACCGGATCGTCATCCGCGCGACGCCCCAGCGCAGGCTCAGCTCACGCTCGCTCGGCAGACGATCGCCGACGCGTGCGGTCGCGACGAGCTCGCGCAGCCGAGCGCGCACGCTCTGCCGAGTGGAGTCCTGGCGTTCGATCACGGCGGCGGAGTCTAGCGACGCCGGGGCTGCTGAGGCAAGGATTCGTGGACCACTTTTCGCCGAGAAGTGGTCCCTCTTCTCGGACCAATCGGGCGCGGATCGAACGGCCAACCGATGGATGATCTAGACCACTTCGGTCTGGTGGTCCTACCGGCCACCTGGACCACCAGTTCGGCGACCGAGGCGTCCGGCATCATGAGCGCATGACGGAGATCCGCCGGGCCGCGTTGTACGACCTGCCGGGCGCCTACCGCGTGTGCATTCGGACCGGCGATGCCGGGGCCGACGCGACCTCGCTCTACGAGGATCCCGACCTGCTCGGGCACGTCTTCGTCGGGCCGTACATCGTCGGCGAGCGCGAGCTGGCGCTTGTCGTCACGGATGACGAAGGCATCGCTGGGTATTGCCTTGCCGCACGCGACACGCGCGCCTTCGCCGCCTGGGCCGAGCGTGACTGGTGGCCGCTACTCCGGACGACGTTCCCGCGAGGCAGGGCCGGCAGCGCCGATGCGGAGGTCGTCGCGCTGTTCCACGATCCGCCGGTTGCGCCCCCGGGCATCGTCGAGGACTACCCCGCCCACCTCCACATCGACCTGCTCGATCGGGTTCGCGGCGGCGGCTGGGGCCGGCGGCTGATCGAACGGCAGCTCGACCAACTGCGCTCGGCCGGCGTCGAGGCGTGCCATCTCACGGTCGCGGCCACGAACGACAACGCGATTGCGTTCTACGAGCACCTCGGCTGGAACGTCCTTCGGAAAGCCGAGGGCGAGTGGTACATGGGGATCCGTCTCCGGTGAGCGCGGCGACGTCGTCGCGGCCGTTCCGGTTTCTCGTCGGTGCGCGCGGGCTGCAGGATCGGCGGACGCTGCTCGAACGAGCCCGTACGGCGGAAGCGATCGGCTACAGCGATGTGACCGTTCACGACCACCTGGCCCGGCAACTGGCTCCGATCGCCCTTCTTTCCGCCGTCGCGGTGGCGACGGAACGGATCCGGCTCTGCCCGCTCGTCTTCAACAATGACCTGCGTCATCCCGCCGTCCTCGCCCAGGAGCTCGCGACGCTGGACGTCCTGAGCGAGGGGCGGCTGGTCGTGGGGATCGGGGCCGGCTGGAACGAGCCGGAGTACCGCTCGATCGACCTCGCGTTCGATCGGCCGGCGGTCCGGATCAGCCGGATGCTCGAGGCCGTGGCGATCCTGCGGGCGTACTTCGGCGACACGCCGACGAGCTTCGACGGCCAGTTCTACAAGATCGACGCCCTCGACGGCCAGCCCAAGCCCGTCCAGCGGCCGCATCCGCCGTTCCTCATCGGCGGGACCCGGGAGCGCGTCCTCCGGATCGCCGCCCGCGAGGCAGAGATCGTCGGGATGGACCTGCGCCAGGACCGCGAGTCGCTGCGCGACGCGTTTCCGGCGCGCATGGACGAGCGGGTCGGCTGGGTCCGCGACGAAGCCGGCGAGCGGTTCCCGAACCTGGACCTCAGCGTCCTCCGCCTCCTCGGCCCGATCAGCATCACGAACGCGCCGCTCAAGGTCTCGGCGGAGGTGGCCCGCAGTCACGAGGCGCGGACGGGCCTCTCGATCGACCCGCACGACGTCCTCGAATCGCCCTACTCGTTGATCGGCTCCGTCCCGGATCTCGTCGCGAAGCTCCGCGAGGGGCGGCAGCGCTGGGGGATCAATTCGATCCTGGTCGGCTGGTTCGACGAACCCGAGCTCGCGGACTTCGCGCCGGTCGTCGAACAGCTCGCGGAGACGTAGCGCCGGGTCGGGCTGCCTGACAGATCAACCCTGCGGCGAACTCTCGCCGTCGTCGGCCCGCCGTTCACCACCCTGGGGCGGTGGCTGCCACGCGTAGTCCGCGTACCGAAGCTGCCGTCGGGTCAGCTCGTCCATGCGCTCCGCCTCCGATCGCAGGACGTCGAGCTCGTGCTGCCGCTCCTCGGCGTCGGGGTCGACCGATCCCGCGACGTCGCGATCGTCCGGCGTGGGGTCGGACTCGTCCTCTCCACCGCCCCGGCCAAGGATCTTCCGAAGGAAGCCCACAACGGGAGTCTAGCGCCGGTCGCCGGCCAGAACGCCCGGCACCAACGACGCGAATCCACGCATCGGACTCGTGTCGTAGCCTTGGAATCGTGACCCGCGAGACCGAGGACTTCAACCGCCGCCTCCTCCGCGCCCGCGACGCCATGGACCGCGCCTACGCGGAGCCACTCGACGTGGCGAGCATCGCCGCCGTCGCCCACGTCTCGGAGGCCCACTTCATTCGCAGCTTCAAGGCGACGTTCGGCGAGACGCCCCACCGCTACCTCCAGCGCCGACGGGTGGAGCGGTCGATGTTCCTGCTCCGCGAGACCGACCGGAGCATCACCGACATCTGCTTCGACGTCGGCTTCATGAGCCTCGGCACGTTCAGCCGGACATTTCGCGAGATCATCGGCGAGACGCCGACGACCTATCGCGCCGGCCACGGGCCGATGGCCCCACCGAACTGCATCCAGATGTGGGCGATGCGGCCCCGCGTCGCGGCCGGCGAGGACCGGCCCGCCGATGGCGCCTCGAATGGCCCGACGGAATCGAGCAGTTTTGGAGAAGCCAAGGTCGCGGTGGCTCCCTAGCCTGAACCTCGTTTACAACGCCACGGACAACGGGAGAGCACGACCGATGATCACCAGGCTCAACGTCGCTTCGATCTACGTCCTCGACAAGGACGAGGCGCTGGACTTCTACGTGAACAAGCTCGGCCTCGAGAAGGGCAATGACGTCACGCAGGGCGACTATCGCTGGCTGACGGTCCGCGTTCCGGGCCACAAGGACGTCGAGATCTCGCTCGAGCAGCCGGGCCCGCCGCTCCACGACGAGGCCACCGCGGAGCAGCTCCGCGAGCTGATCACGAAGGGCGCGCTGAGCGGCCTCGTCTTCCACACCGACGACATCCAGGAGCTCTACGAGACGCTCCAGGAGCGCGGCGTGACCGACTTCACGCAGGAGCCGATCGACCACTTCTATGGCAAGGACATGGGCCTCCGCGACCCGTTCGGCAACGCGATCCGGATCCTCGAGCGCAAGCACGCAGCCGCAGCGACGGCCTGACCGCCTCACCAGAGACTGACCGGGAGACTTCACGATGCCCGCCAAGACCAAGTCCCGCACCGACGACAACGTCTTTTCCGAGGCCGAGCGCGCCGCCGTGGCGGCGACCGCCCGGGAACGCAAGGCCTCCTCCGGCCGCAGCCCCGAGCAGGAACGGGCCGAAGGCCTGCAGGACCTCCGCGAGAGCCTCGCGAAGATGCCAGCCGACGACCGGGCGATGGGCGAGCGGATCCACGAGATCGTCTCGGCCGCCGTGCCCCACCTCGTCCCGAAGACCTACTACGGCATGCCGGCCTACGCGACCGAGGGCAAGAACGGCAAGGTGATCTGCTTCTACAAGGCCAAGTCGAAGTTCCGGGTTCGCTACTCGACGTTCGGGTTCCAGCCGGACGCGAAGCTCGACGACGGCGACATGTGGCCAACGGAATTCGCGGTCGTCAACCTCAGCCCAGCGGTCGAGACGAAGATCGCCGAGCTCGTGAAGCAGGCCGCGCGTTGACGGAGTCCAGCGCCTGGGGCTCGATCGAGGTCCGCGGCGCCCGCGAGAACAACCTTCGGGATGTCAGCCTCGACATCCCGAAGCGACGCCTGACGGTCTTCTCGGGCGTCTCGGGCTCCGGCAAGAGCTCGCTCGTCTTCCAGACGATCGCCGCGGAGTCGCAGCGGCTGATCAACGAGACGTACAGCGCGTTCGTCCAGGGCTTCATGCCGACGCTGGCCCGCCCGGACGTCGACTCGCTCGAGGGGCTGACGACCGCGATCATCCTCGACCAGGAGCGGATGGGCGCGAACGTCCGCTCGACCGTCGGCACGGTCACCGACGCGAACGCGATGCTGCGGGTGGTCTTCAGCCGGGTCGGCCAGCCCCACATCGGCGGGCCGCAGGCGTTCTCGTTCAACGTCCCGTCGGTCACCGGCGGCGGCGCGATCAAGGTCGACCGCGGCAAGGGCGTCGTCGAGAGCCGGACGTTCAGCGTCGCCGGCGGCATGTGCCCCCGCTGCGAGGGCATGGGCACCGCGAACGACATCGACCTCACCCAGCTCTACGACGAGACGAAATCACTGAACGAGGGCGCGATCACCGTGCCGGGCTACACCGCGGACGGCTGGTCGACGAGACTTTTCAAGGAATCCGGGCTCGATCCCGACAAGCCGATTCGCGAATACACGGCAGAAGAGCTCGACAACTTCCTCTACAGCACGCCGCGGAAGGTCAAGGTCGAGGGCATCAACCTCACCTACGAGGGCCTCGTCCCGAAGATCCAGAAGTCGATGCTCTCGAAGGACGTCGAGGCGATGCAGCCCCACATCCGGGCCTTCGTCAACCGAGCCGTGACGTTCACGGCCTGCCCCGAGTGCGGCGGCACCCGGCTCAACGAGGCCGCGCGCTCGTCGAAGATCGCCGGGATCAGCATCGCCGACGCCTGCGCGATGCAGATCAGCGACCTGGCGGAGTGGGTTCGGGGGCTCGACGAGCCGTCCGTGAGGCCGTTGCTCGCGGCGCTTCGCGACACGCTCGACTCGTTCGTCGAGATGGGGCTGGGCTACCTGAGCCTGGACCGGCCGTCCGGGACGCTTTCGGGCGGCGAGGCGCAGCGGACGCGGATGATCCGCCATCTCGGGTCGTCGCTGACCGACGTCACGTACGTCTTCGACGAGCCCACGATCGGCCTCCACGCCCACGACGTCGAGCGGATGAACTCGCTGCTGCGTCGCCTCCGCGACAAGGGCAATACCGTCCTCGTCGTCGAGCACGACCCCGAGGTCATGCGGATCGCCGACCACATCGTCGACATGGGCCCGGGCGCCGGGCCCCACGGTGGGAACGTCGTCTTCGAGGGCACGGTCGAGGGGCTCGCCGCCTCGGATACCGCGACCGGCCGCTATCTCGACGTCCGCCAGGAGCTGAAGGCCACGCCGCGGACCCCGACCGGCTCCATCCCGATCCGGAACGCCCGCCTCCACAACCTCCAGGACGTCTCGGTGGATGTGCCGCTCGGCGTCCTCGTCGCGGTCACCGGCGTCGCCGGTTCGGGCAAGAGCTCGCTCATCCACGGTTGCCTGCCGCGGACCGATCCGTCCGTCACGGTCATCGACCAGTCCGCGATCCGCGGTTCGCGCCGCTCCAATCCTGCGACCTACACGGGGATCCTCGACCCGATCAGGACCGCGTTCGCGAAGGCGAACGGCGTCAAGCCGGCGCTGTTCAGCGCGAACTCCGAGGGTGCCTGCCCGAACTGCAACGGGCTCGGCAAGACCTACACGAGCCTCGGGTTCATGGCCGAGGTCGTGAGCATCTGCGAGGTCTGCGAGGGCCGCCGATTCACCGACGACGTCCTCGAGTACCGGCTCCGCGGCCGGAACATCGTCGAGGTCCTCGCGATGCCGGTCGAAGAGGCCCGCGAGTTCTTCACCGAGAAGCCGGTCCGGGTCATGCTCGACCGGCTCGCAGACGTCGGGCTTGGCTACATTGCGCTCGGCCAGGAGCTCGACACGCTGTCGGGTGGCGAGCGCCAGCGCCTGAAGCTCGCGATCGAGATGTCGACCGATACCGAGGTCTACGTCCTCGACGAGCCCACGACGGGGCTGCACATGCAGGACGTCGACAATCTCATCGGGCTGCTCGATCGGCTCGTCGAGTCCGGCCGGACGGTGATCGTCATCGAGCACAACCTTGACGTCGTCGCCCGCGCCGACTGGGTCATCGACCTGGGGCCGGGCGGCGGCCACGACGGCGGCCGGGTGATCTTCGAAGGGACGCCGGCGGAGCTCGTTCGGGCAGACGGCTCGCTGACGGGGCAGCACCTCGCGCGGCGCCTGGAGCCGGTCGCCGCAGCCTGAGGGTTATCTCCGCGGCCGACAAGCCGGCCGCGTAGCGCAGGCCGACGATCCGTCGATCGTCGAGATCGAGCCGGGCCGAATGGCCCAACGACGGTCAGGGAGCCGGGTGGAGCTCGAAGACGGGTCGACCTTCGGACGCTTCGACCGGGTCGTCGAGGTCGACGCCGTCGACCGCCCTGATGAACAGCTTGCCGCCCGGGATCGAGCCCGCCACCGAGCCCATCACGTCGCGAAAGAAGGCCTCTCGCTCCCTTCGGTCAAGCTCCGTCGCGGTCACGTCCTCCGCCTTGCGGCGGACCGTGATCGTCGCCCTGCCGGCCGCGCGGAGGTTGCGCACCCAGTGGACGTCGCCCCACGGCGCCCAGATCCAGCGGCGGCCGTCGTGCTGGATCACGGCGACCGGCGTCGTCCGGGGCCGACCGGTCCTGCGGCCTCGGATCGTCACGAGACCGTTGAACCCGAGCGGCAGACCGGCGCTCAGGAGCGGCTTGGCGATCGGTGTGAACATCCGCACCCACCATGGCGCGGTCGACGCCGTCGAGGCATTCGAGGCTGTCATTCGGCCACCTCCGTCAGGTCGAGGTCGCGAAGCCGATCGGGATCGGCAAGGATGTCGATCGCCACGATCCGGTCGCTCTTTACCGTCAGCGCGACGACGGAGAAGGGACTGCCGTCCGGCGACCAGGCCACGCCGCCCGGCACGCCGTTGACGAGCACCCGGGTCGCGGTCTCGGCGAACCGCCGGAACGCCATCGCCTGCGCGGCGACGACCTCTGCGCCGCGTACGTTCGAAACGAGGCCGGGCCGAGCGGCACCGCCGTCGGAGCGCAGCTCGACGTCCGGGTCGAGCACCGCGAGGAGCCGCTCGAAATCGCCGGCCCGAGCCGCGGCGAGGAATGCGTCGACGACCTTCCACTGGCCGTCGAGGTCGGTGTCGGGGACCGGCGCTCCCTGGACGCGGCGGCGGGCCCGGCTCGCGAGCTGCCGCGCGGCCGTCGGCGTCCGGCCCACGATCGGCGCGATCTCATCGAACGGGACCGCGAAGACGTCGTGGAGCACGAATGCCACTCGCTCCGGAGGTGAGAGGGAATCGAGGACGACGAGCATCGCCAGCCCGATCGAATCGCCGAGCAACGCTTCCTGCTCGGGGTCCATGCCCTGCTCGGGGCTGACGATCGGGTCCGGGACGTGCGTCTCGAGCGACGACTCGCGGCGGGTCGTGCGCGATCGGAGCATGTTCAGGCAGACGCGGGCGACGACGGTTGTCAGCCAGGCCCGCAGGTTCTCGACGTCGCTGGTGTCGGTCCGGCTGAGCCGGATCCACGCCTCCTGGACGGCGTCGTCCGCCTCGGACACGGAGCCGAGCATTCGGTAGGCGACGCCGCGGAGGTGCGAGCGGTTGGCCTCGAAGCGTTCGGCCAGCCACGCCTGGTCGTTGGGTGCTGTCATGCCGGTAGTGGTTCCCATGATCTCGTGACCCGGCGGATCGCGTCGATGTGACCACGGGGCCCATCACACTCGCGTGACGGTTCGGTCTAGGGTTCCCCGCAACGAGCGGCAGAACGGCGGATGCGTGGGCCGTCGTCGCGAAGGCGTCGCGGAGACGGGCCACGAGCCGGAACGTGGACCGTCGGTCGACGATCTCGTCGCGAAGGCGTCGCGGAGACGGGCCACGAGCCGGAACGTGGGCCGTCGGTCCACAACACCAGCGGTACAGCGTCGTGGTTCGCGGTTCGCACCTGAATCGTGGACCGTCGGTCGCCGTCTCGTGGGGAAGGCGTTGGCGTCGCGGAGACGCGCCACGAGCCGGAACGTGGACCGTCGGTCCGGCGCTGCACGGCCTCAGGCGTGCGGGCCGACGGTGATCTCGCCGTACTCGAGCGTCGCGGTCGCGCCCTGGATGTCGGCGATCCGCTCGGCCTGTTGCTCGACGGCCCCGCGCTCGGCGGCCGTCAGGTCCCGGAACGCTTCGACGCGGAGCGCGATGCGCTTGCCCGAACGCTTCTGATGCCAGACACCGACGACGGCGTCGCCGACGAGCAGGACCGGGTAGTTGCCGGCCTGGGTGCTGGCCAGTGCCCGTCCGCCGGCACGGCCGGGGAACAGGCGCGCTCTGGGATGGCTGCCGACCGCGTACGCGTCGAAGTACGGCAGCAGGCGCACGACCCCGCGTGCTCCGTTCTCGGGGGCTTCGTCGCCGGCGAGCTGCCAGAGCCGCTCGCCGTCGAGCTCGACGGACTCCAGCTCGTCGGCCGCCCGGCGGAACACGTCTCGCGTCCAGGCCGGCGTGCCGTTCGTCCAGCGGGCGACGTGCTCCGCGGCCGCGGGACCGTAGGCGTGGAGGTAGGCGCGCAGGACCGCGATGCCTGCCTCAGCCGGGTCTGCGGGCTCGTAGCCAGGAAGCCACCGTCGCGGGCTCGCGTACGTGACCCGGTTGCCCTGGTTCGGGCCGAAGCAGAGGACGCCGCGATACGCCGCTCGCTGAATCGCCTGGCGCCACCGCGGCCACAGCTGCTGGAACGCGGGCATCACCCGGTCGCCCGCCCAGGGACCGGCCCGCCGCACGACCTCCGCGTCCAGCTCCTCGAGCGTCCGATCGGATTCTGTCAGCGCGCCGTCGATCGCCTCGATCACCGCCTCGAGCTGGTCGTCACTCAACCGCACGTCCGGTGCCGCGTTGGGCGGCGCCATCGCGGCCCCGAGGCCGGCGTTCCATGTCGGCAGGTCGGCAGCGCGCAGCAGGTGGACGGTCCCGCGCGGTCCGATCGTCTTGACGATCGACCGCTCCTCCCAGAGCGCCCGGCGGACATCGTCGCGGGCAATGCCGGTGACGCGGATCGCGACGGAGACCTCGGCGGCCGACATGACCTGGGCGTGGGCTCCGCAGATCACCCCGACCACGTCCGCGAGCTGCGTCGCGGGTACCGGCGTCGCGAGGCCGTGGCGCTCGAGGCGCCGGGCGCAGATCTGCTCCCAGGTCACGGTGCGTGGTCGTGTCATCGGCCGATGTACGGTGGCACACTGGTCGCCCCATGGCCACCGCCCAGACCGGAATCTTCGCCCTCGGGACGGCGTCGCACGCCTATCTCGAGCTCGACATTGAACCAGGCACGAGCGCCGCGGCTGCCGTGGCGAAGGTGGCGTCCCTCCGCGAGCCGCGCACCACGATCGGTGGCGTCAACATCGTCGCCGGCTTCCGGCCGGAGCTCTGGGCGGCGGTTGCGCCGGACGCGGCGCCGGCCGGCGTCACCGGCTTCAACGAGGCGATGGTCGGCCCGGGCGGCTACACGCTGCCGGCGACCCAGCACGATGTCGTCATCTGGTTGACCGGGGCGAGCTACGACGTCGTCTTCGATCTGTCGCGAGCGGTTGTCATGGAGCTCACCGGGATCGCTCGCCTCGCGAACGAGATCGTCGGCTTCCCGTACCACCACGACCTCGACCTGACGGGGTTCATCGACGGCCTGGAGAATCCGACGCTCGTTGAGGCGACGCAGGTTGCGATCGTCCCGCCAGGAAGCGCGGGCGAGGGCGGTTCGATCCTGCTCCTGCAGCAGTGGGAGCACGATGCGATCGCCTGGGAGGGGCTACCCGTCGCCCGCCAGGAGCAGATCATGGGCCGCCGGAAAGCGAATGGCGCCGAGCTCGACCCGGTGCCGCCGAACTCACACGTCGGGCGAACGGACCAGGAGCGGCTCGGCAGGATCTTCCGGCGCAACATCGCGTACGGAACGGTGACCCGCCACGGGACGATCTTCGTCGGGTTCTGCGCCGAGCAGCGAATCTTTCGGTCGATGCTCGAGAGCATGATCGGGCTCGATGGCGGTCGGCCCGACGAGCTCACGACGGTGACGCGGGCCCTGACCGGAGCGTATTACGTGGTCCCCTCGGCCGAGCGCCTGGCCGCATCCGGCAGGGACGATCGCGTCGGGCCCCAGCCCGCCAGCTGACCGTCGGGAAGCGCGTCGGGCGCGCAGTGTGGTGAACGATGCCGCCGGGAGGCGTGCGCGCGCGGTGGGCGAGGGACGATTCGGGCCCCCACAATGGCCCCGGACGTCGTCGCGTGCCGGCGATGGCGCACGAGCGAGGAGTGGGCATGGACATCACCAACGACGCGCGCCGCCTTGCGGGCATCGGGACGTTCTTCATCATCGTCGGCTGGGTCGGGATCATCTACACGCTGATCGCGGGCCTGCTGTGGTGGATCGACCTGGCGAGCCGCGAGGCGTTCAACATCTTCGAGGCGTTCGCGATCTCCGCCGCCGCCGTCGCCCTGCCGATCTTCGCGGCGTTCATCGTCGGTGGCCTGGGCTACTTCCTGCGGCTGTTCGCCCTCTTCGTGGCGAGCCGGGACGCGGCGACCCGCAACGAGTAACCCGAACCCAGACGGGAGGTCGTCCGATGCGCATGCGCCCGATCGCGGCCGTGATCGCCCTCGTCGCCCTCGTGGCGGCGTGCTCGCCGGCGGCGCCCGACGCCAATGGTGGCCAGCTCGAGGGCACCGACTGGGTCCTGCGCTCCTACGACCTTGGCGGGACGCTGACGATCGTCCCCGACACGCAGTACGTCGACGCCGAGTTCAGGTCGAACCGGGTCAACGGCTTCAGCGGTTGCAACACCTACAACGCGCGGTATCGCGCCGGCGCTCGGACGCTGTTCATCTCGAAGGCGTCGGTCACGCTCATGGCCTGCGCGGAGGAGTCGATGGCGCTCGAGCAGGCGTACCTGGGCCTGCTCGACTCGAGCCGCTTCTTCGGGATCCGCCGCAACACGCTCACGATCTACAGCGGGCTAGGCTCGCCGATCCTCGTCTACGACGCCGCGCCGAGAAACCCGCTCCGGGGTGAGTGGCAGGTCTCGGCGTTCGCGAACGGCAACACGGTGACCTCGCTGCTGCCTGGCACGGACATCGACGTCGCGTTCGGGATCGCGAGCGTCGGTGGATTCTCCGGCTGCAATTCGTTCAGCGGGACGTACGGGACGAACGGCAACGTCGTCCGGGTGAGCCCGCTCGCGACGACGCGCGTCGCCTGCGACCAGCCGATCATGGACCAGGAGACGGCATTCCTGAAGGCGCTCCAGGGTTCGGCGTTCATCGAAGTCCGGGCGAATGCGGTCAACCTGACGGACGTCGGCGGCTCGATCCTCGTCGGGCTCGTCCGGCCGACGCCGGAGCTCCTGCCGGGGGCCTCGCCCGGTGCATCCGCCCCCGCGTCCGTCGAGCCGACCGAGGCGCCTCCGTCCGTCGCCGCGACACCCGCGCCGACACCCGCGCCGACACCCCCGCCGACCCCGACGCCGCCGCCGCCGACGGCCGCACCGACGCCGCCCCCGCCGAGCGGCGCCGCAACGCCGCCGCCCACGATCGAACCGCCGATCGTGCTGCCCACGGTCCTGACCTGCCAGCTCGCCACGAGTGACGGCGTCGCCGTCGCCGCGATCGTCTACCCCGGCAACTGGTTCACCGTCCCCGAGCCGCCGGAGCTCGTCTGTCGCTACTTCAGCCCCGAGAGCATCACGGTGCCGGCGGATCCCTCGACGCTCGAAACCGACGTCCGGGCGTCCGTGGACGCGACTCCGTTCGCCGATTCGGTCGCGGCGGCGACGGACGCCGCGAACTGGACGGTCCGCGCCCAGCAGGACATCACCGTCGACGCGCTGCCGGCGAAGGTCGTCGAGGCGACCGCGGCCTCGGACGCGAGCGGCTACACCGCCGGGACGTCGCGGTTCATCTACCTGATCGACGTCGGTTCGGCCGGCACGGTCAGCCTCTGGACGACGGGCGGGGTCGATGACGCGGCGGACTACCAGGCACGCGCCGGGCTCGTGACGTTCATGGTGGCGCTGTCGGTGTTCGAACCGGGCGGCTGAGGGCCGGGTCTACGCCGAGGCAGGCTCGCGCTCCTCGGCGTGGTCCCAGACCGTCGCCAGCGGGTCGCGCCGCCCGAGCGTGACCCACACGATCGGCATGGCCACGAGCGCGATGAGGCCGGTCGCGAGCAGTCCCTCACGGGACGCCTCGACGAACGCCGCCCCGTACGCCGCGAGCTTGTCGGGATCGACCAGCCCCAGCACCTGCTGCATGGTCGGCGAACCGATCGCGACGAGGACGTCGCGGAACGCGCCGACCGCGGCTTCGCGCCCGGCAGGATCGATCGCGCCGAGAGACCCGCCGTACAGGTCGAGCGCTCGCTGGGTGATCAGCGCGGTCAGGGCCGCGAGGCCGATGCGGCTCCCGACGAGGATCGACGCCTCGTTCAATGCGCCGGCGGTGGCCGGCAGGCCGCGCGAAACGCTCGCGAAGATGATCGCGGTGCGAACGGTCGTCCCGACGACGAACCCCGCGCCGATCAGCACGAGCGGCGCGACGAGCGAGAAATACGGCGTGTCGCGGCCGAGCACGACCGCGGTGAGGACGTTGCCCAGACCCACGGCGCCAAGGCCGGCCGCGACGAGGTCGCGCGGGCGGAACCGCGAGATCAGTGCCCCGGCGACGGGCCCGGCGGCCACGAGCGCGACGATGAACGGCGCGGTCGCGACCGTCGCCACGATCACGCCGTAGCCGAGGACAGCCCGCAGGAAGAGCGGCAGCTGAAAGAGCGGGGCCGCCTGGGCCAGCCCGAGCACGACACCCACCGCGATCGCGACCGTGACCGGCCGCCGCGACACGTGCGTCTCCGGCGAGCCAGCGAGCCTGCGAGCGCGAGTCCAGGCCGCGGACACGATCACCAGCGCCACCCCGAAGGCGATCAACCCGATCCTGATCGGGCTCGCGACGCGGTTGCCGACGTCGACGGCTCCGGCCGTGATGACGACGATCGCGAACGCCCAGAGCGCCGTCGAGACGACGAACGCGCGATCGGCTTTCGCGGCGGCGGCCAGATCCGGGACCCGCGACCAGCACCACCACAACGCGATCCCGGCGACGATCGCCGTGGCGAGGAAGCCCGGCCACCACGGACCCGTCGGGCCGAGGATCGTCAGGAGCACCGGCGCGGCTGCGGCGCCGCCGCCGTACGCGGCGTAGACGATGCCGATCGCGGTCGCGCGGGCGACCCCGCTGTACGTCGTCGCGACGAGTGCGAGGGAGAACGGCAGCACCGCGTAGGCGGCGGCCGCCGCGGCGACCCTCGTGATGACGAACAGCGCGCCGTCCGCGATGACGAGGTCGGCCAGGTTGGCCCCGCCGAGGACGACCAGCGCGCCCAACAACACGGTCCGGCGACCGTTCGTGTCGCCCAGGATCCCGCCGACGAACAGAAGACCGGCCGACGCGAGCGTCGCGAGGAGCAGCAGCCCGTTGATCTGGGGTTGCTCCCGGATCGCGGCCTGGACCGTGGACAGCGCCGGCGAGGTGACCTGCGGATTGAGCCCGGCCGCCCCGAGGGCCAGAGCCGCGGCGACGAGCCGCGACCGCCTCGCCGGGTCCTCCACGATCTCCTGGAGGAAGACCGGCAGCCGGACGCCCCGACCAGCCAGCGTCACCGGAAGCGGAATCGCGTCGGGTCCTTCATGAAGTCGGTCCAGGCGATGACCTTCCGTGGCCGGATCGCGATCGGGCCGGGGCCCTTGTACGACTCGGGGGTCATCCCGTATTCGGGGTACTTCACCCCGGACGCGGCGGCCATCCGCTCCGCGAACTCGTCGCTGTTCTCCTGGAGCACCTCGGCGTCGCCGTCGACGATCACGACGTCGCCGTCGACGATGTCGAGGTGGACCGAGACCTTGGGATTGGCCGCGAGGTCCCGGACCCAGCGCGTCTCGCCGCTGCCGCCGACGTACAGGACGCCATCGACGTAGAGCCCGTCCACCGGCCGGACGCGTGGCCGTCCGCTCGGCCCGATCGTCGCGATCCAGTACACGCGGGCAGAGACCAGGCGCTCCTCGACGTGCGCCCAGTCCACCCACTCGGTGGCCCGGGCGACGCCGTACTCCGCGGGGATCTGGGGCCGGTCGATGCGGGGATCGGTCACGGGCAGCCTCCTCCCCGACAGCCTACCCCGGGGCGATGAACCGGTAGCCGAGTCCGCGCTCGGTCCGGATGAAGCGCGGCGTATCGGGCGGGTCGTTCAGCTTGTCGCGGAGGCGCCGGATGTAGACCCGGATGTAGTCGACCTCGTCGACGTACTCGCGTCCCCAAACCTTGGCGAGGAGCGTCCCGTGGCTGAGGACGTGACCGGCGTTTCGCACGAGGTGATAGAGCAGCTTGTACTCGGTCGGCGTCAGGTCGAGCCGCTCGCCGGCCAGGCGGGCCTCCTGCCGCGCGAAGTCGACCTCCAGGTCGCCCGATTTGAACGACGGCGCGCGGGTGGTCGGGGCGGGCATCTCGAGACGCCGCAGCACGGCCTTGACGCGGGCCATGAGCTCGAGGTGGTTGAACGGCTTCGTGACGTAGTCGTCGGCGCCCAGCTCCAGGCCCTTGACCTTGTCCATCGCGTCGTCGCGGGCGGTCAGCATCACGACCGGAACATCCGAGAACGCCCGGATCTGGCGGAGGACCTCGAAGCCGTCGATGCCCGGCAGGCCGACGTCGAGCAGGACGATGTCGGGATGCTCGTGCTCGACGATGTCGAGCGCCCGGTCGCCCGTCCCGGCCTCGAGCACCTCGATCTCGCGCCACTGGAGCGCGAACCCGAGGCGGATGGATTCGACGACATCGGGCTCGTCGTCGACGACGAGGATTCGCACGGTCAGGCGTCCTCCGCGGCAGGCGCCGGGCCGCCGGCCGGGACGACGAGCCGGAACGTGCTGCCTTCGCCGAGGCGGCTGTCGACCTCGATCGTGCCGCCATGCGCCTGGGCGATCGCGAGCGCGCCGGGCAAGCCCAGCCCGACGCCCGCTTCGGCCTTGTCGGGGTCGTGCTGACCGACGAAGAAGCGCTCGAACAGGTGGGCCTGGTCGTCCTCTGAAATACCCGGGCCGTCGTCCGTCACCGACCAGCGGATCGTGCCGTCCCGCTCGGGCTCCAAAGCGATCGTGACGTGTCCGCCGTCCGGGGCGAAGCGCTGGGCATTCGAGGCCAGGTTCAGCAGCGCCCGGTCCAGCCGCGAGCGGTCGCCGTAGACGCTGGGGCCGCGCCCGGCCGGAAGCCGCAGCTCGACGTCCTGGTTGCGCCGCTCGGCGAGTGGTCGGATCGTGGCAGCCGCGGATTCGGCGATCAGGCGGGCGTCGAAGCGGCGGAGCTGGAGGCGGATCGTCCCCGAGCGATACCGGGCGACGTCGAGAATCTCCTCGATCAGGTCCTGCATCCGTTCGGCGTTGCGCTCCATTGTCTCGAGCATCGTCCGGTGCTGCTCCTCGCTGGGCCGCGACGCGGGATCGAGGAGGAGGCCCGTGAGCGTCCGCATCACGGTGATCGGAGTGCGGAGCTCGTGGGCGATGATCGAGAGGAAGTCGGTCCGCATCCGCTCCAGGTCGCGGAGCTGTGCGGCCGCGTCGGTCCAGTCGCCGCGGTCGAGCAGGCGCCGGCCGAGGCTCGTCGGAACGTAGTCCGGATTCGTGCCGCCCCGGGCCACGCGGACGAGCCCGAGCGATGCCAGGTCCGAGAGCAGCTCAGCGGCGCGACCCTCGGCCAGCCCGACGCCGTCCGCCGCGAAACGCACCTCGAGGTCCTCCGCGCTCGCGCCGTCCCCGACGTAGCCGAGCGCGGCCACGATGAGCGGCGAGCTCTCGACGCGTGCCGTCGCCATGGCCCGGAGCATACGTCCGGGCGCGATCCCGTCAGGCGACGACCTCGACGAGTACCTCCCAGCCGGCTTCGGCCGCCGCGGCGATGTCGATGATCTCGCCGTCGTAGGAGCAGGTGCACGGCCCGCCGGCCACGCAGCCGGCGCAGCAGAACGGCAGGCCGACGTGAAACTCTGCTCGACCGCCGATCTCGCCCTCGCACGACGTGCAGGTAAGCGGCGCCGGGGTGCTTGTGTAACCCATGGTGAACCTCGCAGCTGGTGTCGCGGGAATGCTCGGGACGACACCTGAATGGGTTCCGGAACGCGCATGAACGCTCCGTGAACATCGGTGGGCGCGGGGGCATGTTCACGTTCTGTTCATGCCCGTCCACGCGGTCGTTTCGGTGGCGCGGTCACCTTGTCGCTTGACGTTCCGCGAACGACGCTGCCTGGAGATTCCTCAAATGCAAGTCACGACCACGATCACCCGATCCGCCGGCGCGAACGCGCTCGCCGCGGCGCTCGCTCAATACGACGCGGCCGCGGATCATCTCGCCCTCGAGCCCGGCATCCGGGCGGTTCTGCGGGTTCCCCAGCGCGAGCACACGCTGAACTTCCCGGTGAAGCGCGACGACGGCTCCGTACAGGTGTTCCAGGGCTACCGGGTCCAGCACAACGTGGCTCGCGGGCCGGCGAAGGGCGGGCTCCGGTTCCACCCCGCGACCGACATCGACGACGTCCGGGCGCTCGCGATGTGGATGACCTGGAAGTGCGCCCTGGTCGACGTGCCGTTTGGTGGGGCCAAGGGCGGCGTGACCTGCGACCCGACGACGATGAGCACGAAAGAGCTCGAGGCCCTGACGCGACGGTTCGCGACGGAGCTCGAGGGGATCATCGGGCCGGACTCGGACATCCCGGCGCCAGACGTCGGCACGAACGCCCAGACGATGGCCTGGATCATGGACACGGTTTCGATGCACAAGGGCCACTCCGTGCCGGGCGTCGTCACGGGCAAGCCGATCGCGATCGGCGGCTCGGTCGGGCGGTCCGATGCGACCGGCCAGGGCGTCGTCTACACGATCGCTGACGCGGCACGGCGCCTCGGGTTCGAGCTGACCGGCGCGCGCGTCGCGGTCCAGGGCTTCGGCAACGTCGGCGAGGCGACGGCGCGGCTGCTCCACGGCACGGGCGCCCGCGTCGTCGCGATCAGCGACGTCCGCGGCGGTGCGTTCGCGCCGGACGGCCTCGACGTGCCGTTCCTCCGCCAGTACCTGGGCGAGCACGGCACGATCGCCGGCGCGCCGGGGACCCTGCCGATCACGAACGAGGAGCTGTTCGCGCTCGACGTCGACGTCCTGGTCCTCGCGGCGCTGGAGGGCCAGATCACCGCCGAGAACGCCGACCGGGTCCGGGCACGGATCCTCGCCGAGGCAGCCAACGGGCCCGTCGCACCGGACGCCGACCCGATCCTCCGGGCGAACCGCGTCGTCGTGATCCCGGACATCCTGTGCAACGCGGGCGGCGTGATCGTGAGCTACTTCGAGTGGGCCCAGAACCGGGCGGCGCTCGCCTGGACGCTCGACGAGATCAACGACCGCCTGGAGCGCCAGATCCTCGCCGCGGCGGATGCCGTCTGGGCGCGCGCCGCGGAGGACGACATCGATCCCCGACTCGCGGCCCATTCGATCGCGGTCGAGAAGGTTGCCGAGGCGACGAGGCTCCGCGGGCTGTATCCGTAGGTCGCGTCCCGGCGCTCCGGCCCCACCCCGGCGATGCCGGTGCCTGGCACCCCACGATTCAGGGTCGAGGACAGGGCCGGAGGCGCCTCCCGGAGCAATCGTGGGCCACGAGCCACCGTTCGAGCCGCTGGGAGGCGGACGCAACGCCCTCAGGGCCGAATCGTGGGCTACGATCCCCCGCTACGCCGCGACCGGAGCTCCTCGACCCACTCGCGGAGACGCGGCAGGTGCTCCGCGTAGTGGTCCGAGCCCGACTTGCGGATCCACCACGCCGCCTCGTCGTCCGGCTGGGTGAGCTCGGCCCAGACCTGGAGCATCCGGCTACGGCCGGCGTTCGCCTGCGTCCAGGCGACGTCCCACGGCTGACCCTGCATGGAGGCGAGGAACCGGGCGTTCAGCCCGTCGACATCGATGTCGTGGCCTTCGTATGTGCCGGCGCCCAGCCGTTCGAGCTGGGTCGCGGCCAGGGCGAGCCATGTCCCTAGATGGGCAACGACGTCGCGGACCGTCCAGTCCGGGTCCCGGTAATAGCCGGGCTCGAGGCACTCCTCTGGTGAGAGCGTTCGAACGAGTGCGGCGACCTCGTACCAGCCCGCCCGTTCGGCGTCGAGCGCGGACGTGTAGATGGTGCTCAACGTCGCGTCCTCTCCATCAGCCCACCGGGTCCGGCGCCTCGCGGCGAGCGTCGGGTTCCGCCTCGGTCCACGCCGGCGCTGAGGAAGCGGCCAACGACGATGACCCAGAGCACCGACAGGATCGCGCCGAGGATGGCGGCAACCACCCACGGCACGGGTTGGAGCAGCGGCTGCCAGAGCCAATCCCTGAGGCGCCGCTTGATCTCGCGTGCCATCGCCACAGCGTACTGGGCGAGCTGGCAGGCGACGGGCGGACGCACCACGCCTCAAGGCGGCCCGAACGCGGCGACGACCTCCTCGAGCACGCGGTTGAAGCGCGCCGGGTCCTCGAGCATCAGGAAGTGGCCCACGCCGTCGAGCACGACGCTCCGAACGCCGTGAGCTTCGAGCGACGCAACGTCGATCTCGCGGTCGTCGGGGCTGATCGAGACCGTCGGAAGGCCGAGGCGGCCGAGACCGGCCGCTGCAGCCCGCTCGTTGGCGAATGAATATCGCATCGCGTCGAGCGCGATCGCCGGCGGCGCGGATGCCATATCGGCCGCGACGAAATCGACGAGCGCCGGGTCGGATGCCGGCGTGAACATCGACCGGACGAACGCGTCCGTCCGCCCCGCAAAGTCGGCCTTGAACGGCTCGACGAACGCGTCGATCTCGGCCTCCGGCGACGGCGTGCCGAGCGCCGGGTAGGTATCGACCCAGACGAGCCCCCGGACACGGCCGCGGAGCCGCAGCGCGGCTTCGACGATCACGTCGCCACCCATCGAGTGGCCAACCAGAACAACGTCGCCGAGTCCGAGCTGCTCGACGACAGCCGCCACGTCGCCACCGAATGCCGGCATCGTCCACGACGCGCGGCCGGTTCCGGACTCACCATGCCCCGCGAGGTCAATCGTGACGACGCGATGACGACGCGCGAGCTCGGCCTGGCCGCGCCAGTAGGTTCGGTCGCACGACCAGCCGTGAACGAGGACGAGCGCCGGCGAGCCCGTCCCGTGATCCTCGAATGCGATTGGGACGCCGTCCGGCGATGCTGCGCTGTGGTGCATGCCCCACCCCCGTTCAGCCCTCGGACGTCTACTGTGAGACACGACGAGGCGGCAGCCGTCTCGAACACCGCCGACAGCGGGAGTGGACGTGCCCATCACCCTCGACAGCATCGTCGACTGGATCATCGCGTACGTGGTCCCGTTCGTCATCGGCGCCGTCGTCCTGCTCGGGCTCTACCGGATCCTGCAACCGCTGATCCATCGGCTGGTGTCGGGACTCGTGCACGTCCAGCAGGCGGCGCTCTCCGAGGCCAGCCCGGCGGAGGAAACCGAGAAGCGGGCGGCGACGCTCGAGCTGGTCCTCGAGAAGGTGCTCCGCGCGGCGCTGCTCATCGCGTTCGTCTTCCTGGTCCTCGGCGTCTTCGACCTCTGGCCACTGCTCGCGAGTCTCGGCCTGATCGCTGCCGCGATCACCCTGGCCGGCCAGCAGATCGTCCTCGACTACCTCATGGGGATCCTCATCCTCATCGAGGGCCCATATTTCAAGGGCGACTGGATCCTCATCAACGGTCCGGGCGTGAATGTCGAGGGCGAAGTCGAGGAGATCGGTCTCCGGCGGACGACGCTGCGCGACCCGGTCGGGTCGGTTCACTCCGTGTCGAACGGCCTGATCCGGGTGTCGTCCAACACGACCCGGGTGTACTCCCTTGTCTCGGTGGACGTCCAGGTCCTCCGGCCGACGGACCTCGATCGCGCGTTGGCGATCGCCGCGACGGTCGGCCGAGAGCTCGCGAGCGCGCCCGAGTGGGACGGGCGACTATTCGAGGCACCGGTCGAGACGTCTGTCGTCGCCCTCACGCTCGACGGGGCGACGATTCGCGTCCAGCGGCGCGTCCCGCCGACGCTGCGCGGCCCGGTGACGAGCGAGCTGCGGCGACGGCTCTCGGCCGCGCTGGCCGCGGAAGGGATTGGAATGGGCCGGTGGGACACGCCGCCACTCCCGGCGGGCGACCCGGCGATGCATTCCGGATAGCAACGCCAACGGGCCCCTCGTCTCCGCACGAGGGGCCCGTGAAGTGCGCGATCCGGGTCAGCAGTCCGGGCCGCGCTCGTAATTCGCGACGATGTGGTCCGGCGTGACGATCCGCAGGACGACGCGGGTCACACAGTTCGATCCGTCGGTGCTGGAGCGGACCCGGTCGAAGCTGCGGTAGACGAAGTCTTCGCCGAGCCCGATCTTGATCTGCTCGTTCTGCTGCCACACCGTCTCTTCGGTGACGACGCCGTTCTCGGTCGTCACGACGCGCATGCGGCTGTTGAGCTGGAGCGACGCCCGGCCGTCCGGGAGGACGAAGACCTTGCTGATGCCGTCGACGTCGACGTGCTGGACGGTCGCCCCGCCGAGGTCGGTGCTCCACGCGAGGTCGAAGTGCTCGATGTGCTGGGGCGGCTCCGGGGACTCGGGCTCTGCCGCCTGGGCCGCGGTGACGCCCGGGCCCGCGCCGAGCAGGGCCGTCGCGAGGATGATCGGGGTCATGATCGGGATGTAGGGCTTCTTCATGGCGCTGGACTCCTGGTCGAGTGGTGATGTTCGGGTTGGCGACCCAATCGGGTCGTGCCAGGACCATCACTCGACCGGCGCCGAAGATTCCGTCGATTTCTTCGGAACGAGGTGGATTGGCGATTCGAAGGATTCGGCGCGATCTTCGGTCGACGGCGGGCGACCCTCGGGATGTCAACCAACCACTCCCCCGAGGTACATATCAATGACTGACCAGCCGACCACGATCGTCCATCCGCTCAGCGGCGAGCGGATCGTCTTCCTGAAGCGCAGCGCCGAAACCGCGGGTTCGCTGCTCGAAGCCGACAACTTCCTTGCGCCGCGGGGTGCGATCGCGCCGCACATCCACCCGAACATGGAAGAGACGTTCCGGATCCGGAACGGCCCGATCACCTTCCGCATCGACGGTGTCGAGTCGACCCACGCGGCCGGCGAGACCGTCGTCATTCCGCGCGGCGCGGTTCACGAGTGGTGGAACCCGGTCGCGACTGACGAGGTCGCGGCGACGATGGAATTCCGGCCCGCGCTCGACATGGAGACGTTCTTCGAGACATGGTTCGGGCTCGCGGCCGACGGCCGGCTCGGCGAGAACCTCCGCCCTGCCCTGCTGCAGACGATGGTCCTGCTCCACGACTTCCGGCGCGAGATCAGGGTGCCGGGGCCGGAAGGGGTTCTCGTGAGGGTGCTCGGGCCGATCCTCGCGCCGATCGGGCGGCGGGCCGGCTATCGGTCGCGGTACGAGCGGTACAGCGGCGCCGGCGCGCCGCCGCGCGGCCGTCAGGCCGTCGCGAAACCCGCAGGCTCGGGCCCGTTCCTGAACCTCTGAACACCCGCCGCGGGAAGTCGCCTCGTGTCCGACCCGGTCGTGCTCGGCGCGACCGGGTCGGTCGCAACCGCCGCAAGCCAGCCGCGGACAGCGTCGAGCAGCCGCCGGCGGATCGCTTCGGTCGACTGGTCGAAGCCAGGCAGGTCGGCGACGATGATCGCCGTCAACGCCTCGTGCAGATCCGCGATGCGGCGGTTGGACGTTCGTGGGTCGACCCTTCGGGCGATCTCGGCAAAGTCGCGCCGAGCATCGGCGAGGAGCCGCCCGGCGTATCGCTCGAGCGCCGGCGTCCTGGACATCTGACTCGCCAGCCCGAACGACAGCCGCCACGCGGCGGCGTGATCGGCCGCGAACGCGGCAAGCGCCTCGAGACGGAGGGCCGGCTCCTCGGGCAGTTGGTCGACGATCGCGTCCCACACGAGGCACAGGCCATTGCCGTGGGCGAGCGGGAACAGCGCGATCGCGGCCTTGTTCGGGAAGTAGTGGTAGAGGCCAGCCGGGCTCATCGCGCTGGCATAGGCCAGCTGGTCGACGGTGACGGCCCGGAACCCGTACTTCTGGAACAGCGGCGCGGACGCGTGCCAGATCTCCCAGCGGCGGGCCAGGTGGCCGTCGGCGTTCGCGGTGGCGATCGGGATCGAGAGAGCCATCGGCCGCAGGATCGATCGCGGCTTGTCGCCGGGCACTGGACGGGGGTCGCCAGCTTCTACGTCATTCGCCTCGCCGGTCGGGCCCGGCCCGCGGCGCGCGGCGCGCGGCGCGGCGGCAACCTGTGCGATGGAGATGCACGCCCTTGTCCCGGGCGGCGATGATTGGCGTACCGATGTCGAGCGAGGACGCGCCCCAGGAACCTTCCGTGGACCCGGCCTCGCCCGCCCCTGCGTCGAGCCAGCCGATGGATGGCACGGCGACCGCCCTCGTCCCGGGCTGGCTCGCTCGCCTGGCCGCGATCGGCTGGCGGATCCTCGCCGCCGTCGCGATCGCCGTCATCGGCGGCCTCGTCCTCATCAAGCTCTCGACGGTGACGGGCGCGATCCTCGTCGGGCTGGTCGTGACCGCCGTCGTCTACCCGCTCGTCCAGCGGCTGCGGGATCGCGGCTGGCCGCGGGGCCGGGCGGCGGGCGCCGTCAGCGTTCTCGCCCTGCTCGTCGTCCTGGCGGCGATCCTGCTCATCGCGTTGGCGTTCATCCCGTACATCGCCGACGTCCTGCGCTTCGTGAGCGACGGCGTGACCCGTCTGTCGCGGCTCCTCGCGGCAGCCGACGTGCCCGAGCCGGTTCTCCGCGCCATCGACCGGGCGGTAGGCGACGTCCAGACCGCCGTCATCGAGAGCATCAGCGCGCTCGTCGCGCCGATCGCGAACTTCGTGACGATCCTCATCCTCGGCGGCTTCCTGACGTTCTACCTGCTCGAGGACGGCGACCGGATCTGGTCGACGGCGACGAAGAACCTCGACGACTGGCGGGCCGAGCAGCTGACCGGCCGCGGCGAGCTGGCGCTCGAGCAGGTTGGCGGCTACCTGCGCGGGACGGCCCTGATGGCGGCGACCGATGCCGTGACCGACTGGATCTTCCTGACGCTCCTCGGCGTGCCGCTTGCCGGCCCGCTCGCGGTGATCGTGTTCATCGGCGCGTTCATCCCATACCTCGGCGGGATCATCACGGTGAGCGTCCTTCTCCTCGTGACGCTGGCGACGCAGGGGACGGTCCCGGCGGCGATTCTCCTGGCCCTGGTCGGTGTCACGAACCTCGTCCAGATCCGGTTCCTGGCACCGCTCGCCTACGGCGCGAACACGCGGCCGCCCGCAGCGCTCGCCGTGATCGCGCTGCCGTTCGGCGCCGCATTGTTCGGCGTGCTCGGCCTGTTCGCCGCGGTTCCTGTCGTCGCTGCGGGCGTCGCGTTCGCGCCGGCGGTCATCGGGTCGCTCGGGAGCATCAAGCACGAGCCGTCGGGCGACGAGCTTGTCCCGCTCTGGCTCGACCGGCTTGGCCAATGGAGCTGGCGACTCCTCGTCGTCCTCGGGCTCGCGTGGCTCCTCGTCCAGGTGGCCGTCGCACCGTTCTTCACCGCGCCGGTCGTGCTCGCGCTGATCCTGGGTGCCGCGCTCGCGCCGCTCGTCGAGCAGCTCGTCGCCCGCGGGTTCACTCGCACGATGGCGGTTCTTGTGGTGACCGGTACGACGATCGCGATCGTGGCCGGCGTGCTGTGGGTGACGATCGCCTCACTCGCGAACTCGATGGGCGAGATCATCGACACCGCCGAGATCGGCGGGGACCGCGTGGGGCTTGGCTCCACGCCGGGCGATCTCGTTACGGCGTTCGGCGGCGGGATCGTCAGCACGGTGACCTCGATCGTCACCGGCTTTGCGTCGACGTCGGTGACGATCGTCGTGTCGATCCTGTTGATCTTCTTCTTCCTGCGCGACGGCAAGGCGTGGTGGTCGTACGTCCTCGTCCGGCTGCCGGCGAACCGCCGCGTGCGGATCAACGAAGTGGGCGTTCAGGCGGTCGACATCCTGCGCGGGACGATGACCGGCACCGCCATCGCGTCGTTCGCGGGTGCCGTGCTGCAGTGGCTCACGATGGTGATCCTCGGCCTGCCGCTCGCGTTCCCGCTCGGCGTCCTCATGTTCTTCGCCGGGTTCATCCCCTACATCGGTAGCTTCATCGTGACGGCGCTGGGGTTCCTCGTTGCGGTCGCGGTCGGCGAGCCGATCGACGTCGCCCTGATGGCGGTTTTCACGATCGTGTTCAACCTGGTCCAGGGCAACATCGTGGCGCCAATCGTGTTCGGGAAGACGGTCAGCGTCCATCCGGCCGTCGTGCTGTTGGCCGCGCCGGCGGGAGCCGCGATCGGCGGCGTGCTCGGGATGGTGATGATGGTCCCGATCCTGGCGATCATCAATCGAACGTGGCGGATCGTGCTGCACCTGTTCGACCCGGAGCACCAGCAGCCGCCGGCGCCCGCGGCCGTACCGCCGCCTACCGCCGAGCCAGCTCCCGGGCCGGCCGGCCCATCGCTGGAGCCCGCGACCGGCGGCGCCGAACCGTAAGCCGGACCACGGCGCACGCACGGCACTCGAGTGCCCGAAGAAGGACCACCCGCCGGCGATCGCCGGGTTCAGGGACCTCGCCGGCGAGATCCTGTCGGTGCTGTAGGCGTCCTAGCGTCGGACGCCCCGCGGGGCGCCCGGCAGGATCGTGGCGACACCGCCCGCGATTCGGGCCCACAGGAGCCCATTGCCCGGCCACGGCACGGTCGGATCCGCGAGCGCCTCGCGGACCAGGGCGGCGTCGGCCGGGTAGGCCGCGTCAAATGTCGAAGCGAATTGCCTGACGAGGCTTCTCGTCCGCGACGTGGATCGAAGGACGAGCAGGCGAGCCGTCGCGGTCCCGGAAGTAGCGGCAAGCGCCGACCAGATCGTCGAAGACGGCAGGGCGTCCGACTTCTCCGCGGCCCAGCGAATCTGCTGTTCGACACGATGCAGATCCGAGTGGATCTCAATCGAGACAACCTGGCCGCCCAACGGCGCCGCAATCACGAGGTCGATGATGCCGCGAACCGGCCGGCTGACCACGATCTCGGGATGCCGCTCCCAGCCCGGGCCGACGAGACCGAGCAGCGCCTCGAGGATCGGAGCCTGAAGGCGATCGCGGATCCGCGGCCCGGTGTTCGGAAAGACCCGCAGGCTCAGATCTGCATCAAGCGCGGCGGCGACCCGGAACATGATCTCGAGACCGGCTCGTGCTTCGCCGTTCTCGATGTCGCCGAGGTAGCTCGCGTCGATTCCCGCCCGCTCCGCGACCGTCGCGCGCGTCAGACCAGCGTCTTCGCGAATCCGCCGGAGCTCTTCACCGATCTTCCGGCGGACGTTCGCCGCTCCGCGGTCCGCTCCAATTTGGATCCGGGTGCGCATGCGGCGGATTCAGCCACAGGGCCCTCGTCTGCGGCTCACCGCGCAGTTCACTCGTGGTTTGACGCCGCTGGGTTCCCAGCCACGATTTCGACACCGAACGACGCTGGTCGCTGCGCCACGACCCAGAGGCCAGGCTGCCAACCAGGCGCGGCGCACGACGAGGGCCCGACCGGAGCGCTCGCGCCGGGATTCTTGGCTGGCAACCCAGCGGCGGCCGTGGCGGCCGTGGCGGCCGGGGCACGCGTCGCCCGCCTCAAAGCCGGAGCCTCGACCTCCAACCTATCGCCCGCTGGGTTCCCAGCCACGATTTCGGCATCGAACGACGGGAACGGGCGTGCCACGGCGCCGAAACTGGGCTGGCAACCAAGCGACGTGCACGAGGGGACCCGAACCGGAGCGCTCGCGCCGGGATTCTTGGCTGGCAACCCAGCGGCGCGGCCGGCGCCGCCGGCGACGGCCGGGCGCGGCCGGGGGTGGCCGGCGCGGCCGCGCAGCTCAGCTCGTCGGGGCTTCGTGCGGCCTTGTCGGTGTCGCCGGGGAGACGTCGATCTTCTCCTTCCACGGCACGCCGAGCAACGGCAGCAGATAGCGATCGAGGCCGTAGTAGCCGGCGACCTTCCACGCCAGCATGATCCCGACGGCGAGCGTGAACATGATCGGGTTCGTCGACGCGGAGCCGGCGAGCAGGAACGACATGTTCATCAGCGCCCCGAAGAACGCCGCGAAGCCGGTCAGCGCGCCAAAGAGCAGGCCCAGGCCAACCGCCAGCTCCCCAAGGGGAATCAGCCAGCCCATCCACGTCTGGGCACCAATGTCGATCAGCCACTGGATGAAGTTGCGGTACCAGTCATAGGAGATCGGCGGCCGCCCCGCGTCGGGAACCGCGACCGCGTTCGTCCAGAAGCCCAGGAGCGCGGACCCGCCGTCGATCCAGCCTTCACCGGTGATCTTGTGCCAGCCGGCTTCGAGCCACTCGAAGCCGAGGAAGATCCGGATCGGTAGCCAGAAGAGCCCGGCTCGCGTGTTACCGAACAGGTAGCGCGGGAAGCGTGGGCTCGCGACCTCGACCTGGGGCGCCTCGGGATCCCGGCTGTCGATGTACATCAGCACGATGACCGTCAGCGCAAGGATCCAGAAGACCACCGTGATGATCTGGTTCACGATCCCATCCGGATCGGGCGCAAACCACGGGTTGATCAGCACGAAGAGCAGCACGGCGGCGACGAGCGCCACCGGAACGACGAGTCGCCGTGCATCTGACATTCGCCGGGCCCTCCAATCCTTCTCCGCCGCGGGTGGATCCGCACGGCATACACCCGATCACCGCGCCCAATCAAGGGCGTGACCGCCCGCCCGGATCCGTCGGATGGCACTTGCGATCGATTCCGAAGCGACGGCGCGACGCTCCATGTCGAGCGATGAGTTTCGGTTCCGACAGTGGTCTACAGAAGCAACGACGCTGATCGGAGAACGGACGACATGACTGCCCAGCCCACCACCCTCACCACCCCAGCGCTCGCCGGGCGACGCGAGTGGATCGGCCTTTCGGTCCTCGCCCTGGCGTGCCTGCTCTACGTGATGGACCTCACCGTCCTCCACCTCGCGGTTCCGGCGATGACCGAGGACCTCCGGCCGAGCAGCAGCCAGCTGCTCTGGATCATCGACATCTACGCCTTCATGGTCGCGGGCTTCCTCGTGACGATGGGCACGCTGGGCGACCGGATCGGCCGGCGGAAGCTGCTCCTGATCGGCGCGTCGTCGTTCGGCGTCGTCTCGATCCTCGCGGCGTTCTCGCGCACGCCCGAGATGCTGATCGCCAGCCGGGCGCTCCTCGGCATCGCCGGCGCGACGCTCGCCCCGTCCACCCTCAGCCTGATCTTCTCGATGTTTCAGGACCCGCGCCAACGGGCGATCGCGGTCAGCATCTGGATCTCGGCGTTCTCGGCCGGGAGTGCCGTGGGCCCCGTGCTCGGCGGCGTGATGCTCGAGCACTTCTGGTGGGGCTCTGTGTTCCTGCTCGCACTCCCGGTCATGGCGCTGCTGCTCGTCCTCGGGCCGATCGTGCTGCCGGAGTACAAGGATCCCAACGCCGGCCGCCTCGACATCCCGAGCTCCGTGATGTCGCTCGTCGCGGTCCTCTCGGTGATCTTCGGCCTCAAGCAGATCGCGATGGACGGCTTCAGCCCGACCCCGGTCGCGGCGATCGCGCTCGGGCTCGGCGTCGGCGCCCTGTTCGTTCGGCGTCAGCTGGCGCTCGACGACCCGATGATCAACCTGCGCCTGTTCCGGATCCCGGCGTTCAGCGGCTCGCTCGTGATCAACTTCGTGAGCATCTTCGTGGCCGTCGGCTACTTCCTGTTCATCGCCCAGTACCTCCAACTTGTCCTCGGGCTGTCGCCGCTCGAGGCCGGGCTGTGGTCGCTGCCGTCGGCGATCGGGTTCATCGTCGGCTCGCAGCTCGCGCCGCGGCTCGTCCGTGTCGTCCGCCCGTCGCACATCATCGGCGGCGGGCTCGCGATGGCTGCGGTGGGCCTCGCGATGCTGACCCAGGTGGGCGCGGTCGGCGGGCTGCCAACACTCGTGCTCGCGTCGCTGGTCATCTCGCTGGGCCTCGCGCCCGTGCTCACGATCACTACGGAGCTGATCGTCGGCTCGGCGCCGCCGGAGCAGGCGGGTGCGGCCTCGGGGATCTCCGAGACGGGCGTCGAGCTCGGCGGTGCCCTTGGGATCGCGATCCTCGGCTCGATCGGGACCGCGGTCTACCGGACGCAGATCGTGGAAGCCATGCCGTCCGGCGTGCCGGGCGACGCCATCGCCGCCGCTCGCGACACCCTCGGTGGCGCCGTCAGCGTCGCCGGCGAACTTGCGGGTGCCGCGGGATCCGCGGTCCTGATCGCGGCCCAGGGAGCGTTCGTCCAGGGCATGCACACAACCTCGCTGATTGCCGCGGTCATTGCGGCAGGAATCGCCGTGGTCGCGGTCGTGACCCTCCGAAACCTTTCGACGAACGCGGCCGAGACCGGCGACACCGCCGACCCCGGCGCCGGCGCAACGGTCGGGGACGAGTCCACTCGCGGCGCCCGTGGCTGGGCCGCCGCGTGCGAGGCGTGACGGGACGATGGACCCATTGGACCGAGCACGAGCCCGGCATTTGGACCAGACAGCCGGTCACCTCTCTGTCACCATGAGGGTCTTCCTCCTGCCGTCCCTCGATCGGTCGCGCACCGACGACCCGGGACGCCTGCCCACTCACCACTGAACCTCGCGAAGGAGCGATTCCATGTCCCTGACCACTGCCCATCCCGTCGTCGACGACCTCCGCAAGCTCGTTGCCGGACGCGTCGTTACGCCCGACGAGAAGGACTACGACGAGGTCCGCAAGGTCCTCTACGACTTCGCCGACAGCCATCCCGCGGCGGTCGTCCGCGTCGCCAATGCGGAGGACGTCGCCGCGGTCGTGAACGCCGCGCGCGAGTCCGGCCTCGAGCTCGCGGTGCGCAGCGGCGGCCACAGCGGCGCCGGCCACTCGACGACCGACGGCGGCCTCGTCATCGACCTCCGCGACCTGCACAGCATCGACGTCGACGCGGCCGCGAGAACCGCCTGGGCCCAAGCCGGCGCGACGGCGGCGGAGGTCGCCAGCGCGGCCGATGCCCACGGGCTGGCCGTCGGGTTCGGCGACACCGGTTCGGTCGGAATCGGCGGGATCACGTCCGGCGGTGGCATCGGCTACTTGACGCGCAAATACGGGCTCACGATCGACTCCGTCCTCGCCGCCGACGTCGTCACGGCCGACGGCCGGATTCGGCGTGTCGATGCCGACCACGATCCCGATCTGTTCTGGGCGATTCGCGGCGGCGCCGGCAACGCGGGCGTCGTGACGCGGTTCCTCTACCGGCTCGAGGAGGTCGGCGACGCGTACGGCGGCATGCTGTTCCTGCCGGCGACGGCGGACACGATCGCGGGCTTCGTCGCCGCGGCGCAGGCCGCGCCGGAGGAGCTCGGCACGATCCTGAACGTCATGCCGGCGTTCCCGATGCCGTTCATCCCGGAGGACCAGGTCGGCAAGCTGGTGGCCTGGGGCATGATCTTCTATGCCGGTCCACCGGCCGACGGGGAGAAGGCCGTGGCGCCGTTCCGGGCGCTCGCGACGCCGATCGCGGATCTCGTCCGGCCGATGCGCTATCCCGAGATGTTCCCGCCGGAGGAGCCCCAGCCGGAGGACGCCCCGAAGTTCCTGCCGTCGTCGCGGATCCTCTTCATGGACCACATCGACACGACGGTGGCCCAGAGCATGATCGACACGATTGCGACTGCGCCGGACATGGGTGGCGCCCAGATCCGCGTCCTCGGCGGCGAGATGGCGCGCGTCCCGGCCGACGCGACCGCGTTTCCCCACCGCACGGCCCCGATCATGACCGCGGTCGTCGGGCTGACCTTTGACCCGACGAAGCGCGAGGCGAACGAGCAGTTCGTCGACGCGTTCAAGGCATCGCTCGACCAGGGCGTGCCGGGCGCCTACGTGAACTTCCTGAACGACGAGGGCCCGGATCGCGTCCACGACGCGTATCCCGACGCGACGTGGAAGCGCCTCGCCGAGATCAAGGCGAAGTACGACCCGACGAACCTGTTCCGCCGCAACCAGAACGTGCCGCCGGCCTCGGCCTGACGCGCCATCATGTGGGGATGAACCCCACGACGAATGCCACGCCCGGGCCCCTGGTCGACCTCGTCATCCGCGACGTCGCGGTCCTCGATTGCACGGGAGCCGAGCCCTCAGGCCGGCACGACGTCGAGGTCCGCGGCGGCTTCATCGCGGCCATTCGACCGGCCGGCTCGGGCTCCCCGGCGCGCGGTGACGCCCGTGAGATCGACGGCGCCGGCACGACGCTCATGCCGGGTCTCACCGACGCCCACGTCCATCTCGCGCTGATCGGCGCCGGTGGCACCCATGGCGACGAGCCGTATATCGATCACGTCCTGAAGGTCGCCGCCTACATCGACGGCGCGCTCGACGAGGGGTTCACGACCGTCCGCGACGCCGGCGGGCTCGAGCCGGCCTGGGCCAGGGCCGTGGAGAAAGGCCTCATCCGAGGACCGCGGATCCTGCCGTCCGGGTCGCATCTGTCGCAGACCGGCGGTCACGGCGACGACCGCCATGCCCATCACGCGAGTCACCACTGGGCGTCGATCCCGGGCCTCGTTGCGAGGGCGGAGGTCGTGGACGGCGCCGACGAGGTCCGGAAGGCCGTCCGCGAGCAGCTCCGCCGCGGCGCGACGCAGATCAAGCTGCTCGCGTCGGGCGGGATCGTCTCGCCGACCGACCCGTTCGATTCGATCCAGTTCTCGGCGGGTGAGATTGCCGCGGCCGTGGAGGTCGCACGGGGCTGGGACACGTATGTGCTCGCCCACTGTCACACCTCGCCCGCGATCGACATCGCGATCGAGAACGGCGTCCGCTCGATCGAGCACGGCTCGCTGCTGGAGGAGCGGACCGCGCGGCGGATGAAGGAGCTCGGCGTGTTCATGGTGCCGACGCTCCAGACGCTGCGGATGCTCGCGACCTATCCCGAGCGCTGGAGCCTGCCGCCGGAGAAGGTCGCTCGCCTGAAGGAGGTCGAGGGACTCGCCTACGAGAGCGTCAAGCGGGCCGACGCGATTGGAGTGAAGGTCGCCTCGGGCTCCGACGTGGTCGGGCCGTGGCAGGGTCGGCGTGGCGAGGAGCTCGCGATCAAGGCCGAGCTGATCGGCGCCCACAAGGCGATTCTCAGCGCGACCGCCGTCAACGCGGAGCTGTTCGAGGTGGCAAATCGGATCGGGACGGTCGAGGTCGGCAAGGACGCCGACCTGATCCTCGTCTCGGGCGAGCCACTCGACCGGGTGGAGCTCCTCGCCGACCCGTCTTGCATCCCCGTGGTCGTCAAGGCCGGCCGCGTCGTGAAGGACGCGGAGGGCCGAGTCGCAGCCTGAGGGACCGGGTCGATCGCGCTGATCGCCTTCACTGATCAAGTTCGCTCCATCGCGGACGAGCCACGGATATCCGCTGCTGATCGCCTTCAGCGATCACGTCGCGACAGGTGAGCGTGGCGGCGGTCCGGAATCGTGCTCCGGGCGCTCGTTCGAGAACGTGGCCACGCTCGATTGTTGCGACGTGATCGCTGACCGCGATCTCAACGCCGCCTCCGACGCGCCGCGGGGACGAGCCGCGGACCAGCCGCCGCCTAACCCCGAACGAGCCGCGCGATCGCCCGGATCACGAGCGCCGCGGAGAAGCCGGCGGCGAGCAGGAACACCGGGCTCGGGTAGGCCGCCGCGATCGGCTTGAACGCGGCCGCCTCGTCGTCGATCTCGAGATAGCCGATCGGCTCCGCGGTCACCCCGCCGCCACCACCGGTCCCGGAGCCGCTCGAGACGCCCCCGGCATCCCCTTCGGCGGGGCTCGTTCCCTGGCCGGAGCCGCCACCGAAGCCCCAGCGGATCTTCGCAACCGGGACGACGGTCTTGCCGTTGCGCGTGATCGGCTCGCCGAACACGGCCTTGACGCTCGCCCGCCCGCCGACCTTCTCGACGAGCTTCTCGAGGATCGCATCCTGCGGTCCGCTGGCGGAGCGCTCTGCCTGGGCGGCGGCGTCGGCGGCGGGGCCGGTGAAGTCGGTCATCGGGAGTCTCCCCTGTGCTTCTCGGGCGGAACGTCAATGATCCGTCAGATCGGCGATCCCGGCAGGCGCCCGCCTATCGCACCGCGAAGCCCTCGGCCCGCCAGGAGGAGTACCGCGGCGGCCACGCGCCGCCGGGCCGCTCGCCGAGGAGCGCCGTCTCAATCGAGAACTCGAACAGCGTCGCGTCGGCGTCGACCTCGAAGTACCAGCGTGCCGCCGCGGTCGCCCATTCGGCCTGCGAGTCGATCACCCGCGCCCGGCCGCGGACGAGGAATTCGTCGGGTTCTTCGGGCAGGACGTAGGTATGCAGCGCGTACCGCCCGTCGCTTGCGAGTGCCGCCTGCTTGGGCGAGCGGTGGAGGAACGCGAGCAGCCGGCCGTCGGCGATCGCGACGTAGATCGGGTTGATCCGGGGCGGCTCGTCGTCGCGCACGGTTGCGAGGAGTGCCTCCCCGATCTCGCGCCGGTAGATCAGCCGCCGGCCGGCCTCGGCGATCTCCGGCGCGGCGGCGGCAAGGTCGGACCAAGTGTTCATGAACGAAGGATCGCGAATCGCCGCGCCGATGGCGAGGGCCGGTTCCGATGCGCTCGCGGAGACCGGTCCGCGCCGCCGGCCGCCGCCGAGGCCCGGCGGTGGCCGATGAGCCAGGGGATGCATCGCGACGTCCCGCGAGCCTGCTGCCGGCCGCCGACATCGCCTCGGCTGGTGCGGGATGCCATGCGCGCCGGCGGCCGATCGCAGGACGAGGCGTCGGGAGTCGCGAAGGCCACTCCGCAGTCGCGACACCTCGAGGGGACCGTACGCAGGAAATGGCCCCGCCGGCGGGCCAATGATGGCAACCGGGCAAGGGCCAATGTAGGCTGCCGCGATGGACGTCCACGTCCACCTCGAGGGGACCCGCGACCTTTCGGCCCAGATCTTCCGGCAGCTCCGGACCGCGGTGCTCGACGGCCGGTTGAAGCCCGGTGATGCGCTGCCCCCAACCCGCGAGCTCGCTCGGCGGCTCGAGGTGTCGCGCAACACGGTCGCGATCGCGTACGAACGGCTCGCGGCGGAAGGCTTCGTCGATGGCAGGGTGGGATCGGGGACGTATGTCCGACGCGACCTTGGCCTGGCCCGCCGGCCCAGGTCCGGTCCGTCCAGCGGCTGGGTCAGGCCCCGCCCGGTATGGGCGTCGATCCCGGCGCCGCCGACGACCCGGGAGGATTCCTCCTTCGATCTTCGCGCCGGCATCCCCGACGCCGCCGCCTTTCCGTTCGAGGCCTGGCGGCGGCTCGTCACGCGCGAGCTTCGTCCGGCCGCGGTGGGCCACGGGATGTACGGCGACCCGGCCGGCCTGGAACGGCTGCGGGCCGCGATCGCCCACCACGTGGGCATGACCCGAGGCGTCCGCGCGACGGCCGACGACGTCGTCGTGACGAACGGGACCCAGCAGGCGATCGACATCATTGGCCGGGTGCTGGTGGAGCCGGGCGCGGCCGTTGCCGTCGAGGAGCCCGGGTATCCGCCGCCGGCGCGGGCACTCGTCGCCCAGGGAGCCAGGGTGGTCGGCGTCCCGGTCGACCGTCACGGGCTCGTCGTCGACGCGATCCCGTCCGGCGTGCGGCTCGTCGTCGTCACGCCGTCGCACCAGTTTCCGCTCGGCATGCCGATGCCGCTCGAGCGGCGGCTGGCCCTCCTCGCCTGGGCGCAGCGACACGCCGCGGCGATCGTCGAGGACGACTACGACAGCCAGTTCCGGTTTGCCGGCCGGCCGATCGAGCCGCTCCAGACGCTCGATCGGGACGGCCGCGTCATCTATGTCGGGACGTTCTCCAAGGTCATGCTGCCGACGCTTCGGCTCGCGTTCATCGTCGCCCCGGCGTCGATCCGCCAGGCCGTTCGATCGGCGAAGTTCGTCAACGACTGGCATACGGCCCTGCCGACGCAGGCCGCGCTCGCAACGTTCATCGAGGAGGGGACGCTCGCCCGCCACATTCGCCGGATGCGCGACGAGTACGCAACGCGGCAAGCCCGGATTCTCGAGATCCTCGAGCGGGACTTCGGCGACACGCTCGAGGTGATTCCGTCGACCGTCGGCATGCACCTCGCTGCCTGGCTCCGGCCGGCCGCGGGCGACGATGCTCGCGACATCGCACGGCGGGCCAGGACGCTCGATGTCGGGCTGTACCCGATCTCCCAGTTCGCGGCCGAGCCATCGACGCCGCCCGGGCTGGTGCTCGGCTACGGAGCGATCCCGCGGGACCGAATCGAGGAGGGGCTGTCGCGACTGGAGCAGGCGATCCGGAGGCGGCGCCGCGTCAGCGCGGGTTCACCGTGACACGGCCGATCATCCCGGGGTGGATCGTGCACTCGTAGTCGAACGTTCCGGGATCGTCGAAGACCCGCTGAAACGTGGCCCCGAATGCGAGGTTGTCGCTCGAAGGACCGTCGTCGAACTTCACGTTGTGGGGAACCTGGTCGCCGTTCGTCCAGGTCACCGTTGTCCGCGCCGGCACGGCGACGTGGGCCGGCTGGAACGTCGTGTCCTTCATCACGATCGCCGCGGTGTCGGCCGGCGACGCGTCACGGGCGCTCGTGCTGCCGCCGCCACAGCCGAGGACGGCGATGACAAGGATCACGACCGCCAGGAGCGGGGTCAGCCGGCGAATCACCCGACCGGTACCCCGGACGCGACCCGCGCCCGAACGGCGGCGACCGCCGCGCCCAGCCCGTCGGTCCACGGTTCGCCGTGCCCGGGCAATGCCCAGCGGGCTTCGATCGCCTCGATTCGGTCGAGCGAGGCGAGCGCCTCGGCCGGATCGCTCGTGAACGGCGCGATGTGGGGCCCCGTGTAGCCGGACGTCACCGCGAACGTCGCAAATGCGTCGCCGACCAGCAGCGCGTCGGCGCCCGCGAAGTGGAGTGCCGCGCAGCCCGGGGAGTGGCCCGGGACATGCGTGACGCGCGGTGCGCCCGGCACGTCGAGCGTCGTCCCATCGCCGAACGTTGCGACCTCGGCGAGCGGCTTCGCGCGGAGCGCCCCCTTCCGCAGTCCGAGCAGCAGGAACCCGACGAGCGACCCGATCCGCATCATCCCGGACTGCTGGTTCTGGGGCTTCACCTCGCCCCGCGCCATCGCGGCGTCCAGTTCGTGAATCCGGGGCGTGATCCGGCGCTCGGCACGGAACCGTTCGGCGAACCCGACGTGGTCGCTGTGACCGTGGGTCAGGACCAGCGCGCGGACGTCGTCGAGCGTCCGGCCCATGGCCGCCAGCTCCCCGGGCAGGTCCGCCCAGTAGCCGGGCATCCCGGCGTCGACGATCGTGACCTCCCCGCCGTCGTCGACGAGGTAGGCGTTGACGTGGCCGTTGCCGATCCGGTGGATGGACGGGGCGATCTGCATCCGCGCATTCTGCGCTGTGATGGGCTACTCGACCGGAAGCTGGAGCTCAGTCACGTAATCGGCGGCCCCGGCGACGACGTAGCCGCGCGGGATGCGGAGGTCAGCCGCCGCGCCGTACTGGAGATAGACGATTCGGACCGGGCCCGCCGGCCGGAGGCCGGATGCCGCGACCCAGCCGTCGAGTGCGATCCGCGCGTCGTCGAGTCGGTCATAGCCGCCGCGGACGATGATCGTCGCGGCGCGGAACGGCGGCAGCCGCCGGCTGTCGATCCGGTCCGTGGTCGGGACCGGGCGCGTCACGGGGACGAACACGTCGGTTGCGGTCGAGTCGACCTCAACGATCCCGGGCGGCCGGCGGGCACGACGGCCGCGATCGCGTACGTGGGCCTCGAGCTCGTTGAAGGCCAGCTCGATCATCTCCGTCCGCGGGTCGATTCGGAGCACGGCGGCGAGCTCGCCGCCCACGGGCCGGACGACGACGTCGCCGAGCCCCGCGCCGGCATCGTCGGAGGCCACCCGGATCTCGAGCGCGGCGAGCCGACGGTCGACCTCGCGCCGCTCGCGTTCGAGCTCGTCCCGCCGCCGCGTCAACGCCTCTCGCAGATCCGAGCCGCCGCCGACCAGCTCCGTGATCTCGGCCAGGCCGATTCCCAGGTCACGCAGCGCCACAATCCGCCGGATCTCGGGCAGCTGGGCGGGCGAGTAGTAGCGGTATCCGGACGACCGTTCGAGCCAGACCGGCTGGAACAGTCCGAGCGCGTCGTAGGTTCGGAGGACCTTCGGCGACACCCCGGCGATGCGGCTGAAGGGACCGATCGTGAGCACGCCCGAAGGATGGGCTTGACCTTGCCCTTCGGTCAAGGTTCAACATCCTCGCGCGCGGTCCGTGGAGGCCGCCGGACAAGGAGATCCCGTGACCCCCGCCCGCCCGATCCGCATTGGCGCTCAGCTCCATCCCCAGCACGGCGACTACCCGGCGCTCCGCGACGCCGCGCTCCGGGCAGAGGAGCTCGGCTACGACGTCGCCTACACCTGGGATCACTTCTTCCCGCTCTACGGCGACCCCGACGGCCAGCATCTCGAATGCTGGTCGGTGCTTGCCGGCTGGGCCGAGGCAACGACCCGGATCGAGATCGGACCGCTCGTGTCGTGCATCACGTACCGCAACCCGCACCACCTCGCCGACATCGCCCGGACCGTCGACCGGATCAGCGGCGGTCGCGTGATCCTCGGCATCGGAGCGGGCTGGAAGCGGCGCGACTACGAGGAGTACGGCTACGAGTTCGGGACGATGGGCCAGCGGATCCAGGCGATGGGCGCCGCAATCCCCGAGATCCAGCGCCGCCTCGACGTCCTGAACCCGCCGCCGGTGCGGCGGCCACCGCTCCTCATCGCCGGCACCGGCGAGCGCCGGACGCTCCAGCTCGTCGCCCGGTACGCCGACACCTGGCACGCCGCGTTTCCCGAGCGGCCCGACGAGCTCGAGGGCCCCGTGGCGGCGCTCCGTCGCTGGGGCGACGAGGTCGGCCGCGACGTCACCCAGATCGAGTGGGGGCTGGGCGTCGAGCCCGATGACATCGAGCGATTTCTGGCTGGAGACGCGGCCGTCTACGTCGAGATGGGCTTCACCCAGTTCACGCTCGGCTTCAACGGCCCCTCGTGGCCGGTCGATGGCGGCGTGCCGTTCCTGCGCTGGCGGGACGAGATCAATGCCAGGGCGGGCTTCGCCGCGGCAGGCCTCGCCGTCGCGACGCCAACGTAGGCGACCGTCTCAGGCGGTCGCCGGGGCCTCCGAACCCGGAGTCTCGACGGCCGGCGCCTCGATCGTCTCGGCCACCGGGGTCTCGCTCGAACCGTTCTCCTTTGCCTTCCGCGCGGCGACGGCCTGGGCCACCCCCTCGAGCGCTTCCTTCGGGATGTCGGACGAGACACCCAGGCCGCCGAACGCGACGAAGCCGCTCAGCGTGAGGAGCGGCGCCGTGACGGGCCGCTCCGCGCTCGCCCGAACGTCGCGCGCTCCGCCGAGCCCACCGACAGTCGATTCAACGCGCCACGTGTCGGGGACGAGGATCTGCGCGCCGCCGAAGACGGCCTTGACCTCGAGATGGGCGCCGCCCTCGTCGAGGGTCGCATCGCGCAGGTCGACGATCCCGCCGCCGTACCAGCAGTCGAGCGTGCCGCCCCGGAATGCCGCCGCGGTGCTGTGGAACGAGACCGGGCCGAAGATCGCGACCAGGGCAACGTCGTTGGCGTCCTCATCGTCGATCGGGACGATCTGCTGCTTGCGGGTCACCGCGGCCGCGGCCGCGCCGGCCATGACGAGCGAGAACAGGCCGATGAGGCCGGCGATGAACTTCACGTCGCGCGCTCCTTCCCCTTCGCGCCCATTGCCCATCGGCGGGACGAGCCGAGGCCGGGCTGCGAGCCTGTTTGCAATGTACTCCGGGTGGCTCGCGAAGGCACCTGCCAAACGGCACGCCGTAGGCTGGACGTGTGCCCGAACACTCGACGGGCGACCTCGGCGCCTCCTGGTGGCGCGAGGGCGTCCTCTACCAGATCTACCCGCGCAGCTTCCAGGACAGCAACGGCGACGGCATCGGCGATCTTCGTGGGATCACGAGCCGCCTCGACCACCTCGGCGGCCGCCCCGACTCGCTCGGCGTCGACGGCATCTGGCTCTCGCCGTTCTACCCCTCGCCGATGGCCGACTTCGGCTACGACGTCTCGGACTACTGCGACGTCGACCCGGCCTACGGGACGCTGGCCGATTTCGACGAGCTCGTCCGCGAGGCCCATGCCCGGGGCATCCGCGTCATCGTCGACCTCGTCCCGAACCACACCTCCGACCGGCACGCCTGGTTCCAGGAGTCGCGCGCGAGCCGGACGAGCGCGAAGCGCGACTGGTACGTGTGGGCCGACCCGAAACCCGACGGCTCGCCCCCGAACAACTGGACGTCCGCGTTCACCCGTCGCCAGGAATCGGTCTGGACGTTCGACGACGCGACGGGCCAGTACTACATGCACTCGTTTCTCCCGGAGCAGCCCGACCTGAACTGGTGGAACCCCGACGTCCGGGCGGCATTCGACGGGATCCTCCGGTTCTGGCTCGACCGCGACGTCGACGGCTTCCGGATCGACGTCGCCCATCGGATGGCCCGCGATCCGGAGCTCCGCGACAACCCCGACTTCGGGCTGCCACCGGGCGAGATCGTGCGGTTCTGGACGGACGAGCATCCGCCGCGCGACCAGGACTGGCCGGAGGTCCACGAGATCCTGCGTGGCTTCCGCCGGACGATCGACGCCTACGACGCCCGGATGGCGATCGGGGAGGTCTTCATCCTCGACCCGGCCCGGCTCGTTCGCTACTACGGCGAGCATGACGACGAGCTCCACATGGCGTTCAACTTCTCGTTTCTCCGCGCGCCGTGGTCGGCGGACGCGTTCCGCCGGGAAGTCGAGATCTTCGAGCGCCTCCTGCCGGCGAGCGCCTGGCCGGACTACGCGCTCTCGAACCACGACAACCCGCGGGCGATCAGCCGGTACGCCGTCCCGGGCAACCGCGGACGGACGGAGGCACGGGCACGGCTCGCCGGGTTGATGCTGCTGACCCTCCGCGGGACGCCGTTCCTCTATTACGGCGAGGAGATCGGCCAGCCCGACGGCGAGATCCGGGCGGACCGCGTCGTCGACGTCGCCGATCGCGACCCCGAGCGAACGCCGATGCAGTGGGACGGTTCAGCGAGTGGCGGGTTCACGAGCGGCGCGGCGTGGCTGCCGGTCGGGTCGTCCGCCGGGACCGTCAACGTCGCCGTCCAGCGCGACGACCCGCGCTCGATCTTCTCGTTCTACCGGCAGCTGCTCCGGATCCGGAAGTCGAGCCCGGCGCTGCGACGGGGGACGTACGCGACGCTGCCGGGTCTGCCCGACGACGTCCTCGGGTACGTTCGCGAGGCCGACGCCGACCGCCAGATCGTGCTCCTGAACTTCGGCGAGGGCGACGAAACAATCGATCTTCGGCGGATCGCGCCCGGGCATCGAGTCCGGCTCTGGACGCGGCCGGACGATCCGCCGACGGCCGCTCCGCCGAGCGGCCTCGTGCTCGGGCCCGACGAGGGCCTCCTGATCGAGGCGAGCGAGCGGTGAACTGCAAGGCCGGTGCAAGGTCGAGCGCTCCTCCGGCACGCCGATCAGACGGTTCCCGGCCAACGCTTGCCGCCGCATGAATGGAGCAGGGGTGAGGGTCGGCGAGGAGCCAGGCGCCACGACCGGGATCGTCCACCGACGGCGGAGAGATGATCCGGGCGGCCCCGTGCCCACGGTCGCCCACTGGCCGATCGACATCACCGACATCGCCGAGTTCCGGCGGACCCGCAACCCGTGGGTCTCGCTCGCTCGCGACTCGATCGACCACTACCGAACCGGCCAGGCCGATCGCGTCCGGCGACTCTGGGACGACGAGATTGCCTGGACGGTCGACGCCGACGGACGCGTAGCAGGGACGTGGACGGGGCCGGATGCCGTCTTCGACTACCACCGGCTCCTCGAGCGGGTCTCCCACGGAACCTTCCGGCAACGCCTCGTCGCGCTCGAATCGAGCGGCGGCCCGATCGTCGAGTGCCATGTCAGGACGTCGGCGGCGAGGCGCGGTGGCCGGCTCGACATCCCGTCGCTGCTCGTCTTCGAGTTCGCCGGCGGGCTCCTTTCCAGGGTGACCGAGATCCCCGGCGACCGCCGCGCCTGGGCCCACTTCTGGGCGGACTGAAACCACCGCCGAGGGTGCCTCACTTCGACCGAGCCGCTCGCTAGACTCAGGCTTCGTGCAGGTCGCCCAACTCGAACCCACCGTTTCGCTGTTCCCTGATTCCGCGAACGTCTACGTCGTGCGCTCCGGGCGCGACGCGATCCTGATCGACATCGGGAGCGGCGACGTCCTCGACTGTCTCGCGGATCTCGGCGTCGATCGCGTGACCGATGTCCTGCTCACCCACTTCCACCGCGACGTCGCTGCCGGCGCCAGCCGGGCGCGCGATGCCGGCGCTCGGGTCTGGGTCCCGCCGACGGAGCGGGACCTCATCGCCGCCGCCGACGACCACTGGCAGATGCGCTCGCTCGACAACATCTACGACCTGCGCGAGGACCGGTTCACGATCCTCGAGTCGGCGGCGATCGATGGCGTCGTCGAGCCGTATCGGACGCGGCGCTTCGGCGGCGTGGACGTCCTGACGCTGCCGACGCCCGGCCACACGCCGGGCTCCGTCAGCTACCTGATCGAGGTCGACGGCCGGCGGCTCGCGTTCACGGGCGACCTGATCGCCGCACCGGGCAAGGTGCCCTCGCTCGCGGCGACGCAGTGGACGTACACGGGCATCGAGGGCCTCGGGTCCACGATCCTGTCCGGGCTCGATCTCGTCGACCAGGCCCCGGATCGGCTGCTGCCGGCCCACGGCGGGCCGATCGACGACCCGAACGCCGCGATCACGCTGCTCAACGAGCGACTCCAGGCGCTGATCGACCTCCGGAGCCCGGAGTGGCAGCTCGCCAGGCTCCGGGCGACGCCGTACCTCGAGATCTCGGCCCACCTGCTGCGCAACCGGACGAGCGTCTCGAACTCGTATGCCCTGCTGTCCGAGTCGGGTGCGGCGTTGCTGATCGACTTCGGCTACGACTTCACGACGGGACTGCCGGCCGGCGAGGACCGCTCGTCGCGCGTTCCGTGGCTGGAGACGATCCCCGCCCTCAAGCGCCTCCATGGCATCGACCGGGTCGAAGCGGCGATCCCGACCCACTACCACGACGACCACGTCGCGGGCTTCAACCTGCTCCGGGAGATCGAAGGGACCCAGGTCTGGGCGCCCGAGAACATGGTCCCGATGCTCCAGGACCCGCACCGGTTCGACCTGCCGTGCCTCTGGTACGACCCCATCCCGGTTGACCGGCAGCTGGCGTTTGGCCGCTCGTTCTCGTGGCACGAGTACGAGATCACGGTGCACCCGCTGCCGGGCCACACGCTCTACGCCGCCGCGATCGAGTTCGAGGTCGACGGCCGCCGCGTCGTGGCCACGGGCGATCAGCAGGATGGCCGCTGGGTCGCCGGCGAGACGGTGGAGCAGCTGAACTACCAGTACCGGAACGGCTTCCGGTTCGACGACTTCGCTGAGAGCGCCGCGCTGTACCACCGCCTCCAGCCGGACCTCCTGATCAGCGGTCACTGGCTGCCGCGGCCCGTTACGCCGGAATACCTCGACCACCTCGCGTGGGCCGGCGCCGAGGTCGCCCGGCTGCATCGCGAGCTGTTGCCGCTCGACGACGTCGACTTCGGGGCGGGCGGGTTCGGAGCGCGGATCGAGCCGTACCGGTCCGACGTCGCGCCCGGCGCCTCCCTCGACGTCGAGGTGACGGTCCGCAACCCGTTCCATCGGCCGGACGAGGCGACGGTGTCGTTCGTCGTCCCCGCGGGATGGGCGGTGGAGCCCGCGGCCCGGGAAGTGCCGCTCGAGGCGAGCGGCGAGGCGACGGTCCGGTTCCGTGTCCGGGCCGGTGACGTTCCGGTTCGACGTGCTCGGATCGCCGCGGACCTGACCGTTGGCGGGCAGCGGTTCGGTCAGCAGGCCGAGGCGCTCGTGACGGTACGGTGAGGATTCGTCGCGAGGCGGCCGAGCTGATCCTCGAGGGGCGCTGGTACCGGCTCCGCGTCCCGGATCACAGGGGTGTGGCGTGGCTCGAGGACGAGGCCGGTCGATGGGCCGAACTGCGGCTGCTCGCGTCGGTCGACGGCCTCGACGGCGTTGACGAGACGCTCGAGTTCGGCGAAGCCGAGGTCGGCGAGGCCGCGGTCGAGGACGCCCGCGGCGGGGCACGGGCGACATGGCGCCTGACGTCGAGCCGCTGGGCGGCGAAGCGGCTGGTGCTCGAAGCGGACGACGAGCGCCTCGCGTTCCACGTCGAGGTCGAGGGCCGCGGCCCGGTGACGGACGTTTCGTTGCTGTTCGGCCGGACGGTGATGCCGCGGCGGACGGGCACGCTGATGAGCGGCGCGTGGTTCGAGTCGATCGTCTGCGCCTCGCCGACCGACCCGGGGCGGATCGTCCGGCCCGCGTCGGAGTCGGCGGTGATCGGCGTCGTCTCCGGCTCGGAGCCCGGTCGCGGCAACTGGTTCTTCACCCCGGGACCGTTCGTGTATGCCGCGAATCGGGCCGCGGCCGACGAGCCCGTTCGGCTGCCCGACGGCTCCTGGCTGTGGTTCGGCCTGCGGGCCCGCGGCGGCGAGGCGGGCTTCACGGGGTTCGCCTACCGGGCCCTCGATCGCGGCTTCGGCTTCACGCTCGATTACGAGGGCAAGGCCGCGGTCGATGGCGCGTGGCGGTCACCCGCGGTCGCGATCGGCCGGGCCGCCGATCCGTATGCCGCCATCGACGCATGGCGGTCGGACGTCGTGGCATGGGCGGGTGGCGCGACCGGGCCCCCGCGGCGCGACGGGCCAACGTGGTGGCGCCAGCCGATCTTCTGCGGCTGGGGCGCGCAGGGGGCGCTGGCGACTGCCGACGGAGAGCCGCTCGCCCGGGCGCCCCTCCGGGCGACCCAGGCGAACTACGACGGCTTCCTCGCGGAGCTGACCCAGCATGGCATCCGTCCCGGAACGATCGTCCTCGACGACAAGTGGCAAGCCGCGTACGGGACGTGCGAACCGGACCCCGGCCGCTGGCCGAATCTCGGCGGCTGGATCGCCGGGCGCCGCGCGGCAGGTCAGCGCGTCCTGCTCTGGTACAAGGCCTGGGACGCGGAGGGCGTCGACGCCGCCGCCTGCATTCGGACCATGTCCGGCGTGCCGCTCGGCCTCGACCCGACGAGCCCGGCGGGTGAGGCGGCCGTCCGCTCGGCGGTCGCCCGGATGCTCGGGCCGGCGCCGGGGGGCCTCGCCGCGGACGGGCTGAAGATCGATTTCACGGCGGCCACGCCGAGCGGCGTCGCGACACGGTACGGCGAGGGCGGCGGCGGCCCGTGGGGCGTGGACCTCTTGCGGCGCCTGCTCGACATCGTCGCCGACGAGGCGCGACGCCTGAACCCCGAAGCGCTGCTCGTCGGCCACACGCCGAACCCGATCGTCGCCTCGGCCGTCGACATGCTCCGGCTCAACGACACGCTCCGCCTCGACGATCCGCGGCCGGTCGTCGACGTCGTTCCCCAGATGACGCATCGCGCCGCCGTCGTTCGCGCCGCCTGCCCCGATCACCTCGTCGACACCGACGACTGGTGCGCCCCGAGCCTCGCCGGCTGGCGTGCCTACGCCGAGACGAAGCCCAGCCTCGGCGTGCCGGCGCTCTACTACACGACCTCGCTCGACCTCACCGGCGAACGCTTCCAGGCCGCGGACTACGAGCTCATCCGCCGAACGTGGGCGGAGTATCGGCTGCGCGAGGGGCTTCGCGAACCGGGCTAGCTCGAGCCGGGGTTCAGCCCTTGCTGCCGGTCGTCGCGATGCCCTCGATGAAGTACCGCTGGGCAAGGAAGAACACGACGATCATCGGGATCGTCACGATCACGCTCGCCGCCATCACGAGCTGGAACTCGCCCTGTCCGCCGATCTGCGGGTTGAACCGGTCGACGAGCGCCTTGAGGCCCTGGGGCAGCGTGAAGAGGGCGATGTCACGCATGAAGATCAGCGGCTTCATCAGGTCGGTCCAGCTCGCCTTGAGCTCGAAGATGAAGACGACGATCAATGCGGCCCGGGTCAGCGGCAGGGCGACGCTCCAGAACATCCGGGGATAGCTCGCGCCGTCGACCCGGGCCGCCTCGAACGTCTCCCGTGGCAATCCGAGGAAGAACTGCCGCAAGAGGAAGATGTAGAACGCGGAGCCGAACAGGTTGCCGGCCCAGAGCGGGGTGAAGAGCGGCGAGTTCACCTGGCCCAGCGCGTTCCAGATGAGGAAGTTCGGGATCATCACGACCGCGCCCGGCAGCATCATGCTCGCGAGGACCAGCCCGAAGAGGATGTTCCGGCCGGGGAAGCGGAAGTATGCGAACCCGAACGCGACGAGCGCCGAGCTGATCGTCACGGCCGTCGCGGCGAGCAGCCCCACGACGACGCTGTTGAAGAACCAGCTCGCGACGGGAGCGATCTGGAAGACCTGAGCGTAGTTGTCGAACTGGAGCGGGAACGCGAACAGCTCCGGGGAGAAGACTTCCTGGCGCGTCTTCAACGACGCGCTGATGAGCCAGACAAACGGGAACACGAAGATCAACGTCGCGCCGAACAGGAGGACGTAGAACACGATCCTCGAGACGAGCCGGCTGGGCCGGTGCTGCTCCAGCTCTCGCTCGGCGGTGAGCGTGGTCGTCGCTGCGGTCGTCGACGTGACCGGCGCGCTCGGTGGTGCCCCGCCGACGCCCTGCTGCTGAAGCGTCATTTGTCGTCCCCGGCGTAGAAGACGAACCGATCGCTGAGGCGGATCTGGATGAACGTGATGATCAGGATGATCACGAACAGCACCCAGGCCATCGCCGACGCATACCCGAAGTCGAGATCCTTGAACGCCTTCTGGAACAGGTAGATCACGTAGAAGAGCGCCGAGCTCTGGCCGGGCCCGCTCCGGGCACCGAAGAACATCGTGAAGACCTCGGCGAAGATCTGGAGCGCCGCAATCGTGTTGACGATGACCGTGAAGAAGATCGCGCCGCTGATGAACGGCAGCGTGATGCTCCTGAACTGTTGCCAGGCGTTCGCGCCGTCGATGCGCGCCGCCTCGTACAGCTCCAGCGGGACGTTGCGCAGGGCGGCGAAGTAGATGACCACCGTGCTGCCGAGCGTCCAGAGCGACATGATCACGATGCCCGGCTTGACCCATTGCGGATCCGTCAGCCAGTTGGGTCCATCGATTCCGAAGATTCCGAGGACCTGGTTCACGAGGCCGTTGCCGGCGAGGAGCAGCAGGAACAGCGTCCCGATCGCGACGGCCGGCGTGAGGCTCGGCAGGTAGTAGGCGGTCCGGAAGAACCCCGCAGCCCGACCGACCCGCAGCAGCAGCATTGCCAGGCCCAGCGAGATCAGGATCACGCCCGGCACGTGGAGCACCGCGAAGTACGCCGTGTTGGCCAGGGCCAGCGGGATCCTGCGATCCCGGAGCATCGCCTCGTAGTTATCGAGGCCGACGAACTCCGGCGGCTTGATGACGTTGTACTCGGTGAACGAGATGAAGAGCGAGGCGAGCATCGGCCCCGCGGTGAAGATGACGAAGCCGATGATCCACGGCGACAGGAAGATCAGCGCCCAGCGCGTCTCTTCACTGAGACGCCACCGTCTTCGGCTCGGTAGGGTTGCGCCGGCCGTCGTCATCCCTCGGGTTCCTCCCGGGGCCGCCCTCGCACGAGGACGGCCCCTAACGGTCCACTACTGCGCGTCGTCGATGGCCTGCTGCGCCTCCTGGTCCGCCTGACCAAGCGCGTCCGCTGCGGGAACGCCTTCGTTCATGACGCGCTCCGCGGCATCGCGCCAGATGCGGTCGAACTGCTCGGCCGCGGCGATCGGAGGCACGGAGAACGCGGCGTCCGAGGTCTCCTGGACCAGCTGGACGCCCGGCAGGTAGCTGCCCGCGGTCTCTTCGGTGACCAGCTCGCCGAAGATCCGGTCGTCGGCGGCCTTGTTGCCGGTGAAGACGCCCGTGAATGGGGCGCCGTCGGCAGCGCGCTTGTCGGCGCGGGTCTTCGCGGCCTCGAACCAGACGTCGGGCGAGGTGACTTCCTTGACGAACTCACAAGCCGCGTCCTTGTTCTTCGCGGACGACGGGATCGCCCACGCCGCGCCGCCGGACATGCTGATGTTGTTGCCCTGGCGATCCTTGAACGGGACGAAGCTGATCTTCTCGTCCGGCGTGTTCTCGGCCAGGACGTTCAGGTACCACTGCTCCATCGGGAAGGCGCCGAGCGTATCCGCGGCGAACTGGTTGTCGGGACCGAAGAAGTCGACGCCTCCCGGGCCGTTGCCCCGGAAGTCGAAGAAGTCCGACGCGTTGCCGTGGGCCTTGATCAGTGAGACCGCGAAGTCCAGCGCCTCGGCGACCTTGGGATCCTCGAGCTGCGACGTCTTGCCGTCGTCCGAGACGATGCTCGCGCCGTTGGCCTTGGCCCACAGCGGGAGGAACTCGGGCAGCTTCGGGTCGAACCCGATCCGGGTGATCTTGTCGCCGTCCTTCTTCAGCATCTTCTCGTTGTCGGCCTTGAGCTTGTCCCAGTCGCTCGTGTCGATGTCTTCGGGCGTCAGTCCCGCTTCCTCGACGACCGAGTCGTTCACGAGGATGATGCGGCTGTCATAGGAGTCCGGGATCCCGTAGACGGAGCCGTTCATCGTGACGCCGGCGACGGCCGGTTCGCGGTACTGGCTCATGTCGATCGCGTGGCTGCTGATGCAGTCGTCGAGCGGGTCGAGCGCGCCCTGGGCGATGTACGTGCCCATGATCAGGCGGTCCATTCGGACGACGTCCGGCGGATTGCCGGCCGCGACCGAGGTCAGGAACTGCTGGGCATCGAAGTCGGCTTCGGTGAACGTCATGCTGACATCCGGATTCGCCTCCGCGAACGCGTTGTAGCGGACGTAGGCGATCTCGTCAGCAACGCCCTCCTGCGACTGATCCGGCTCGCACGGAGCCGGTTTGCAGCCGTACTTCGCGCCGACGAGCAGGTCGCCGGTCGCGCCGCCGGCGGCGCCGCTGCCGGCTGGCTGGCTTCCGCCTGGCGCGCCTGACGCGGCTGGTGGGGCGCTCGCGCCCGTGCCGCCGCTGGTCGCAGGCGTCTGGTTGCTGCTGCCGCACGAGGCACCGACGAGGGCCACGAGCATCACGATGACAAGGGGCAGTGAACGACGTGGCATTCCGGCTCCTCCATGCAAAAACGCAGCCGGACGGCAAGGCGACCCGGCGCGTTGGCGCATCACCGCACCGCGGCCGGGTACGTTTCAATGCGACCCGCGGACGGGGCATTGGATTCTCGTTACAAAGCCCTGTCGGCCGGACGCCGAGTCACTTCTTCGGCCGGGTCGGCCACAATGGCGCCCAGATGGCCCACCTGCCCACGGATCCCTCGCCGCCATCGGAACGCATCGTTCTCGGACTGGACGTGGGCGGGACCAAGCTCGCCGCCGGCGTCGTCACGGGCGAGGGCCGCGTCCTCTCGAGCGTGACCGCGCCGAGCGAGGCCCACCAGGGGCCGGCGGCGATGATCGCGCGGCACATCGAGCTCGGCCGCCAGGCCGTCTCCGACTCCGGCCTGGGCCGGGACGCCATCGACGCGATCGGCATCGCCTGCGGCGGACCGCTGGACTCCGCGTCGGGCGTCATCCAGTCGCCCCCGAATCTCCCCGGCTGGGACGAGATCCCGCTCGTTCGCATGGTGAGCGACGCCCTGGACTGCGAAACCTTCGTCGACAACGACGCGACCGCGGGCGCGCTCGCCGAATGGTGGTTCGGCGCCGGTCGGACGAGGCGCGTTCGGCACCTCGTGTACCTGACGATCTCGACCGGTGTCGGCGGCGGGCTCATTCTCGACGGGCAGGTGTATCGCGGCGCCGCGGGCAATGCCGGCGAGCTTGGCCATTTGACGGTCGACTACCGCGGCCGGGAGTGCGGTTGCGGCCGGCGGGGCTGCCTGGAGGCGTACGCGTCGGGCACGAACATCGCGGCGCGCGCTCGCGAAGCGCTCGAAGCGGGCGACGAGCCGTCGTCGCTCCGATCGATCACCCGGGTGACCGCCCGCGACGTGGCTGACGCGGCGCGGGCCGGCGATGGCCTGGCAAGCGCGGTCTGGGACGAGACGACGGCGATCCTCGGCTCCGCGGTCGCCAACATCCTCGACGTCTTCAACCCGGAGCTCGTCGTGCTCGGCGGCGGCGTGACCCGCGCCGGCGCGATCCTGCTCGAACCGGTGCGCGCTCAGGGGCTCGCCCTTGCGATGGGCCCGGCCCGGCGGTCCGCGGACGTGGTGCTCGCCGAGCTCGGCGATGACCTCGGCGTCGTCAGCGCGGCCTCGGTCGCTCTGGATCGACTCTCGGACGGCAGGGCGGGGCGGCAGGCGCGACGCGACGAGGCCGCGATCGCGGTGGACGCATGACCAGGTCCGGCGCCGGGTCCGCCGACGACGCGCTCGCGGAGCACCGGGCGACGCTCGACTCGGTCGCGCCGCTGCTTCCCGCGATCGCCAACCTCGCAGCCCGGGCGTGCACGGCGTTCGAGTCGGGTGGCCGGCTGTACGCGTTCGGCAACGGCGGCAGCGCCGCCGACGCCCAGCACCTCGCGGGTGAGCTGATCGGCCGGTATCTGCGGAATCGCCGGCCGCTGCCCGCGGTGTCGCTCTCCGTCGACCCGTCGGTGCTGACGTGCATCTCGAACGACTATTCGTACGACGACGTCTTCGCCCGCCAGGTGGATGCGCTGGCCCGGCCCGGCGACTTCGTCGTGGGGTTCACGACGTCAGGCCGGTCGCCGAACGTGGTCCGGGGCCTCGCGGCCGGGCGGGCGGCAGGCGCGACGACGGTGCTGTTCGGCGGCGGCGACGGCGGCGCAGCGGCTGCGGAGTCCGATATCGCGATCCTCGTCCCGTCCACGACGACGGCCCGCGTCCAGGAGATGCACGTCCTGTTGCTCCACGCCTTCAGCGACGCGGTCGACGCCTGGGCGGCAGGTGACGGCGCCGGTGACTAGGCCGCGGACGAAGCGCGCCGCCGGGGCCGCGGAACCCGACGGCCGGCCCGTCCTGCACCTCATCGGCAACTCCCACATCGACCCGGTCTGGCTGTGGCAGTGGCCGGAGGGCTACCAGGAGATCCGGGCGACGTTCCGCTCCGCGCTCGACAGGATGAAGGAGTACCCGGAGTTCATCTTCACCTGCGACTCCGTTGCCTACTACGAATGGGTCGAGGAGATCGATCCCGAGATGTTCGAGGAGATCCGGGAGCGGGTCGCCGAAGGCCGCTGGGAGGTGGTCGGGGGCTGGTGGGTCGAGCCGGACTGCAATCTGCCCGGCGGTGAGTCGTTCGTGAGGCAGGCGCTGCTCGGCCAGCGGTTCTTCCTCGAAAAGTTCGGCCGGATCGCGACAGTCGGATACAACGTCGACCCGTTCGGCCACAACGCGATGCTGCCGCAGCTCCTCCGCCGGAGCGGCATGGACAGCTATGTGTTCATGCGTCCCGGGCCGCACGAGCTGAAGCTGCCGGCACCCGTGTTCTGGTGGCAGTCGCCGGACGGCTCGCGCGTCCTTGCGTACCGCCTGCCGCACGAGTACTGCGCTCCGCGCGAGGATCTCGGGTACCACCTCGACAAGTCGATCGCCCAGCTGCCCGAGCGCTGGAACGAGATGATGGCGTTCTACGGCGTCGGCAACCATGGCGGCGGGCCGACGCGTGAGAATCTCGACAGCATCCGGCAGCTTGATGCTGCGGGCGCGATGCCCCATCTCCGCCACAGCACCCCGGCCGCGTTCTTCGCGGAAGCCCGCGCGGGCGGCGACGCGATCCCGGTGTACGCCGACGAGCTGCAGCACCACGCCGTCGGCTGCTATTCGGCGCATTCGGGGATCAAGCGCTGGATGCGCCGGACGGAGAACGAGCTCGCGACGGCCGAAGCCTGGGCGGCGATCGGGAACACGGTCTGCGGACGAGCGTATCCACACGCGGAGCTGGGCCGGGCGTGGCGGCAGGTCCTGTTCAACCAGTTCCACGACACGCTCGGCGGAACCGCGATCGAGCCGGCGTACCGCGACGCTCGCGATCAGCTGGGTGAGGCGGCGTCGATTGCGGGCCGCGTCCAGAACCTCTCGATCCAGGCGCTCGCCCGCCTCATTGATCTGCCAACGGATCCGAGCCACGTCCCGATCGTCGTCTTCAACTCGCACGCCTGGCCGGTTCGTGCCGCAGTCGAGCTCGAGTACGGCGGGCTGAAGCCGTCGGACGGCCTCCGCGACGAAACGGGCGCCCCGATCCCGCTGCAGCAGGTCCAGTCGTATGCCACGGTCTCGGCGTGGCGCAGCCGGATCGCGTTCGAGGCAGACCTGCCACCGCTCGGCTACCGGACGTACCGGATGACGGCGGACAGTCCGCGGCCGGACGGGGGCACGCTCCAGGCGACCGGGACGACGCTCGCGAACGATCATGTGTCGGTCACGATCGACGCTGAGACAGGCGCCATTGCCTCGCTGGTCCTGCGCGAGGACGGCCGGGACGTCGTCGAGCTCGCGGATCCGGGCCGGTCCCGCGCCGTCGTGATCGACGACACGTCCGACACCTGGGGCCACCGCCGGCTCGCGTATCGCGACGAGATCGGGCGGTTCGAGGTCGACACGGTCGAGCTGATCGAGACCGGGCCGGTCCGCGGACTCCTCCGCGTGAACAGCCACTATGGCGACTCGCGGCTGACCGAGGACTTCGTGCTCGGCGCTTCATCTCCGGCGATCGAGGTGCGTGTCGTTCTCGACTGGCGCGAGAAGGCGAAGATGCTCAAGCTCCGCGTCCCGACGCGGGTCACCGGCCCGGTTGCCGCGTACGAGATCCCGTACGGCGCGATCGAGCGGCCGGCGAACGGCGAGGAGGAGCCCGGCCAGCGCTGGATCGACGTTTCGGGCTCGGTCGAAGGCGTCGAGGGAACGGTGGGCGTCGCCCTCATGAACGACGCCAAGTACGCGTTCGACATCCTCGGCGGCGAGCTCGGCGTCACCGCCGTCCGCAGCCCGATCTACGCCCATCACGAGCCCACGAGCCCGAAACCCGGCATCCGCTACCAGTTCCAGGACCAGGGCATCCAGCGATTCACGCTTGCGATCCTGCCCCATCGCGGCGGCTGGGCCGACGCCGGGCTGACTCGCCGGGCGATCGAGCTCAACCAGCGACCGACGGTCCTCGTCGAGTCGTATCACGACGGGCCGTTGCCGGCGGCGGGCTCCTACGTCTCGGTCGAGCCCGAGAACGTCATCGTCGCTGCGCTCAAGGTCGCGGATGACGGCCGTGACCTCGTGATCCGGCTGGCCGAGACCGCGGGGCGGGCGGCTTCGGCCCGCGTCACGCTGTCCGCGTCCGGCGGCGAGTTCACGGTCGAGATCGGCCCGTTCGAGGTCCGGACGTTCCGGGTCGCTGGCGCCTCCGATGGCACGGGCGGCGCCCCCGGCAGCGGCGCCGGGGGCCCCGTCGAGACGGACCTGCTCGAGCGGCCGCTCGCCGTCGAGGGCTGATGCGCGAGACGGTCTCGCTCGACGGGAGCGAGTGGCGGATCAAGGGCCATCTCGGCCTCGACGCGGCGCTCGCCGCGGCGGCGAGGCCCCGCGACGATGGCGACGGCTGGCTCCCGGCGACCGTCCCCGGCAGCGTCATCAACGACCTCTGGGTTGCGGGTCATGTCGCCGATCCGTACCACGGGCTGAACAGCCTCCAGGCGGAGTGGGTCCCGGAACGAGCGTGGACGTATCGGCGGGCGCTGCCGTCGGTCCCGCCGACGTCTGACGGTGCCTCGGTGCGGCTCCGGTTCGACGGCGTCGACCATGCCTGCCACGTGTTCGTGGATGGCGACCTCGTCGGACGCCATGATGGGATGTTCAGGCCGTTCGAGGTCGAGCTCGGGTCGCGCCTGAGCCGCCGCGGCGGCGCCGGCGACGTCGGCGGCCCCGAGCTCGCGGTGGTCGTGGAGCCGGCGCCGGAGATCGAGCCGCAGACGGGGCGCACGAGCCGCGTTCGCGTCCACAAGTCGCGGATGGGCTACGGCTGGGACTTCTGCCCGCGGCTGGTCCACCAGGGAATCTGGCAGTCCGTCACGCTCACGACGGCCGACGCTGCCCGGATCGTGGACGTCTGGGCCCGACCGCACCTCGCCGACGACTTCGCGTCGGCGACCGTTCAGGTCCGCGTCGCGCTCGAGGCGCCGCATGGCGCGAGCGTCCGCGTCGCCGCCCGGCTCGCCGGACCGTCCTCGGCGAGGGCCTCGACAACGGTCGACGTCGGGTCCGGCGCGTCGGAGGTCGGGCTCTCGTTCGATGTCGAGCGCCCCGCGCTGTGGTGGGCGACCGGCCTCGGCGAGGCGGCGCTCCACCGGCTCGACGTGACGCTCACGACGGCGGAAGGCCGGCCACTCGATGGGCGAACCGTTCCGCTCGGGTTCCGGCGGATCGAGCTGCTTCCGAACGAGAGCGGTCCGACGGGCGCCCGGCCGTTCACGTTCGCGGTGAACGGGCGGCGGATGTACGCGAACGGCTGGAACTGGGTCCCGGCCGATGCCCTCTACGGCGCGACGCCGCCCGACCGCGTTGAGCACCTCCTGCGGCTCGCGGGGGCCGCCAATGTGAACCTGCTCCGCGTCTGGGGCGGCGGTCTCATCGAGACCGAAGCGTTCTACGACGCGTGCGACCGGCTCGGCATCCTCGTCTGGCAGGAGTTCGTCCAGTCGAGCTCCGGGATCGAGAACGAACCATCGCGCGACCCGGCGTTCGTCGAGCTCATGCGGCGTGAGGCCGAGGCGATCGTCCCGCTCCGCCGCAACCACCCCTCGCTCGCGCTGTGGTGCGGCGGCAACGAGCTCGCCGACGACGCGGGCCCGCTCGACGACGACCGCTCCCCGGTCCTCGCGGCGCTGCACGGCGTCGTGAACCGGCTCGACCCGGACAGGCTCTGGCTGCCGACGTCGCCGATCGGGCCGCAGCACTTCAACCGGCTCGAGGCGATCGAGTCGGATCCGGACGGACTTCACGACGTCCACGGACCTTACGAGCACCAGGGACTCCGGGGACAGTACGAGCTGTACGACCGCGGGACGTCGTTGCTCAACGGCGAGTTCGGCGTCGAAGGGATGACGAACCGCCGGACGCTGGGCGCGCTGGTCAGCGAGCCCGACCGATGGCCGCCGACCCGAGCGAACCGCGTCTACCGCCATCTCGGCGACTGGTGGATCAACGAGCCGCTCGTCCAGGCGTCGTTCGCTGGCCGGCTCGGCGATCTCGAGGCGGTCCGGCGAGCGAGCCAGCTGCTCCAGGCCGACGGGCTCCGGTACGCGATCGAGGCGAACCGCCGGCGCTGGCCGCGGCACAGCGGCTCGATTCCGTGGCAGTTCAACGAGCCATACCCGAACGCGTGGTGCACGTCCGCGGTCGATCATCGGGGCGACCCGAAACCGGCGTACTTCGCGGTCGCCCGGGCGTACGCGCAGACCGTCGTCGCGGCCCGCTTCGACGGCGCGGTTCTCGAGCGAGCAGGCCGGCTGCGGTTCGAGCCCTGGGCGTGGACGAGCGACGCCGCGATCAGGGCCGGGACCGTTCGCTGGCGTGTCGTCGACGCCGATGCCGTCGTCGCGGGCGAGGGCTCGGCCGGGGTCGAGCTGTCCGTGGCAGCGTCCGTTGCCGTCGGAAGGCCGGGCGACATCGACATTCGCGGCCTCGGCGCCGTCGTGTTCCTCGATCTCCAGCTGGAGGACGCCGATGGCACGACGCGAGCGGTGAACCGCTATCGGTTCGCCGCCGGCTCGGACCTTGGACCCCTGCTCGACCTGCGCCCGGCCACGGTCCTCGCGTCCGTCTCGGGCAACGGCGACGGCGACGGCGACGAGTGGTCGGTCGACGTGCGCCACGTGGAGGGCCCCGCTGCGATCGCCGTGCGACTCGAGGACGACCGGCCGATCGACTCGCCGGGCTGGGCCGAGATCGACGACGGCGGGTTCGACATGCTCCCGGGCGAGCGGCGCCGTCTCTCGGTTCGCTGGGCATCCGCCCCCGTCGCCGGCCGGCTCCTCCGAATGAGCGGCTGGAATGTCGTCGACGCAGCGGTCGGGCTTGCCGGCGGGCCGCTCGTTGCCGGGACCACGGGATGACCGTGGCGCTGCCGCCACCCGAGCGCCTCGTGCCGTGGCTCGCCCTGTTGCGCGATGGCGAGACCGAGATCGACCGGGTGCCGGTTGCGTCCGTGACTCCGGCCGGCGGCGGCGGGCTCCGCCTCGTCGGCGAAGGATCCGCGTTCTGTGGTGTCGCGACGTGGTCCGCCGTCGACGGCCACGCGCCCCACTGGGATGTGACGCTCGAGCTCCGGTTCGCGGGCCGTGATGCCGTCGATGCAGGAGTCGAGATCGCGATCCGTCTCGGTCCGAGCGGCGACCCGCGCTGGCTGATCCCCGGCCTGTTCTACGGCGAGAACCGGCTCGCGGCGAGCCGGTCGCGATACCCGCGCTGGTCGCCCATGGACCGTCCGCCCGACGACCCGTTCGTCGCGTCCGGCTGGACGTTCCGAGCGGACCGGGCCGCGACCGCGGCGGTCGCAGCATCGGCCGGTGGCCGGGTCGTCGTCGTGGCCACGAACGCCGTGACGGAGCTGGGCCTGAGCGGGATCGGGTTCTCCGGCGGGGGCCCCGGCGGCGGCCCCGCGGAGCTCCGGATCTGCGCTCCGTATCGGGAGGAGCCGGTCGTCTACGACGGCGGCGACGCCCCGCTGAGCGCGGACCTCCCGACCCATCGCTGGGAGCCGGGCGAGTCGGTCCGCCTGTCGTTCCGCGTGTACGCCGCGGCCGCGGGTCGCGCGGCGTGGGCCCCGGCACTGCGCGACCTCGCGGCTCGCGAGGCGGCGGCGGTCGCGCCGCGCGTGGACCTCGTCGAAGCCGCCGACCTCGCGTGTGATGGCCTCCTCCGCTGGCACTTCGACGATTCCGTCGACGCGATCTACGAGACGGCCGCCTTCGATCGCGACGACGCCCCGCCCGGCAGGGCGGCCGGCGACCGGCGCGCGATGCACGTGGCCTGGCTGAGCGGCGCACCTGTCGCAGCCGCCCTGCTGGCGCACGCCGCCAGGACCGGGCGCGAGGATGCGCGCCACGCAGGCGAGGCCGTGATCGATGCGATCTGCGCGAACCGCGCCCCGTGCGGCACGTTCTGGGGCCAGTGGTCGGCCGAGCGGGGGTGGGGCAAGGGCTGGACGCCCGGCGACGACGCGCTCCAGGCGAGGACGATCGCGGAGGCGACGCTGTTCACGCTGCGGGCGTCGAGCGGCGACGCGGGCTCGCGCGACACGGGCTCGCGCGACACGGGCTCGCGCGACACGGCTTGGCGCGACGCGGCAAGCACGAATCTCCGGTTCATCGTCGAGCGACAACGCGACGACGGCGCCCTGCCTGCGATCTGGAACGGCCGAACCGGCGACCCGGCGTCGTGGGATGGATCGGCCGGACTCGCCTGGGTCCCGGCGCTCGTCGAAGGTGGCGCACTGCTCGACGACGCGTCGCTGCCGGCGGCCGCGCAACGGGCCGGCTCGTACTACGCCGGGTTCGTCGATCGTGAGTTCCTGTACGGCGCGCCGGAAGACGTCGACCTCGGACCGACCTCGGAGGACGGCTACGCCGCCGTGATGGCGTACGTCGCGCTCGCCGAGGCGGCCCCGACCGTCGGCGAGCGCAATCGGTGGCTCGATCTCGCGCGGCGCTCCGCGGAGTGGATGCTGACGTTCCGCTACTCGTGGGACGTGCCGTTCCCCTCGGCGTCGACGCTGGGCCGGGCGGGTTTCCGAACGAGGGGCCTCGATCTCGCCTCGCCGGCCAACCAGCACCTTCACACCTACGGCCTGATCTGCGTCCCGGAGCTCGTCCGGCTGGGGGTCGCGCTCGAGGACCCCTACCTCGTGGGCCGCGCCCGCGAGCACCTCGCCGCTGCGCGACAGGTCATCGTCCGCGCGGATGGCGAGTTCGGCGGACGCCGGGGCATGACGCCGGAGCGCTACTACCAGACGCGCTACGGCGGACCGATCGGCGAGATCGGCCGGCTGTCGCACGCCTGGTCGCTGGGACTCCTCCTCTGGGCGTGCGAGGCGGCGCTGACGATTCCGAAGCTGGCCGATGCAGGGACGAGCACCGGTGCGGCCTGACGGCCCCTACCACCGGCCGTGGCTGGTGCCACCGAACCGCGTGTCGCGGTTCTACCATGGCGGCCTGCTCCTCGATCGATTCCGCGGGTCGCCGGCGCCCGCCGACACGAATGAGCCCGAGGACTGGGTCGGCTCGGCGACGCGGGCCTGGACGCCGCCCGGAACGCCCCTGACCGACGAGGGCCTGGCGGTGGTCGACGTCGGTGGTGAGCCGCGCCGCGTCGCCGACCTGCTGGCCGCGGACCCGGAGGCCGTGGCGGGTCGCGCGCTCGTGGCCGCGGCAGGGCCGACCACCGGCGTCCTGGTCAAGCTGCTCGACGCAGCCATTCGGCTGCCCGTCCACGCCCACCCGACCCGGTCGTTCGCGCGCCGCCACCTCGGCTCGTTCTTCGGCAAGGCGGAGGCGTGGATCGTGCTCCGGACGCGGCGTGTCGACGGCGAGCCGCCGCCCCGCGTCCGCATCGGGTTCGCCCGCGACATCGGCCGGGACGAGCTGCGGACCTGGATCGAGACCGAAGCGTCGGGCCCGTTGCTCGACGCGCTCGGCGATCAGCCGACCCAACCCGGCGACGCCTGGTTCGTGCCGCCCGGCGTCCCCCACGCGATCGGCGCCGGGGTGTTCATCCTCGAGGTCCAGGAGCCGAGCGACTTCTCGATCGTGGCCGAGACGGCGGGCTTCCCGATCGACCGCGACGACGCCCATCTCCGGCTCGGCTGGGACGTGATGCTCGATGCGATCGATCGCCGGGCGCTCCTATCGGCGGTTCCCGGCCGGGTCCCGGACGCGACGGCCGCGAACACGCTCAGCCCCTTGTTGCCTAGGCGTGCGGATCCGTATTTCCGGGCCGACCAGCTCACGATCGCCGGCGAGGCAGGCGCCGTTCTCGACGACGCGTTCAGCGTCGGCGTCGTCACCGCCGGGTCCGGAATCGTGGAGGTCGATCGCGCGACGCTCCAGCTTCGCCCCGGCGTCACGTTCGCGCTGCCGGCCGCCGCGGCGCCGGACGCGACGTTCCGTGCCGTTCATGGCATGACCGTCCTGGTCTGCCGTGGCCCGCGCGCTGCCGATCTCGAGGTGGCCGCATGATGGCGCCGTTCCCGGACGGCTTCGTGTGGGGCGTCGCGACGTCCGCGTTCCAGGTCGAGGGCGCCCTCGACAAGGACGGCCGCGGGCCGTCGATCTGGGATCGCTTCTGCCGCGTTCCCGGCGCGATCGCGAACGGCGACATCGCCGACGTCACCGCCGACCATTACCACCGCTGGCTGGAGGACGTCGAGATCATGGCCGGGCTCGGCGTCCGGGCGTATCGATTCTCGATCGCGTGGCCGCGCATCCAGCCAACCGGCCGCAGCCCGGTGAACGCCAAGGGCATGGCGTGGTACGACCGCCTCGTCGACGCGCTGCTCGAGCGCGACATCGCGCCCTGTCCGACGCTCTACCACTGGGACCTCCCGGCCGCGTTCGACGACGCTGGTGGCTGGCTCGACCGCTCGACAGCCGAGCGCTTCGGCGAGTACAGCCGGCTCTGCTTCGACGCGCTCGGCGACCGCGTCGGGACATGGTTCACGATCAACGAGCCGTGGGTCGCGGCGACGCTCGGCTACCGCCTCGGGATCCACGCGCCAGGCCGTCGGGACCTGGCCGCGGCCGTCCGCGCGTCGCACGAGCTGCTGCGAGCCCACGCGGCGGCGGTCGAGGCGTTCCGGGCATCCGGCGCCGGCGCCCGCGGCCGGATCGGGCCGGTCCTCAACCTCATGCCGACGTACCCCGCGACCGACTCGGACGCCGATCGCGAGGCGGCGGTCGGCTCCGACGGCTACACGAATCGCTGGTTCCTGGATCCGATCCTCCGGGGAGCGTACCCGGCGGACACGTTCGAGCTGCTCGAGCGCCTCGCCGGTCCGTTCGACTGGCTCGAGCCCGAGGACCTCGCGCGGATCGGCCGCCCGGTCGACCTCGTCGGCGTGAACTACTACGCGCGGCGGGTCGTCACCGCAGGCCGCACCGAGGATGGGCTGCCGTGGCGCGTGGTCCCTGCCACGCCGGGGATCCCGACGACCGACACCGGCTGGGAGATCACCCCCGAGTGCCTGACCGACCTGCTCGTCCGCGTCCGAACGGACTACGGCGACGTCCCGCTGCTCGTCACGGAGAACGGCTGCGTGTTCCTCGACGCGCCCGATCCGGCGGGTCGCATCGCGGACGCCGGACGGGTCCGGTTCCTCCGCGACCACCTCGCCGCGATCCGGGCGGCGATCGACGCCGGCGTCCGGGTCGAGGGCTACTTCGCCTGGTCGCTGCTCGACAACTTCGAATGGGCGGAGGGCTTGCGGTCGCGGTTCGGCCTGGTCCACGTCGACTATCCCAGTGGGCGACGGCTCGTGAAGGACTCGGGCCACGCCTACGCTCGGATCATCGCGGCGAACGGCATTGACCAAGCGGACGTGGCTCCGCGCGCGGACGCGGTCGGCCGACCGGTGATCGCGGTCGGCGGCGAATGAGCACGGCGACCGTCGTCTGCATCGGCGTCGCCACGCTCGACGCGATCGTCGAGCTCGACCGGCTGCCCGGCCGCGACGAGCGCGTGTCGGCGAGTGACGGGCGGCTCGCCGGTGGCGGGGTCGCCGCGACGTCCGCCGTGACGCTCGCCCGCCTCGGCGTGCCGGCTGCGATCGTCGGCCGGGTCGGCAACGACGCTGCGGGACGGTGGATTCGCGACGACCTCGCGGGCGCGGGCGTCGACGTCGGCGGACTTCGACATGGACCCGGCCGGTCGCCCGTGTCGGTCGTTCTCGTGGAGCGCGGATCGGGCGGCCGGGCGCTCGCCCCGTACGGGGGTGACAACGGTCCGATCGAGCTCGACGACACGGACCTCGAGCGATGCCGCGCTGCTGCATGGGTCCACGTCGACCACTTCGGCGTCGACGTGGCGCGTGCGCTGCGCGCCGCCGGCGTCGCGACGCCGATCTCGTTCGACGGCGGGGTGGACGTTCCCGGCCTCGACCTCGGGGCGATCGACCTGTACGCGCCGACCGAAGTTGCGTTGCTCGCTCGTCTCCCCGGGCTCGGGCTGGCGGAGGCGATGGCCGCGGCGCTGGCCGAGGGACCCTCGACGGTCGTCGTGACGCGTGGGGCGGACGGCAGCGCGGCCCTGGATCGAGCCGCGGCGGATGTCACGTTCGCTGGCGCGTTCCCGATCGACGCCGACCGCGGTTCGACGCTCGGCGCAGGCGACGTCTTCCACGGCGCACTGCTGGCGGGTCTCGTCGAAGGCCGCTCGCTCCCCCAGGCGCTGGTCCGCGCGAACGCCTGCGCCGGGCTCGCGTGCCGGGCGATCGATGGCCGGAGCGCGATCCCGTCTGCCCCGGAGCTCGACGCGTACCTGGCGGCACACGCCCGAGAGGTCGCCGATGCCCGCTCCTGACAACGCCACCCGCCTCGCCGCCCTCGCCCGGCCGAGCGGCGCGTTGGCGATGCTCGCACTCGACCAGCGGGAGTCGCTGCGGGCGATGCTGGCGGACCGGCGGGGGGGCGGGCGCGTCCCGGATGCGAATCTGACGTCGTTCAAGGTCGCGGCGGCTCGCGCGCTTGCGCCGAGCGCGAGTGCGGTGCTCCTCGACGTCGCGTACGGGCTGCGGCCGGTGCTCGAGGCGGGCGCGATCCCCCGTGGGGTCGGCCTGATCGTGGCAGCCGATCGCCTCGTCCAGTCCCCCGGCGGCCCCGTGGAATCGACCGACGTCGATGAAGCGGTCCTCGCCGATGACGCGATCGCGGCGATCGTCGACGCGTACAAGCTGCTCGTGATCTGGCGCCCGGACGTCGATGGGGCGCGGCGGCGACGGACGGTCGAGGCGTTCCTTGCCGGTTGCCGAAGCCGCGGCAAGCCCGGCATCGTCGAGGGCATCGTGCGGCCGCCCGACGGCGTAACCCTCACGGCGAACCAGCACGTCGAGCTGGTGGTCGAGGCGGGCCTCGAGCTGGGCGCCGCGGCCGATCTCTACAAGGCGGAGGTCCCGACGCTCGCCCGTCCCGACGACGCTGCGGTGGAGGCCGGCGCCCGCGCCGTCACCGAGGCGCTGCCCGGTCCGTGGGTCGTGCTCTCGAACGGCACGGCGCCGGATCGGTTCGACGCTGCCGCCGTGGCGTCGGCCCGCGGCGGAGCGTCAGGCTTCCTCGCCGGCCGCGCGATCTGGCAGCGCTCGATCGCGGCACGGGACCCGGCCGCGGACATGCGCGACGTCGCCGCGCCGCGGCTCCGCGCCCTCGCAGAGCGGATGGATCGCGTGGCGCGCCCGTGGCACGCCGCCGGAACGGGCCGCTAGGAGCCTCAGCCGGCAGCGGTCGCGGCGGGATGCGTGTCGTACAGATCGGCTGGCGGCAGCGAGGCCCTCAGACGAGCTTCGAGCCCCGCGTCGATCGGGATCCCGGCGGCGTCGAACGCGAGCAACAACGCGCCCACCGCGGGCTCGAGCGTCGGCATGACGATCTCGACCGACGGCGCGCGCCGTCGAACGGCGGCGACCGTCGCCTCCGCGAGCGCCCGACCCCGGTGGCGAAAGACGCCGCCGGTCAGCGCGAGCGCAAAGGCATCGCCCCTGGGAATGCCGACTCGCCGGGCGGCCGCCGCGGCCGTCTCACCGAGCGACGCGCCCTGGGCGCGGACGATCTCGAGCGCCGTCGCGTCGCCGGCCTCGGCCGCGTCGAGCAGCAGCGTCGCGTAGACCCCGGCGTCGCGTCGGCCGTCGACGTCGCGGCCCGTTCGATGGTGGAGCAGCGATTCGACGTTCGGCTCGCCGGTCGCCTCGAGCAGTCGCGCCGTGAGCTCGGTCGGCGGATCGATCCCGAGCTCGGCGCGGTAGATCGCCTGCAGCGCTCGGACGCCCAGCTCGTGGGCGCCCTGCGGCTCCTGCCAGAAGCTCGAATGCCATGTCCGGCCGTCGGGACCGCGGGCGCCGGTCGCGGCGCCGGTGCCGCACACGACCACGACGCCGGGGCCGCCCGGGACCGCTGCCCGCAGCGCACCGATCGCGTCGTTCACGACGGTCGGGCCGGGGAACCGTTCGGCGAGCCGCCGCTCGAGGAGGGCGACATCTTCGGGCCAATCGGCTCCGGCGAGGCTGAACGCGGCCGTCGGCGACGACCCCCTGGGCCCGGCGCCGGCGAGCGCGTCGCCGGCCACGCCGAGCAGCGCCGCGATCGCCTGGTCGACCGGGACGGCGTGGATGTCGGCCCGGATCAGCGTCCGCGCCGCGCCGACCACGGTACCGTCTTCGCGGGCGACGAGCGCGATCGACTTCGTGTTGCCGCCGTCGACGCCCAGCAGCAGCCGCCCGTCCGCGGTCACGACGTCGCCACCCCCGGTATCGCCACGCGCGGCGCGGGCGCCGCGGCCACGCCCCCCAGCGGGGGCACGTCATCCGGCCAGGCGTCCGTGTCGGCGAGCAGCGTCAGACCCGGGATCGTCCGGAGGAAGCTTGCCGGGACATCGGGCGTGACGGGTCCCCCGACCACCCGGCGGAGGATCTCGACCTTGTGGGACCCGGACACGACGAGGAGCGTCCGTTGGGCCCCGAGGATCACGTTCATACCGGCCGTGACGGCGCGGGTCGGGACGCGGTCGCGACCGCCCCAGTACCGCGCGTTGCTCGCGAGGCTGGCCTCCGATAGCGGGACCAGTCGCGTGGGCGCGTTTGCGTCGGACGGCGGCTCGTTGAAGCCGAGATGGCCGTTCGGCCCGAGGCCGAGGACCGCGACGTCGAGCCCGCCCGCTGCCGCCACCGCCGCGTCGTACGCCCGGCACGACGCGTCGACGTCCCCGGCCGCGGCGTCCAGCCGGATCACGCGTTCGGCCGGAACGCCCAGCGGACCGGCGACATCGCGGATCAGCCAGTCGTACAGCGCCCGCGGGTCGTCGACGGCGAGGCCCGCGTACTCGTCGAGCTGGACGAGCGTCAGCGCCGACGTGTCGAGGTCGCCGGCGGCCCGGGTCGCCGCAAGATCGCGATAGACGCCGAGCGGTGACGTCCCCAACGCGGCCAGCATCGTGGCCTCCGGCCGGAGACCCAGCCAGCCGGCCACGATCGCCGAGCCGACGGCGTCGAGATCTCCGGGTGCGACGACACGGAGGTCCACGCTAGCTGAGCAGCCGGCCCGGCAGGTACCCCCGGTGCGCGGCCGCCATCGCGTCGTACAGGCGCTCCGCGAGCGGCAGCGACAGCACGAGCGGGTGGCCGGCGAGCGCGGCGACCGCCTGCCGCCGACCGCCGGTCCAGGCCGCCTCCGCGGTGAGCGCCTGGTACTCGCCCAGCGCCTCGATCAGGCCACGCACCTGGCGCGGTAACGGCGGCACGGCAACGGGCGTCGCGCCGCCCCGGCCGACGACGGCCGGCACCTCGACGACGAGGTCCTCCGGGAATCCCGGCAGCGCCCCGCCACGATTCGGAACATTCACCGGCCAGGTCTCGCCGGTGTCGTTGACGATCGCGTCGATCACGTCGATCGCAAGCTCCAACTCGAGGATCCCGCCCCGGGAGCGCGCCGGGTCCAGCGCCGGCGCCGCTGCCCCGGCCTGCTCCTCGTAGTGGCGCCAGTAGTCGTCGACCTCGGCGAGGATGTCCTCGGCCCGGGTCGTGGGAGCGGCAAGCGCCTCGGCCAGCGCCTCCTCCCGGAAGTAGTAGTAATAGAGGTAATCGGAGGGCAGCGAGCCGATCGCGGCGGCGAGTCGCAGCATCCGCCCGCCCCGCGTCTGGGCCCACGGCTCGCGGCATCGCCGCTCCCATGCCTCGCGGATGAGTGGCGCGACGTCCGCCCCGTCGTACAGCTGGCGCACCGTCCAGCCGGTGTGATTCAGCCCGACGAGGACCTGCTCGAGCCGGTCGGGATCGAGCCCGGCGCTCTTCGCGACGTTCGGGCCGAAGTAGATCGGGCCCTCGCACAGCGAGATCGTCGGGACCGCCGAGTGGTGGGTGACGGCCTCGGAGACGATGTTCACCGGGTTCGTGTAGTTCACGAGGAACGCCGACGGCGCGAGGCGCTCGATGTCGGCGACGATCTCCTGCATCACGGCGATCGAGCGAAGGGCCATGAAGAACCCGCCCGGACCCTGCGTCTCCTGGCCGATGACACCGTGCTCGAGCGGGATCCGCTCGTCGAGCCGGCGAGCTTCGAAGCCGCCCGGCCGGAAGCTCGTCAGGATGACGTCGGCGTCGCGGATCCCGGCCTGGCGGTCGGTCGTCGCGGAGATCCGGAGGTCCAGGCCGCGGACTTCGGCCATCCGCGTCGCCAGCCGTCGGACGACGTCGAGATGCCGCTCGTCGAGGTCGACGAGGACGAGCTCGGAGCCCTCGAACTTCGCCCCGCGCTCGATCAGTGCGGCGACAGTGCCGGGCGCGCGGGTGCTGCCGCCGCCGATGTAGGTCAGCTTGATTCGGGCCATCTCGTCGCGTGGTGATGGGCTTGATGGCTCTACGCGAGCCGTTCCGGGGGGTCCCAGGCCAGTGTACCGGCCGCCCCTGCGGCCGGCCCTCGGCGCCGATTCGATGTAAACGCGAACTAAACCGCTGCAACCCGTTGACACCGGGCGGCGTGGGTCGCATCCTCGGGACACGGTCGTGTGAACCGGTTTAGCGCCCTCGTGGAGGAGCCGCTCGGGCGCCCGGGACCGACCGGTTCATCAGCACCTCGCCGCCCTCTCCGGCCGGGTGGACCCGGCCGAGTGCCCACCGGAGGTTCGGTCGATGCCCGCTTCGCGCTTCTTCCCGGTCCGTTCGACCGCCGCCCGCCGGCTCGGTGCGCTCGCGGCGGCGGCGGTGCTTCTGGGTGGCCTGCTGCCGGCCGCGACGGCGGCTCCGGTCCTTGCGAGCCACACGCCAGCGCCAGGCAGCGTGACGATCGCGGGCAGCCTCCAGAGCGAGCTCGGCTGCTCCGACGACTGGCAGCCAGACTGCGCGGCGACGCACCTCGCCCTCGAGGCCGCCGACGGGATCTGGCAGGGGACGTTTGCCGTTCCCGCCGGCAACTGGGAGTACAAGGCGCCGCTCAACGACAGCTGGGACGAGAACTACGGGCTCCACGCGCAATCCAACGGGCCGAACATCCCGCTCGGGCTCGCGGCGAACCGCCCGGTCAAGTTCTATTACGACCACGCGACCCACTGGATCACCGACAACGTCAACTCGGTGATCGTCACCGCGCCCGGCAGCTTTCAGAGCGAGCTCGGCTGCTCCGGCGACTGGCAGCCCGACTGTCTCCGGTCGTGGCTCCAGGACCCCGACGGCGACGGCACGTACACGTTCGAGACGACCGGGCTGCCGGCCGGCTCGTACGAGGCCAAGGCCGCGGTCAACGAGGCGTGGGACGAGAACTACGGCCAGGGCGGCGTTCCCAACGGCCCGAACATCGCGTTCAGCGTCCCGGCTGACAACGCCAAGGTCACGTTCAGCTACGACGCCGCGAGCCACGTCCTGTCGATCCTCGCCGGCCACGGCCACGACAACAACATCGAGTGGGACGGCCTCCGCCACGACTCCCGCAGCGACGTCTACCGGACGCCGGGCGGCGCGGTCGAGGCCGGCACTCCGGTCACCCTCCGCTTCCGGACGTTCCACGACGACGCGACTGCGGTCAAGGTGCGCTTCTACAGCCTTCGGCTCAACGGCCAGCAGATCGTCTCGATGACGCGGGCCGCGAGCGGCGTCACGTGCTATCAGCCGGGCCTCGAGAACGAGACGTGCGACTACTGGCAGGCGACGATCCCGGCCGCGATCGCGAACCAGCCCGACAACCTCTGGTACCGCTTCCTCGTCACCGACGGCTCAGACACCGACTACTACGGCGACGACACGCCGGCGCTCGACGGCGGCCTCGGAGCGACGACCGACGAGGTCGTCGACCAGAGCTGGGCGCTGATGCAGTACGTGCCGGACTTCACCGCCCCGTCCTGGGTCCAGGACGCGGTCATCTACCAGATCTTCCCCGACCGATTCCGCAACGGTCGCAAGGACAACGATCCACAGACCGCCGACGTCCGCTACGACGACCCGGTCCGGCGCCTGAGCTGGAGCGACAAGCCCGAGGGGTACTGCCGCAACTACGCCGACGGCGACACGAACTGCCCGTGGCGATTCGACACGACGCCACCACCCGACAGCCCGACGAAGGAACAGCCCCGCGGTCGCGACTACATGGGCGGCGACCTCAAGGGCGTCGACCAGCAGCTGTCCTACCTGGCGTCGCTCGGCGTCACCGCGATCTACTTCAACCCGATCTTTGACGCCGGTTCGAACCACTCGTACGACACCCAGGACTACACGAAGATCGACCCCGCGTTCGGGACGCAGAAGGACTTCGACAACCTCGTCAAGCACGCCGACGCGCTCGGGATCCGGATCATCCTCGACGGGGTCTTCAACCACATGTCGTCGGACAGCCCGCTGTTCGACCGGTACCACCACTACGCCACGGTCGGCGTCTGCGAGTCCGCGACATCGGCCTATCGGTCGTGGTTCACCTTCCACGACGTCGCCGCCGGAACCGGTACGTGCGTCAGCGGCACCGGCGTCGCAAACGGAGCGACCTACGATGGCTGGTTCGGCTTCGATTCGATCCCGCTGCTGACGAAGAGCCTGCCCGCGGTCCAGGCGTACTTCCTGACCGCGCCCGACAGCATCGCCAAGCGCTGGCTGGCGGCCGGCGCGAGCGGCTGGCGCCTCGACGTCTCGGGCGATGCGTCGTTCCCGAACGGCTACTGGGAGTCGTTCCGCTCGATCGTGAAGGCCGCCGATCCGGACGCGCTGACCGTCAGCGAGACCTGGCAGAAGGATTCGACGCTGCTCCGGATGATCCGCGGCGACCGCCTCGACACGACGATGAACTACCGGCTCCGCGACGCGGTGCTGGGGCTGCTCGCCCCGGCGCCCTTCGACTCGAAAGGCTTCGCCGACAGCGGTCACCAGATCAGCGTGTCGGACTTCGCCGACCGCCTGGCCTCGCAGCGCGAGGACTACCCGGACGCCGCGTACTACTCGCTGATGAACCTGCTCGACAGCCACGACACGGAGCGGCTGCTCTGGACGCTGACCCCGGGCCCCGAGACGACCGCCGGTCGCGAGGGCACGCCGGCGAATGTCGCCGACGGCAAGCTCCGCCAGCGTCTAGCGTCGCTCATCCAGTTCACCGTGCCCGGGGCCCCGACCGTGTACTACGGCGACGAGGTCGGCGTCACCGGCGACGACGATCCCGACGACCGCCGAACGTATCCGTGGGCCGACCTCGGCGGCTCGCCGGACGCGTCGCTCCGTGCCCACTACACCGCGCTGGCGGATCTCCGGAGCGGCAGCGCCGCGCTGACGGACGGCGACTTCCGGGTGCTGCTCGCGAACGACGCCGACGAGACCGTGGCGTACGGCCGAAGGACCGCCGCGCAGGCCGCGATCGTCGCGCTCAATCGGTCGGCCTCGTCGCGGACGCTGACGATTCCGGTCGGCGGCTACCTGCCGGATGGAACGTCGCTCGACCGCCGGTTCGGAGTCGGTGTCGCGGCGTCCGGGGCGGTAGCGGTGGCGGGTGGCACCCTCGAGGTGACGCTCCCGCCGATGTCGGCGGTCGTGCTCGCGACCGGGACGGTCGACCTCGCACCGCCGGCCGCGCCGACGAATCTCCACGTGACGGCAGAGGCCGCGAACCAGCTCGCGGTCGCGTGGAACGCGGTCGCCGGGGCGGCCGGTTACGACGTCTACGTGTCGCCGCTCAGCGGCGGCGGCTACGTCAAGGCCAACGACGCGCCGGTCCCAGGCACGACGTTCACGATCGACGACCTCCCCAACGCCGTCCCGGCGTACGTCGTGGTCCGGGCGCTCGACGCGGCCGGCAACGCGAGCAAGGCTTCCAACGAGGCGTCCGGCATTCCCCACCTCGTCATCGGCTGGGCCAACCTCCAGTGGCCGCCGTCGATGAGCCATGTGATCTCGGCGATCGACCGGACGGATGACGTATATGGCCAGGTCTGGATCGACGGCGTCACGAACCAGCCCGGCCCTACGCCGGGGCTGATCGCCCAGGTCGGGTTCGGGCCGGACGGCTCGAACCCTGACGGGAACGCCGACTGGACCTGGGTCGACGCCGCGTTCAACGTGGACGCCGGCAACAACGACGAGTACGTCGCCTCGATGCTGCCCGAGGCCACGGGCAGCTACGACTACGCCTATCGCTACACGGTCACGAACGGCCGCGACTGGGTCTACGCCGACCTCGACGGCATCCCGAACGGTTACCAGGTCGCCCAGGCCGGCGCGCTCACCGTGACCTCGAGCGGTGACACGACCGCGCCCGCGACGCCAACTGGTCTCACGGTCACCTCCGCATCACCGGCCGGCATCGAGCTGGCGTGGGACGCCATCGCCGGCGACCCGACCCTCTATGGCTACGAGGTTCTCCGCGGCGATGCGAGCGGCGGCCCGTATGCCCGAATCGCGACAACGTCGTCGCCGGCGTACATGGACACGAACGTCACCGAAGGCGACGAGTTCTTCTACGTCGTTCGATCGGTCGACACGTCGTTCAACCGGTCCGCGCTCTCGGCCGAAGTCGCGGCGACGGCGGAGCTGCGGACGGTGACGCTGACGTTCAACCTGACCGTCCCGGCCACCACCGACGCGACCGGCCGCTCCGTGTACATCGCGGGCTTCCTCGACCGGCTCGACGGCGGCCTGCCGCAGTGGGACCCGGGTGGCGTCGTCCTGACCCGCGTCGACGCGACCCACTGGACGATCACGCTGACCGGCATGGAGTCGACCGCGCTCGAATACAAGTACACGCTTGGCGACTGGGAGCACGTCGAGAAGGACGCCGCCTGCGGCGAGATCGGCAACCGGCTGCTGACGCTGAGCTATGGAGCGAACGGAACGCAGACGGTCAGCGACGCGGCGCTCAACTGGAGGAACGTGGCGCCGTGCGGTAACTGACCGCGAGGAGACTGAACTCCGCGGCAACGTCTGGGTTGCCAGCCCACGAATTCGGGACCGAAGCTCGGGCGGTGATCTGCCTCGGCGGGGCGGCTGGGTTGGCAGCCCAGATCGGCTGCCGTGGCAGCCGGCGACTGGTCCCTGGGACGTGGATTCCCGGCTGGGAACCCAGCGAAGCGGCCCGATCGCGCCTCCCGCCTTCGCACGGGGACCGCGGCTAGACGACTCGAACGCCGGCCTGCCAGACCTCGTCGACGCGGTCACGGAGCGTCGCGAAGTCGTAGGGGTCGCCGGACACGATCACGAGATCCGCGACCTTGCCGGGCTCGATCGTGCCCAGCTCGTCGTCGACGCGGAGCAGCTGTGCGGCGCTCCGCGTCGTCGCCTCGAGCGCCGCGGCCGGTGTCATGCCGCCCTCGACCATCATGCCCAGCTCGCGCAGGTTCTCGCCGTGGGGGACGACCCCGCTGTCGGTGCCCATCGCGATCCGGACGCCGGCCTGAACGGCCTTCCGGAAGCCGGCGCGGTGGGAGTCGATGACCGAGCGCGCCTTGTCGAGGACATTCGGCGGAATCGTCGCCCCGGCGTCCGCGGCGTCGATCACGCCTTGCGCCGCGACGAGCGTCGGCACCAGCCACGTCCCGCGTTCCTTCATCAGCTCGATCCCCTCGTCGTCGATGAAGATCCCGTGCTCGACCGACCGAACGCCGGCCTTCACCGCATTCCGAATGCCCTCGGCACTCTGGACGTGGGCCATCACCGGGACCTGCGCGGCCGTCGCCTCCTCCACGATCACGGCGAGCTCCTCGGGCCGGAAGTGGGCGAGCCGCGGGTTCGAGCGCGGCGACATCACGCCGCCGCTCGCCGCGATCTTGATCACGTCGGCGCCGTTCCGGGCGAGCTCGCGGACCTTCCGCCGAACCTCGTCGGGACCGTCCGCGATGCCATCGGGGCGACCCGGGTGGGCGATGCCGAACGGGATGACGGCGCCGCCGGGATACCAGTCGTCACCGTGGCCACCGGTCTGGCTGATCATCGAGATCGAGATCTGCAGACGGGGCCCAGCGATCAGGCCGTCCTCGAGCGCGACTCTGACCCCGAGATCTGCGCCCCCGGCGTCCCGAACGGACGTGATGCCCGTTCGAAGCGTCGCGAGCAGGTTCCGAATGGCCATGTAGAACTGATAGGAGAACGGAGCGAGCACCGACGCCACCGGGTCGACGCCGACCGACATCACGTGGACATGGCAGTCGAACATCCCCGGCAGCACCGTGCGGCCGGTTACGTCGACCGCCTCGTCACCGTCCAGGCCCGTCCCGACGTCCACGATCTTGCCGTCGGCGATGACGACGTCGCCCGCGGCGGGCTCGCTGCCGGTGCCGTCGAAGATGCGACCGCCGCGGAAGACGATCCTGCTCACGCGCTGCCTCCAGGTCGATTCATGAACGCCCGGAAGAGCTCCGGGCCGTCGACGCACTCGAGCCGGTACGACCACGCGCCGCCGGCGCCTCGCCAGGCTGCGTCCCGGAGCTCCATGCCGGCGTCGGCGGCCGCCGCGTACTCGAGCCGGTAGCGGCGGGGAAGCGCCGCGATGTCCCCCGCGCCGTCAGGGCTCGCGCCGAGGACGGCCTCCTCGAGCCAGTCGAGGTACACCGCGTTGTTGACGTGGTCCATCGGGTCGAGCTCGTGGGGCCGGACGGCGAACGATCGCACCGCCGCCTCGTCCGGGGTCGGCGGGAGCGCGACCCGGTTGATCTGACCGGTCGCCTCCGGGATCCGAAACGCTTCGCCGAAGACGTCCGGGATCCGGGTCAGCGCGCCGCGGGCATCGATCATGACCCAGTCGGTGTGGACCCAGGCCACGAGCGCCCCGTCGGGACCATGGAACTCGCCCCGCCGCCTCGCCCAGACGCGCTTCTGGCCGACGACGCGCGTCTGAGAGACGACCTCGACGCCCATCGGGATCGCGGCGAGCACCTCCAGCTCGGCCGAGCGGACGAGCCAGGTCAGCCCCCGCTCGAGATACCAGGCCCGCCCGAACCCGAGCGCGGTCGAGTGCTGCCAGGCCACGTCCTGCGCGTAGCGCATGAGGCCGGACGTCCTCAATCGCCCGTCGGGCCCCGCCTCGTCGAAGCGGACGCGATAGCGCGCCTCGTGGATGAGCGGCTTCTCGACCACGCTCGCCTGCTGCGTCATCCGCCGCTCCCGCCGGAGGCGAGCGCCCCGGGCCGAGCCAGCGCGTCGAGGTCTTCGAGACCGATCACGCGCGTTGCGTCGTGGGGCGCCGTCTGGCGGTCGAGCCGGACGTCGCACGACCGCGCAGCGTCGAAGACCACGAGCGCCACCGCCAGCCGCTCGTCGTCGTCGGCGGCGTGTTGGCGAGCGTCGTCGAGCTGGTGGAGGACGTCGGCCGAGATCCCGCGGGCGCCCCACTTGCAGTCGATCGCGGCGGCGCTGCCCTCGATCTCGACGGTGACGTCGTAGGGATGGATCTCGGCGCGGACACCGTCGAACAGGATCCGTCGCTCGCGGCGGACGGCCGCGGACGTCGCAGCGGGCACGGCCCGCTTGAGCAGGCGCTCGGTCAGTGCCTCGACGATCGCCCCCCGGAACTGGCTCCGGACCTGCTCCCCGCGATCGGCAACCTCGAGCGACGCCTCGAGAACCGCCTCGGAGATCGCGCGGGTCGGCTCGTCGGCCGCCCCCGGACCGAACAGCCCCGGGAACATCGCCCGCCATTCCGCCGCGTCGGTGGTTTCGCCGTTCATCACCGCGCGGGCGAGGATCCGCTGCTCGAGCGAAGCACCGGCCAGGAGGTCGGCCGCGCGCGCGACGAGGGGGTCTGCCTGGATCCCGGCGTAGACGATCGCGCGCGCGTCGGGCGCCGCGTCCTGGAACCTCATGGCCGCTCGCCAAGGGCGACGAGCACGACCTGGGGCAGCGTCGAGAGCCAGTCGATCGCCCGGTGCGGGTCGCCGATCGAGCGCGCCTCGTGGCTCACGCGGGCGATGGCGGCGCCGCGGGCTTCATCCAGCGCCTCGGTGCCGCGGGCCGCCTCGACCTCCGCCAGCCGCGACTGCCATGCCTCGGACAGGTCCTGGACGTATTGCCACTCGTCCTCGACGTCTTCGCCGAGCGCCGCCAGCGCATCGAGACCGTCGACCGCGATGGCGACTGCGTCGGCAACCGTCGTCGGGAGTGTTAGGCCCTCAGCGGCAGGAACGTCCGGCTGCACGCCGGCAAGACTAGCGCGCCGGTGCGGACCTCCGCCGGAGGACCCACGATCGCGCCGGCGTGTCGCCGTCGATGGCGCGGTCGGCGCGCCCCAGCAGCCCGACGAGGGCTTTTCGGCCGGACGCGTCCCAGGCCTTCGAGTAGGCGTCCGTCGCCGCCCGCCGGATCGCAGCGGCCTCAGCCCGCGCGCCGACACCCTCGAGGCGTTCGACGCGCTCGAGGATCTGGCGGTACAGCCCGGGCAGCTCGTCAGCGGGGGATGCGGCCGCAGCTCCGGCGTCGGGAATCGCCGGGGCTGGCAGCGTCCGAGTTTCCATCACGATCACGATGCCGCCAGTCCCGACGACCGGGAATAGGCCGCTCGTTCCGGGCGCTCGGCCGATGGTCCGCCCGCTTTCCCGTTCAAACGGACGACACGGCACGCCACGCGCAGGTCGCGGTGCCCCGCGGCAACGGCCCCGGTTCAGTCGCCGCGGTGGCCGCCCGACCTCACCGAGAACTCCTCGAATGACCCGGTCGCGGGCATCTCGACCGCGGACACCCGTTCGACGACCGCCGATGGCGGGCCCGTCTCGAGGGCGGCCCGGAACGCGGCGATCTCCGCCGAAGGGCCCTCCGCGACGACCCGGACGGACCCGTCGAACTCGTTCGCCACCCAGCCGGTGAGCTCGCGGCGGTGCGCCTCGCGCATCACGAACCAGCGGAACCCCACGCCCTGGACGACGCCTCGGATCGAGGCTTCGAGGCGGACGGGGCCGGACACGTCAGGCCGCGGCCGCGGGCCGCGGCCAGGCGACGAGCAGCGAGTCCACGACGAGCTCCGGGCTGACGTTGGACTCGAGCAGCTCCGCGGAACGGGCGAGCCGGATCGCGAACGCTCGGAGACGATCGGGCGGGATCGGCGGAGCGGCGCGGTAGTCGTCGAGGAGCGCCGGATCGCGCAGGCGGCCCTCCTCGCCGAGCGTGACGAGCAACAGGTCACGGGCAACATCGCGCCAGATGTCGACGAGCGCCGCGGCCGCCCGGCGACGCTCAGAGGCGGGTGCACGAACCGCGGCGGCGGTCTCGTCGTCGCCCCCGTCAGGCGCATCCGCGTCGCTCGCTCCGTCGGCGGAGGGGTCGGCGGACGTCGCGCGCGCGCTCGGACGTTTCGGGCTCCTGCGCCTGCTCCCCACCGTTTCCTCGCCGCCCGAAGCGCCCGTCGCGACGATCGCGGCGCCGGTGTCGAGGGCGACGACGAGGTCCGCCGCACGGCCGAGCAGCTCGCGGCCGACCGTCAGTCTCCGCGACGCGCGCGCCGACGCGAGATCGAGAAGCGTCCGGGCGATCTCGTCGCGCGCCGTAACCGCATCCGGCGACACCGCAAGGGCCAGGGCCGCACCCGGCCGGCCCGTCGCCAGGCGCGCCAACCGGCTCGCGCGGGGAGCGTCCGCGACCCCGGCATCCTCGAGCATCGCCTCGATCTCTCGGACGGCGACCGGCCCCAATCGAACCCGGACGCACCGGGACATCACCGTTGGCAGCAGCAGGTCGTCGCGATCGGCGCAGAGGACGATCGTGACGCCGGGCGGCGGTTCCTCGAGCAGCTTCAAGAGTGCGGACTGGGCATCCTCGTTCAGCCGATCGGCGCGCTCGACGATTGCGACACGCCGGCCACCCTCGACGGGCAGCAGCGCGAGGTCGGCGATCAACCGCCGAACCGTGCCGGGCTCGGGGTTTCCCCGGTCACCGATCCGGACCTGCAGGCCCGGCCCCGACGGCGCGAGTCGATGCACGTCGGCGTGCGTCCCGTGGGCGACGAGCCGGCAGCCGCGGCACTCGCGGCACGGCCGGTCCGCCGGGTCGGGCGCCTCGCACAGCAGTCCCGCCGCGAGGTCGAGCGCGAGCGTCGTCTTGCCGGAACCGGGAGCTCCGGCCATGACGATCGCGTGCGGCGGCCGCCCACCGACCATCGCCTGAACGGCGGCGGTCGCGGCCGGATGGCCGCGGGTCAGCAGCCGGCCCACGGCCCGGTGCCGCGCAACCCGAACCGAGCGGTCAGGTCGGCTCGGCCGGTTCGGCCTTCTTCCGGGTCGCCCGGCGCTTCGGCGCCGCGGTTGCCTCGGCGTCGCCGGAACCGTCCGCGGTCGCCGCGTCAGTGGCGGCCGCCTTCGACCGGGTCGACGTCGCCCTGGTCCGCGTCGTCGTCGCCTTGGTCGTGCGGGTCGCACGCTTCTTCGGCGCGGCGGCTTCGGCCTCGCCGGCGTCGGCCCCGGGGGTCATCGCCGCGTCGGCGGCTCCGGCCTTCGCGCGCGTCGTCCGGCGCTTCGGTGCCGGCGCCTCCGCATCGACGGCCCCGATGGGCCCGGCGTCGGCGCCGCCCGATGGCGCGACCGCCTTCGTCGATGCCCGGCGGCCACGCGGCTTCGGCGTGGCCGCGACCTCGTCAGCGACGGCGACCGCTGGCTCCGGTTCGGTCCGCGGCTCGGCGGCTGGCCGAGGTGCGGCCTTCGGAGACTGCGCCAGCTGGGCCCGGAGCATCGCCTCGAGCTCCTCGGGCACCTCGCTCCACGGTTCGCTCGACGAGCCGCGCGGAGCGGCGGCCCGGTCCTGCCGGTCCGGCCGGTCGTGACGCGGCCCGCGATCCCCGCGGTCCCTGCCGTAGCCCTGCTGCTGGCGACCGCCACCGCCGCCGCCCCGACCGCGGTCGCCCACGTCGGGATAGCGGTTGATGCCGCCGCCACCGCCGCGGCCATACCGCTCACGCTCGATCGCCGCGCCGTACGCGCCACGGGCACCGCGACCACCGCGATTGCCCTGGCCGCCCCGGCCCCCGCGATTGCCCTGGCCGCGTCGCTGCTCGGCAATCAGGTACTCGGGAATCTCCGGCTCATCGAACTCCTCCTCGTCGTCGCCGCCGAGCGGCGGCAGCGGCGTGGGGCGGGAGCTCGCGACACCCAGCTGCGAGTCCCAGACGGATCCGAACGGCGTGGGCTGAGGGACGCGCCGACCGGGCGCGGGAGCCGCCTCGTCGAGATCGTCCTCGAACTCGTCGCCGTCGGCTGCCGCCGGCTCACCGACACCCGCTTCCTGGTCACGGCCCCGACCGCGGCCACGACCCCGACCACCGCGCCGCCGGCGGCGCCGGCGACCGTCCGCGTCTTCGCCTGCCTCACCGCCGTCGAACGGGGTGGCCTCGACGTCTTCGTCGAGGTCTTCCGCGCCTTCGGCCGAGGCAGCCGCGGTACCCGCACGCGAGAGCTTCTCGCCGGGCAGCACTGTGAGTCCCGCGGCCGATGCCGCGGCCGCCGTTGCCGTCCCGCCGCCCCGGCTGCCGTTGCGACTCGCGGCGGCCGGCTCGGCATCGCCGCCGCGCCCGCGGCCCCGGCCGCGACCGCGACCGCGCGACGGGCCGGTGCCCTCGGTCTGCTTGTCCGGGACCTCGGTCATCGAGAGGTCCTCTTCGCCGTCGCTCGCGACGCGCCGGCCGGAGCGCGACGAGCCCTTCTCGACGCGCGCGAGCTGCGTGATATCGGTGAAGAGGTCGGCGACGTCGATCAGATCCGACGACGTGTTGCCACGGAAGCTGATCACCTCGACCCGGACGCCCATCTCCTGGACGGCCCGGATCGCCGGCGCGAAATCGCCGTCGCCCGATACGACGATCGCCACGTCGAGGTTTCGGGCGGTCTTCATGAGGTCGACGACGAGCTCGATGTCGAGGTTGGCCTTGACCTTGCCGTCGCCGTACTTGCGGATGTCCTTGCTGACCACCTTGTAGTGGTTCCGGGCAAGGAACGAATGGAAGTTGCGCTGGTTCTCGTTTTCCGGATCGAGGCCCGTGTACGCGTACGCGCGCACGAAATCACGACCGGCAGTGGCCGACTTCAGCAGCGTGACGTAATCGATGTCCACGCCGGCCGCCTTGGCCGCGTAGAAGATGTTCGCCACGTCGACGAAGACGGCGACGTTCTTTCCCACATTGACTCCTTGTCAGACGTACCGCGCGCCGGCGCGATCCCGCAGCTCGGCGCGCGCGCTCATCGGCTTCGAGACGTGCCGGCCCCGACCGCCGCCACGTGAAGCTCTGTACGCGGACCACTTTCGACGAATCCGTGCCGTTCCCAGCGGGTCCGCTCCGCTGGATCGGCTGGCAACGTCGCTTCCACAACGCTGCAGCCCTTGTTCTGCGCCGACCGGATGACCTCCTCGAGCAGGGCGTCGGTGACGCGGTCGGCGTCGTGATCAGGATCGACCACGAGGAGGTCGACCGTGCCGGCGAAGCCACCTGCGACAACCGATGGACGGAGCGCGAGGACCGCGCCGCCAACGACCTCGCGTCGGGCTTCGGCGACGAAGATGCTCGCCTGCGGGAGGTAGACCAGCTGTCGGAGCAGGTCCGCTGACCCGAGCGAACCCGCAGCGCCGGACGACCGGACGACGTCGCCACTCAACGCGACGAGCCGTTCGATGTCCGTGATGCGGGCCGTTCGAACCAGATATTCCACGCGGGCTGACGCCACCTCGTAGGGCCGGACGGAGCTCGATTGCGACCTCGGCGCCGATGAAATCCCATCGGATCACGGCGGCCTCGCGGGGTGGCGAGCGGAACGCTCTGGAGCCACGCCCGGGTCGCGCCGGTCGGTGTTGCAATCGGTCCGCCAATGGCTATGATACGGCATCGCTTCGGCGGCTTCCTGCGCGCCGCCCGAGCCGGTATCCTGCGCCGTCGTCCGTCATGCACCGCCGCTCGAGCCAGGAGTCCTCGAAACCCCTTCTCTTGAGACAGGGGACGGCTGACTCCCGGAACGGGACCCGGGCACCGGACGGGCGGGCTGGAACCGGATCGGCTGGCCAGAGGACGCTCCGACCGAGATCGGCACGGGAGGATCCTGCCGATCGGTGATGAGGAGGACAGTGGATGAACTTCCGCAAGGTTAGTGCGCTCGCGGGCGTCGCCGTCTTGGCGTTCGCCGCGTGCAGCAGCCCGGGCGCTGCGACGAACCCGCCGGCGAGTGCCGGCGGCGGGACGAGCCAGCCACCGGCTGCCAGCGGCGGCACCGCGCCGAGCGCTCCGGCCAGCGTCGACACCTCGAAGGGCAAGGTCAAGGTCGCCGTCGGCCTGCCCTACCAGGGCAGCGAGAAGGCGGCGTCGGAGCCGATCTTCAACGGCGTCAAGCTTGCGTTCAAGGAAGCTGGCGGCGGCGCCGGCGGGTACGCGATCGAGGTCCCGGACGTCTTCGACGATGCGGTCAACGGCGCGCACGATCCGCAGACCGGCGCCCGCAACATGACCACGGTCGCCACGGATCCCGAGTTCGTCGCGTTCATCGGCCCGCTCAACTCGAGCGTCGGCGCGGCGGAGATTCCGATCAGCAACGAGGCGGGCCTGCTCCAGTGCAGCCCGGCCAACACCGCCGAGGGCCTCACGAAGCCCGAGTTCGGCGCCCTCGATGTCCGCAAGGCCAACCCGGACACGATCAACTACGTCCGCGTCGTCACGACGGACGACAACCAGGGTCCGGCCGCTGCCCGGTACATCCTCGAGAACCTCGGCAAGAAGAACGTGTTCATCATCGATGACACCGAGACGTTCGGTGACGGCATTGCCGACAACTTCGAGAAGTACTTCGAGGAGAACGGCGGGACCGTCGTCGATCGGCAGGGCGTGCCGAAGACCACGACCGACTATGCCCCGATCATGACCGCCGCCAAGGCCAAGAACCCGGAGGCGATCTACTTCGGTGGCGTCACGGCGACCGGCGGCGCGCGGATCCTGAATGCCGCGATCCAGGCCGGCCTCGACGTTCCGTACGTCGGCCCGGACGGGATCTACGACGGCTCCGCCGCGACCAAGGACTCGTTCCTGAACCTGGCCGGCGCCAATGCCAAGAATTCGTACGCGACCGCAGCCGCCGTCGGCGACTTCCCCGGCCGCGAAGAGTTCGCGGCGCGCTACAAGGCCGAGTACGGCTCGGATCCGACCGGCTACAGCGCGACGGGCTATGCCTGCGCCCAGGTCGTCATCGACGCCCTGAACCGGGCCAACCCGTCGGGTGATATGGCCGCCGTCCGTGAGGCCGTTCGTGCGGCCGCGGTCGATCCCAGCGTCACCTATACGACCGTGATCGGCGAGTTCAAGTTCGACGAGAACGGCGACACCAGCCAGAAGATCATCTCGTTCTACGCCTACGACGCCACCGGCGCCGACGGCAAGGGCGACTGGAAGTTCAAGGAGCAGATCGACTTCGCCAAGTAGGCGAAGCCAATGCGGGGCCGGGAATCCATGGCGGTTCCCGGCCCTTCACGTAATCGGATCAGGCAGCGCCGCACGGGAGAGGGCCGTTGACCTCCGTCGCTTCGCCGGTCGCCTTCCAGCGTCGGGTTCCCTTTGGCGTGCGACTCCTCGCGTTCGGCGCCGTGGGCATCGCGGTCTACTGGAGCGCGCTTACCCTGTTTGCGTCGGGTGGCGCTGCCGCCGCGACTCAGCAGGTCGCGAACGCGCTCACGCTCGGCGCGATCTATGCCCTCGTCGCCCTGGGCTACACGATGGTCTACGGGATCATCGAGCTCATCAACTTCGCCCACGGCGATGTGTTCATGGTGGGCGCATTCATCGCCCTGACCTTCATGGGTGCGGGGCTCGGCATGGAGGAGGCGTTCGGGTTCGGCCTGGCGCTCGTCGGCGCGATTCTGCTGGGGCTCGCGATGGGCCTCCTGATCTCTCGCGGCTTCCTGCGGGGCAGGCGCGGCGCCACGATCGGCGTCACGGCCGTCTGCGTCGCGGTCGCGATCGGCATGGAACGCGGACTCGGCCTGACCTCGACGATTGCCAACCCGATCGTGCTCGCGGCCACGCTCGTCATCGTCCTCGCGGTCTGCATGATCGCGATGGGCTCGCTGAACATCGGCATCGAGCGGTTCGCCTACCGGCCGCTGCGGCACGCGCCGCGCCTGGCGCCACTCATCACCGCCATCGGCGTGTCGTTCATCCTCCAGAACGTCGTCCAGATCTGGCAGGGCACCGGTGACCGCGTGCCGGCGCCGATCTTCCCGAACGCCCAGTTCGAGCTGTTCGGAGCTTCGATCCGGGTCATCGCCGTCGTCATCATCGTCGTCGCGATCATCCTGATGTACGCGCTGCAGACGTTCGTGTCCCGGACCCGCCTCGGGCGGGCGATGCGCTCGACGGCCCAGGACCAGCAGGCGGCCCAGCTGATGGGCGTCGACCTCAACCTGACGATCGCTGCGACGTTCCTGCTCGGCGGCGCACTCGCAGGCGCGGCCGGCCTGTTCCAATGCCTGTATTTCGGCTTCGTCCGATCTGACATCGGGTTCAACGCCGGCCTGAAGGCCTTCACCGCCGCGGTCCTGGGTGGCATCGGCAACCTCACGGGCGCCGCGATCGGCGGCTTCATCATCGGCTTCATCGAGGTCGCGGCCACCGCGCTCGGCTACACCCAGTGGTCGCAGGCGATCGTCTTCGTCGTGCTGATCGTCGTCCTCGTGTTCAGGCCGGCGGGTATCCTCGGACAGCAGGTCGGAGAGCGAGCATGACAACGACGACGGCAGCGGCCCCCGCCCGCGGCGAGCCCCGCGGCATCCGGGCGCGGATCGAGAATTTCGGCCACGAGCACCGCTCGATCACGATCATCGTCGGGATGGTGATCGTGGCGCTGATCCTGCCCGAGATCGTCAAGTACGGCCCGTTTCCTGACTTCCAGGGCCAGGCCGCCTGGATCAACGGCTTCTCGAACGCCGGCGTCTTCGTCCTGCTGGCGCTCGGCCTGAACGTCGTCGTCGGTCTGGCCGGCCTCCTCGACCTCGGCTACGCGGCGTTCTTCGCGATCGGCGCGTACACGTATGCCTACGGCGCGTCGCCGTTCTCCGGGAACGACGGACCGTTCCTGCTGATGCTCCTCGTCGGTGCCGTTGTCGCCGCGACGTTCGGCGTCCTGCTCGGGGCCCCGACGCTCCGACTCCGGGGCGACTACCTCGCGATCGTCACGCTCGGCTTCGGCGAGATCGTCCCGATCATCTTCCTGAACTCCGAGGCGTACACGAACGGCACGAACGGCATCAGCGGCATCTACAAGCCGGACGTCCCGTTCTACGGCGAGTTCACGCTGCTGAACCCGTGGCCGTTCTACATCCTGATGGCGGTCCTCATCACGCTGACCCTGATCTTCGTGTACCGGCTCGAGGACTCCCGGGTGGGCCGGGCCTGGATGGCCATCCGCGAGGACGAGCTGGCGGCCGCGGCGAACGGCATCAACACGGTCACGACGAAGCTGCTCGCGTTCGGCCTGGGAGCCTCCACGGCCGGCCTCGCGGGCGTCTTCAACGCGGCGAAGCTCACGATCGTCAGCCCGGACCAGTTCCTGTTCGCGGTTTCGTTCACGGTGCTCGCGATGGTCGTTCTCGGCGGCATGGGCAACGCCTGGGGTGTCGCGATCGGGGCGTTCGTGATCTACACGATTCAGGCGGTCCTGCTCAAGCAGCTGAACACGTTCTTCGACAAGTTCCACGTGCCCGTCATCAGCGACATCGACTTCGTCCAGTACCAGTTCCTGCTCTACGGCCTCGCGCTCGTGCTGATGATGCTCATCAGGCCCGAAGGTCTCTTCCCCAGCCGGCGCCGGCGCCGTGAGCTGCACGCCGCGGAGGAGCTCAGTGGTGAGGACTCGCTCGGGGCGAGTCCCGAGCGTGCGGAGGAAGCCGGGTGACCGAACCGAACCGGCCCGCGAGCGGGCCCACTGACGCCCCGCCGGACCTCCAGGCCGGCGAGCTCGACGAGGCCGCGATCGAAGCGGCCCTTGCCGAAGCGCCGGCGGAGTTGGAAGACGCCACGGAGACGCCCGCCGACCTCGGCACGCTCGAGGTCGAGATGGAGCGGGGCGTCCTGCTCTCCGCGCGCGGCGTGACGAAGCGGTTCGGCGGCCTGCTCGCGGTGGCCTCCGTGGACTTCGATATCCCCGAGGGCTCGATCGTGTCGCTCATCGGCCCGAACGGCGCTGGCAAGACGACGTTCTTCAACGTCGTTGCCGGGATCTACGACCCGACGGCCGGCCACGTCGACTTCCGGGGCCGGCGGATGATCGCCCGGCCCGTCAAGGCATGGCTCGAGCCGATCCTGTGGTTCGCGCCGGCCCTGGTCGGGGCGATCCTGACGGCCGTCGTCTACGGCGCGACGCAGTCCCAGCCGATCGGCGTGGCGCTCGGGCTGATCAGCCTCGCGCTGCTGATCATCATGCTCATCTCCGCCGTGGCCCGGCCTGACTGGTACCAGCGGATCCTCGTCCGGGCCGGCGTCTTCCGAAGCGCCCGACCGAACGACATGGTCAAGGCCGGCATCGGCCGGACATTCCAGAACATCCGCCTCTTCGCGAACATGACCGCCGAGGAGAACGTGCTCGTCGGGATGCACTCACGGCTGGCGGTTGGCGTCGCGGACGCGATGTTCTCGACGCCGAAGGACCGCAAGGAGGAAGTCACGGCCCGCGTCCGGGCAAACGAGCTTCTCGAGCTCGTCGGGCTGCATGGCGTCGGCGACGAGCTCGCGAAGAACCTGCCGTACGGCGACCAGCGCCGCCTCGAGATCGCTCGCGCCCTCGCAAGCGAGCCGGCGCTCCTGCTGCTCGACGAGCCGACGGCCGGGATGAATCCGCGCGAGACGACCGACATGATGACGCTCATCAACCGGCTTCGGCAGGACCTCGGGCTGACGGTCCTCCTCATCGAGCACGACATGAAGGTGGTCATGGGCATCAGCGACCGGATCACGGTCCTCGACCACGGCGAGCGGATCTCCGAGGGCACGCCCGACGAGGTCCGGCGCGACCCGAAGGTCATCGAGGCCTACCTCGGGACTCCCGCGGCATGACGGCCACCGCGAGCGCCGCCGCACCGGCGGGGTCGGGCAAGGACGCGCCGATCCTCCGACTGAACGACGTCCACACCTATTACGGCAATATCCACGCCCTGAAAGGGGTGTCGATCGAGGTCGGACGAGGTGAGATCGTCACGTTGATCGGCTCGAACGGCGCCGGCAAGACGACGACGCTCAAGACGATCAGCGGCCTCCTCCATCCGCGCTCCGGCACGGTCACGTTCGACGGCAACGACGTGTCGAAGACCGCGGCCCACGAGCTCGTCCAGGCCGGCATCGGTCACGCCCCGGAGGGCCGCCGGATCTTCTCCCGGTTGACCGTTCTCGAGAACCTCCAGATGGGTGGCTTCACGCGGCCAAACCGGGAGATCGGCGAGGACGTCGAGCGGGTGATGACACTGTTCCCGCGGCTCCGGGAGCGGACCTCGCAGCAGGGCGGCACGCTTTCGGGCGGCGAGCAGCAGATGCTCGCGATCGGCCGGGCGATGATGTCACGGCCGCGGGTGCTGCTCCTCGACGAGCCATCGCTCGGCCTTGCGCCGATCCTCGTCCAGCAGATCTTCGCGATCATCAAGGAGATCAAGGACCAGGGAACGACGATCCTGCTCGTCGAGCAGAACGCCCTGCAGGCGCTCTCCATCGCCGACCGCGGCTACGTGCTCCAGACAGGCCAGGTCGTGCTGACGGGATCGGCCGGCGATCTGCGCGAGGACGAGACCGTCCGCAAGGCGTACCTCGGAGAGATCTAGCGCGGGCCGGCCCGCGCCGTCGGCCGCCCGATGGAACCCCGCGACACGCTGATCCCGGAGCGGATCGTCGGCGCGCGGGATGGCCGCCGCTCGGCCGCGACGACGATGGCCCTGATCGGCGTGCTGCTCATCGTCGCGGTCGTCAAGCCATGGGGCGACGACGGCGCCGGCCCCGGGTCCATTGGCCGCGCGACTCCGTCCCCGCGCCCAGCCGACGGAGCGCCGCGGACGCCGGCCCCGCCCGACGCGGCCGACCGACTCGCAGAGGTCTGCCTGAATCCGTCGGGCTGGCGGATCATCGCGACCGAACGCTGGGACGACGATGCGATCCGGTCGTGGCGAGCGGTGGAGGCGTCCACCGCGTCAAACCCGCTCGACCCGGACATCTCATTCACGCGAGTAGCCGCCGAGGCGGTGCCGGTCGTCGGCTATTGCGCGCCGATCAGCGGCCCCGATCGACCACCCGAGGACGCCCGGGGGTCCGTCTTCTCGGTCGCGGACGGCACGTCGTCGCGGCTCCGGGTGACGCGGCTCGCGCCGATCGACGACGTGGCGGGCGGCGCGGCGTGGCTCGGCTTCGGTCGCGGTGCGTCCGGCGGCGCGGCGAGCCCGACGTGGCCGCTCGGGCGGTACGCCATCCGGGTCGGAACGTCGGACGGCCGGTACGAGCGGTGGCTCGGCATCGAGATCCTTCGACCGTTCCTGGAGCGCTCCGCCCCGACGCCGACTACGCTTCCGAGGTGACCCGACTCCCCCGACAACGGCTGGTTCGCTTCGCGCTGCCCGGCTTCCTGCTCGCCGCCCTCGCCGCGTGCGGGGCGCCGGTGGTGTCACCCGCCGTGTCACCGTCCGTCTCACCGGCCACCGGGCCGTCCGAGCTCGGACCCGCGTCGCCGCCGGTCAGCGCGCCACCGTCCGTCGCTCCCGTGATCCCGGGGCTTACCTGGATCACGGCGCCTGACGTCGAACGACCGCCCGACATGTCGGCCGCGGAGCCGTCCATTCCCGCCGTCGGCCCCGGAGGCGGGCTCGGCCACCCGGGTCACTTTCCCGGCCAGGGCTACCTCGTCGACGTCACCGACGGACCGGCCGGCCTCGTCGCGGCGGGCTACGCGTTTCCCGGCTGGCATGCGACGGCCTGGACATCGTCGGATGGCAATCGCTGGGTCCGGCACGTCGTCGACGAGCGCGACGACACGTTCGCGCTCGCCATTGCGGCCACCGCGAGCGAGTACGTGGCGGTCGGCCGCGCCGGCGGCGATCCAGCGGCATGGACGTCGCCCGATGGAATGACGTGGCGACGCGCGGCGAGGGACCTGCCTGAGACCGGTCTCGAGACCCGGCTGACGACCGTCGCAGCCGGTGACGGCGGGATCGTGGCGGGCGGCTGGGCAGCATCGCCGACGGCGCCAACGAGCTCGAGGCTCTGGTGGTCCGCGGACGGCGCCGCATGGGCGGTTGCTCTGATGGGCAGCGGCGACGTGGCCACCGGCGAGGAGCTGCGCGTTACGTCGATCGCGGCCGGCCCCGCCGGCTGGGTCGCCGTCGGGACCGTTGGCCCGGAGTGGGACCCGGCCGGGTCCATCGCGTGGACGTCGCCGGATGGTCGGTCATGGACGCGCGCCCCGGACGCTGCCGCGCTGCATTCCGGCCGGATGGCGTCCGTGACCGCCACGCCGAGCGGCTGGCTCGCGGTCGGGAGCGACCTCGACGATCGACAGGGGGTGAGCTGGGTGTCAACCGACGGTCTCGACTGGACCGTCTCGGCGCCGCAGGCCGCGCTCGACAACCACGGCCTGAAGATCCGGATGACCGACGCGGTCGCGCGCGACGGCCGGCTCGTGGCGGTCGGCAACTACCTGTTCGGGACGCAGTACGGCAACGCCACGTCGTGGACCTCCGGCGACGGCCTCACCTGGACGCGGGCGCCGCGGGCGACTCCGCTGAACCAGGGCGAGATGCTTGCGCTGACGCCGGGCGGGCCGGGATACGTCGCGGTCGGCACGTTCGGTGCGCCCGACGACTACGTTCCGACGGTCTGGCTCAGTCCGCGCGACTGACGGGCTCAGCCGTCGCGGCGTTCGCCCGCGATCTCGTAGACGGCCCGGCTCAGGACGATCAGCCCGAGCGCCGACAGCCACAGTCCCGGCGCCGTGGTCGGCAGGCCGAGCGCGCCGACCGTGTAGAGATCGAACGCCCGGAGCGCGAGCCCGATCCAGCCGATGGCGACGATCGCCAGCCAGCTGGCGGTCCGATCGATCGCGACGGGCCGGTCCGTTGCGTAGGGCAGCGTCACGAGCGCGATCGTCGCCAGCGCCGAGAAGAAGACGAGGATGCCGGCTCCCTCGAACGCATTCCCGGTCCGCAGTGGCAGGCCGCCGTCGCCGCCGAACTGCCACCACGGCAACACGCAGCCGACGATGATGATCAGTGCTGCAAGGGCGGCCAGTCGCCGGCCGCGGCTCAGTGGGCGGCGATGCATCCCTCAGTCGCCGCCCGAGTAGACCTCGGGGCGGAGCACGCCCACGAATCGGAGGTTCCGGTAGTACTCGCCGTAGTCGAGGCCGTACCCGACGACGAACTGGTCCGGGATCGTGAAGCCGGTGTAGTCGACCGGGATGTCCACGAGGCGCCGGGCCGGTTTGTCGAGCAGCGTGCAGATGCGCAGCGTGCGCGGGTTCTTCCCCCGGAGGTACCGGAGCAGGTAGTTGAGCGTCAGTCCGGTGTCGATGATGTCCTCGACGATCAGGACCTCCTCGCCCTCGATCGTCGCCGAGAGGTCCTTGAGGATCCGGACGAGCCCCGACGATTCGGTCGCGGTACCGCCGTACGACGAGACCTCCATGAGGTCGATCCGGACCGGGATCGAGATCGAGCGCATGAGATCCGCCATGAATGGCAGCGAGCCCTTCAGCACCGAGACGAGCGTGAGTCGCCGGTCGGCGTAGTCCTCGGAGATCCGGGCGCCCAGCGCCGCGATCTTCGACTGGATCTCATCTTCGGTCAGGAGCACCTCGCCGACGTCGGCGGCCAGGTCGATCGTGCGGGTGGTCATGCCTCCTCATCCTCGCGTGTCGAGCGCTCCGGAACGACCTGGCCCGACGTCCCCGACAGCTCGTCGACGAGCGCCAGCTTGCCGAATTTCAACATCAGCGCCCGGAAGTCACGGGCATAGAACAGCTTCACCCGGAGATCGGGATAGAGCTCGAGGACGCGCCGAAGCTTGCGGTTCTTCTTCCGGACGAGCTTCTGGCGGAGCGTGGTCATCTCCAGGTACAGGTCGAGGTCGGGCAGCCAGAAGTCGGGCGAGAAGCTCTCGACGACGGCGCCGTCGAGGTTCCAGACGATCGGGAACGTGTGCGGCTCGTACTCCCAGCGGACCTGGTAGAAGTCCAGGATCCGGGCCATCTCCGCCTCGCTCGCGTGGGCGAACGCCGGGTGCGGCGTCATCGGGATGGGCGCCGGCTGGGCTGGCGGCTCGATCAGGACGGCGACCCCCTTTGCGGGTGGCGCGTCCGGCCCGAGTGGCTCGCTCGCCGATGGCGGGATGCCCGCCGCCGTCGCCCTCGCGATGGCGGACGCGCTCGTGGCCGACGAGCGCCGCGACCGGCGACGTCGGGCGCCAGTGCCGGTTCCGCCCGCGGCTTTCCGCGTCACGCGTTCAACCCGTCGCTCGGATCTCCGGATCCACCGACGAGGGCATCGAGGTCGCCGAGCTCGAGGAGCCGGCGGACGGTCGCCAGGTCGTTGCCGTCGATCGGAAGGGCCTCGCGGAACCGGGCGTCGTCGGCCGGCAGGAACTCGCCGTATGGCAGGCGACCCGTGGCAGGGTCCCCGTCGCCGCCGACGATCATGCCGAGCGACTCGCTCCGACACGCCTCGCAGGCAAGCTCGACGAACGTGAGGTCGTCCCGGCTGGCGAGGATCCGGATGCGCTCGGCCGGCACGTTCCTGCCGCAGACGGCGCAGTCGACCCCGTTCGCGAACGGTTGCGTTCGGTCGCGCGGATCCATCGGCCGACAGTCTACTTCCTGTCCGGCCTCGCCGGGTATGTCGGCGGCGCATACCCCCAGGGGGTATCATCCATCGAGCGACGGCGGCGCGGTCCGCTGCGATCACGAAGGAGGGCTCGCGTGCCACAGGCCGAGGGTCGAACCGGCACCGGCCCCACGCCGGACCACTTTCGCCACTCGTACTCGAAGGACAAGGCGGGGCTCATCCGGCGGCTCTCCCGGATGGAGGGCCAGGTTCGAGGGATTGCCCGGATGATCGAGCGCGAGGAGTACTGCGTCGACATCCTGCAGCAGACGTCCGCGCTCCGTGCGGCGGTCGACGCACTGTCCGTGCTCGTGCTCGAGGACCACGTCCAAGGCTGCGTCCGGTCCGCCGCCGAACGAGGCGAAGCCGATCAGTACGTCGACGAGGTGATCGACGTGGTCCGGCGGACGCTCGGCCGGCCCGTGCGCGCGGGCGCGCGATCCGCCTAGGCGCCTTTGGCGCGCCCTGCGCCCCCTGCCGCCCCTGCGGGAACCGCCGCGGGGCGGCGCCCACCGGTACTTCCGGACGCGGGCCCCGACCCTCCGGGGGATGACAGCGGGGCCCGGCACTTCGCGAGGATGGCGCCGATCGACCGGTCGATCGCCAACAGCTCCGACCCCGACGGAGCCTCCAGGGGACTCATGCCCGATTCGCTTCCGCCGCGGCTGGCTGTCCAGCCGCCTTCCGTCACGCCTCCGCCGCGCTTCGTCGAGCGCCGTGTCGCCTACCGCCGCGCAGCGGACCAGCTGCTCCACGAAGAGCGTTCGTTCGTCGCCCGCTGCCTCGACTGCCTTGCGGCCGACAGCCCCGCGGAGGACCGTCTGGCAAGCGTCCTCAAGCTGCTTGCCCGGACCTCCGGTGCACGGCGGGTCGCCGTCCTGGCCGACGGGATCGAACGCCGGTCGGCCGTATCGGTCGCACCCGGCGAGGACCCCAGCGCCGCCGAGGCGCTCGCGACGTGGCTGGACGCGACCGCGAGGCGGTCCCGCGCGGATCGAGCGGCCGCCGCCCCGGCCCCCGTTTCGCTCGTCGAGGATGTGACCGCACGAGCCCCGCGCGGAGGGGCCAGCGCCGCGACCGCGGCGTATGCGCTGCTGCCGATCCCCGGCGGCGCGGTCCTCGGGTTCGAATTCAACGGGCCGGCCCGGGCGGCCCAGCTCGACGAGCGGCTGCCCGCCCACCTCGTCCGGCACGCGGGCGCGGCGCTCGCGGTGATCACGCGAGAGCTCGCCGTCGAGACGGAGGCCGCCACCCTGCGCGCGCGCGACGCCGAGCAAACGAGGTTCGTCTCCACCGTCGCGCATGAGCTCGGGACGCCGCTGACCGGCCTCCGCGGCTATCTCGAGCTGATCCTCGCCGGCGCCGTCGGCGATCCCGCGGTCGAGCGTGAGTTCCTCGGCCGCAGCAAGGCGATCGTCACGTCGATGAGCGAGCTCGTCGGCGACCTGCTCGAGCTGTCCCGGCTCGAGTCCGGAACCCTCCAGCTCGAGATCGAGCCGTTCTCCGTTGCCGAGGCTGTCGGGAGCGTGGCGGCCGCCCTCCTGCCGATCGCGATCGATCGGGACATCCGCCTCTCGACAGCGGTGCCGCCTCGACTGCGGTCGGCCACGGCGGACCGCCGTCGCGTCGAGCAGATCGTCACGAACCTGGCCGGCAACGCCCTCAAGTTCACCGCCGAGGGTGGCACCGTCGATCTCGTCGCCCGGCTCGAAGGCCCGATCGCCGTGATCGTCGTCCGCGACGATGGAGCCGGCATCGGGCTGACCGACCGCGAGCGGATCTTCGAGCGGTTCGCCCGCCTCGATGCCCACGACGCGATCGCGGGTACCGGCCTCGGATTGCCGATCGCGCGCGATCTCGCGCGGCGGATGGGCGGCGACCTCGGCGTCGCGTCCGTGCCGGGCTCAGGGTCGGCGTTCGCGCTCGTCCTGCCCGGGCCGACCGCCGTCCCGCGAGAGGCGATTGCGATGACGCTCGCGATCACGCTGGCGGGCGAGGAGCACGAGCTCGAAGAGCGGGCGGTCCTGCGGGCACTCGCGGCCGGCAGCAACGGAGCCCAAGAGAACGGCGCCGGAACGTCCGGCGCTGCGCCGCGTGGCGCGTCTCGACGCGATCGGTTCCAGACGCCGGCGAAGGCTGTTTCCGTCGATCGCTGAGTCCCGCCCGCGCCGGTTATCCACATCCTTCGCGACGGGGAGTGGATTCGTGGATAACCCCGTTGACTGCCGCCCCGCCGGGGACTAACGTCCGGCATCCGCACTGAGGTCGCTCGGGTAACGGGACTGGCGAGGGGTACGGGGAGACCCGACCGCGAACCGGACCGGCCCTGGAAGACCGAAGCACGACCAACGGTGCGACGAAACGACGCCGGGAGCGGAGCCCGGACGGCCCGCACAGGTACGACCGACAGGAGGAGTGCCTGGACCGTCCGCGTGATCCGCTCCCGACGCGCGTTCAGGGCCTTCCCGACCTCCCTCCCGCGTTCGCGGACGCGCTCGACGACGGGCTGCGGGAGATCGGCGTCGACGTCTCGGGGGCCGCTCGGAGCGCCGTCGAGGCGCACGCCCGGCTCCTGCTCGCCTGGAACCAATCGATCAACCTGACCGCCGTCCGTGACCCGGTCGAGGTCGCGCGACGGCACATCGTCGACAGCCTCGTCGCCGTTCCGGAGCTGCGCCGGCTCGGCGTCCGGCGCTACGTCGACATCGGCAGCGGTGGCGGCTATCCCGGCCTCCCGATCGCGGCGGCGCTGCCGGCGGAGCTGGCGCTCCTCGTCGAGTCGATCGGGAAGAAGGCGTCCTTTCTCGAAACCGCTGCCGAGGCGACCGGCCTCGAGACGCGGGTCCAGGTCGCGGCTCGCCGTGCCGAGGATCTTGCCGCGGAGCCGGCCCACCGCGAGCGGTGGCCGGCGGTCCTCGCCCGGGCGGTCGGAAGCCTGGCGGAACTCGTCGAGCTGGCATTTCCGCTTCTCGAGCGGGGCGGCCACCTCGTCGCCTGGAAGGGCGCGCTCGACGGCGAGGAGCTGGCTGCCGGGCGGCGTGCGGTCGGCGCGCTCGGTGGTGGCCACGTCGCGGTTGTGCCGGCCGCGACGCCCGGCCAGCCGCGGAACCGGCTCGTGATCATGACGAAGCGCGGCGGGACGGCGGCTGAGTACCCGCGCAGCCCGGCGTCCCGGAAGCGCCGGCCGTGGTAGGCGCCGTCTCCGGAATGACTCGCATGCGACACATCGGCCGCCGCGAGGCCGACCCGACCGCGACCGACCGCGCTGCTAGGCTCTGAGCGTGCGCGTCGCCGTCCTGTCGGACATCCATGCGAACCTTGTCGCGCTCGACGCGGTCCTCGGCTCGATCGGCACGGTCGACGCGGTCTGGCATCTCGGGGACGTCGTCGGCTACGGGCCGGACCCCGATGGTGTTGTCGGCCGGCTCATGGAGATCGGCGCCGTCGGCGTCCGCGGCAACCACGACGCGGCTGCGGCGGGCGGCGACGAGATCGACTGGTTCAATCCCGATGCCCGCGCCGCCATGGAATGGACGAGGACGCGGATCAGTGACACGACGCGCGCGTGGCTTGCCAACCTTCCGGAGCGGCACGCCCAGGACGGCTTCGGGCTCGTCCATGGCAGTCCCCGCGAGCCGCTCTGGGAGTACATCGTGTCGGTCCCGATCGCCCGAGCGAACCTGGCGCTGCTGACGACCGACGTCGGGCTGTACGGTCACACGCACCTGCCGATGGTCTACGCCGAGCGCAACGGCACCGTCGAGCAGATCGAACCGGCCGACGGCTCGACGTTCTCGCTCGCCGGCCGAAAGGCGCTGCTCAACCCGGGCAGCGTCGGCCAGCCGCGTGACGGGATCCCGACGGCCGGCCACATGGTCATCGACACCGATGCCGAGCGGTGCACCTGGCACCGGACGCCCTACGACGTCGCCGCCGTGCAGGCGGCAATGGTCGACGCCGGCTTGCCAGATCGGCTCGTGCAACGCCTGTCGTACGGGCTTTGACCACGATGATGCCCCGATGATCGGTGGCCGCCGGCCGATCCAGGGCCGGAAGCTCGGCGACAAGCGCATCCGCGTCGATCGGCCCCACGCCGCCTACTTCCGCTGGACGGGGCCCGGCCAGCTCACCGCGAAGGAGTCCGCGAGCGGCCCAACGACCGGACGCGGCCGCGCCTGGGCCCGGGTCAAGTCCTGGTTCATCGGCCGGCCGCTCGCATCGGAGGAGGAGCTCGGTGAGCGGCTGTCCAAGAAGAAGGCCCTCGCGATCTTCAGCTCCGACGCGATCAGCTCGTCGGCCTACGCCACCGAGGAGATCCTCCGGGCGCTGCTCGTCGGCGGCGTGGCGGCGCTCGCGTTCGCCATGGAGATCAGCATCGGGATCGCGATCCTGCTGATCGCCGTCGCCATCTCGTACCGCCAGGTGTGCATCGCCTACCCGACCGGCGGTGGCAGCTACTCCGTCTCGAAGCGGAACTTCGGCTGGCGGACATCGCTCGTGGCGGCGTCGGCCCTGATGATCGACTACGTCATGACGGTCGCGGTGTCGACCTCGTCGGCCGTCGAACAGATCGTCTCGGCGTTCCCGATCCTCCACGACGAGCGGGTCATCATCGGAGTCGCCGCGATCGCGCTGATCACGATCGGCAACCTCCGCGGGATCCGCGAGGCGGGCAACATCTTCGCGATCCCGACGTACCTGTTCGTGTTCTCGGCCCTGCTGATGATCGGGATCGGGACATTCCGGATCATCGTCCTCGGCGACGGTGGTGTCGCGCCCCAGGTCGTCGAGCAGAGCGCCCAGGCGGTCGAGACGGTCTCGATCATCCTCATCCTGCGGGCCTTCGCCTCGGGTGCGGTCGCGCTGACGGGCACCGAGGCGATCGCGACCGGCGTCCCGGCCTTCCAGCCGCCGGAGGCGAAGAACGCGGCGACGACCCTCGCCGTGATGGCCGGGCTGCTGGGTGTGCTGTTCATCGGCATCACGTTCCTCGCGACGCAGTTCGGCATCATCCCGATCGACGAGCCCCAGCGGCAGACCGTGATCAGCCAGGTCGCAGCCGTCGTCTTCGGAGCGGGAACGATCCCGTTCCTGCTGTTCCAGGCGTTCACCGCCGTCCTGCTCTTCCTGGCGGCGAACACGAGCTTCGCCGCGTTCCCGCGCCTGCTCGCGATCCTTGCCCAGGACGGGTTCATGCCGCGCCAGTTCTCGTTCCGGGGCGACCGCCTCGCGTTCTCGTGGGGGATCGTCGTCCTCGCCACGATCGCCGCATCACTGATCATCGTCGCCCAGGGCGAGACCCACCTCCTGATCCCGCTCTACGCGGTCGGCGTGTTCATCGATTTCACGATCAGCCAGACCGGCATGATCAGGCACTGGCGCCGGGAGCGGTCGCCGGGCTGGCGCCGGCGGCTCTCGATCAACGCATTTGGTGCCGTCCTGACCGCGATCGTCGCGGTCGTCGTGACGCTCGCGAAGGCGCCGCCGTCGCTGCTCGTGCTCGTGCTGATCCCGGTGCTCGTCGGGGTGATGACGTTCATCCGCCGCCAGTACGACGGCCAGGAGGCGGAGCTCCACGTCCGCGACGACCTCGTGATCGAAGGCGCTCACCGCGAGCAGCGCGTCGTCATTCCGGTGAACGGCATCAACCGGGCGGTCGTCCAGGCCGTCGTCTTCGGGCGGACGCTCGCGGATGACGTGCGGGCCGTCTATGTGACCGAGGATCCGGAGGCCGGCGAGGAGCTGCGGAAGCGCTGGGAGCGCCAGTTTCCCGGCGTTCCGCTCGTCATCGTCGAGTCGCCATACCGGGCGCTGATCGGTCCCGTCACCGCGTATCTCGACGTCCTCGACCTGGCCTGGCCGCCCGACAAGCCCGCCCCGATCACGATCGTCGTCCTGCCCGAGTACGTCGCCCGGCATTGGTGGGATCGCCTCCTGTACAACCAGTCGGCCAAACGGCTGAAGGCGGCGCTCGTCGGACGCGAGCACACGGTCATCGCGGACGTGCCCTATCGACGAGGCAGCCACTGACCGTCGCGACCCCGACGGCGTCGCGCCGACGGGAGTGGAGGCGATCTCGCAGACGGCGAGCCGCGGGACGGGCGGTGGTATCGTTCCGGCCGTGCCAGAGGCTCATCCGCCGCCGTTCTCGCGGGCGGTGCTTGCACTGAACGGCGGGACGAGCGACGAGCTCATTCTTCGTCTCGCGACCGCGATGGCGAGGGGCACCGACGCCGAGCTGATCGCGGTCCACGTGGTCGAGGTCGACTGGACGCTCCCGATCGACGCGGACATCGCCGGCAACTCGGAGGAGGCTCAGCGCGTGCTCGACATGGCCGAATCCGAAGCGGAAGACGCGAAGGTCCGGCTCGAGCCGGTGCTGCTCCAGGCCCGCGACGTCGGGGCGGCCATCGTCGACGAGGCGAGCGAGCGGGCGGCCGACCTGCTCGTCGCCGGCCTGCCGTACAAGAAGCGGTTTGGTGGCGACTTCGCGATCGGCCAGACGGTTCCGTACCTGCTGAAAAATGCGCCGTGCGCCGTGTGGGTGGTGCGCGAGCCGATTCCCGAGGAGCAACCGTGAAGATCGTGATCGTCGGCTGCGGCCGGGTGGGAGCCGTCCTGGCGGGCGACTTCGATGCGGCCGGGCACGACGTGGTCGTGCTCGACCTGGTGACCGAGGCGTTCGATCGGCTTCCGTCGGGCTTCGGCGGGTCCGCGGTCCGCGGCGACGGCACGGACGAGGACATCCTGCGCCGCGCCGGCACCGAAGGCGCCGATGTCTTCATCGCGATGACGGAGGGCGACAACCGCAACGTGATGGCGGCCCAGCTCGCACACGAGGCGCTTGGCGTCAGGCGGGTGATCGCGAAGATCAACGATCCGGTCCGCGCCGAGGCCTACGCCGACCTCGGGATCGCGACGGTGTGTCGGACGAACCTGATCTCGGACGCCGTGAACGCCTACCTGGGGCTGCCGGTCACGAGTCGTGCCGGCGTTCTCGCGCCGACGGGCAGCCATCCCGGCGGCGAACACCATCGGATCGACGGTGAGCCGGACGCCGGTCCCGTGACGTCCGGCGCGGCCCGCGAAGCCCCGAGGGCGCAGCCGGCGTCGTTCGCGGGCCCGGCGGAGGGCTGAGCGATGTTCGTGCTGGTCGTCGGCGGCGGCAAGGTGGGCTATTACCTCACGAAGGAGCTCATCGAGTCCGGCCACGAGGTCGTGCTCATGGAGAAGGAGAAGTCGCGGGCGACCCAGATCGCCGACGAGATCGGATCGGTCGTGATCGCCCATGACGGCTGCGAGGGCAAGTACCTCGCCGAGGCCGGCGCGAACCGCGCCGATATCGTCGCGGCGGTCACGGGCGACGACGAGGACAACCTCGTGATCTGCCAGATGGCAAAGCACCACTTCGACGTGCCGCGGACGATCGCCCGCGTCAACAACCCCAAGAACGAGGACCTGTTCAAGCACCTCGGGGTCGACGAGCTGATCAGCCCGACCCGGATGATCCTCGGCTCGATCGAGCAGGACATCCCGGTCCACGAGCTGCTCCACCTGGCGGCGCTGGGCGAGGGCGAGCTCGAGCTCATCGAGGCCCACCTCCAGGGCGGGTCACCGGCGATCGGCAAGGCCGCCCAGGAGCTGTCGATCCCCGAGGGGTGCTCGCTGTTCGCCGTGATCCGGGATGGCGTCGCCACTCCCCTTGGACCCGACACGGTGCTCCAGGAGGGCGACAAGGTCATCGCCATCGGCCGCGAAGACTGCCAGGCGACGCTCCACGAGCAGCTGATCGGCGCAGAGGGCGCGGCTGCGGGCTGAGACATTGGCGTCCCGCGTGCGCGCGGGCGGCCTTTGACGCCCCGAGGCGCGACACCATGCCCAATACGGCTCACGAACGTGGTACGGCGCTGCTACGGGCCGGAAGGTGCCTTACACCGCCGCCGACCATGCAAGGGAACTTCTCCACGCTCGACGCGGCTTCGACCGCGGGATCACTCGCTCCATAGCACCGTTGTCAGCCGTAGTAGGGAACTTGCGGGCCCGAATCCGACGCCCCGGCGCCCGCCGGCGGCGCCTCGAAACCTTAACGTTCAGTAATGTTGACAATGCCATTGTCAAGGTTCTAGCATCCGGTTGTGCCCGGAAACGTGGCACCGACTACATCGCAGCAGGAGGTACGGATCCATGACGATCACGCGCCGCCCGTCGCCGTTTGGCGAGCTGCTTTCGCTCCGCACGGCGATGGACCGACTTTTCGAGGACAGCTTCGTCCGACCAACCGCCTGGTTCTCACCCGGCGCTCTCGAGGCTCAGTTTCCGCTCGACGTCCGGGTGACCGGCGACGAGCTTGTCGTCGAGGGCCAGCTTCCCGGGGTGAAGTCCGAGGATGTCGACATCACGATCGAGAACGGCCGTCTCACGATCCATGCCGAGACGAAGGGCGACGAGGAAAGCCAGGACGGTGACTTCCTCGTCCGCGAGATTCGTCGCGGCTCGTTTACCCGGAGCGTCACGCTCCCGACGGGCCTGGAGGCGGACAAGGCCACCGCATCGTTCGAGGATGGCGTCCTGAGCCTCCGCATCCCCAAGGCGGAGCAGGTGAAGCCCCGCCAGGTCCGCATCACCCCGTCGAGCAATGGCAACACCGACAAGCCGGCGATCAACGCGACCGCCAGCCGCGACAGCGTCTGACACCCACGACATGGGATACGGCAGGGACGACCGAGACCCGCGCCGGCCGGTCTACGTCATCAGCGTGGCGGCCGGCATCGTCTCCGTCCATCCGCGGACGCTGCGGATCTACGAGGACGAGGGCCTGGTCTGCCCTGCCCGCACCCCGACCAACATCCGGCTCTACAGCGAGGAAGACATTCGCCGCATCCAGTGGATCAGGCACCTGACCCGCGACCGCGGCGTGAATCTCGCCGGGATCAAGATCCTGTTCGAGCTCGAAGAGCGGCTCGGCAAGCGCATTCTCGAGGCGCTCTACGACGAGGGCATGCGCAATCGCAAGGCGTCCGAAGACGCCGCACCGGAACAGGCCGCCGAACGGAAGACGGCCGGTTGACATGAATTCGACCACTTCACGGCGGCTCGTCCGTCACCCATCATTGCCCCGCACGACAGGAGACACCTGATGCCGAAGCGAGCGTCCCAGCCGGACGACTCCCCTCCCACCCGAGCAGCGACGCTCGAACTTCCGCTCGTCGCGCTGCGCGAAACCGTCATCTTCCCGGAGATGATCGTGCCGCTCCAGGTCGGCCGCGAGAAGAGCGTGGCTGCGCTCAACGCCGCCGTCGCCGAAGGCGGTCCGATCGCTCTCGTCACCCAGCGTCAGGCCGAGCAGGAGGACATCAGCGACACGTCCGAGCTCTACGGCGTCGGTACGCTGGCCAAGATCGCCCAGGTCGTGCAGCTCCAGGACGGCACCGTCAGGGCGATCGTCCAGGGCCAGTCGCGGCTGCGGCTCCATCGGTTCTCGGAGACGGACCCCTACCTGCGCGGCGTCGTCGAGGAGCTGTCCGACGACACGCCGGCCGGCGTCGAGGTCCAGGCCCTGATGCGCACCGTCCAGGGCCAGATCGAGCAGTACGTCGCGAACGGCGCGCCGGTCCCGCCTGAGGCAGCGGTCGCCGCCCGCAACATCACCGAGGCCGGGCTGCTGGCCGACATGGTCGCCTACAGCCCCGACATGACCACCGAACAGCGCCAGGAGCTGCTCGAGACGATCGACGTCGTCGAGCGCCTGAAGCTGGTCAGCAACTTCCTCGCCCGCCAGATCGAGATCCTCGAGCTGAAGGGTCGGATCCAGTCCGAAGTCAAGTCGGAGATGGACAAGACCCAGCGCGAGTACATCCTGCGGGAGCAGCTGAAGGCCATTCAGCGCGAGCTCGGCGAGGACGACCCGCAGCAGGCCGAGATCAACGAGCTGCGCGAGAAGGTCGACGCGGCCGGCATGCCGGAGGAGATCAAGACCCGGGCGATCAAGGAGATCGACCGGATGTCGCGGATCCCCTCGGCCAGCCCCGAGGTCGGCGTCATCCGGACGTACGTCGACTGGCTGATCGGCCTGCCGTGGAACACCTCCACGGACGACCTTCTCGACATCAAGGAAGCTGCGAAGATCCTCGACGAGGACCACTACGGCCTCGAGAAGATCAAGGAGCGGATCCTCGAATACCTCGCGGTCCGGTCGCTCGCCGACCAGATCCGCAGCCCGATCCTCGCATTCGTCGGCCCGCCCGGCGTCGGCACGACGTCGCTCGGCAAGAGCGTCGCGCGGGCGATGGGCCGCAAGTTCGTCCGGATGAGCCTCGGCGGCATCCACGACGAGGCCGAGATCCGGGGTCACCGCCGGACCTATATCGGCGCGCTGCCCGGCCGGATCATCCAGTCGATCAAGACGGCCGGCTCGAACAACCCGGTCTTCATGCTCGACGAGGTCGACAAGATCGGCATGGACTTCCGGGGCGACCCGTCGTCCGCGCTGCTCGAGGTCCTCGATCCGGAGCAGAACAACACGTTCCAGGACAACTACCTGGAGGTGCCGTTCGACCTGAGCAAGGTGCTGTTCATCGCGACCGGCAACCTGCTCGACCCGATCCCCGCGCCGCTCCGCGACCGGATGGAGATCATCCAGCTCCCCGGCTACACCGAGCAGGAGAAGATCGAGATCGGCAAGCGGTTCCTCATCCCCAAGCAGATGACGAATCACGGCCTGACCGAGAAGACCGTCGAGATCACGGACGAGGCGATGACCGAGCTCGTCCGCTCCTACACCAAGGAGGCGGGCGTCCGGAACCTCGAGCGCGAGATCGCGAACGTCATGCGCAAGGTCGCCCGTTCCGTGGCGGAGGGCCGCAAGCGCAAGACCGTGGTCGACCTCAAGAAGCTCACCGACTACCTCGGCCCGCCGCGGTTCGAGTACGGCGAGCTGGAGGAGGTTGACCAGACGGGCTCCGCGACCGGCCTGGTCGTGACCGAAGTGGGTGGCGATGTGATCGCGATCGAGGTCACGACGATGGAAGGCAAGGAGGACTTCATCCTGACGGGCCAGCTCGGCGACGTCATGCGGGAGTCCGCCCGGGCGGGGCTCAGCTGGACGCGGGCGCATGCCCAGGAGCTGGGCATCCCGCGCGAGACGTTCGAGAAGAACACGCTCCACATCCACGTTCCGGCGGGCGGCATCCCCAAGGACGGCCCTTCGGCCGGCATCACGATGGCGACCGCGGTCGTCAGCGCGCTGGCGAAGATCCCCGTCCGCAAGGACGTCGCGATGACCGGCGAGATCACGCTCCGCGGTCGGGTCCTCCCGATCGGTGGGCTGAAGTCGAAGATCCTCGCGGCGCACCTCGCCGGGGCGAAGACCGTGATCCTGCCGCGCAAGAACGAGAAGGACCTGCGGGACATCCCCGAGGAGATCCGCAAGTCGATGAAGCTCGTCCTCGTCGACTCGATGGACCAGGTGCTCGAGGCGGCCCTCCGGCGCAAGCCGAAGGCGCTGATCACCGAGCCGCCGAAGGTCGTGAAGCCGGGCGACGAGCCGAGCGACAAGCCCGAGCGCGAGGAGCGCGTCCGCCGGACGCCGTTCCCGCCGGCGGAGCAGCCGCCCGTCGTCGTTCGGGGCACGTAGGGATTCGACGCACTGCGAGGCCGGCGGAGACGCCGGCCTCGGAGGCTCTCTGATGGACTACCAGGACTATTACCAGACGCTCGGCGTGCCTCGCACCGCGACACAGGCCGAGATCAAGAAGGCGTTCCGCAAGCTCGCCCGGGAGAATCACCCGGACGCCAACGCCGGCGACGCCGCGTCCGAGAAGCGCTTCAAGCAGATCAACGAGGCCCACGCGGTCCTGTCGGATCCGGAGAAGCGCAAGAAGTACGACATGCTCGGCGCGAATTGGGAGCAGCTGAGCCGGGCGGGGGCGGGCGCCGGACCGGGGGCCAACCCGTTCGCGGGATTCGGCCGGTCCGGCGGCGGCGGCAACGTCCGCTACGAGTTTCACACGACCGGCGGCGGGGCCGGCGAGTTCTCTGACTTCTTCCGGATGTTCTTCTCGGAGGGATCGCCCCTCGGCGAGGACGCACCCGGTGGCGGCGGATCGGGTCGCGGCCGGCGACCGACCGGCGGGCCAACGTTCGAGGACATCCTTCGCGACATGGGCATCGACGGCGCCGCCGTCGGCCGGGGTGACGCGCCGCGGCCGTCCGGCGCCCGAGGCGGCCGTCCGGCTTCGGCGCCCGCGACCGCCGAGGCCGTCGCGGAGATCACGCTCGAGGAGGCCTTCCACGGCACCACCCGGCGGATCGACGTCCAGGGCAAGCGCCTCGAGGTGACGATCCCCCGCGGAGCCGACAGCGGCACGCGAATCAAGCTCAGCGGTCAGGGCCCGGGCGGCGGCGATCTCGTCGTGGTCGTCCGCGTCCGGCCCCACCCGATCTTCAACCGCCGGGGCGCGGATCTCGAGCGCGATCTGCCGGTCACGCTCGGCGAGGCGTTGCTCGGGGCGGAGGTGCCGGTCACGACGCTGAAGGGCAAGGGTGTGCTGAAGATTCCGGCGGGGACCCAGTCGGGGCGGATCTTCCGGCTGAAGGGCCAGGGCATGCCGATCCTGCGCAAGGACGATGTCGGCGACCTGCTCGCGAAGGTCCGGGTCGTCCTGCCAACCGAACTCTCACAGGAGGCCGAGGCGGCCGCGAAGGCGTTCCTCGATCTCGCCGATCAACCAGACCCTCGATGACGACACGACGCCGCGGCGCGAGACACGCCGCGACTCCCGGAGACCGCGCATGAAACTCGATCGCTACACGGAGAAGGCCCAGGAGGCGATCCTCGCCGCCCAGCGCGCCGCAGAGGAGCTGCAGAGCCCGGTCCTCGACGCGGAGCACATTCTCAACGCGCTAGTCGAGCCCGACGACGGCATTCCCGCCGAGACGCTCCGCCGGATCGGCGTGGATCTGCCCGCGTTCCGCGGCGAGCTTGCGTCGATGCTGAGCAGGCGGGCGAAGATCCAGGGCGGCCAGATGGGCCTCGACCCGCGCGCGAAGCGGGCCCTCGAGGTCGCCGAGCAGGAAGCCCGCCGCCTCGGTGACGAGTATGTCTCGACCGAGCATCTGCTCCTCGCGGTCGCGGAGGCCGGCGGCGAAGCCCGGGGACTCCTGGACCGCCACGGCGCGACGAGGGAGGCGATCCTCAACGCCCTGCAGAGCGTACGCGGCGGCCAGCGTGTCACCTCGCCGAACCCCGAAGGCACGTACGCCGCGCTCGAGAAGTACGGCCGCGACCTGACCGCCGAGGCCCGGGCCGGCAAGCTCGACCCAGTGATCGGCCGCGACGAGGAGATCCGCCGCGTCATCCAGGTCCTGAGTCGGCGGACGAAGAACAACCCGGTCCTGATCGGTGAGCCGGGCGTCGGGAAGACCGCGATCGCGGAGGGTCTTGCCCAGCGGATCGTCCGCGGCGATGTTCCCGAGACGCTCAAGGACAAGCGGGTCGTCTCGCTCGATCTCGGCGCGCTGATCGCCGGGGCGAAGTTCCGGGGCGAATTCGAGGAGCGTCTGAAGGCCGTCCTCAAGGAGATCAAGGATTCCGAGGGCCGCGTAGTCCTCTTCATCGACGAGCTCCACACGGTCGTCGGGGCCGGCGCAGCCGAAGGCGCCATGGACGCGTCGAACCTCCTGAAGCCGATGCTCGCCCGTGGCGAGCTCCACACGATCGGCGCGACCACGCTCGACGAGTACCGCAAGCACATCGAGAAGGACGCGGCGCTCGAGCGGCGCTTCCAGCCTGTCCTCGTCGACGAGCCGACAGTCGAGGACACGATCTCGATCCTGCGTGGCCTCCGCGAGCGGTACGAGGTCCACCACGGCGTCCGGATCACGGACTCCGCGCTCGTCGCCGCCGCGACGCTCAGCCACCGCTACATCAGTGACCGCTTCCTGCCCGACAAGGCGATCGACCTCGTCGACGAGGCCGCGTCCCGGCTCCGGATGGAGATCGACTCGATGCCCGTCGAGCTCGACGAGGCCGAGCGGCGGCGGATCCAGCTCGAGATCGAGCGCGAGGCGCTCCGCAAGGAGACCGACGACGCGTCGAAGGCGCGGCTCGCGGCGCTCGAGAAGGAGCTGGCCGACATCGAGGAGGAGAACCGGGCGCTGAAGCAGCGCTGGGAGGCCGAGAAGACGGCGATCGCGGCCATTCGCGAGTCGAAGACCGAGCTGGAGCAGCTTCAGGTCCGGATCGAGCAGGCCCAGCGCGAGACCGACTACGAGACCGCGGCCAAGCTCCAGTACGAGACGCTGCCCGAGCTCCAGAAGCGGCTCGACGAGCAGACCGCGGCGCTGGCCGCGCTCCAGGGCCCTGGCTCGCTGCTCCGGGAGGAGGTCACCGCCGACAACATCGCCGAGATCGTCTCGGCATGGACGGGCGTGCCCGTCACGAAGCTGATGGAAGGCGAGCTCGAGAAGCTCGTGAAGATGGAGGACCGGCTCCACGACCGCGTCGTCGGCCAGGACGAGGCGATCGAGGCGGTGTCGGATGCCGTCCGGCGAGCCCGGGCCGGCCTCGGCGACCCGCGGCGGCCACTCGGCTCGTTCCTGTTCCTCGGACCGACCGGCGTCGGCAAGACCGAGCTTGCCCGCGCCCTCGCGGAGTTCCTGTTCGACGACGCCGACGCGATGGTCCGCATCGACATGAGCGAGTACCTCGAGAAGTTCTCGGTCCAGCGCCTGATCGGCGCGCCGCCCGGCTACGTCGGCTACGAAGAAGGCGGCCAGCTGACCGAGGCCGTCCGGCGCCGGCCATACCAGGTGATCCTGCTCGACGAGATCGAGAAGGCCCATCCGGACGTGTTCAACGTGCTGCTCCAGGTCCTCGACGACGGTCGCCTGACTGACGGCCAGGGTCGGACCGTCGACTTCCGGAACACCGTCGTGATCATGACCAGCAACGTCGGCAGCCAGATGATCTCGGCCGTCTCGGGCGGCACGGAGGATCGCGCCGCCTATGACGCGATGAAGCGCCAGGTCACGGACGCGCTCCGCCAGACATTCCGGCCGGAGTTCCTCAACCGGGTCGACGAGATCATCGTCTTCCACCCGCTGACCGATGAGCACCTCGCCCGGATCGTCGACCTGCTGCTCGAAGGGCTCCAGCGCCGCCTCGAGGAGCGCGACCTCCGGATCGAGCTGACGCCGGCGGCGCGGGCGCTGATCGTTCGCGAGGGCACGGATCCGGCCTACGGGGCACGGCCGTTGAAGCGGACGATCCAGCGTCTCGTCGAGAACCCGCTGGCCCGGGCGATCCTGCGTGGCGAGTTCGCCCCGGGCGACATGATCATCGCCGACGCCGACACCGTGTCGGGCACGATCGTGTTCTCCACGGAGCGCTCGACGGTCGTTGCCGAGGCGGGTCGACGGCGCGACGCCCGATCGGCGACGTCCGAGCCCGAGCCCGAGCCGGCTGGCGCCGGTACTGGCGGGCGGGGTCCTGGCCGCAAGACGGTCCTCGACCTGCCCGACATCGAGACCCCGCCGAAGCGCGATCCCGGCGAGCTCGTCAACTGATCGACCGGCTCACGTTCGCGAGCGTCGCGGCCCGACTCGAGGGGCTTCCCAGGCGGCTGCCCGAGCCGCCGGCCGACCTCATGCCGGTGCGACTCGGCGAGACCGGCCGGCCCGCGTGGCCGGGGTCGATCGCGGATGCCCGGCCTGCCGCCGTCCTCGTGCTCGTGGTCCCCGGCGTGGCGGAGGGTGATCGCGGCCCGGCCGACGTCGTGCTGATCGAGCGGACGACGGGCGGAACCCATCACTCCGGCGAGGTGTCGTTTCCGGGCGGCCGGGCCGAGGCCGGCGACGCCGACCTCGTTGCGACCGCGCTCCGCGAGGCGAACGAGGAGATCGGCCTCGATGCGGCGGCCGCGGACGTGCGCGTCGTGGGCACGATCGAGCCGTTTTGGATCCCCGTCAGCAACTTCAGCGTGACCGCGGTGGTCGCGGTCGCCGGTCGTCGCCCGTCGCTCGTCGCCTCCCCCGACGAGGTCGCCGCGATCGTCGAGGCGCCGCTGACGGCGTTCGTCCCGCCGGCTCCGATCGAGATTGTCGAGCGCGACTTCCGCGAGTGGCGGGTCCGGTACGGGGGCTACCGAATCGGCGAGCTCCACGTCTGGGGCGCGACCGCCCGGATCCTCGGCCAACTCGGCGCATTTCTCGCCTGACGCAGACCCGGGCGTCGCCGAACGCGTCGAGACGTTGTAGGCGAGAGAAGCTTCGTTGAGCTGAGCGAAGTCCTCAGGACCCGCTGTTAGCTCGAAACTGCTTCGCCGGGACGCTGGGGATCAGCCTGGAACGGCTGGTCCACTTTGCCTATTGACGAGCAATCAGGAATATGGCTGAGTGCTCGGTAACTGCAATTTGCAGACGGACCGGGCTTGCTGGGGGGCCCCGTGACACGCCGCGCAGTCGTCGCCGTTGTCTCCGCCGTCGCGTTGATAGTAGGGACGGGTGGTCAATTCAGCGGCCCGCCGTTCGTCCTCGCCGCGTGCGCCAAGGAGGAGGCCGGCGCCGACGCTGGCACGTCGGTCACCGCCGATGGCGCCAAGATGGCTTGGAAAGCCAGGGCCCTGACGACCACAGACTGGGCAAGTGGTGGGTTCGCAGCCCAGGTCATGTGGGTTGGCACAAACAACACGGAAGAGACGCTTCGGTGGGTCGAGGCCGGAATAACCCGCGGATGGCAGGGAACGAATGTCCTGACTGCGTATACGGCGCACGGCGACTTCATTCACAGCCCACCGATCTACGCAGAGCATCGCTGGACGTCGCCCTCCATCACATTGGGAAACACGTACACATTCGCCGGGTTCTACAACACGACCAATACGTACAGGACGACGGTGAATGGGAACGCGAACTCGTGGGATTGGTCGGGCCACACCTCTGGAACGAGTAGCTGGTCGGGTGGGTCGGAGAGCACATGTGGTCCACCGAGTGTTGTTAGCAAGACTTGGGTGTCGCTCAACCAATACCGGCGCGCCTCAGACAAGGTCTATGTGAATACAGCCGCTGGCTCTCTCTTCGACATCTCACCGAATGGTGGGTCTGCGTGGTGCGTTGCGCCCAGGACATTCCGGTATTGGATGAATGCGGCTTCCGCAGGCTGCTCTTGAAACTACGGATGGCTCTGTGGCGTGCCTCAGATAGTCATCGTTCGAGGACAAACGAATGAGTACCCTCGGCAAACCGGAGTCGACTTACGTTCGTCCCACAAGCGGACTGTCTGCCGGCATCCGATCCACGCTCATCGCCATGCTCCTGCTAGGTATTGCCGCAGTAATCGCAATTGCCGTCGTCAACGCCCGATCGGGCGCGGGGGCCCAGACCTACCCGGTAACCGAGACAGTCGCCGCACACGCCATGAGTTCCACTGCTGTCGCAGATAAGGTCATCGCACGCCTCGTGTCCATGGGCAGCCCGGGGTCGCAGGCAAGGATCGTCAAGATGACGGTGACAACGGGAGCTGATGCCGTGCGGTACGAAACCAGAGCGGGCCGCCCCCCGGCGAACTCGCGAGATGCGTCGGCAGTCGTGTGGGTCGTCCGAGCCGAGGGCGCTTTCGTCGGCCTTCGAATTCCACCGGGGGCTGATCCGATTGTTTCCCCGACTGGTTACTTCATCGTCGATGATGCTACGGGTGAAATCATCGAAATGGGGATGCCCTAACGTCTGATCCCCGTTGGCCTTGCGGGGCATTCTGAGTCCGCGCCCGAGCCCTTCACTTCGCTTGATCAGCGCCGCCAAAGCGACGGGGGAGTCTGTACTTCGCGATTAGCCAGAGTGGCCTGCGCGAAACCTGGATCCGCCAGGCACCTGCGCCGATGACGACCGGCTCCGGATATTCCTCCGCCACGTCGGAGATGATTCGCCGGTTCGCGTGGCCGTAGACCTAGAGCGGCTCGCCTTCTGTCCGATCGTGGACGGCCGTCTCCGGTCGCGGCGCCAGCTCCCCATCGGCCTTCGCGACGCGCGGCTCGCCCGGCCCCAGCTCTCGCGCCGAGCCCGGCAGGATGCCTCGGACGAAGGAGTCGTCCGAGCCCGCGAACTCGACGACGAACGCCCGCATGTGGGAGTAGTCGGTCCAGGCGCCGTGGATCTCGTTCGGCGGCCAAACGACCGCCTCGCCGGCGGCGACGCGGAGGCGCTCCTCGCCGACGAGCGTCCAGCCGCCGCCCTCGATCACGACGAAGTACGTCGTGTTGGGATTGGCGTGCGGTTCGATCCGACCGCCGCGGTCGAATGCCAGCTCCGAGATGATCCCGCGGGCATCGCTGTGGATCACCTGGCCGGTCACGCCTTCGGTGCCGGGCGGTCCGTTCGGACGCCGGTTGCCGACACCGAATCGGCGGATCTCGATCGGCATCGGTTACCTGAAGGCTTCCGCGAGCGCCCTCAGCGGCGCCGCTTGGCCCGCCGGGCCGCCTTCGGCCGGATCGTGGTCTCGGGCCGCGAGAACTTCGTCTTCGTGTAGTACCGCTGCTTCGCCAGCCGGACCTCGTACGCCCGGAGGATCGGCGGGAATCGCAGGAACCGAACCCACAGCAGCACCCCGAGGCCCACCCCGAGGATCACGAGCAGCACGATGAACTCGAACGAGAACACGGAGGCGGTCAGGACGAGGCCGAACAGCGCCAGGCCCGACCAGAGCAGCCACTCCCACAGGTCGAGGTACGGGGCGTGCCGGTGGAGCGCCCGGGTCCGTACGTTGTAGAGCACGACGAGGGCGACGAGAAGGGCCAGCGACGCGACCCACATCGGCGTGAAGAGATCGGGAAAGTTGTGCGGCGTGAACGGCAGGAACAGGTAGTCCCAGGGCGGTAGTCGCACGATCGATCCTTCGCTGCAGAGACGGTCGCGGGCGGTCGGAGTATGCCATGCCGAGCGCTATACTCGGCCGCAACGTCGCGACGTCTTGGTCCCCGAGTGCGCGGATGGGAGGAGTGCCCGGTTGCGAGCCCTGCTGTCGGTCGCCAACCGAGACGGGATCACCGGCCTGGCGCGAGACCTGCTCGACCTCGGCGTGGAGATCTTTGCCACCGACGGCACCCGTGAGCATCTCGCCAGCGACGGGGTCCAGGTCGGCTCCGTCTCGGACCTGACGAGCGTCCCCGCCCTCGTCGGCGGCCAGGTCAAGACGTTCCATCCGGCGATCTACGCCGGGATCCTCGCCCGCCGCGATGTCCAGGACCAGCTCGACGAGCTCGAGGCGAACGCGATCGGCCTGATCGACATCGTCGTCGTCAACGTCGCGCCGTTCGCACCCGCGGTCGGGGCCCGGCTCGTCGGCATCGACGAGGCGATCGAGATGATCGACGTGGGTGGCGCGGCCCTCCTCGGCGCGGCCGCCCGGAACGCCGCCGGTGTCGCCGCGGTCTCCAGCCCGGCCCATTATCAGCAGGTCGTCGCGGAGATCCGCGAGCGTGGCCTCGTCTCCGCCGAGCTCCGCGCCCGTCTCGCTGCGGAGGCGTACGGGACGGTCGCCGCGTACTACGCCGAGATCGCGGCCTACCTCAACCAGATCTCCGGCAACACGTTTCCCGACCGGCTGGCCCTGGTTCTCGAGAAGGTCGACGACCTGCGCTACGGCGAGAACCCCCACCAGCATGCGGCGTTCTATCGCGAGACGACCCACCGCAGCGGAACGCTCGCCGACGCGACCCAGATCCGCGGCGCGCGGCCCTCGTTCAACAACCTCCTCGACCTCGACGCGGCGTACCGAATCGCATGCGACTACACGTCGCCGACGGTCGCAATCGTGAAACACACCGATCCGGTCGGGCTCGCCTCGTCGGATGAGCTCGTCGAGGCCTACCGCCATGCGCTCGAGACGGACTCCGTGGCGGCGTTCGGTGGCATCGTCGGGGTGAACCGCGAGCTCGACGGCTCCACGGCGCGCGAGATCGCGGCAAATTCCTACGAGGCGGTCGTGGCGCCCGGCTACGACACCGCGGCACTCGGAATCCTCAAGGCGAAGGCGGGCCTCGAGATCCTCGCCGTCCCGCCGGACCCGACCGAGGGCATGCGCGACTACGGCATCGCATCGCTCGATTTCAAGCGGATCGGCGGCGGCCTCCTCGTCGAGAGCCTCGACGATCTGGGGCTCGACCGCGGCCGGCTTCAGGTCGTCACGCGGCGCCGCCCGACGCTCGACGAGTTGAACGACCTGCTCTTCGCGTGGCGCGCGGTCCGCCACGTCCGATCGAACGCGATCGTGCTCGCCCGGAACGGCGCGACCGTGGGCATCGGCGCCGCCCAGGCCAGTCGCCAGGTCTCGGTCGAGATCGCGTTGCGACGCGCGGGCGATCGTGCGAAGACCGCTGTGATGGCGAGCGATGCATATTTCCCGTTCCCGGACGGCATCCAGATGGCCGCCGGGGCGGGGGTGACGGCGATCGTCCAACCGGGCGGCTCGATCCGGGACGAGATGGCGATCGAAGTTGCGGATCGCCACCACATGGCGATGGTGTTCACGGGGAAGCGCCACTTCCGACACTGAGCGTCGGGCCCGCCGCCGCCCGCGGGAGGAACTCGTTGGAACAACTGCTGGCTCTCGAGATGGTCCGGGTAACCGAGGCGGCCGCACTCGCGAGTGCCCGGTACATGGGTCGGGGTGAGAAGGACGAGGCCGACCGGGCCGCGACGGAGGCGATGCGCCGGACGATGGACGAGGTCGAGTTCGCCGGCACGATCGTCATCGGCGAGGGCGAACGCGACGAGGCCCCGATGCTCTACATCGGCGAGGAGGTCGGCCGGCACGACGACGAGGACGTCCCGCAGATCGACATCGCCGTCGACCCGCTCGAGGGCACGAACCTCGTCGCCCACGGCCAGAACAACGCGATCACGGTGCTCGCGGCGTCCGAGAAAGGCGGCCTGACGCACGCGCCCGACACGTACCTCGAGAAGCTCTGCGTCGGCCCGGTCGTCGCCGGCGGCCGCGTTGATATTCGCGAGAGCCCCACCGAGAACGTGCGTCGGATTGCCGAGGCGCTCGGCCGGCGCGTCAACGACATCACCGTGGTGATCCTCGACCGGCCACGGCACGAGAACCTCATCGCGGAGGTCAGGGAGGCCGGAGCCCGGATCAAGCTCATCACGGACGGCGATCTCTCCGCGGCCATCTCGTGCGCGGTTTCGGGCACCGGCGTCCACGCCGTCATGGGCATCGGCGGGGCTCCCGAAGGCGTCCTGACGGCGGCCGCGCTGCGCTGCCTCGGCGGCGAGATCCAGGCGCGGTTCCGCTACCGGAGCCCGGAGGAGAAGGCGCGCGGCGCCGCGATGGGCCACGGCGACGAGGACCGCGTGTACACGACCGAGGAGCTCGCGTCGGGCGAGCAGCTGGTCTTCGCCGCGACGGGCGTGACCCAGGGCGACCTGCTCGATGGCGTCCGCTACTTCGGCGGCGGCGCCCGGACGCACTCGCTCTCGATGGCGTATCAGACCAAGCAGGTCCGCTTCATCGATACCGTCCACATGTTCGACCGGGATCGGCCGCCGTCGGTCCGGCTGTAGGGGGCCGCCACGTGGCCGGCGATCGGCTCATCGTCGCGATGGGTGGCGGCGGGTTCCAGATGCCGCCCGACAACGGCCTGCTTGATGACTTCCTCGTCGGGCTCGCTCGAGAGCGGTCCGGACGTGATCGACCGCGTATCTGTTTCATTCCGACGGCCTGGGCCGACAGCGATGCGCTGATCGCCGACTTCCATGCCGCGTACGACGGCCGCGCAGAGACGAGGGTCCTCACGCTGTTCAACCGCGTCGTCGACGACATCGACGCGTTCCTGCTCGACCAGGATCTCGTGTTCATCGCCGGCGGCAACACGGCGAACATGCTCGCGATCTGGCGTCTCCACGGCGTGGATCGAGCGCTGCTGGCGGCGTGGGACGCCGGCGTCGCGATGAGCGGCATGTCGGCCGGCGGGACGTGCTGGTTCGAGGGATTCACGACGGACTCGTTCGGTCCGACGCTGCGACCGGTCCGCGACGGTCTCGGTGTGCTCCAGGGGTCGTTCGTTCCGCACTATCACGGCGAGCCCCAGCGGCGGCCGCTGTTTCATCGGCTCGTCGCGGACGGGACGCTGCCGGGCGGGTACGGCGTCGACGACGGCGTCGCGCTCGTGTTCCGGGGAACCGAGCTGGACGAGGTCGTGACGTCGCTGCGCGGGGCGGCCGCCTATCGTGTGGATGCCGTCAGTGGCGACGTCGTCGAGACTCGACTGCCCGCGCGCTACCTCGGCGGCTGAGCGTCCGGGACCCAGCCGTTCCCGTCCCAGCTCGCGATCGGCCTAACGGCATCCAGCCCCTCTTCGCGCGCGCGGCGGGCACACGCCGTCGCGACCGTCTCCGACCAGCCGGGCGGCACGAGCCGGGGCGCGAGATCCGCGAGCGGGGCGAGGACGAACAGCCGCTCCCCGGCGAGCCGATGCGGGACGACGAGGTCCGTCGGCTTCGTCGGGTCGGTCGACCGGGCTTCCATTGGACGCTCGACGTGGATGCGGTGGCGGCCGAAGATCAGGAGGTCGAGGTCGAGCTCGCGCGGACCCCAGCGTTCGCGTTCCCGGCGGCCGAAGGCACGCTCGATCGACTTCAGGGCAAGCAGCAACGCAACCGCGCCGGTCGCAGGGTCGGGGCCGGTCGGGACGTCGAGCGCCACGACGGCGTTCCGGAACTCGGGCTGGTCGACGACGCCGACGGGTTTGGTCGCGTACAGCCGCGACACGCCGTGCAATCGCGCGTCCGGGAGCGCCGCCAGCGCGTGGATGCCGGCCGCGATCGTGGCAGCGGCGTCGCCGAGGTTCGCGCCGAGCCCGACGTATGCCCTCGTGGTTCC
>DASUFO010000023.1:0-2628 GCA_036274475.1 Candidatus Limnocylindrales bacterium
GGCACGTCCAGCCGGCGCTCATCGCCGCGCTGGCGTGGGGGCTTGGGACCCGCTGGGGACCGATTGTCATCGCCGTGGTGGCGAGCCTGAAGCTCACGCCGATCGTCTACGTCGCCGTCTTCGTGGCGCGACGCCAATGGACGAAGGCCGCGGTGACCATCGGCCTGACGGCTGCCCTCGTCGCGCCGATGCTGTTCTTCGACCTCAGGTTCTTCCCCGCGGACACGACCGGATCCTGGGGACTCTTCGAGTGGTCGCCAATCCTGTGGGTGGTGGTCGTCGGCGCCGTCACGACGTATGTCTTCGTCCGCCCCTCGTGGTTCGCGGCGTCCGTGCTGGCGACGCTGACCATCCCGAAGTTCGTGTACTACGACGTGGCCTATCTCGTGACCGGGCTGCGGGCGGACCAGCGGGAGCGCGAACGGGAGGCACGCGCTGCCGTCGCAACCCCGGGCCTGGGTTACCCCGCCGCGCAACCAACGTCAGGTGGCGAACCCCACGTCACATGACAGATGTCGAGCGACCGACGCCTGACGGATCATCCCGGCGCGGATGGTCGCGCCTGACGGCGTTCCCCTGGCATCCCACTCTGCTGGCGTTGGCCGTCGTCGTCGGTTTCTGGCTCGAGACGGCCGTCAGCCCGTACGCGGCCATTCGATCGGCGCTCGTCGCCATCGGCCTGGCCCTGCTCGTGACCGTCGTCGCCGGGGCTCTGCTGCGGTCGATCCTGCTTGGCGGGATCGTGGCGACCGCGCTCATCGGTCTCGCCTGGACGAAGCAGCTCCTCGACATCCCGGCCAGCCTGCTCGACCGCGGGCAGGGAGCCGTGGCAGTGGTCGCGGGGGTCGCTCTCCTCGGGATCGTCATCCTGGTCGTCCGGATCCTCTTCCGGCGACGCTCGATGTTCAGCCGCGTGTCGGTGACCCGCATCCTCAACCGTGGCGCGGCGCTGCTGCTGGTGGCCACGGTTGCGTTCGGGATCATCAACGGGCGGCTGGTCGGGGCCGCGGAGGACCTCCGACAGGGAGTCAGCTTGGACGCCTGGGAGGACGACGATGGACTGACGACCGATGTGGGCCCGGACCTGTACGCGATCCTGCTGGACGGCTACCCGCGCGCTGACGTCCTGGACTACGCGTTCGACATCGACAACTCCGACTTCGTCGACGCGCTCGAGGAGCGCGGGTTCGAGGTGGCGGGCGAGAGCCACTCGGATTACCTGTGGACCCACGTGAGCGTGCCGTCCGCATTGAACATGGCGTACGTCGAGCAGATCCCGGCGATGCTGGACGTCATCGAGGAGCGGCAGCCCCGGCAGCCGACGCTGCGGCGCACGATCTCCGACAACGCGGCGTTCGACGAGGCGCGCGAGGCGGGCTATAGAACGGTCGCGGTCGGGGCCGGGTTCGAGGAAGTGGCGCCACGGCAGGCAGACGTCTACGTCGACGGCGGGCACCTCAACGAGTTCGAGATCTCGCTTCTCGTGTCGACCTGGGCCGGCGACCTCCTCGGCCTGGTGGCGCCGGACTTCGCCTCATCCCAACAGCGTGCGCGGATCCTCTACAACCTCGACGTCCTGCCCGAGATCGCGGCCGCCTCCGATGACGAGTCGGACCTCGTGTTCGCCCACGTCCCGGCGCCGCACCAGCCGACGGTGTTCGGCGAGAACGGCAGCGCCGTTGAGGTGCCGATCAGCGATGGCTGGTTCGCCGACTCGCCGCAGGAGCGCGGCGAGGATCCGGTCGAGTTCCGGGAGCGCTACCGGGCCCAGCTGCCGTACCTGAACGAGCGCATCCTCGCGACGATCGACGGGATCCTCGCGGAGTCCGATGAGCCGCCGGTCATCGTGCTGTTCGCCGACCACGGCTCGGCCTCAGACGTCGACTGGAACGTCACCCAGCCAGACGACGCGGATCCGGCTCGGCTGCTGGAGCGAACCGGCACGCTCTTCGCGTCACTGACGCCCAACCAGAGCGACGTCTTTCCTGACGACATCTCGCCGGTCGACCTCTTCCGGCTCCTGTTCGACGCCTACCTTGGGACCGACTACGGCCGCGCGACGCCCCCGGAGGGAGGCGGGCAGGTCGCGCCGGTGGACGCATCTGTCCTCGGTGCAGACGAATGAGCGGCGCCGACGTTCGAAGCTTGCCACGCTGGCTAGGCTGGCGCCCATGATTCGACACGCTGTCATCGTCATCATCGTCTTGGACGTCGTTCTCCTCCTGGCGGGCCTAGGCCCCGCGATGGCCGTCAAGTTCACGGGGCGGCCGCTGTCCGTCGATTGCGGCGAGCTCGACCCAGTCGTTTGCGACACGGTGTGGCGTGCCCGGGCCGCGACCAACGACGGCTCCACCGGCCCGATCGTCGCGGTGCAGGTCGTCGGGTCCACGGGAATGCCCACGATCTGCTGGCAGGTCACGATCTCCCGCTGGTGGTTCGTCCCGAGCGGGTATTGGGAGCCGCTCTGCTAGGCGGACTCGGTCACTCGCAGGATCTGAGGAAGACGACCTCGTTGTCGTCGCGGTAGGCCTCGCACCAGCCCGCCGTCTCGGCCGGGCCCTTCGAGATCGGCTCATCGGGAGGGAAGAGCAGGGCGTCGACTTCGTATCGGTCGACGATCTCCTCCCA
>DASUFO010000024.1:0-45977 GCA_036274475.1 Candidatus Limnocylindrales bacterium
AAGGGCTTCTATCAGGCGGTGTCGTTCCGCTCGACCGACGATCCCTGCAACACGGACCCGGTGATCGAGCGCCGCCTCCGCGAGGTCAGCTTCATCGGATCCCGGAGCTCCTCGCACGGCACCCACGTGACCTCGACGATCATCGGCTACAACTACCGATCGAACGCCGACGTCCTCGAAGGCTTCACGCTGCCGCCGATCCAGGTCCGCGGCATCGCCCCGAACGCCACGATCATCCCGGTCAAGGTTCTCGCGGACTACCAGATCCCGTCGCTCCCGAAGTGCGACGACCCGAGCGTCACGACCGGCCTGGTGAACTTCGGCACGGACGCGATGGTCGCGGCCGGCATCGACTACGTGACCTCGCTCGCCGAAGGCCAGCTCGCGGGCAAGCGGATCGTCATCAACATGAGCCTCGGCGACAGCGTTCCGTCCGACGAGATCGAGGACGCGATCGACCGGGCGATCGAGGCCGGCGTCATCGTCGTCGCCTCGGCCGGCAACTCCGGCGAGGACGGCATGGGCTGGCCCGGCGCCTACGAGCAGGTGATCTCGGCGGCCGCCTCCGGTTGGACCGGCGAGTGGCTTGACGACGGCGCCAGCGGCAACGAGCCTGCCAATGGCTTCCGTTACCGGATGTTCTGGCTGCAGGACACGAACGGTGGGCTGACGCCGCCGCTGAAGGCCGACTCCGGCGATGTCGCCGAGCCGGGCACGGACGACGTCTACATCACGGACTTCTCCAGTCGCCAGAAGGCCGGCCAGGACCTCGACGTCGCGGCCCCCGGCTCGTGGGTCCGCGGCCCGTTCGCCGGCTTCCCCGGCTACAACCACCTCCCCTGGTGGTCGAACGGCCTCGGCGACGTCCTGGGCCTGAATCCCGGCAACTTCTTCTACGTCGGCGGGACGTCGATGGCGGCACCCCACGTGTCCGCTGCGGCGGCCATGCTCCTCGAGAAGGACGCCGGCCTGAGCCAGGCCGACATCGAGACGATCTTCGAGAGCACCGCGGCACCGATCCCGGCCGGCTCGGCCCAGGTGTGGGATCCGTTCCACGTCGACGCCGACGGCAACGCCGACCCGTCGTTCGTGACGATGTCGTGGGGCTCCGACGCCACGGGCGCCGGTCTGCTCCAGGTCGACGCGGCCCTGGCCTCCATTCCGTAAACACCCATCCCGGCGGGGCCTCCTCCGGAGGCCATCCCGAGCGCGCAACCGAGGCCCGGGCACGACGCCCGGGCCTCGTCATGTCCGGGGCCCGTCGAGCCGTGGTGCGCCCTCGCACCACGAGCGCGCCCGTCGACCGCCCGCGGCGGCCTCTTCAGATTGACCCCGAAACGCCCGGGGAGTACTTTCGGCTCATCAACGAGCCGGCTTCGGGAGAGCCGGCTCTGGTGTCTCACGGGGGTCAGGGGCGCACGGCTCGCGGGACGGGAGTCCGCGTGACCGGATTGACCGCGCCGTGTGTGGAGGATCAGGCATCGCCTGAAGGGAGGCTCATGAATCGGAGGCTGTTGACAGCCCTCGGGGCGTCGGCGCTGCTCCTTGTTACGTCGCTGCCGGCCGCGATGGCGGCAGATCCCAAGCTCGAGCGTCCAGCTCCGCTGACGCGGGACCGCAACGCGGTCATCGCGGGCCTCGACCGATCACTCGTCGGAGCATCCGGCAGCGTCCAGGCGACGATCCGCCTGGTGACCGCGCCGGTGGCCACCGTCAAGGGCAACGCCGCCCAGAAGGCACGCGGCGCGAAGGTCACCGCTGAGCAGAACGCCGTGCTGGCGAAGCTCCAGAAGCTCGATGCCAGCGCAAAGCTGCTCGGGCGCTCGAAGATGGCCCTCAACTCGATCTCCGTCCAGGCGGACGCCGCGAGCCTGCGCAAGCTCGCGACCGACAAGCGCGTCGAAGCGATCAATCGCGTCCGCGACTACCAGCTCGATCTCAGCGAGACCGTTCCGTACATCGGCGCGACCGCGGTCCACGACCTCGGCGTGACCGGCGAAGGAATCACCGTCGCCGTGATCGACAGCGGCATCGACTACACCCACGTCGCGTTCGGCGGCCCCGGCACGGACCTCGCCTACAAGCAGGCCTACGGGACCAAGACGAAGGACCAGAAGAACCGCAAGACCAACGACAACTACAAGGGCAGCAGGCTCTTCCCGACGGCCAAGGTGATCGGCGGCTTCGACTTCGTCGGCGAGGCCTGGGTCGGCGGCGCCGGCAGCCCGCCGCTCAATCCCGATCCCGACCCGATCGACTGCAGCCCGGCCGTGATCGGCTGCGGCGGCGGTCACGGCACGCACGTCGCCGACATCATCGCCGGCGCCAAGGGCGTCGCTCCCGGTGCGACGCTGCTCGCCTACAAGGCCTGCTCCTCGATCACGACCAGCTGCTCAGGCATCGCGATGATCCAGGGCATCGACGCGGCGCTCGATCCGAACGGCGACGGCCTCTCGAACGACCACGCCGACATCATCAACATGTCGATCGGCTCGCAGTACGGCCAGTCCGACGACGACTCGATCTCGCGGGCGGTCGAGACCGCGACCGCAGCCGGGATCCTGACGGTCGCGTCGGCCGGCAACGGCGGCGACAAGCCGTACGTGACCGGCACCCCGGCCGCCGCGCCGAGCGCGCTGTCGGTCGCCCAGACCGCGGTCCCCTCGTCGACCGGTTTCGCGATGCTCCTCAGCACGAATGGCGGCTCGACCTTCGTCAAGCGCGAGGCGGTCTTCCAGAGCTGGTCGCATCCGCTGACCCCGGAGTTCGAGGTCACGAACGCGCCGGTCCAGTACGGCGACGGCGCCGGTCACAACCTCGACGGCTGCGCCGCGTTTGCGGCCGGCAGCCTGACCGGCAAGGTCGTCCTCGTCGACCGCGGCACGTGCAACTTCAGCGCCAAGATCGCGAACATCGCGGCCGGCGACGGCAAGATCGGCGTCATCGGTCTGGTCACCCCCGGCGATCCGTTCGACGGCTCGCTGGGCGTGTGCCCGGACAATCTGTGCGCGGCGATCCCGGGCTACATGGTGAGCCAGGCGGTCTCCACCGCGATGAAGGGCGCCCAGGCACGGGTGACCTTCGACGACGCGAACGGCATCCCCCTCGTCATGCACATGGTCGGCTCGTCGTCACGCGGCCCCGACAACGATCACAACATGATCAAGCCCGAGATCGGCGCCCCCGGCGCTTCCGTCTCGGCCGAGGTCGGCACCGGCAGCGGAACGACACCGTTCGGTGGTACGTCCGGCGCGGCGCCGATGGTCGCCGGTTCCGCGGCACTCCTGATGGAGGCCTACGGGTCGCGCGGCCCGCTCGAGATCAAGGCCGCCCTGATCGACACGGGCTTCACCGAGATCCTGAACCGGCCGGTCGACTTTGGCGGCGAGCTCGCCCCGATCACCCGGATCGGCGGCGGCGAGGTCCGCGTCGACAAGGCTCACGCGACGCAGGGCGTTGCCTGGGATGCGAATGCGCCCACGGCGGCGCTCAACTTCGGCTTCCACGACGTCACGGCGAACACGTCGGTGACCCGCACGGTCCGCGTCCACAACTACGGCGCTTCGGCGATCACCTACGACCTCGCCTCCACGTTCCGCTTCGCGAACGACCAGGCCAACGGCGCGGTCGCGGTCAGCACGTCAGTCCCGAGCGTGACGGTCGCCGCACGCGGCGACGCGACGTTCGACGTGACGCTCGCGATCTCGGCCAGCGCGCTTCGGACCTGGACCCTGGACTCGGGCGTGAGCGGGGCCGATCCGGTCAAGCTCCAGCTGCTCGAATACGACGGCTACCTGTGGCTCGACGCCGCCGGCACGGCCAACGACATCCACCTGCCGTGGCAGATCCTGCCGCGGAAGTCGAGCCAGGTCAGCGCCAGCTCGACGAGCGTCGCCCCCGGCGACGCGCTCACGCTGACCAACGCGGGCGCAGGCCGCTCGTGGGTCGGCAACTTCAGCCTGATCGCGACCAGCCCGGACGACCCGGACACCGGTCTCGGGGACGACTTCGCCGATGTCGACCTGCGCTACGTCGGCGTTCGCTCGCTCGACGGGATCAACGATCTCGGCTGCACCTCGCCGGTCGCGCTCCAGTTCGCGGTCAACACCTGGGAACGCCAGGTCCACGCCGATGGCCCGGCGCTCTTCGAGTTCGACCTCGACATCGATCGGAACGGCACGACCGACTACTTCGTGTTCAACTTCGACCTTTCGAATGACGGTGGGCTGGCCGACGGCCGGAACTTCACCTTCGCCCAGAGCACCGCAGCCGGTGCTACAGCGGTCGCAGGCTGGCCGACGATCCACGCCACGAACAGCGCAAACACGGTCCTCACCGTCTGCGGCGAGGACATCGGGCTGAACGACGAGGAGGCGCTCGGCAAGCCGATCGACGTCCTCGTGCTCGCGGCCGACTGGTACAACAGCGGCGCGGTCACGGACGTCGTCGAGACGACGATCGTGCCGGGCGGCGATCGTTACAACGCGTCGTTCGATCTCGGCAACTTCGGGACGTTCATCAACGGCGGCGGCGCAAAGGCCGTGACGGTCAGCGACGCCGGCGCCGATGGCACGAACCCGACCGAGACCGGCCTCCTGCTCCTGACCGACGAGTCGCTCTTCGGAGCGCTCGGGGCCAGCGAGTCGGGTGGCGCAACCCAGGCCACCGAGGCGATCGCCGTCGAGGTGACCGGGGACTAGCACGGGACCAGTCTCGTCGCCACATTCGGGCCCGCCGGCATCGCCGGCGGGCCCTTCGATTCTCGGGCCGACGACTGCTCCCCGGCAGACCTTGCAACTCCATAACGTTCGTTGACCCTGCCGCTGCGCGAGGCTATCGTCGCGCCACGTTGACTTCGCCGGCCACTGGGAGGGCCGGCGCCGCCCATCGGCGGGCTCCGGGCAGAGCCCCCGCTCAGGTGCACACCGGACGCCGGTTCGGCGCGCCTGACGCTGCCCTCCGATGGACCCCCAGGAGGATCAGGCATCGCCTGAATGGAGAGCCAATGACCCGACGTCTCGCCGCCCTGTTCGCGGCACTGTTCCTGGCGACCGCGCTGCTGCCCCAGGCTGCGGCCGCGGCCAGCCCGAAACCCACGGTGTCCAAGGAGGACCGGGCGGCGGTCGGCCGAGCCGTCGCGAACGGCCAGGCGACGGTCCGCGTTCTGATCGCGTTCGCGCCCGGTCAGGGCAACATCGTCGCCAACGGCATCAAGGCCCTCGGTGGCAAGGTCGAGTACCGTGAGGACACCGTCAACTACCTTCGCGCCAGCGTCCCGACCGGGAAGGCGGACGCGGCCTCCGCGCTTGCCGGCGTGAAGGGCTTCGAGCTCGACAAGGTCATTCCCGTCCCGGACGTCAGCCCAGATCCCGAGGGAATCGCCGGGCTGATCCCGGGCGCCCCGCCGAGCGCCGCGACGCCGCGGGCGAACCCCTACATGCCGACCCAGGACACGGGCGCCGCGCAGTTCGTCAACGCCCACCCGGAGTGGGACGGCCGCGGCGTCACGATCGGCATCGTCGACACCGGCCAGTCACTCGACAATCCGGCCCTGCTCACGACGAGCACTGGCGAACGCAAGATCATCGACTGGGTGACGGGCACCGACCCGTTCACCGACAACGACCCGACGTGGCTCAACATGTCGACGCAGGTCACCGCGAGCGGCGGCACGTTCGTCATCTCCGGCACCGTACCGGGCGCCGGCACGTACACCGCGCCGGCGAACGGCACGTACCGCTTCGCGATCTTCAACGAGCGCGACCCGCGGCTCGGTGGCGAGCTCGGCAGCGACGTCAACCGCGACGGCAATCCGGCCGGCAGCAGCGGCCTGTTCGCGGTCCTGTGGGACACGACGGCGAACAACGTCTACGTCGACACCAACCAGAACAAGAACTTCAGTGACGACATGGCGATGACCGATTACCGGGTCCGCTATGACGTCAATTGGTTCGGCACCGACAACCCGGCGACCGCCGTCGCCGAGCGGATGCCGTTCGTAGTCCAGACCGACGGCAGGAACAAGGTCGTCAATATCGGCATCGTGTCGGGCTTCCACGGCTCGCACGTGGCTGGTATCGCCGCCGGCAACGCCCTGTTCGGCGGCCAGATGAGCGGCGCCGCTCCGGGCGCGAAGATCGTCTCGCTGCGGGCCTGCCTGTTCATTGCCGGCTGCACGGCCCACGCCCTCCTCGAGGGCATGATCTTCGTGGCCAAGCAGTCCAACGTCGACGTCATCAACATGTCGATCGGCGGGCTGCCCGCGCTCAACGACGGCAACAACACCCGGTGCCTGGTCTACGACAGCCTGATCGAGCAGTACAACGTCCAGATGTTCCTGTCCCAGGGCAACGACGGCCCCGGCGTGAACACCGCCGGCGACCCGGGCGTCTGCGGCAAGGTCGTCGGGATGGGTGCCTACCTGACCGACGACACGATGCTCGCCGACTACGGCCAGGACGTGAACTACCACGACAACCTCCACCTGTTCTCGTCGCGCGGCCCGCGCGAGGATGGCGGCTTCAAGCCGAGCGCGGTCGCGCCGGGCGCGGCCGTCTCGACGGCGCCGCTCTGGCAGGCCGGCGCCGGGCTCCCGTACCCCCTGCCGCCCGGCTACCAGCTGGCGAACGGCACCTCGATGGCCTCGCCTCAGGCGGCGGGCGTCGGCGCCCTGCTCGTGAGCGCGGCGAAGGCGACCGGTGTCCAGCACCAGCCGGCCCAGATCCGGCAATCGCTGCTCAGCACCACGCGCTACCTGACCGAGGGCAACCGCTTCCAGGCCTACGACCAGGGTGTCGGCCTGCTCGACGTCGCGGCGGCGTGGACGCTGCTCCAGAAGCAGGGCAAGACCGTCGACATCAGCTCGTCGGTCGACGTCCACACGATCCTGAATGGCTTCCTCGCAACGCCCGGCAAGGGCCAGGGCATCTACGACCGCGAGGGCGTCACCAAGGACGAGAACTACACCCGAACCTACACGTTCCGCCGGACCTCGGGCCCGGGCACCACGACGAGCTACAACGTCAGCTGGCTCGGCAACGACGGCACGTTCTCGAGCGGGGGCACAGTCTCCCTGCCGAAGAACGCCAACGTCACCTTTGACGTCGATGTTTCGCCGTCCGAGTACGGCTCCCATTCAGCAATCCTCCGGCTCGACGACCCGGCCAACCCCGGGATCGAGTACCAGACGATGAACACCGTCATCGTCCCGTACGACTTTGCTTCGCCGGATTACTCGGTCGCCATCAGCGGGACGATCGACATCGCCCAGGCCCAACACTTCTTCTTCCGCGTGCCGGCCGGTGCGCCGGCGTTCAAGGTCGACATGGATGGCGGCAGCTTGGCATCCGGCAGCGGCCAGATGCGGTTCCTGCGCTGGCATCCGTTCGGCCAGGGGATCGACAGCAACGCCGTCTCGAACTGCTACAACCCGCCGGCCTCGGCGGGCTGCGCTTCGGGCAGCCCGACGAGCCGGACGACGACGAATCCACAGGCCGGGGTCTGGGAAGTGTCGCTCGACACCCGCCGGACGTCCGACGCCGACGATGCTCCGTTCACGCTGACCGCAACGATCCTGGGGGCCTCGGTCAGCCCGAACCCCGACACGATCGCGACCGCGGCGGTCGGTGTCCCGGTCGCCCGGTCGTACACCCTGACCAACCTGTTCGGCGCGTTCACCGGACGTGCCGTTGGGACCTCCCTCGGCAGCGCCAAGATCGACACGAAGACGATCGCCGACACCGAGACCCAGCAGTTCACCGTCGAGGTCCCCGCCGGAGCGACCTCGCTCCGGGCGACGATCGGCAGTCCATCCGATCCGGCCGCCGACCTCGACCTGTTCGTGCTCCGCCCGAACGGGACGACCGGCGGCCAATCGGCCGACGGCGACTCAGAGGAGTCGGTGACGATCGCGAACCCCGTCGCTGGGACGTGGACGATCGTCGTCGATGGCTTCTCGGTGCCGGCGGGGACGACGACGTACAAGTACATCGACGTCTTCCAGGCCGGATCGACGCTCGGCGCAATCAGCGCCACCGATGCGAACGCGCTGCGACCGGCCGCGTCCTCGTGGACGGTGCCCGCCACGGTCACGGCAAACGTCGTACCGGCGGTCGGCCGGGTCCTGTTCGGCAACGTCCAGGTCCGGACCGACACGAACATCCTCATCGGCAGCGGTGACGTCATCGTCCAGAACGTGACGCCATAGCCTCCGGGCCCATCGCCGAATCGTTGAGCCCCCGGCACCGCCGGGGGCTCTTCTCATGAGGTCGCGTGCGCTACGCGCTCGGCGCGAGGACCCGCGCGAGCGTCGAGCGGTCGAACACGCGCCGGCCGCCGAGGCTCGATCGCTGGGCGGCCAGCGCGGCCGCGCGATCACGCGACCGGCGCATCGTCGCGGCCAGGGCCATCCGGTAGATCTCGTCGGTCTCGGGCAGCGGCGCCACGGCCAGCTCGGCGCGGAGCACCTCGCACACGCGCCGGTACTGGCGCACGACCTGGGCCCGGGTCCCGGACTGGCCGTAGGCGGCGATCAGCACGGTATGGGCCTCTTCGCGCAGCGGGTCTCGAGCGAGCGCCTGCGACGCGGCCGCACGGGCGCCGTCCGTGTCACCGGCGGCGAGTCGCGCTTCGGCGGCGGCCACGAGGGCGTCCTCGTACAGGTCGGAGAGCCGCTCCCGGTCGGCCGCGAAGCACTCGTGGCCGAGGCCCTCGGCGAGGTCGCCGCGATACAGCGCCAATGCGCTGCCGGCGCTCTGCGGCCCGTCGGCGACGAGCGCCTCGAACTCCGCTACGTCGGTGTCGAGCTTGAGCTTAGGGTGCAGGCCGAGCGTGTCCTGGCCCACCTCGAGCACCCGATCGGGCTCGACGCCCGACGCCGCGAGGCCGGTCCGAACGAGCCACAGCGCCTGGCGGAGCGACGACGCCGAGGGGCCGTCGAAGTCGGGCCAGAGCTCGGCAGCGATCGCGTCACGGAGGCGCGGGCGGGGGCGGAGGGCGAGCAACGCGGCGAGCGCCTGGGCGTGACGTCCGGAGAGCCGCACGGGCCGCCCACAGGCGACGATCTCGAACCGTCCGAGCAGCCGAACGGTGAGCCTGGGCGTCATGTTCGAATCGGTCATCCCGCTGTCCCCCGCAGCCGACCGACCGGACGCCCGGCCCGTCCCCCCATGGGCCGGACGTCCGGTTCGTCGGCCGGTCGAAGTTCCCGAAGGTCCTTCGACCACCCCCAGGGTGGCCCCCCGACACGCCCCCTCGGCATGTCGTCGGTCACTGGCCCCCAGAGCCGCGACCGATTGGGCGATGATCGTCGTGGGCGCGACTACTCGGTGAGCGCCCGTGCGACACGCGAAGTGTCGGCCAGTTGACAGGTTCGGCGCGAACGATTCGGCGTCGGCCCGCGTCGCCCGTCGCGGCATCGGCGGTCGCTAGACTCTCGCCTCGTGGCCCCTGCCGTCATCACCTTTGAGTTCGATCCCTTTCTCCACCTCGGCGACGGCGCCGTTCGCTGGGAGACGCTCGGGATCGCGGGTGCGATCTTCGCGGCGATCGTGCTCGCCGCGCTCGGCGGCCGGCGTCTCGGCCTGCGCGCCGACGATCTTCTCTTCGTCGTCCTGGGCATCGTCCCGGGCGCGGTGATCGGCGGCCGGATCGGCTACGTCTTCCTCCACCCGGAGTTCTTCGCCGCGGACCCGGGCGCCATCTTCGACCCCGCGGTCGGCAGCCTCGAGCTCGCGATGGCGGTCGTCGGCGGCGCGCTGAGCGGCGGCATCGTCGCCGCGTTGATCGGCGGCAGCGTCGGGGCATGGTTCCATATCGCCGCGCTGCCGGTCCTCGTCGTGATCGGCGCCGGGAAGCTGGCGATGGTCCTGGGCGGGACGGGGCAGGGCCAGCCGTGGGACGGCTCATGGGCGACCGCGTACCTCGGCGAGGGGCCGTGGGGATCGCTCGCCCCGGCGCTCCCATCGCACCCGTCCCAGGCGTACGAAGGCATCGCGACACTCGTGATCCTGGGCGTCGTGATCGTCGCGTTCGTGGTTCCGGCGCTCCGGAGGCCCGACGGCCGGGCGTTCTTCCTCGCGGTCGGGCTGTGGGCAGTCGTCCGGTCGGTCATCGTCACGACGTGGCGCGATCCGGTGACGGTCGGGCCGTTCCGGACGGAGCAGGTGCTCGCGCTGGTCATCGCGATCGCCTGTCTGGCCGGGTTCATCGGACTCCATCGGCGGAGCACGTCCCCGCCGCCTGCGGCCGCCACGACCTGAGACGGGGTACGCTGTCGGGCACGAAGTTGAACGCGGGGCGTCGGCGCAGCCAGATGAACGCTCGCGCCGCCCAGCGATGAGAGGTCGACCATGACGCAGGTTGCAGAGCCGGGCTCCGCCCGTTCCGGCGCTCATTCCGACGAATCCGGTACGGCGGAGCGCGTCCACCACTGGATCGGCGGACGTTCGTTCGCCGGCGCGTCGGGCCGGACGGGCCCTGTCTACAACCCGGCGACCGGCGCGCTCACGAAGCAGGTCGACTTCGCGTCGGTCGAAGAGGTCGACGCGGCCGTTCGCGCCGCCGCCGAGGCGTTCCCGGCGTGGCGGGCGACGTCGCTCTCGAAGCGGACCGAGATCATGTTCAAGATCCGGAACCTCGTCGACCAGCACCGGGCGGACATCGCCGCACTGCTCACCGCCGAGCACGGCAAGGTCCCGTCCGATGCGCTCGGCGAGGTGGCCCGCGGCCTCGAGAACCTCGAGTTCGCGACCGGCATCCCGCACCTGCTCAAGGGCGGCTTCAGCGAGCAGGCCTCGACGGGCGTCGACGTCTACCAGATCCGCCAGCCGCTCGGCGTCGTGGCCGGCATCACCCCGTTCAATTTCCCGGCGATGGTCCCGATGTGGATGTTCGGGAACGCGATCGCCTGCGGCAACACGTTCGTCCTGAAGCCGTCCGAGAAGGACCCCTCGGCGTCGATCTTCATCGCCGAGCTGCTCAAGGAGGCCGGCGTCCCCGACGGCGTCTTCAACGTCGTCCACGGCGACAAGGTCGCGGTCGACGCGATCCTCGAGCATCCGACGATCCGGGCCGTCAGCTTCGTCGGCTCGACGCCGATCGCCCGCTACATCTACGAGACCGGGACGAGGCACGGCAAGCGCGTCCAGGCGCTCGGCGGAGCGAAGAACCACATGGTCGTGCTGCCCGACGCGGACGTCGACATGGCGGCCGACGCGGCCGTCTCCGCGGCCTATGGCTCCAGCGGTGAACGGTGCATGGCGATCAGCGTCGTCGTCGCGGTCGGCGACGTGGCCGACCCGCTCGTCGACGCGATCGAGAGCCGGCTGCCGAAGATCAAGGTCGGGCCGGGTACGGACCCCTCGGCCGAGATGGGTCCGCTCGTCACCCGCGAGCATCGCGACAAGGTCGCGTCGTACATCGCCGGCTGCGAGGCTGACGGCGGCCGGGTCGTGGCCGACGGCCGGGAGCACCCGCTGGCCAAGGGCGACGGCTTCTTCCTCGGCGTGTCGTTGCTCGATCACGTCGCGCCGGACCACAAGTCGTACGGCAACGAGATCTTCGGGCCGGTCCTCGAGGTCGTCCGCGTCCCGACCTACGCCGAAGCGGTCTCGCTCGTCAACGACAACCAGTACGGCAATGGCACCGCGATCTTCACCCGCGACGGCGGCGCGGCGCGGCAGTTCCAGTTCGAGGTCGAGGTCGGCATGGTCGGGATCAACGTCCCGATCCCGGTGCCGGTCGCGTACTACAGCTTCGGTGGCTGGAAGAGCTCACTCTTCGGCGACATCCACATGTACGGCCCCGAAGGCATCCAGTTCTACACCCACCCCAAGGTCGTCACCGCGCGCTGGCCGGATCCCGGCACGTCGAAGGTCGATCTCGGCTTCCCGCGGACGCGGTAGGGGAGTCGGCGATGGCCGGGGACGAGGATCTGTTCGCGCGGATCAACAAGCTGTCGCGCGAGGAAGAGGCGCTCTACGCCAAGGCCGCCGACGGGACCGGGCTCGACGGCCCCGATATCGAGCGCCTCCAGGCGATCAAGGTCCAGCTGGACCAGGTGTACGACCTGATGCATCAGCGCCAGGGTCGCCGCGACGCGGGCCAGGATCCGCGGGACGCGGAGGAGCGCCCGGCGGCCATCGTCGAGGACTACCAGCAGTAGTCGGCAACGTGCCGATCGTCCCCGGTGAGCTTGCCAGCGCCGCTCCGGGCGCTCCAGTCTCGCCACTTCCTGCCGATGAGTTCCTGCCGGCCCGTCGGTCTATCCGGCGTACCGATTCGCAATCGAGGAGGCAGCCATCAAGCTTCTACTTACCTCCGCTGGCATCAAGAACGCGACCATCAGGAAGGCCCTCGTGGAGCTGCTGGGCAAACCGATCGCCGAGTCCAGCGCCCTCTGCATCTCCACCGCCTCGTACGCGCTGCCCGGCGGTGCCAATCGGGCGTGGAACTTCATCGCCGGCCGAGAGCCTGCCACGCCGATGACCGAGCTCGGCTGGAAGTCGATGGGCATCCTGGAGCTCACGGCGTTGCCCAGCATCGACGAGTCGCTCTGGATCCCCGCCGTCCGGGAGACGGACGCGCTGCTCGTCAACGGCGGCGATCCGATGTATCTCTGCTACTGGGTGCGCGAGTCGGGGTTGGCCAACCTGCTCCCATCGCTCGACCGGACGGTCTGGGTCGGGCTCAGCGCCGGCAGCATGATCATGGCGCCGAGGATCGGCGAGGACTTCGTCGGCTGGAAGCCGCCCCACGGCGGCGACGAGACGCTGAGGCTCGTGGACTTTTCGATCTTCCCCCATCTGGACCACGAAGATCTGCCCGAGAACACGATGGCCCACGCCGAACGATGGGCGGTGTCCCTGGCCGCTCCGGCCTACGCGATCGATGACGAGACTGCCATCAGCGTCGTGGACGGCAGCATCGACGTCGTCTCCGAGGGCCACTGGAAACAGTTCACCCCTTAGGCCGCGCCAGGTCGCGGCGGGTGTGCGCCTCTCGTTTGACCGCGACGATCGTGACGTCGTCTGCCGATGGCTCATCGCCCTGGAATGCGTGCGTCGCCGCGACGACCGCGTCGAGCATGTCCCGTGCCGACCCGGCCCTGGCCGCCTCGACGACGGCCAGCAGCCGGTCGTCGCCGAACCGCTCGCCTGACGCCGCGCGGGTGTCGGTCACCCCATCGGTGTAGAGCAGGACGAGGTCGCCGGGCGCGAGCTGGACCTCGCAGGGTCCGAGGCCCAAGGTCGGAAACGCTCCCAGTAGCGGCCCAGAGCCGGTCAACCAGCGGACGGGTCGGGCAGGATCGCCCGGCACGACGAGCGGCGGCTCGTGGCCCGCGTTCGCGAGCCGCAAGACCCGCGTCCGCAGGTCCAGGATTCCCGCCAGCGCTGTGATGAACAGCGCCGAGCGCCGCTCCTCGACGAGGATCTTGTTCGTCCGCTCGATCGCCACGACCGGGTCGCGTGCCTGATCCAACGCGGATCGCACGAGCGGCCGGGCGAATGCCATGAGGAGCGCTGCAGCAATGCCCTTGCCGGTCACATCGGCGATCACGATCCCAGCCCGACCGGCCCGATCTCGCAGCGGGAAGACGTCGAAGAAGTCGCCGCCGACCTCGCGTGCCGCCTCGTAGTGCGTCGCGACTTCGAAGCCCCGCAGGTCCGGCGGCGTCAGCGGGATCAGCGAGCGCTGGATCCGGCGCGAGAGCGCCAGCTCCGCCTCCAACCGGTGCGCGGCCGTTCCGCCCGGATGGTGCTCGTGCGCGGAACCCGCGAGCTCGGCCAACGACGCCGCAAGGCTCGCGACGATCGGCCCCACGAGCGGGCCAGACCCTCGCCCGACGACCCGTCCGACCATCGCCTTGCCCGGCCCGCAGCGGATCTCCTCGACGGCATCGACCGGGGCATCCGGGGGCGCCTGACCCGCGGACGCGAGAACCACCCCGTCGGGGTCCTCGACCGCGATGGCGAACCCGCCATCCGGATCCTCGAACGGCGCGAGGATTGGCCCCAGGCGTTCCGGTGTCAGCGCGGCGCCGGCGACCACCTCGCCCGCGACCGTGTCCCCGGCATGGACCGGCGGCGAGGGATCAGAGACCGGGTCCGACCAGCTCAGAAGTCAGCGATCCCCGTCGTGCGGTCCGGGTGGATGACGAACAGCCGATCCAGGCCCGTTCGCTGGAGGACGCGCTCGACCGCGGGCTGCGGACCGGCCAGCTGGACGTCGCGCTGGCTGTCGCCGGTCGCGGTGTCGTGCCCGAGGTGGTGGAGGACGTCCCAGCCAGCCTCGAGGTCATCGGCCTGCTCGCCGTGCATGATCCGGACGATCGAGTGGAGCGCCACGAGCCCGGAGCTGGCAAGGAACGTCAGCCCGGTCAAGTCGATCAGCATCGCCCGCGTTCCCCGTGTGTACAGGTCGCGCGCGTCGCCGACGAGCCGTTCGAAATTCGACGCGTCGAGCTCGCCTTCGAGCGCCAGGACCGTGAACGGGACGCGGCCGGCGACCTGTTCGGTCGTCGTCGTGAGCGACATCTACGCCTCCTCCTCCGGGTTCGGCCGGATCCGTCGAGCCAGGGTCAGTATGTTGCCCCCGCCGGGCCGCGGTCGATGGGCCATCGTGTCGGTGCACTGCCGGATCAGGTGGACGCCCATCCCGCCGGGCTTGCGAGCCATCGGTGGAACCGACAGATCGGGCGGGGGCACTGTCGTCGGGTCGTACTCGGGCGCGGCGTCCGCGAGATGGATGACGAAGTTCGGCCCGCTGAGCTCGGCACTCACCTCGAGCCAGCCGGGGGCGCCGTCGTAGCCGTGAACGATTGCGTTCGTCGCCGCCTCGTCGACGGCCTGGACGAGGTCCTCGAGACACGATACCGGCGCGTCCGCGTCGGACGCGGCCTGGCGGATGAACGCGCGGACGTCGGCGAGCGAGCCGAGATCGGCGTCGACGCGGAGGGAACGAGCCGTGAGCACCAAGGCTAGGCGAGCCGGGCGTAGTCCGCGGTCGAGCGCTTGACGAACCTTCCGGCGCCGGGCTTCCCGGTGAACTCGCCATTCCGAACGATGACGGAGCCCCGTGACAGCACGATGTCCGACCGACCCTGGACCTGGCGACCCTCGTAGCACGAGTAGTCGACGTCCATGTGGTGGGTCTTGGCGCTGATCGTGTGCCGGGCGTTCGGATCGTAGACGACGAGATCGGCGTCCGATCCGACCGCGACCGCGCCCTTCTTCGGATACATCCCGAACAGCTTCGCTGGCGCCGTCGAGATGATCTCGACCCACCGCTCGCGGCTGATCCGGCCCTCGACGACGCCGCCGTCGTGGAGCAGGTCGACGCGGTCCTCGACGCCCGGCAGCCCGTTCGGCACCTTCCGGAAGTCGCCCTTGCCGAGGTCCTTCTGGCCTTCGAAGTCGAACGGGCAGTGGTCCGTCGAGACGAGCTGGAGGTCGTCCTTCACGAGGCCAGTCCAGAGCTCCGGGTGGTGGTCCTTCGGCCGGAGTGGCGGCGAGCACACGAACTTCGCGCCGTTGAACCCGTTGCCGAGGTCGTCGAGCGACAGGAACAGGTACTGGGGACAGGTCTCGGCAAACGCCGGCAGGCCCTCGTCGCGGGCTCGCTTGACCTCCTCGAGCGCCTCCTTCGCCGATAGATGGACGATGTAGACCGGGACCTCGGCCGCCTGCGCCAGGCGGATCACCCGGTTCGTCGCCTCGCCCTCGAGCACCGCGTGCCGGGCGAGGCCATGGCCGATCGGATCGGTCGTGCCCGCATTGATCGTGTCTTCGGCGAGGACATCGATCGCCAGCCCGTTCTCGGCGTGCATCATGATCAGCCCGCCGTTCATCTTCGTCCGCTGCATCGCCCGGAAGATCGCGCCGTCGTCGCTGAAGAAGACGCCCGGATACGCGGTGAACAGCTTGAAGTCCGGCACGCCCTCGGCGACGAGCTGGTCCATCTCCTTGAGCGTGTCGTCGTTGACGTCGCTCCTGATCATGTGGAAGCCGTAGTCGGCGACCGCGTTGCCCTCGGCCTTCGCGTGCCATGCGTCGAGACCGTCGCGGAGGCTCTTGCCTCGCGACTGCACCGCGAAGTCGACGATCGTCGTCGTCCCGCCGTGGGCCGCGGCCCGCGTCCCGGTCTCGAACGTGTCCTTCGCGAACGTCCCGCCAAACGGCAGCTCCATGTGCGTGTGGACGTCGATGCCACCCGGAATCACGTACTTGCCCTTTGCGTCGATCGTCTCGTCGGCGCTCGCGCCGGCGCCCGCTGCGGCCAGATCCGAGCCGATCTGGGCGATTGTCTCGCCGTCGATGAGGATGTCGGCCCTGTACGAGCCCTCGGCCGTGACGATCGTGCCGTTGGTGATGAGGGTGCGCATCGGGGACGGTCCTCCTCCGCGTCGCTGCGCCTGGGTCCGGCGCCGTCTGTGTCAGACGCGCATCGTACCCAAGCGGCGAGCATCGGGAGGTCGGGCCTCCGCGTGGCGGTGTCGCTCCCAGTCGACCATGTCGGCGTCAGTGGTCTCGGTCGTGACGAGCGAGCACGAGCGCTCGACCCAGGCGCTCAGTGAGGCGGGCTCCAGCTCGGGGCGCCCGCTCGTTCATCCTCGAGACATCCACTCACGGCGACGTGGTCGGGACCGGTGGACAGGCTACCCGGCCGATGCCTCGAGCTCAGCGCCTCCGGCTTCGGCCACCCCCGGCTCGCCTCGCTCCGAGCACCGCGGCCAGTCCGACAGCGAGCAACCCACCGATGACCGCGGGCAGCGATCCCTGGGCCGGTCGCGGCAGGGGGTCGGCGAGCGCCGTCGTCGGCGGCACGGTGACGCCGGGGTTGCCGGGCCCCGGTCCGCTGACCGTCGTCGCTCCGCCGGGCGGGTTGCCCGGGCTTCCCGGATTGCCCGGATTGTTCGGTGGGCTTGTCGGTCGAGGCGTCGGTGTCGGCGGCGCAAGGGCGAACGGCGGCAGCTCGCCGACGATCGCGCTGGGCTGGATGCTCCGGTCCTGGTTCTTGTTGCCCGACCCATCGAGCTGGAGCGTTCGCATGTGCCACGGTGCGCCGGACACCATCGAGGCGCCGTCGCGTGGTCCGCCACGGGCCGTATCCCAGTACGCCGACTGGGCCAGATGGCCACCCCAGGACAGCAGTACCGCGGACCGCGTGTTCTTGAACGTCACGACGAAGTCGGCCGTGCTGTTGCCGTCCGGCGAGCCGGAGTGGACGGGCCCCTTGATTGACGTGATCGTGCCGCCGTAAATCGTTAGTCGTCGCGGCGCGGCCGAATACAGCTCGGCGCCGTGGACGGTCAGTCCGTTGGCCTTGTAGCCATCGTTCGGGAAGGGGTAGCTGGAGGGGGTCCCTAGCGACGGGCATTTCGACGAGATCGCACCCCCGGACGCGGCGCAGATCTTGCCCTTGGCGTTCGTAACGTCCCACGTCGCGAGGAAGTCGTAGGCCTTGTGGCCGCTCGCGGTGAAGTCGTAGTTGATGTGAATCGTGTGGGTGCCGGTCGAGACTCCCTCGAACGCGACCCGGAACGGGACGATCCCGCCCTCGGGGTACTTCGAGTTGTTGCCGTTGAGGTTGCCGTTCTGCCAGGCGTTGTCCTTGCTGGCCCACTGGTCGAGGTTGACGGTTGTGGACGCGGCGCGGACGCCGGGGACACCCCAGACGAAGGCCAGGAGGACGGCCGCGACCACGAGGATCCCGAAGCTGACCGCGACGCGCCGGCGACGGAGCCTCCGAACCGTCCGGCCTTCCATGTCCCACCATGGATCGCGTCCCTGGCGGAACGGCAATCTCATCGATCGTGACACCCCGGCGACCTCCGAGAACGAATCCCCGAGGCTGCATCGTCGGGCGGGGCCGGGTCACGTTGTCGACTAGCCCTTCAGTCCCGTCAGCCTGTCCGGACCGCCCCGGACGCCACCGCGCCGATCCGGCTCGTCACCGAAAGCCGGTGCCTCCCGGCACCCTCAGCCGGCGGCCGTGGCCACGTCCCGCAGCGCCGGGATGATCTTCCCGCCGTACACCTCGAGCACCGACTCCTCGTCGCCGTTCATCAGGTAGATGTTGAACTGATCGACGCCGGCGCCCGCGAGCTCGTGGAGCTTCGCGATGTGCTCGTCGACGGAGCCCAGCACGCAGAACCGGTCGGTGACCTCGTCGCCGACGAAGCCTGCGTTCGACGAGCCGACCTCGGCGTGATGGAGGTAGTCGTAGCCGTCGCGGTCCCGAATGTAGCCGGTGAGCGACTCCGGGAGCTGTTCGCGCGGGTACTTGTTGACCAGATCGACGACGTGATTGCTGACGAGCGCCGGGAACCAGCGCGTCCGTTCTCGGCACAGTGCGCGGTCGCCGACGTGAGCCGGTGCGGCAGCCTGGACCTTGACCGAGCCGGCCGGACGGCCGGCCGCGGCCTCGGCGTCGCGCACCTGGCCGACAAACCAGCGAATCAGGTCCGGGTCCGCGAGCTGGAGGATCACGCCGTCGGCAACGCGGCCGGTCATCGCGAGCGCCATCGGGCCGTAGCCGGCGACCCACACGGGGAGCGTCCAGTCCCCGGTCCATGTCAGGCGGAGCTCCGTGCCCTCGTACTCGATCGCCCGGCCCTCGACGAGTGCCTTGATGACGACGATCGCCTCTTCGAGCGTCGCCATCGTCGTCGGCGGTTTGCCCAGCACGCGTCGCGCCGAGTCGCCCCGCCCGATCCCGAGATCCATCCGCCCGCCGCTGACCTCGTTGAGGACCGCGAGCGTCGACGCCGTGACGGAAGGCTCGCGCGTCGCCGGGTTGGTGACGCAGGTGCCCAGCCGAAGCCGCTCGCTCGCCTGGGCCATGACCGTCAGCAGGACGTACGGCTCGCGCCACAGCACATGGGAGTCGAACAGCCAGCCGTAGTCGAAGCCGGCGTCCTCGGCCCGGCGAGTGAGCGCGATCGTGCGATTGAGATCGTGCTCGGGCTTGAGCGTGAATCCGAATTGCATCAGCTGCTCCCTGGTGAAGCGGTGAGGGTACAACGAGCTCCACGCCGCCTTCCGGACGCCGGGCGAGCATTCGCCCGCAAGCCAGCCGTATCGATCGCCCGGACCCCGACCGGTCCGTTGTCAGCGGTTCGCGTGCACGCTTCGTCGTGACGGTGACGACCATGCCCCGGAAGGAACACCGAGCGGCGCATGTACGAGCACATCAAGACGAGCGAGCTCGAGCAGGGTCGATCGAAGGAGCGGCGAAGGAGATCGCAGCCGCGACCGTCGTGAGGCACCACAACGTCAGCGACCACGAGAGCGGCCGCTGACCCGCTCGGGAATTGAAACGGCGCAGGTCGACGGGCCTCCTCCGGCCGTGGAACTGCGCCGATCTAGCAATACCGGCGAACGGCCGGATTGGTTCAGCCGGCGATCCAGGCGTCGAACGCGTAGATGTCGCCGATCATCAGCCAGACCTCGCTGACTTGATCAAGCTCTACGTGATACAGCCGCACGGCGTTCCACGTGAAGGGCTGACCACGGCGGACGCCGGTATAGGTCGCAAGGTCGACGACGTGGGCTTCCGAGGCGACCACGTCATGTGACGCCATCCCGAGCGGGGCGTCGAACAGGCCCGCCAGCGTCCGGAACAGGCCGATCACCGCGTCCCGGCCGCGATACGTGCCCGCGACCGGGCCGCGACCGGGGAAGTGGTAGACGACGTCGTCGGTCAGCAGATCCGAGATCGCCGCGACGTCCCGTCGCTCGAGCGCGTCAAGCAGCTTCCGGACGACCGTTTCCTTGCGATCGGCAAGCTCGTGGCTCGCCTCGCCGCGCAATCCCGGCCAACCCCGCACGTGCTACGGCCGAACGAGATCGTCGTACGCGTCGGGCCGGCGATCGCGGTAGAACTGCCACGTCTGGCGAACTTCCTGGATCTTGTCGAGATCCATGTCGCGGACCAGGAGCTCCTCGTCGTGCGCGGAGCCCACGTCGCCGATGAACTGGCCGCGCGGGTCGCAGAAGTAGCTCTGGCCGTAGAAATCGTCGTCGCCGAGATCCTTCTCGATGCCCACCCGGTTGATCGTCCCGACGAAGTAGCCATTCGCGACGGCGTGCGAGACCTGCTCGATTCGCCAGAGGTACTCGCTCAGGCCGCGTGACGTCGCGCTCGGGATGAAGACCATCTCGGCGCCGTTCAGGCCGAGAGCCCGGGCACCCTCCGGGAAATGGCGGTCGTAGCAGATGTACACGCCAACCTTGCCGACGGCCGTTTCGAACACCGGGTAGCCCAGGTTCCCGGGGCGGAAATAGAACTTTTCCCAGAAGCCCTTCACGTGAGGGATGTGGGTCTTGCGGTACTTGCCGAGGTACTTGCCATCGGCGTCGATCACGGCGGCGGTGTTGTAGTAGATCCCCGACGCCTTCTCGTCCTCCTCGTACATCGGCACGACGAGGACCATCCCGGTCTGCTTCGCGAGGTCCTGCATGCGCTTCGTGGTCGGGCCGTCCGGGATCAGCTCCGTGTACGAGTAGTACTGGGCGTCCTGGACCTGGCAGAAGTACGGCCCGTAGAAGAGCTCCTGGAAGAGCATCACCTGGGCGCCCTGCTTCGACGCCTCGTGGGCCGCCTGCTCGTGCTTCTGGATCATCGATTCCTTGTCGCCGGTCCAGGTCGCCTGCAGGAGTGCCCCTCGGACGGTTCGCGGCATCGGTCGTTCGCCCTCCACGTCGTGTTCGTGCGTAACGCTGAGAGAGGCGAGGGTACACCGGCCGGCCGGTGGCAGACGCGGACCCTGGCTACCGACCACGGTCGACGTTACTCGCCACGGCGAGCCTCGCCACCGTCCACGGCATCCCGTGGTGCGTCGAATGGATGAAACGCTTGCCGCACACTGTGCGGCCATGGAGGCGCCCGCCACCCCGCCCGTCGCGCCGCTCGTCGTCGTCAATCCCGTGGCTTCGAAGCTCGCCCACGAGAAGCGCCGCGGCGGCATCGTCGACGCCGTGGTCGCCGCGGTGGCTGCGCGGACAGGTCAGGCCCCGGACGTCGCGGCGACGACTCGCGAGGCCGCTGCGGTTGCGCTTGCCGCCGCGAGACACGCCCCGCTCGTCGCCGTCGTCGGTGGGGACGGCACGCTCCGCGAGGCCGCGGCCGCGCTGTCGGGCACGGGCGTTCCGCTCGCGATCGTTCCGGCTGGAACCGGCAACGTGTTTGCCGCCGAACTCGGCGTCCCGCGCGGGATCAGCGGCGCGATCGAGGTGATCCGGGCCGGGCGGCCGCGGCCCGTTGACCTCGGCCTCGCGACATGGGGATCGGCGGAGGATGGCGTCGCCGGCCCGCCCGCGGGTTCGAACGCCTTCGTCGTCGCGTGCGGGGTCGGGTTCGACGCGCGCGTCATGGCCCGGGCATCCGCGGAGCACAAGCGGAGGCTCGGCTTTGGCGCCTACATCGTCGCCGCGATTCACGAGGCGGCGAGCCCACGACCGACGCGGTTCACGATCGAGGCGGATGACGAGACGCACGAGGCCACCGGACTGGTCGCTCTGGTCGCGAACTGCGGCCAGATCATCCCGGGGTTCGTCGGGCCGCGGCACCCCATCGACCCGGCCGATGGGCTTCTCGACGTGATCGTCGTGACGGCGACGACGCTACCCGGCGGCCTGCTCGGTGCGGCGGAGGCGCTGCTCGCCCGCGGCCCGACGCCACATCGCCATCGGCGCTCGCTGAGGCTCCGGGCAGCGCGCGTCCGGATTACGGCCGATCCGGAGCAGCCGGTCCAGGTCGACGGCGACGCCCACCGTGCGGCATGGCTCGAGGCGCGCGTCAATCCGGGGGCGATCACGATCCTGCGCCGTTGACGGCCGCCCCGTTTGCTATCGTCGCCCGCGCATGACCGATGCCCCGGTCCAAGCGGATCCCCGCCGGCGCCCGTTCGGCGTGCTTGTGGTCGCCGCGATCCAGATCATCCGGGCGGCGCTGCTGATCGGTCAGCTGTTGGGGTACCGGATCGGTGTCGACTGGTTGCGGATGTCCGCCCAGGTCCCGGAGCCGGCACCCGGCACGGTCGCGTTTGCGCTCTCCCGGGGCCTTGCGATCGCGTTGATTCTGAGCAGCCTCGTCGTGGCCCTCGGGCTCCTGAGCGGACGCCGCTGGGGCTGGATCGGCGCAATCATCCTGTCCGGACTCGCGCTCGCGCTGGCCCTCGGGGCGTGGCTGGATGGCGCTCCGACGTACATCTCGATGGCGATCAACGTCGTCGCCGTCTTCTACCTCAACCAGCGCGAGGTCCGGGCAGCGTTCGAGGAAACGCCGGGCGACGTTCCGCCGACGCAGGAGCCGACGTGATCGAAGCGCGCGACGCGGCCGACCTCGAGCTCCTCCGGCGCCACGAGCCGATCCTCCGGTTCACCCGGGGCGAGCTCTTCTTCCCGATGCCGACCGAGGGTTACGTTCGAGCTTGCGACCTGCTGTCCGGCCCCTCGATCCGGGAGGCCCGCATCGTGGCCCCGACCGGGTCCCTGACGCTCGACGCATTGGGCGCCGTCGGGGACCCGCCACCGGGCCATCTCCAGTTCCTTCGCTTCGTGCCGCAGCCGATGAACGCCGTCGAGCTGGCACGCTGGCGCAACCGTCCCGACCGACCGCGGTTCTCCGCGCCCGGCCGGCTGGCGCGGGTGGGACTCCCGGCCCGACTCGTTGACGCGGGCCTCGTCACGTCCCTGCTGCTCCGTGGCCGCGTTCCGGGCGGAACCGCCGCCGCCGCCGACGTCCGATACGCGCAGATCCGGACCGCCGATCCCCGAGTCTCGTATCACGGCCGCGTCGTCCGGACGGGCGGCTGGGTCGTGCTTCACTACCTGTTCTTCTACGCGATGAACGATTGGCGATCGACGTTCGACGGGGCGAACGACCACGAGGCCGACTGGGAGCAGTGCTTCATCGTCCTCGAGGAGCTCGCGGACGGGACGACCCAGCCGGCGTGGTTCTGCGCGGCGGCCCACGACGAGAAGGGCGACGACCTGCGGCGCCGCTGGGACGACCCGCGACTCGAGACGCGCGATGGCCACCCGATCGTGTACCCCGGTGCCGGGTCGCATGCGACCTACCTCGAGCGGGGCGAGTACATCATGCGGTTGCCGTTCCCCGGCGAGAAGAACCTCCGCGGCCCGCTCGACCTGCTTCGCCACGTCTGGCGCGACACGCTCGCCCAGCCGGATCCGGGCGACCTGGCGGGTCGCGTGGGGCGGGCCCTGAGCGTCCCGTTCGTCGACTACGCCCGGGGCGACGGAGTCGTCGTGGGGCCGGGCGGCGACGTCGAGTGGACGCCGATCGTGATCTCCGACGAGGACCCGTGGGTCGACGGCTACCGTGGCCTGTGGGGCCTCGACACCGGCGATCGGTTCGCCGGAGAGCGTGCGCCGGCCGGCCCGAAGTACACCCGGACGGGAACGGTCCGTCAGTCGTGGTCGGATCCGCTGGGGTTCGCCGGGCTCGCCAAGGTTCCGCCGCCGTCGCGCGCGCCGGTCGTGCTTCGGGCCCGGATCGAGGAGCTGGAGGCGGAGCGGGCCGCGCTTCGCGAGGAGGCGGCCGCGGTCGCCGGACAGCTTCCGGGAATGAGCGAAGAGGTTGCGTCGCTGCGCGGTGCCGCCGGCCTGGAGCGGTACGCAGGCGAGCACGCCGCCGTGCTCCAGGCAGAGGAGGCCAAGCTGGCGAAGCTCCGGTCGCGGGACGTCGAGCTGACGCGGGTCATCGCCGCGGCCCGCGACCGGCTCGAGGCGATGCACGCCGGTGTCCGCGACGATCCGCGGGGCCACCTCAAGCACGCGGCCGAGCCCGAGCAACCGTCCCACGTCCAGCGCCGTGCGTTCGGGGAGGCGTGGGCCGCGCTCAGCGTCGGTCTGCTGGTCGTCCTGCTCGCAGTCGTGATCTGGTTGCGGATCCTGCCGGCGATCGTCGCGATCCCGGTCCTCGTCGGAGGCTATCTCGCGATCGAATCGTTCTTCGACCGGTCCATCGGGATCCTGCTGCTCCGGATCGCGATGCTCCTCGCGATCATCTGCGCGGTGATTCTCGCGGTCACGTTCGTCCGCGAGCTCATCCTGCTCCTGCTGCTGGGGCTTGGCGTTCTCCTGATCGCCGACAACCTCGGCGAGCTTCGGCGCCGCTCGGGCTGATCGCTCAGCGGTTCTCGCCGGCCTCGCGCACGAGGTCGTCGTCCGTGTTGCGACCCTCGCGGTGTCCGGTCGGGGGCGCCTCGCTGCCGCCACCCTCGCCGGCCTGCGTCGAGTGAGCGGCGATCCGCTCGTCGTCGGGCCGAACGCCGCCGGGGATCGTCTCGGCCTGACGCTCGGGCTTGCGGCCGACATAGGCGCCGGCTTCGTCCGGCTTTGCCTCCGGGTCGACGCGTGGATGGCGGTTCGATGCGGTGCCTGAGTCAGTCATCCTGGTCCTCCTCCTGGCCGGGCCGCTCCGGCTGGAACGAGCCGGGCAGGTCATCTCGGGCGGCGGCTTGCGTCGTGACTTCGGGATCCTTCGGCGGGTCGCCCGACTCGCCGGCCGTGCCGGCCACCGCCCCGGCAGCCGCGCCGACTGCGAGACCGATCGGACCGGCGACCGCCGTTCCGACGACCGCTCCGGCCGCGGCACCTTCCTGGGAGCCGGCCTCCGGATCGTCGGCGTGGGGGTCGCCGATCGACTCGGCTTCCTTCGACGGATGGTGGCTCGTGGGCACATCGCCCTGGAAGTCCCGGGTGTCGCCGGTTGCGTCGGCCGTCGCGTCGCCCCGCAGGTCGGCGGACGTCTCCCGTTCGTCAGTCATGAGCCGGTCGCGCGGCGCTGATCGCCGCGATCCCCCTGGCCCTTCCTGACTACCGTCTTCGCGTGCTGGCGGCGGTCCCCGGCGAGCGATCGGCCGACGTCGTCGACCTTCTTGAATCGGCCGCGTTCGTCGCGGCGGACGAAGCGGACGTCGGTGCCGGTGTCGATGCGTTCCCGTTTGCGAGGCATGGCATCGCCTCCTTCCGTTCCCGGCCACCGTAGGCGGCGACGCATCCCAGCCGGGTCGGCGGATTCGACCGCGCGTTGCACGGCTCTTGCAGGCTGAACCGCGGCGCCGGGCGAACGTGGCGGTGTGATGTAATGGCGGCCACTCCGACGTTCAGCGGCGGCCCCGACGGGCCGGCACGAGGTGGACCATGGGCATCAGCACGTCACCGGGGATGACGAGCGCCGAGATCGTCCGGCTCTCGCGCGACCACACGTTCTTCTCCTGGTCGGCCCAGGGCGCGATCGACCCGATCGCGATCGACCGCGCCGAGGGCGTGTACCTCTACACGCCCGAGGGCCAGCGGATCCTCGACTTCAACAGCCAGCTGATGTCGGTGAACATCGGCCACGGCGACCGGCGGGTGATCGACGCGATCAGCGAGCAGGCAGCCAAGCTGCAGTACGTCCAGCCGGCGTTCGCCACGGAGCCGCGGGCGAGGCTGGGCGCGAAGCTCGCGGAGATCCTGCCGGGCGACCTCGACAAGGTGTTCCTGACGCTCGGCGGCGCCGAGGCGATCGAGAACGCGATCAAGCTGTCCCGGGCGTTCACCGGCCGCCACAAGATCCTCGCCCGCTACCGCGCCTACCACGGCGCGACGCTCGGGGCGATGACGCTGACCGGCGACCCGCGCCGCTGGGCCAATGAGCCGGCGCTGAGCGGCGTCGTGCGCTACCCGGACACGCACCGCTGGGGCGAGAAGGAACCGCGCCCGGCGGCCGAGGCGCTGCAGGGCCTCGAGGACGTCATCCGCTACGAAGGCCCCCACACGATCGCGGCCGTGTTCCTCGAGACGATCGTGGGCACGAACGGCATCCTCATCCCGCCCGACGGCTACATCCAGGGCGTCCGCGAGATCTGCGACCGCTACGACATCCTGATGGTCGCCGACGAGGTGATGGCCGGCTTCGGCCGAACGGGTCGCTGGTTCGCGATCGACCACTGGGACACGGTTCCGGACCTGATGACGATGGCGAAGGGCTTGACGTCGTCGTACCTGCCGCTCGGCGCAGTGGCGATGAACCACGAGATCGCCGAGTTCTTCGACGACCACTTCTACTACGGCGGCCTCACCTACTCGTCGCACGCTGTGTCGTGCGCCGCGGCGCTCGCGAACCTGTCGGTCTACGAGGAGGACAATCTTCTCGAGAACTCGCGCCGGCTCGGCGAGGTCATGAGCCGGCATCATCAGGACCTCTACGACCGACACCCGTCCGTCGGGGCGGTCCGGAACCTGGGGCTGTTCGGGATCCTCGATCTCGTCCGGTCGCGCGACCCGTTCACGCCGCTGACGCCCTTCAACGGCACGAGCGACGAGATGAAGGCGATCGGCAAGTTCCTCCGCGAGAACGGCCTCTACACGATGATCGCGAACAACTCGATCCATACGAACCCGCCGCTGTGCATCACCGAGGACCAGCTGGCCGAAGGGTTCGCGATCATCGACCGGGCCCTCGAGATCTCCGATCAGGCGGTGAGGAACTAGCCGATGGCGACCGCGGTCGCGGCGGCTGGCCGCGTCTCGCGTCCGTCCGAATCGGGGATCGCCAGCCGTCGCCGCCAGGCGGTCTCGGTCGCGCTGTTCCTGTTCGGGATCCTCGTCCTCTGGGAGGGAGTGAAGTTCCTCGGCGGCACGCCGTGGCGGGCGCCGGGCGCCCTGCCGAACTCGCCGGTCCTGTGGAACCCGCCGTTTCGCTGGCCGTTCGCGAACGACCTGATCCTGCCCCACACCTGGAACATCGTCCTCGCCTACACCCAGCCGTGGCAGCCGGGCGTCGACGACACGTCGCTTGCCGGCAAGCTCCTCGACGCGGCGCTCTACACGTGGCGCTCGGCAGCGATCGGGTTCGTGTTCGGGGCGATCCTCGGGCTCATGCTCGCGACCGTGTTCGTGCACTCCCGGCTGCTCGAGCGGGCGCTCGTGCCCTACGTGATCGCGAGCCAGACGGTGCCGATCGTCGCCCTCGCACCGATGATCGTCTTTGCGTTCGGCGCGAACGTGGTGTCGGTCGTGATCATCGCGACCTACCTCACGTTCTTCCCCGTGACGATCGCGATGATCCGCGGCCTGCGCTCGTTCGATCCACGGGCGATGGAGTTGATGCGGTCGTACGCGGCGTCGCGCTCCCAGATCTACTGGAAACTGCGGTTTCCGGCCTCGCTGCCGTACCTGTTCACGGCGTTGAAGATCTCCGCGACCGCGGGGATCGTCGGGGCGATCATCGGCGAGGGCCCGGGCGGGATCTCGGAGGGCCTCGGCCGCCTGATCATCACGTTCAACCAGTACTACATCACCGGCCCCGAGAAGCTCTGGGCAGCGATCGGCGGGACGGCGCTTCTCGGGATCGCGTTCTTCGCCGTGATCGTGATCGTCGAGTGGGCCGTGCTGCGCAACCGCCGAAGGCCGGAGCTGGCATGACATCGGCGCCCCACGGAGGAGATCGAGCCGCATGACCGACCAGCCCGTCGTCCACCTCGCCGGCGTCGACAAGGTGTTCGCACGCGGCGACCAGCCGGTCACGACCGCGCTGCAGGGGATCGACCTCGACATCGCCCAGGGCGAGTTCGTCTCGCTGATCGGGCCGTCGGGCTGCGGCAAGTCGACGCTGCTCCGGATCATCGGCGACCTGACCTCACCGACGAACGGCGCGGTTGTCGTCAACGGCAAGACCGCCGAGAAGGCCCGCCGCGATCGCGACTACGGGATGGTCTTCCAGGCGCCGGTCCTGTTCGAGTGGCGGACGGTCGAGGACAACGTCAAGCTGCCGCTCGAGGTCATGGGCGCGTCGGCGGAGCGCCGCGCGCAGCGAGCCGCGGAGATGCTCCAGCTCGTCGAGCTCGGCGACTTCCTCAAGCACTACCCGTGGCAGCTATCGGGCGGGATGCAGCAGCGCGTCGCGATCGCCCGGGCGCTCGCGTTCGAGCCGGCGATCCTGCTCATGGACGAGCCGTTCGGGGCGCTCGACGAGATGACCCGCGAGCGGATGAACTCGGAGGTGTTGCGGATCTGGGAGCAGACCGGCACGACGGTCGTGTTCGTGACCCACTCGATCCCCGAGGCGGTGTTCCTCTCCTCGCGCGTCGTCGTGATGAGTTCCCGGCCGGGCCGGATCACGAAGGTCATCGACGTCGACCTGCCGCGGCCGCGGAACGAGGACACCCGCGAGACGCGCCGCTACTTCGAGCTGGTGACCGAGGTCCGAGAGGCACTTCGGCATCGCCATGACGGCGGTCCAGGGCCCGCCGACCACGAGCACCACCCGGAGGACGAGGCCGGCGTCGCCTCCGATGAGCGAACGATGGCCGAGGGCGCGGTCGGGTGAGCGCCGCGTCGGATATCGCGCCGCCGCGGGACGCGCCTGCCTCGACGGGGCCTGCGGCGTCGCCCTCGCCGGCCGGCGGCCGAACGCGGCGCTGGCTCCGAACCGCCCGCTACTACATCCCCGCGATCGCGGTCTTCCTCGCGGGCATCGTCCTGTGGGAGCTGGCGGTCGGCGCGATGCAGCTGCAGGCGTTCATCCTGCCGAAGCCGAGCGCGATCCTTGCCGCGCTCCAGGCGAACTGGGGCGATGGCCGCTTCGCGCTGCTCCCCTCGGCCCAGGCGACGCTCATCGAGGCCGTCGGCGGAATGGTCATCGGGACGGTGGGTGGCGTGCTCGTCGCGTTCGTGACCGCCCGCTGGGTGACGGTTCGGGCGGCGCTGTTGCCCTTCGCGATCGCAGCCGGAGCGATCCCGATCATCGCGATCGCGCCGCTGATGAACAACTGGTTCGGCGTCCTGAGCCCGCTCTCGAAGATGATGATGGCCGCGGTCCTCGTCTTCTTCCCCGTGATGGTGAACGTGACCCGCGGCCTCGTCCTCGTCGAGCCGAGCGCGCTGGAGCTGATGCGTTCGTACGCGGCGTCGGAGAGCACCGTCCTCAGGAAAGTCCGGATCCCGAACGCGCTGCCGTTCTTCTTCACCGCCCTGAAGCTCGGCGCGACGCTCAGCCTGATCGGGGCGATCGTCGGTGAGTACTTCGGAGGGGCGTCGCTCGTGCTCGGCCGGATCATCGTCCAGAGTGCGAGCGCCCTCCGCTTTGACGTGACCTGGGCCGCGATCCTCTTCGGCGCGGCCACCGGGATCGCGTTCTACGTCGCGATCTCGCTCGTCGAGCGGGTCGTGATCCCCTGGCACGCGTCGGTCCGGGCCACCGAGTAGCGGGGTCGCGGGCAGCCGGCGACCCGCCGACGCGGTATCGTTCCGCACGTCCCGCGCCACGAGCGACCCGGGATGGAGGAGGCCCCCGCGAGGGGACAAGGAGTGCGCTTCATGAGAGTGAGATCTCTGCTCGCCCTGCTGGCGGCCCTGGCGATCGTCCTGGGGGCCTGTTCGACCGGAGCCAGCCCGTCACCGTCCGCCTCGTCACCGGCGGCCTCGGCGCCGGCATCGGCCGCATCCGCGCCGGCGTCGGCTCCCGCGTCCGCTCCGTCGTCGCAGTCAGCCGCTGAGCCGGCGACCGTCCGGCTCCAGCTCCAATGGGTCCCGCAGGCCCAGTTCGCCGGGTACTTCGCCGCCGAGCAGCAGGGCTACTTCGCGGCCGAGAACCTGACCGTGCAGTTCGTCCCGGGCGGCCCCGAAGTCATCCCGCAGGCCGTCGGCTCGCAGCCCGACGGGCCTGAGTTCACGATCTCCTGGGTGCCGAAGGTTCTCGAAGCCCGCGAGGGCGGCTCGGACCTCGTCGACATTGCCCAGATCTTCCAGCGGTCCGGCACCCTGTCGGTCTCGTGGAAGACGAGCGGTATCACGGACCAGTGCGGGTTCGCGGGCAAGAAGGTCGGCGTCTGGGACTTCGGCAATGAGTTCGAGGTCACCGCCGGCGCGCTGACGTGCGGCCTGACCCCGGGCCTCGAGAACAACGGCGATCCGACGAAGCAGTTCCAGAAGGTCATCCAGCCGTTCGACATGACGCTGCTCCTTTCGAAGCAGATCGATGTCGCCGAGGCGATGATCTACAACGAGTACGCCCAGGTCCTCGAGGCGACGAACCCCGAGACCGGCAACCTCTACCAGCCGGAAGACCTCAACGTCATCAACTGGAACGACAAGCGCGTCGCGATGCTCCAGGACGCGATCTTCGCCCGGAAGGCGTGGCTCAACGACACAAAGAACCGCGACATCGCGGTGCGCTTCGTCCGGGCCTCCATCAAGGGCTGGATCTACTGCCGCGACCACCCCGACGACTGCGTCAAGTACACGACCGACGCCGGCTCGCAGCTGGGTGCCGGGCACCAGGCCTGGATGATGAACGAGGTCAACGCGCTGGTCTGGCCGTCCCCGGTCGGTGCCGGCGTCCTCGATCCGGTCTTCTACAGCCAGACGGTCCGCGTCTCGAAGAACGCCGGCGTCATCAAGAACGACCCGTCGCCTGACGCGTACGACGCCTCGATCGCGAAGGAGGCGCTCGAGTCGCTCGGAGATCTGGACACCAAGGGTGAGAACTTCCAGAAGGCCACGGTCCAGGTGACGCCGGGCGGCAACTGAGCGCCGCTCCCCTCAGTCCCGAGCACGGGCCGGCCCCCCGGGCCGGCCCGTTTCCGTGACCCCGTCGCTGCCACGCGGCCCACGTTCGGACCCGGAGTATCCGCGAGACCGATAGCCCACGCTCAAGACCGCGTCCGAAGCGTCCGCGATGGCACATATTGAGCGTGGCTCAGGCCCTCGGCCGTGCTCGAAACGGCAAGACAAGGTCGTTGTGGGCGATCCAACGGCGGCGGCTATCGATCTGACGGATAGCGGCGAGATCAAGCCCGCGTAATTGCCACGTAAGAAGTCCCTGCCATCGTCCTGCGATGCGACGCTCGCTCAGGCAGCAGGCAAGGCTGGACGGAACCGTCGAAGCACGGAGGATCGCTACCACGCTCGGCGCGCAGGTCAGATCGCAACGCGGACGGCTCAGGCTGACCCAGGCTGACCTGGGGTTACGCGTCGGCCTGACGCAGAGCCGGATCAGCGACGTCGAGCGCGGACTTGGCGTGGGCTTGCCGCTCGAGATCTGGGTCGCGCTCGGGATCGCGCTTGGCCAGCCGCTCGCCGTCTCGTTCAGCCGGCCGACGCGCGCCGAGGACAGCCTCGTCGACGCGGGCCACCTCGAGATCCAGGAGTACCTGCTGGAAATCGGCCGTCGGAACGGACGGCTCGGGTCCTTCGAGCGACCCACGCGGGCCTACGACCCCACGCATTCGATCGACGTCCACCATGACGATGACCGCCACGACTGCGCGATCATCGAGGAGGCCTGGAACCGCATCGGCGACCTTGGAGCCGCGGCCCGCAGCTCCTCCCGCAAGGTGGCCGACGCCAAAGCCCGGACCACGGCGGGCCGAGTCGCACTCTGCTGGGTCGTCCGCGACTCCCACGCGAATCGAGCCATCGTCTCCCGCTACCCGGAGGTCATCGCGGCCCGCTTCACGGGTTCGTCCGCGCTCTGGGTGGAAGCGCTGGAGCGCGGAGCCATGCCGCCGCGCGAGCCCGGCATCGTCTGGTTCGACCCGTCGCGCCGACGGCTCAAGGCGATGCGGCTGAGACCCAGGTCATAGCCCGTCGGCCCGATCGTCCGGGTTGCGCCGCTGGCTAGACTGGGTGACAACATCCTCGAGCGGTGAGGATGGCCCCGGCCGGGAGCCCCAGCGACGGCCGCGTGCACGGTCGCACCTCCGGCACCCACTGGCCACCGCCCGCACCGCCGCCTGGCGCCGCTCAGAGCGCCGGCTTCGGTCGCCGAATGGAGCCTTTGATGCCCTCACGATTCCGCCGCCCATCGGGGATCTTCATGCCCGCCCGACGCCCCGCCCGTCCCGGCGGAATGCGTCGACGCTTCGTCCGGCAGCTGCCAATCGCGTTCGGCCTCGCGGCATTCGTCGCCATTCCGATGCAGGCCAGCGCCGCCGGTGAGTTCGAGGTCGAGACGTACTTCAGCAGCGCCTACGAGCACCAGATCGACAGCAGGACGTGCGTCGCGGCATCGACCGCGATGATGATGAACATCCTCAACGGCCGCGACCTCAACCTCAACCAGATGACGATCCTCAAGTACGCCCAGCCGCGCGACGCCCTGAGGGACTCGGTCCAGCGCGGCACGGACCCGCTGGGCTGGGCGAAGGCCGCGACCTACTTCTCGAGATACACGATCCGCCCGACCACGTACCGGTGGGAGGCCTATACCAGCGAAGCTGCGGCCCTTCGACGGGCGGCGCGCCAGATCACCCGCTACGGGAAGGCAGTCGGACTGCTCGTGGACCACGGTGAGCACGCCGTCGTGATGAACGGCTTCACCTCGACGCGCAACCCGCTCGAGGGCTCATTCAAGGTGACCGGGGTCTGGGTCAGCGACCCGAACGGCGCGAAGAACAAGTACTACGCCGGAGATTCGCCGCTCAACCGGTATCTCGAGACGGACGCGACGAGAACGTACGACGAGCTCTGGTACGGCAAGTACATCGTCATCGTCCCGACGAACTGATCGCGCTGGCGCATCGTCAGCCTGAGCTGCCCGTCCCGAACTGGCGGTCGCCGGCGTCGCCGAGGCCCGGCATGATGTAGCCCTTCTCGTTGAGCTGGCGGTCGAGCGCCGCGCAGTAGATCTCGACTCCGGGATGCGCCGACGTCACCGCTTCGACGCCTTCGGGCGCGGCGATCAGGTTGACGAGCTTGATCCGGACCGGGGAGACCGCGCCCCAGCGCTCCAGCACCTCGACCGCGGCAGTCGCCGAGCCACCGGTCGCGAGCATCGGATCGAGGATCAGGCAGAGGTCGACCGAAGCGGAATCCGGCAGCTTGTTGTAGTACTCGACGGGCCGCAGCGTCCGCTCGTCACGGAACAGGCCCAGATGCCAGACCTGGGCTTCCGGGAACAGTTCGAGCATCGCGTCGACCATGCCGAGACCGGCCCGGAGAATCGGCACCAGGCCGATCCGTTCGCCAAGCTCGGCGGCCTCCATCTCCTCGATCGGCGTCCGGATCGTCTTGGGCCGCGTCCGCGCGTCCGCGAGCGCCTCGTACCCGAGGAGCCACGACAGTTCCCGGACGACCTCGCGGAACTTCTTTGGCTCGGTCGTCTCGTCGCGAAGGATCCCGAGCTTGTGGAGCACGGCCGGGTGCTGCGAGACGTGCAGGGTCGACGGCAGGGCCACGGCGTCCTCTTCCTCCGAGTCTTCGGCGTAGGCGTCGGCCGAAATCGTACCTTCCGCGGGCCCGGGTGAGCCCCCGCGTATCGACTCGCCTCCCACGTGGGATACGGGCCGCGTTGACGCCGAGACGGGCGGTCGGTAGCGTCGCGTCGCGGTCGGGCGTGCCCGGTCGGATGGCTCGTCCGGGTGCCCACGGAGTGGTCGCTCGGCCGGCCCTCCCGGCCGCGTTTCGGGGCTGTGCGGCCGCAAGTCACCGCCCGAACTCCGCAGCAGTATCCTCGCCCGACAGTGAGCGCGCCCGAACTGCCAGCCCAACGACGCCGCCAGTCCCGACGCCGAACCGCCGCGGCCGCGGCCGACGGCGGGGGTGCCGCCGCGTCGCCAGCCCGTCGGGGAGCGCGGACGCGCATCGTCCCGCCGATCCTCGTCCGCCAAGTCCGCAACGGCATCGAGGAGAGCGTCCACCGCGGCGACATCGTGGAGGTGGACGTCAACGGCCGATTGATCCGCGGCCTCGGCGACCCGGACCGGGTCGTCACGCTCCGGAGCTGCGTGAAGCCGTTCGGCGTCGCCGCGCTGATCGAGGCAGGTGGAATCGACGCCTTCGATCTCGAGCCGGCCGAAATCGCGATCATGGCGAGCTCGCATTCGGGCGAGGACCTTCACGTCCGAACGATCCAGGCGATGTACCGCCGAGCGGGCGTGTCCCAGTCGCTGATCGCGACCGGCATCGAGGGCATGCCGCTCGATCCGCTCACGGCGACGCGCCTCGCCCGGGACGGCGAGCAGCCGGGCCCCATTCGGCACATGTGTTCGGGCCAGCACTCCGTGTTCATCCTCCTCTCGCGCCTCCGGGGCTGGGACCCCGCGACGTACTGGCACGACGATCACCCCGCCCACGCCGCCTACCGAGACGCCGTAGCGACCGCATTCGGGACGACGCCGGATCGGCTCCGGACGGCGATCGATGGCTGCGGAGTGGACACGTATGCGTTCCCGCTCCGCGAAGTGGCCCGGGCGTACGCGCTGCTCGCCGACCCGTCTGCGGTCGCGCCCTCGGATCCGCGCGCGTCGCTCGCGCCCGCGCTGACTGTCGTCCGGGACGCGATGCTCGCGAACCCGGAGATGGTCGGCGGGACGCGCGACCGGCTCGACACGTCGCTGATGAAGGCGCTGCCCGGGCGGCTCGTGAGCAAGGCCGGCATGGAGGCGCTCCGCGGCCTCGCGATCCTGCCCGGGGCCCGGGGAACCGGAGCCAGCACGTCGGCGACGGGGATGGCGGTGAAGATCGAGGACGGCGACGGGTATGACCGGGGGACGTGGGCCGCATCGGTCGAAGCGCTCGTCCAGGCCGGTGTCATCGACGGCCAGGCGCTGCGGGCGCTGGGCCGGTACCACCGGCCGCAGATCGTCGACCCCCACGGTCGTGTCGGGGCCGAAGCCGTCGCAAGCTTCGAGCTCGCACCCCTCGGCGAGCTCGTTTCGGCCTGACGCCCGACCCCACGCCGCCGGCGCGCAACGAGGGCCCGTCCCCGTGCCGTGAGCCGCTACGATGGTCGGAACGCTGCCCGGCGACCCTGTCGTCCGGGCTTCGCTGTGAGAGGGACCCGTGGAAGCACTCCGCGTCTACCGGGGGCTGCTTGCCAACCGGCCGCTGACGAAGCTGCTCATCGGCGAGTTCATCAGCGGGATCGGCGACTGGCTCTACATCGTCGCGATCTTCGTCGTGATCTACCGCGAGACGAACGATGCGGCGATCGTCGGGCTGTTCGGTGCGGTCCGGTTGCTGCCGTACATCGTGCTCTCGGTCCCGGCCGGCGTCGTTGCCGACCGCTTCGACCGCCGCCTCGTGCTCCTCACCTCGGATCTCGTCCGGGCCGCCGTCATGATCCTGATGACGTGGATCGTGGCAACCGACGGCCCGATCCTCGCGGTCGTCCTTCTCGCGATGGTCGCCGCGTCCGGCTCGACGTTCTTCTACCCCGCGATGGGTGCCTATCTGCCGAGCCTGGCGGCGGACGAGCGCCAGCTGGGTCCGGCAAACAGCGCGTGGGCGAGCCTCGGGAATATCAGCTTCATCCTGGGCCCGGCGATTGGCGGCATTCTCGTCGCGGCCGGCGACATCACGCTCGCGTTCATCCTCAACGCCCTGTCCTTCCTCGTGGTCGCCGCGATCCTCTGGACGCTGCCGCCATCCATCCCGAAGCACGAGCCAGCGCCGGCCGAAGGCGACGCCGAGGCCGAAGCGGAGCCGGCCGACATACCGCCAGATGACGGCCTCGTGCCCGAGCAGGCGCCCGCTTCGCGCTTCCCGTGGCGCCGGTTCTCCGGCTTGTTGCTCATCCAGAGCATCGAGGGCTTCTTCGACGGCGGCATCCAGTCGGCGACGATCGTCATTGCCGTCACGATCCTGAACGCCGGCGAGGAGGCAAATGGCTTCCTCAATGCTGCGATCGGCGTCGGCGGGCTGGTCGGCGCGGTCGTTTCGAGCGTCCTCGTCCTGCGGCGGCATTTGAGCGGCCCGCTCGTTGCGGGAGCGGCGCTGACCGCGGTCGGGGCCGCGCTGCTCGGCGGTGTTCCGGTGCTAACCGTGGCGCTGTTCGCGATCGGGTTGACAGCGGCGGGCTCGATCGTGCTCGACGTCGTTCTCGAGACCACGTTCCAGCGCGTCGTCCCCGACGAGCTTCGGGGTCGCGGCCTGGGGCTGATGATCTCGCTCAGCACGATTTCGGCCGCGGCGGGCGCCTTCCTGCTCCCGATCCTCCTCATCGCGGTCGGGCCGTTGGCGGCGCTCGGCCTCTCGGGGCTGGCGATCCTCCTCGCGACGTTCGTCGCCCTTGGACTGCTCGGCGGGGCGCTGACCCGTGACCCCAGCCCGTTCGAGGCCACGATCGCCCGCGTCGCGCGACTCCCGCTCTTCGCCGGCGTTCCGGCGTCCCGACTCGAGGCCGCGCTCGGCCATGTCCGGCCGGTCGAGGTCGAGCCGGGCCAGATCATCGTCCGGGAGGGCGATCGGGCCGATCGGTTCTACATCATCGAAACGGGCTCGTTCACGGTCAGCCAGACCGACGAATCGGGCGAGCCGAGCATCCTCCGCCGGCTCGGGCCAGACGAAGTGTTCGGCGAGATCGGGTTGCTGAATCGCGTGCCCCGCTCGGCAACCGTCACGGCAGACACCGCGGGCACGCTGCTCGAGATGGACGGCGACGACTTCCTGCGGCTCGTGGGCGCGAGCCCCGACGTTCGAGCGCGGCTCTTGGGCCTTTACGGCGGCGCCACGACCGCACGAAGCGCCTGAGCGCCGCCCGGCGCCACCACCGCACGAAGCGCCTGAGCGCCCCCGCGGCCAGCGCGCGGACGCGGCCAGCGGGCGGACGCGGCCAGCGCGCGGACGCGCGTCCTGCGCGAAACTCTGACCGTGGCCCAGCCGCTCGATCCATATCGCACGCTTGGTCTCTCGCCTGGCGCATCCGCGGACGAGATCCGTCGCGCCTACCGAAAGCTTGCGAAGGCGAACCACCCGGACTCCGCCGGAGAGGCGGCGCTGCCCCGGTTCCTCGCGATCCAGGCGGCGTACGAGATGCTGATCGAGGGCGGAACGCGGCCCGCACCTCGGCGCGCTGCAGCACGACCACCGCAACGGCAGCAACCCGCCGGCGAGCCATGGCAGGCGGATCCCACTCGGGCGCGGGCCACGCGCGACTCGTACGCGCGCTCGCGACGCGGTGGGAGCGGCGGGGCGACAGCCAACGGCAATCGCGCCGAGACCGGCCGGACGGGCACGTCCGCGTCGGCTGGCGGCGGATCCCAGACGAACGGCACGAGCGATCGATCCCGACGCGGCCGTTCGCGTCCGCCGAACAAGGCCACCCTCGGGTCGACATCGTATGACGCGGCCGAGGACGAGCCGTTCGAGCCGGACTGGTCCGGGGGGACCTGGTACGGCGCCTCGAGCGGGACCTACTGGACGATCAACCCGAAGGAGTACGCCGACCCCCGCAAGCACGGCCCGGAGTACCAGCGCCGCGCCCGCCGCCGGCTCGACGGCGTCGAGTACGACCCGGCCGACGACGACCCCGAGCTTTCCGGCGACGACTTCGAAGGCCAGGAATCGGAGACCACCACCGGCTCCGAACGACGGGGCTTCGACGGCCGCTGGGCGTACCCGGACGACGACGGCTACGCGCCCGGCGAGGACGCGGCGACGAGCGGTCCCGACGCCCGGTGGAACGACGACGTGCTCACGCCCGATCCACGCCCGACGGCGGCCGAGACGGCCGACCGTCTCCTCGCGGGCAATGTCGGGCTGATCGGCCGGCTGCTGCTCGCGTTCGTCGGCTGGGCGCCGATCGCGGCGATGGTCGGCTGGGTCACCGGCGAGGTGAGCGGCTGCAGTCGGTTCACCGCGACCTGCGGCGACCCCGGCGGGATCTGGGTGATCGCTCCGAACCTCGTCGTGGCCGTGCTGCTGTTCGCCCTGCCACGGGTCGCCGCGATCTCGGCCGCGGGCGCAATCGGCGCGCTCGTCGTCAGCGCCCCAACCGCCGTCGTCCTCAGCGCCGCGGGCGGCGCGCACGAACCTGTCGCAGCCAGCGCGATCATCAGCATCGCGGCGGTCGTCGGCTACGTCGCGGGAGCGGCGTTCGCAACGGGCCGGAGGCTCGGCTGGCGCCGCGTACCATGACGCGGTGAATCGCCGACACGATCCCCACGACCTGTCCGCTGCGGCCCAGGAGTATCTCCTCACGCTGCGTGTGATGGCCGGTGACGGATCGCACGTGAAGGCGGCCCAGGTCGCCAGGCGAATGGGCGTCACGACCCAGGCCGCGAGCGAGATGTTCCGCAGGCTGGGTGCGGACGGCCTCGTCAACCAGTCCGACGGCCGTGAGCTCGTGCTCACCGGCGCGGGCCGGGCCGCCGCCGACGCGATCTTCCGCCGCCACGCGCTCGTCGAGTGGCTGCTGAGCTCCGTGGTCGGGCTGGGATGGGCGGAGTCGGACGAGGAAGCGGCCCGGCTCCAGGGCGCGATCTCGCCGCGCGTCGAGGCGCGCCTCGACGAGATGCTCGGCCATCCCCAGACCTGCCCTCATGGCAACCCGATCGACGCCGAGACGGCGAAGCGGCGACCGAAGGGCACGCCGCTGAGCCAGATCGAGGCCGGCGAGCAGGCCACGATCTACCGGATCACCGAGGAGGCGGAGGAGGACGCGGGACTGCTGTCCTACCTCGAGGCGCGGGCGTTGACGCCCGGTGCCCACGTCACGATCCTCGCGCGTTCCGAGTCGCTCGACTCGCTCACGCTCGACGGGCCGCGCGGCCGGGCGACGCTCGGGCTGCGGCCGGCCTCCCTCGTTCATGTCCTGCCCGGCGAGGCCGACCCGGCGCTCTTCCACCGCGTCTCGGGGCAGTGACCACCTCGCCGCCTAGAATCCGCGGATGACGACCGACCGCGTCCGAATCGCCCCCAGCCCGACGGGTCCGCTCCACATCGGGACGGCCCGCACCGCGCTCTTCAACTTCCTCCACGCCCGCCACACCGGCGGGGTGTTCGTCCTCCGCCTCGAGGACACCGACGTCGCCCGCTCCACGCTCGAGTACGAGAACGACATCCTCGAGGGGCTGCACTGGCTCGGGTTGCGCTGGGACGAGGGCCCGGAGGTCGCGGGCGAGGAGGCGCGCGGTCCGTTTGGGCCGTATCGCCAGATGCAGCGGCTCGAGCTGTACGCGGCCGCGGCGTCGCAGCTCCTTGCCAACGACCAGGCCTATCCGTGCTACTGCCGGCCCGAAGAGCTGGAGGCCGTCCGAAAGGAGCAGGAGGCGGCGAAGTTGCCACCCAGGTACAACGGCCGGTGCGCGCGGCTGACGCCCGATGAGCGCGCCGCGTTCGAGAGCGAGGGCCGCAAGGCCGCGCTTCGCTTCCGGGTCGGCGAGGGCGTCGTCGGCTGGGACGACATCGTTCGGGGCCGGGTCGAGATCGACGTCGCGAACATCGGCGGCGACTTCGTCATCGTCCGGGCGGACGGGACGCCGCTGTACCACTTCGTCGTGGTCGTGGACGACGCGGCCATGAACATGACGCTGATCATCCGCGGCGAGGACCACATCTCGAACACCCCAAAGCACATCCTGCTCTTCCGGGCGCTGGGTCATGACGTGCCGACGTTCGCCCACCTGCCGCTGATCCTCAACGCCGACCGGACGAAGATGAGCAAGCGCAAGACGCAGACCGCGCTCGCTGACTATCGGGCGGAAGGCTTCATCCGCGAAGGCCTCGTCAACTATCTCGCCCTGCTCGGCTGGTCGACCGGGACAGAGGACGAGATCCTCTCCATCGACGAGCTGATCGAGCGGTTCGACATCCACGAGGTCAACAAGGCCGGCGCCGTGTTCGACCGGGCCCGGCTCGAGTGGCTGAACGGCCAGTGGATCCGGCGCCTCGACGCGGACGATCTCGTCGACCGGCTGCGGCCGTTCATCCAGGCGGAGCTCGACGCCGGTCGCATCGACCGGATGCCGTCCGACGAAGAGGTCCGGGCGCTGCTCCCGATCGTCCAGGAACGCCTGCCGCGGCTCGGCGTGATCGGCGAGCTCGTCGGGTTTCTCTGGATCGACCAGTTGGACGTCGACCCCGAACGCCTCGTCCCGAAACGCTGGGACGCGGCCACGACGGCGGAGGCGCTCGCGGCGGCCCGGGCGACGATCGCCGATGTCGGCGAGGTCAGCTACGAGGCCGACGAGCTGGAGCCGCCGCTCCGGTCGCTCGCCGAGGTGCGGGGCTGGAAGGCGGGCGATCTGTTCATGGCGATCCGCGTCGCTGTCACCGGCCGAACCGCAACGCCACCGCTCTTCGACACGCTCGTCGCGCTCGGCTACGAGCGCACGCTCGAGCGGCTCGATCGGGCGCTCCAGACGCTCGCTTCCGCGCCGGCCGCGAGCGCGCCCGGTACCTGACGCCGCCTGACAGCATCACCCGCGACGATCGAGCTCGCCGCCGACACCATCAGGAGACTGCCCAGACATGGACCGATCTGCCGTTCAGGCCTGGCTCGACCGCTACGTCGACGCCTGGAAGAGCTACGACCGAGCCGACATCGAGGCGCTCTTCGCGGAGGACGCCACGTACACCTATCACCCCTACGACACCGGCGACGACGTGGTCCGTGGCCGCGACGCGATCGTCCAGAACTGGCTCGACAACCGCGACGAGGCGGGAACGTATGACGCGCACTACGAGCCGTATGCGGTCGAGGGCGATCGAGCCGTGGCGGTTGGCCGAAGCCTGTACTACTCGGACGCCTCGAAGCCGACCCGGACCCAGGCGTTCGACAACTGCTACCTGCTCCGCTTCGACGGCGACGGCCGCTGCGTCGAGTTCACCGAGTACTTCATGAAGGAACCCGACGGGACGTAGGCGTCAGCGGACCCGCTTGAGGTAGCCCCGCGGGTTCAACGACAGCATGAACCGCTCCCGGCTCGGGTCGATGACGAAGTCGGACTGCGTCGGATACCACTCGTCCAGCGCCTCGGTCGGTCCGGGGCCATGCTCGGGCAGCACCGGGTGGCCGCCGAGGTCCGTGTCGTCGACGATCAGGTAGCAGCCCGGCGTCACGAACTCCGGGTAGATCTTCAGCTCGCCCGCGACCTGCGCCGCCGAGTGGTCCGAGTCGAGGATCACCATCGTCCGCTTGCCGGCGGCGGCGGCCCGAACCTTCGCGACGATCTCGGCATCGAGCGTCGACCCGATCACGTAGTTGATCCGGGGGTGCATCGGCCGGTTCTTCATCGCGGTGATGTCGATGGTCATCACGGCCCCGGGACCGCCACGCAGGTCGAGCAGCGAAGCCAGGTAGAGCGCGCCGCCGCCGTAGCGCGTCCCGCACTCGACGATCAGCTCCGGCTTCGTCTCGAAGATCAGCTCCTGGTAGGTCCAGATGTCGAAGGGGCACTTGAGGATGCGGTGGCCGAACCACGAGAGCAATACGGTCTGGCGGCCGTCGACGCGGTCGCGGTAGTAGAGCTTGTGGAAGTCGTCGACGATCTTCTGCTCGTCGGCGGTGAGTGGCGAGACCTCGCTCGGGACGCGGTGCTGGCCCGTCCGAATCCGGTACGGCTCGGGGCGAAGGAACGCCCGGAGGCGCGCGCGCAGGCGACCCAGGAAACGACGCATCGGGACTCCAGGTGGGGTCTGGTGGATTGCGCTGAAGTATAGGCGGCGGCGAGCGCCGATCAGCCCACGCGGCGCAGGTAGCCGCCCGGGTTGAGCGTCAGCAGGAAGCGCTCCCGGTCACGGTCGACCTCGAAGCGATCGGTCGTCGCGAGGAAGGCCTCGACGGCCTCGGTTGGCCCTGGGCCGTGCTCGGGCAGCACCGGGTGGCCGTTGACGTTCATGTCCTCGACGATCAGGTAGCAACCCGGCGACACCAGGTCCGCGTACGCCCGGAGCTCAGCCGAGACGTGGGGCTCGTGATGGTCTGAATCGAGGACGACCATCGTCCGCCGGCCGCCGATCCGCGACCGGACGTCCGCGACGACGCCGGGGTCGACCGAGGAGCCCACGATCCGGGCGATCCGGGGATGGGTCGGCTGGCCTGGCCGCGCCTCGACATCGATCGTGATGACGTCGCCCCGCCCCAGCAGGTCGAGCAGCGCCGCGAAGAACAAGGAGCTGCCGCCGTAGGCGGTTCCGCACTCGACGATGACCTCGGGCTTGGTCTCGGCCACGATCTCCTGGTACGCCCACATGTCCATCGGCGTCTTCATCGTCCGGTAGCCGAACCAGTGGAGGTCCATCGTCCCGCGCCGGTCGAGCCACGACCGGTAGTACATCTCGTGAAACGCACGGGTGGTCGCGGCGTCGGCGTCGGTCGCCGGCGTCTCGGGCAGCGGGGGTCGATAGGGGCCGACGCGAAGGCCGCCGACCGGGGGGTTGCGGAACGCCCGAATCCGCCGAACGAGGGACCGCCGCAGGCGGCCGAGACGGCGCAGCATCGAGGTCTCCTGGGGGTCGGTGGGCGCCCGCCAGTATATCGGCGGGCTCGGCGTCAGCTGCCCCGCACGTTGACCAGATCGTGGCTTACAGGAACCGGCTCAGCGCCAGCCAGGCGAGTGCCGCCATCACGCCCGCCGCTGGTAGCGTCAGGACCCACGCGATGACGATGTTGCCGGCGACGCCCCAGCGGACGGCCGACAGCCGGATCGTCGAGCCGACGCCCATGATCGCGCTCGAGATCACGTGAGTCGTCGAGACCGGCATCCCGAAATGCGACGCGCCGAAGATGATCGATGCGGCCGTGGTCTCCGCAGCGAAGCCGTGCACCGGATCGAGCTTCACGACGCGTTGACCCATCGTCTTGATGATCCGCCAGCCGCCCGCCGCGGTCCCGAGCGAGATTGCGGTCGCCGAGATCAGGATCACCCACAGCGGCACCTCGACCGTCGGGATGACGCCTGCCGTGAAGAGCGCGAGCGTCATGATCCCCATCGTCTTCTGGGCGTCGTTCGAGCCATGGCTGAACGCCATATAGGCCGCGGAGCCCACCTGGAGTCGCCGGAAGCGCTCGTTGATCCGCGCCGGGTGGCCGCGCCGGAAGACGTTGAGCACGACCACCATGAAGAAGAACCCGATCGTCACCCCGAGCACGGGAGACAACACGAGCGGGACGAGGACCTTGTCGCGGACGCCCTCCCAGATGACGGCGTCGAGGCCCTGAGCGGTGATCGTCGCGCCGAGCAGCCCGCCGATCAACGCGTGGCTCGACGAGCTCGGAATGCCGAGACGCCACGTAAGCAGGTTCCAGAGGATCGCCCCGACGAGCGCAGCCGCGACGATCACCTGACCATCATGGCCCTCGGGCGTGTTGGCGAGGCCCGAGGCGATCGTGATCGCGACCGCGGTCCCGCTCAACGCGCCGATGAAGTTCGCGGTCGCGGACATGAGGATCGCGTGCTCGGGCTTGAGCGCGCGGGTCGAGACGGATGTCGCGATCGCGTTCGCCGTGTCGTGGAAGCCGTTGATGTAGTCGAACACGACGGCAAGCACGAGCACCACGAGCAGTAGCAACGTGATGCTCTCCGACACGGCCGCAAGGCTAGCAGGCGAACCAGTTCTCCGACGCCCCGCACCGCGACGCTGCGTGGCCGCCGCTATCCTTCGCGGATGCGCCTGAGCCAGCTCTTCTTCACCTCACTCCGCGACGATCCCGCCGAGGCGGAGATGCCGTCCCACCGCCTGCTCCTCCGGGCGGGCTACGTCCGCCAGCTCGGCGCGGGGATCTACTCGCTGCTGCCACTCGGGTTCCGGGTCGCCAAGCGCGTCGAGCAGATCGTCCGCGAGGAGCAGGACCGGATCGGCGCCCAGGAGATGGAGATGCCGGTCGTCCATCCGGCCGAGGTCTGGAAGCAGAGCGGGCGCTACTACAAGATCGGCCCGGAGCTGGTCCGGTTCAAGGACCGCGGCGAGCGCGACATGGTCCTCGCGTTCACCCACGAGGAGATCGTGGCGATCCTCCTCGCCGATCTCGTCCAGAGCTATCGCCAGCTGCCCAAGATGGTCTACCACTTCCAGACGAAGTTCCGGGACGAGCCCCGGTCGCGCGGCGGGCTGATTCGCGTCCGCGAGTTCGTCATGAAGGATGCGTACAGCTGCGACCGCGATGACGCTGGGCTGGACAAGAGCTACCGCGCCCAGTACGCGGCGTACGAACGGACGTTCAAGCGGCTCGGGCTCGACGCGATCGCGGTCGGTGCCGACGTCGGCGTCATGGGCGGCTCCGGCGCCCATGAGTTCATGGTGCTTAACGAATATGGCGAGGACACGCTCGTCCTCTGCGACCAGTGCGGCTACGCCGAGAACCAGCAGATCGCCGAGGTCCGCAAGCCGGATCCGGACCCGGAAGACGCGCTCCCGATGCAGGACGTCGAGACGCCCGATACGACCACGATCGAAGCGCTCGCGGCGTTCCTCGGGGTCCCGAAGACCAGGACTGCCAAGGCGGCGTTCTTCGTCACCGGTGACGGCCGGTTCGTCGTCGCGATCGTCCGCGGCGACTACGACGTCAACGAGACGAAGCTCGTCAACGCGATCAAGGCGACCGGCGGGCTCCGACCGGCCCAGGTCGAGGAGATCAGGGCCCGAGGGATGGAGGCCGGCTACGGCTCGCCGCTTGGCGCCCGCGACGCCGTCGTCGTCGTCGACGAGCTCGTCATGCGCTCGCCGAACCTTGTCGCGGGCGCGAACCGGGTCGGCTGGCACATCAGGAACGTCAACGTGCCGCGCGACTATTCGCCCGATGTCGTGGCCGAGATCACCGAAGCCCGGGAAGGCGACCAGTGCATCCGCTGCGGCTCGCCGGTGACGCTCCGGAAGGGCATCGAGGTCGGCAACATCTTCAAGCTCGGAACGGACTTCACGGTCGCCGCGGGCGCCCTGTACCTCGGCGAGGATGGCGAGCGGCACCCGATCGTGATGGGCTCGTACGGGATCGGCGTCGGGCGGAACGTTGCCTGCGTCGTCGAGGCCCACCATGACGAGAAGGGCATCATCTGGCCCGAGGAAGTCGCGCCGTACGCCGCCCACCTCGTGGCGATCGGCGCGGCGAAGGATCCCCAGGTCACCCACGTCGCCGAGCGCCTCCACGAGGTCGCCCAGGGCGCCGGCTACTGGCGCGACATCCTCTACGACGACCGCGACGAGTCGCCGGGCGTGAAGTTCACCGACGCCGAGCTCCTCGGGATGCCGTGGATCCTGACGGTCTCGCCGCGGTCGCTCGCGGCCGGCGGCGTCGAGGTCACGAATCGGGCCACCGGAGAACGAGAGACGCGGTCGATCGAGGACGTCGAGGCGCTGATCCGGGGCGAGGGACTGCCGGCCACGGTGTGACATGCCGCCTCGGCCGCTGATCCCGACTGACGACCTGTACGCCCGGCTGGAGCTGCCGGTCGACGCCTCGGCCGAAGCCGTCGAGGTTGCGTGGCGGGCGCTGCTGAAACGCCATCACCCGGACGTCGCGGGCTCGCATGCCGACGACCTCGCCAAGCGGATCAACGTCGCCCACGACTGGCTGTCGGATCCGGAGCTCCGAGCCCGTTATGACCACGAACGGCATCCCGGCCGTCGCCGGTCGAGCGCTTCCGGCCCGGCGGCCGCCACACCACGACGACGTGCGGCGCGGCCCGCCGCCCCCCGTCGCCCGCTCGAGCCCGCCGAAGCCGTCGAGCGCCACCTCGCCCGGGTTCGGCGCCTGGGCCAGGACGAGCTCGACCGCCTCTCGCTCGCCGAGTCGCCGCCGATCGCCTTCGTCGCCTCGATCTCGAGGTTCCTGTCCGCCGATCAGCTCAAGGCGATCGAGGGCCTCGAACGCCGCGTCCAGGACGCCCTGCCGCCGAAGGGCCGCTGGGACGCACCGACGCGAGATGCCGTTCTGGGCTACGCCCACGAGCTCCTGCTCGGGCCGTTCCTCGATGCCCACCTGAGCGAACCGTTCCGAGAGCGCGTCCGGGAGCGGCTCGCTCGCGGCTGGGAATCGGCGATCGACCAGCCGCGTTACGGCCCGAACACCGACGTCGTCAAGGCAGCGATCGCCCGGCTTCGGGAGCTCGGACCGGCCGACCTCGGCCGGCTCGCCGCGGCGTCGAGCGCCGCTCCATTGACCGGCCACGATCCGTGGCCGAAAGGACTGTCGCCGGTCGACGACGATGCACTGCGGGTGTCGTCGGCACTTGCCCAGCGCGACGCCGCGGCCGCCCTGAAGGACCCGGTGCCGTCGATCCTGCGCCGCTCGGTCGGCCGGGC
>DASUFO010000025.1:0-50884 GCA_036274475.1 Candidatus Limnocylindrales bacterium
CGAAGCTGATCGCCATGACGGAGTCGTACGCGGCCGAGACTTCGTGGCCCTGGAGCGGCGTCCACGGCCCGTCGTAGACGACCGGCGCGCTGCTGGCCTGGTAGAAGAACGTCAGGAACGTCCCGGTCGCGACGAGGATCACGAAGCAGAACAGCGCGATCTCGCCGAGCAGGAACGACCAGTGGTCGGGGAAGACCTTGCGCAGGAACGTCCGGGCGATGCCGAAGGCGCCGGTGCGCGAGTCGATCCACTGCCCCAGGCGCTCGAGCTCGGTCGGGGATTCAGTCATGCGTGATATTCCAGAAGCTCGGCCCGACGGGCTCGGGGAAATCGCCGATCGCCTCGAACGTGCCGTCGGCGGTCTGCTGGATCGGCAGTTGCGGCAGCGGCCGGGCGGCCGGGCCGTTGATGGGACGCGCGCCGGCCAGAACGTCGAACTCGGACTGGTGGCAGGGGCAGATCAGCGTGTGCTGGGCCGACCGATACAGCCCGACCGGGCAACCGGCGTGGGTGCAGACCTTGGAGTACGCGACGAGGCCGTTCGGCGCCCACGCGACGTGTTCGGCGTCCATCTGGAGCAGGGCGGGGTCGACGCGGATGACGAGCGTGGCCGAGTTGGGGTCGCTTGCGTCGCCGTCGGGAAACACGGTGAGCACGCCGCCGAGCGGGACGTCGTCGAGGCGGATCGGCTCGCCGTCCCGCGCCGCGAGCTTCGCGCCCTGGCGCCACGACGTCTGGAACAGCGACCGGCCGGGCGCCGGTCCCAGGGAGAACACGGGCACGGCGAGCGCCGCTGCGAGCCCCGCCAGCGTTCCCAGCAGCGCGCCGATCAGCAGCTTGCGCCGCGTGAAGCCGGCTTCCTCGGTCAGTGCCTCGGCCAGCTCCTCGGTCGCCTCGCGGCCGCCGCCAATCGGATGGCGTTCCTCGACGTGGATGCCGGCCGGGATCAGGCGCTTGCCCCAGATCACGATGCCGACGCCGATTCCGCCGAGACAGATCGTCAGCAGGACGCCCTCGACCTGCGTCTGGCCGCCGAGGATGTACACGACGAGCAGCGAGATCCCCGCGAGGAACGACAGCGCGAACGCGACGAGGACGGTGCGCTCGGCGCGTCGCTCGGCGGCGGTGTCGATCGGACGGGTCACGACGTTCCTTCGGCCTTGTCGACGGCAGCGTCGACGGCCGCCTCGTGGTCGCGCCGGCGGCTCCCGGCGAAGCGGGCGATCAGCACCAGCCCGGTGAGCCCGATGACGACGGCGACGAACCCCTCGGCAACGGGCCCGGTGCCGCCGATCGGGGCGCCGCCCGGCGATGGCGCCGAGCGCAGGAACCCGATGTACGCGATCAGGTCCTCGCGCTCCTCGTCGGTCAGCTGGAACGGCGGCATGACGCCCGGCCCGATGATCACGGCTTCGGCGATCTGCTGGTCCGTCGCATCGCCCAGCCCAACCGCGGCGAACCCGCCACCAACGGCGTTGCCCGCCCCGGTCGCCGCGTGGCACGCGGCGCAGTTCGCGGTGTACAGCTGGAACCCCCGGGAGACGTCGCCGCCACCGCGGACCGTCGGGATCGGCGGCCCGTCTCCGAACGCCGCCACGTAGTCGACGAGCGCCTTGATCTGCTCTGGGTTGAATGCCGGTTCCTGGCGAACGGGTCGCTGTTCGGGCGACCCGAGCGGCATCCGCCCGGTCGTGAGGTAGAAGTTCACGGACGCCGCGCCGCTGTTCGTGAGGGCTGGCCCGGACGCGGTGCCCTCGCCGTTTGGCCCGTGGCACGCGGAGCAGCTGTTCAAATAGAGCGCGGCACCCGGTCCGGCAAGGTCCGCCGCGCCCCGGACCGGTGCTGCGTCGTCTCGCGCAGGTTCCGCAGTCGCTGCAACCGCGGGGCCGCTGAACGCGACGACGACCCCACCGACCACCAGCATCCCCGACAGCCACGCCACGATCCCGACGACCGGGTTCTCCCAGCCGCGGCCGCCAGGTGCGGCCTTCGATGCGGTACGGTGCCGCCGATGAGCGAGCTTCATGCCGGGCTGGCCGTCGTGGCCGCGATCGGTGTCGGGCTGCTGTTCGTCGCGGCCGTCGCCGCGGCTGCAGGCTGGACGCGCGGCCGGCTCTGGCTCGACCGGGCGATCCTGGTCCAGGCGGCGACGGCGGCGGCGGCCGTAGCGACGGGTCTTGGTCTCGTCATCGCCGGCAGCCGGCCCGACGACCCGCTCCACCTGCTGTACGGGCTCGTCCTCGTCGCGCTCGCGCTCGTCGTCCGCGCTGCCGCGGGGCACCGACCGACGCGGCGAGTCGGCGTGTGGCTCGTCCTCGGATCGCTCGTGCTCGGCGGTGTGCTCTTCCGCGCGTTCATGACCGGGGGCTGAGGCTCTCGCGTCGGGCAGTCCCGTGGGGGCGGGTAGCCTGAGCATACGCCGCCCGACCCGGAAGCGAATCGCGGCCGCATTGCAACTCCGGGCGATCCGCGGCCGAGCGCGGGGCCCATGGGAGAATGCGCCGATGAGCGGAGAGGGCGCGACGTCTCAGGCTGGCCGCTGGTTCGGCGACTCGACCCGGCGCCGCCTCGACGTCCACCGTCGGGCGCTTCGCCGCGAGGTCTCGCGGCTCCACGATCGACGCCGGATCCTCGCGATGACGCTGCTGATCATCACGTTCGGGCTGATGACGGCTGGAATCCTGGCCCGTGGCGAGCCGGCCGGCGCCGACGCCCGAGCGTACTGGGCGGGCGTCCGGATCTGGCTCAGCGGCGGCGACCCGTACCACCCCATCGGCCCGTTCCTGCCGTACGTCTACGCCCCGTGGATGCTGCCGCTGTTCGCCCCGTGGGCGCTCCTGCCCTGGGACGTTGCCTGGTTCGTCTGGCGCGGCGGGACGATCTTCCTGCTGCTCTGGACGATCCACTGGGCGTACCGCCAGCGCCCGCTCGAGACGGCGATCCTGGTGATCCTGCTCGGCTTTCCGATCGGGGCGAATCTCGACACCGGCAACATCAACCTCCAGCTGACGCTGATGCTCTGGGGCGCCCAGTTCACCGGGCCCGTCGTGGCGGGGCTGCTGTGGTCGGTCGCGACATGGATGAAATGGGCGCCGGTCGTGTTCCTGCCGGTGCTCGCGCCCCGTGGCCGCCTCTGGGGCCTCGTGTTCCTCGCGGCGTTCGCGCTGCTGAGCCTCGCGACGCTGCCGCTGACGATCCTCCAGCTGCAGGCGCTGTTCGGGTTCGGGGCGCGGCCGCTCCGCCTCGACTACCTCGTGTTCCTGTGGGCGTTCGTCCCCTACCTGTGGCGCAAGCCGGAGCCGTTCGACTTCCTGCACCTCGCGTGGTGGCAGACGAAGTGGGCGCAGCTCCACCGGCCAACCCGGGCCGAAGCGGGGGCGTTCGTCCGATCCTGGTTCGGGCTCGCCCCCGCGGCTCCGTCGCCCACCCGGCCCGCGACCGACGTCGGTTAGGCGGCCGCCGCCTCGGCCGCGCGGCCACGCGCCGGCTCGATGACCGGTCGCAGGGTCAGCCCCGCGATCACGTAGTAGCCGGCGCCGAGCAGGAACGCCGCCCGCGGCCCGGCCCCCACGCCCATCGAGGTGTTGATGAAGTCGATGACGAGGCCGCCCGTCATGACGGCCACGATCGTCGACGCCGTCGTCGCAACGTTCGAGAGGCCCATGTACCGGCCCGACGACGCCCGCGGAATGATGTCGGTCATGAGGGCCCAGTCCACGGCGAGGAACGTCCCGGCCGAAGCGCCGAACAGCGCCGCCCCGATGATCGCGACCGCGACGCCGGGGGCGATCGCGGCAAGCACGATCCCTGCGAAGCCGATCGCACAGCTTGCATAGATCACCGGCTTGCGCCCGATCCGATCGGAGATCCGGGCGCTCGGCACGATCGCGATGACGTTGCCGAGGATGATCAGGACGAGCGCGATGATGTTCACGCCGTTCGCTTCCTCGACCCCAAGGCCGTGGGTCTGCTTCAGGTACGTCAACAGCAGGTTCACGAGCACCGCGCCGCCCATCAGGAAGAAGAACCGTGAGGTCAGCAGCCACACGTAGGACCGCTCGCGCAGGATGTCGGTCCCCCACGTCTCGCCGGCGATCGAGGCCCACGAGCGGCCCGCTCGATCCTTCGGCGGCCGGCCGGGCTCCACACGAAGGACTACGGCAGCCATCGTGATCAGCTCGACGATCGCGACGAGGAAGATGCCGTACTGGATCTGGTGGAAGATCGCGGCGACGGTCACGGCGAGGAACCCGACGACGTTGCCGAGGATCTGCATCAGGCCGACCATCGCGCTCGCGAAGCCCACCTGCTGATCGGCCACGAGGTCCGGCACGTAGCCCTGGAACGGGCCACGGGCGATGTTCGTGCTGAACGAGAGGAGCGCCGCGAACGCCGCGAGGGCGAGCACGCTGTTCGCGGTCGCGATCCCGAATAGGAACACGAGATCGAGCAGCGAGCCGACGACGATGTACGGCTTGCGCCGGCCCCAGCGGCTGACGGTGTAGTCGCTGATCGAGCCAACCGTCGGCTGGACGAGAATCGAGATCAACCCGACCGGCAGCGAGATGAGGAACAGCGTTCGGCCGACCTCGAGCTCGGGGACGGCGTACGGCCCGAAGTTCAGCTGGTTCTGGGCGAAGACGCCGACCGCGCCGTCGATCGCGGTCAGCCCCAGCCAGTACAGCGAGATCCGGGCGAGATGGCCGAGGGGCAACAGCTTCGTCGGCCGGCCTGTGTCAGGGACAGCCTCGGCGCCGGTCGGGACACCGATCGCGACTTCGGTCATGGTCCGAACTCCCTCACCCCCGGCAGCTACCCCGCCGGTTCGGCGCTATGACGCGGGACTCGGTCCTCCGTTGCGGTCCAGCGTGAGCACGTCGCCAACACGCACCATACGCCGCTCGGTGGCGTCCGGCGCAACGAATTTGAAGATCGATCGGTCGAGCGAGTAGATGCCGGTCGAGGCAATGCCGATCCGGCCGAGACGGAACGTGAACATCGGGTTCTCGCTGTTGCCGGCGTACACGGCCGGCGTGCCGTCGGCCGCCACCGTCGCGAGGTTCGCCTGGCCGCCGAACTCGTCGTGGAGCTCGACCAGGAGCCTGGTCGCTGCGCCGCTCCGTGATCCATTCGTCCCGTTCCAGTGGTCCTCGAGCCACCGGGCGCCGACTTCGGTGTCCGCCCGGCCGTGGATCCGGCCCTCCTCGCGGAACCGCTTGCGCCACGCCCGGACGTCGCGGAGGTCACCGTTGTGGCTGAACGAGAACCGGCCGGCCGGGTCATCGAACGGCTGCGTGTCCGGGATCCCGATCGTCGAGAGCTTGGACGGCCGGCGAAGGTGGACGAGCGCCGACGTCGTCTCGACTCGACCGACAGCCTCGCGTCCGGGATCGTCGCGGAACGCCCGGATGTCGCGGTACGAGCAAAGCGTGCCACCCGGCACCGTCCACGCGACGCCCCAGCCGAAGCCGGCGATTCCGTAGCGCTCGAGGCGCTCCGTGAACGGCCAGAGCTCGTCGAGCCGGAAGGGCTCGGCAGCTCGGGCGACGTAGTGCTCGCACATCTCCGCCGATGGTAGCGCGCGCGTGGCGGACCACGGAGAAGGCGTGCTCGCGATGCGGTGGACGACGTATCGGCGCCCGCTCGACCGTTGGGGATCGCCCGTGGAGCGCCCAAGCCATCCTTGCTCGCGCAGCGACCATTCGCCGGAGTGGGGCGGACGTGATGCTTCTCTGCGCTCGCACGACGAGCACTCGCAGCTAATTGGCCGTCGATGGGAGGCTGCGACCATCGCATGCAAGAGAGCATTCGAGGATCGAGGCGGCCGAACTCCGCGCGGCGCGCGAATCGGCGGGGCTCAGCCAGGCGACGGTGGCTCGGGCGGCTGGAGTGTCTCGGGCCTCGCGGCTCTTCGTGCCGAACGCCTTCCGGCGGCTGGCGGCGTCAGCTTGATCTGATCGTCGCCTCGAACTCGGGGAAGTAGCGGCCGATCTCCATCAGGTCGAACGACCGCAGGATCGAGGTGTTCGGCTCACGTTCGAGCAGGAACCGGAACGATCGGTCGACGAGGAGATGTGGGTCGCGGGCGGTCGGGTTGAGGCGCGCGAGGTCCGGAGCGGCGACAGTGACGCGATGCTCGGTCCGTGCGCCGCCCTGGACATCGACGGTGACGTCGCAGATCCAGTCCGTGCGGTCGGGCGCCCTGCGGCAGGCGATGTCGAGGTCGGTCACCTGTGGGTCTCCTTTGGCGCCTGGCACTTCGGGCACCAGTAGGTCGTTCGCGGCACCTCGGTCGGCAGTGGCGCCGACCTGATCGGCGTGCCGCATCGCGGGCAGGGCCGGCCGGACCGGCGGTAGACGTGGACGCCCGCACGACCGGGGGCGAGATTGGCGCTCTCGGTCAGCAGTCGCCGCGCGGTGGCGATCAGCCGGGCAAGCGTCGAGTCATCGAGGCTGGCAACCGGCGCCAGGGGATCGACGCGTTCGACGAACAGCGTCTCGTTGCGCCAGATGTTGCCGATGCCGGCGAGCGCGCGCTGGTCGAGCAGCGCCTGGGAGATCGGCCAGGTAGAACGGGCAGGATCGCGCAGACGCCGGAGCGCTTCGGCGGCCGCCGCGTCGTCGAAGGCCGGGTCGAGGAGGTCCGGACCAAGCGTCGCCAGCGTCGGATGGACCGCCTCTGCCCGTTGCTCGAACAGCTCGACGACCGGAGCGTCGAAGCAGACCGCGATCGCGCCCGGCACCTCGAGGACGACGCGCGCTCGCGACGGCGGTCGTCGCCAACGCTCATCCGGCCGGTAGCGATGCCACGAGCCGTTCATCCGCATATGCGTCCGCAGCTCGAGGCCGTTATCGAAGCGGATCACGAGGTTCTTGCCGTGTGACTCAACCGCGTCGACCGTCGCGCCGATGACGCGCTCGATCTGGGGACCCGGCCGCGTCGCCCGCGCGCCGCTCACCCGACGGCCAACCAGGTGGGGCCGAAGCCCGGCCGCCGTTCGGAAGAGCGTGTCGCCTTCGGGCATGGCCGAAGTGTCGCGCTTATCGGGCCGAGCGGAGCACCAGGCCTCGGTAGCCGGCGACGAAGCCGGCCGCGATCAATCGCTCCCGGAACGCTGACTCGCCGACCGGCTCGCCATCGACCTTCGTGATCACCAGCTCGCGAACCCGGCGATCCCCGATCAGCGTCCCGAGCGACCGAAGGGCGGCTTCCGCGATGTCGGGATCATCGGCAGCCGGGAGGGTCTGGATGGTTGAGCCACCGCGCTCGAGGTACAGCGCCGCAACGCCATCGACGATCGCCACGTACGCCCCGGCCGCACGTTGGAGCGGCCGCCGATCGTCGTCTCCGCGGCGCGGCCAGGCGACCGCAGCACCGTACGGGTTCGCCGGGTCTGCCGCGGCGAGCAGGAATGTCTCGCGCTCCGCGGGCGAGAGCGCCGGCTCGCGGACCGCGCGCAGCCGCTCGAGGGCACCCGCAAGCGCAAACTGGGTCGCCCCAAGGCCGTCGACGAAGTAGCCGCGCCGGATCCTACCTGCTTCCTCGAGCATCCGGAGGATCGGGTAGACGGCGGAGAAACCACCCTCGACACCCTCGTTGGCGACCGCTTCGCGCGTCACCACCCCGTGGCGGTCGAGCAGCGCGAGTGATGTCGCGTGGAGTCGTTCGGTGGGCGTCGCGACCGGCTCCTCGACGAGTGACCAGCGGCCCGCCGCCTCCGGCGGGCCGAGCGAGGTGAGCCGCCCGGGCCGTCGCCGCGCGTCCCGCGAGGTCCGCTTCCAGCGCAGCGCTCGGAGCGGAGCGAACGTGTCGTTCGTGACTTCGCCGGCCCACACGAGGTCCCACAGGGCGTCGAGGACGTCTCGGTCGCTGCCGCCACCGGCCGCCGCGAACAGCTCCCGGTAGAACGACGCGCCCCGCCGGGCGAGGTGCTCGCGAATCGCCTCGTGGCGGGGACCGGCGGGGCGGTCCGTCGCGTCCGCGGCGGCGCTCGCGGGACGCAACGCCTCCCGGCCGGGCCGGTAGAGGGCGATCCGGCCGTCGTCGCGGCCGAGGCTCCCCCGCCCCACCCAGCCGACCTCGCCCATCGCGCCCAGCTCGTCGAGGAGCCGCGGCTGGTAGCCGGGGATTCGGCCGGGCAGGACGTCCCGTTCCAGGACGGATGCCGGGATCGGCAGGCCCGCGAGCTGGTCGACGACCTCGGCGAGCCGCTCCAGGGCAGCCGCCTGCCGGAGCGGCGGCGTCTCCTCGCCGGCCGGCGCGACGCCATGCCATGCCGGCAGGAACCGTCCGAGCGCGGCCGGATCGACCGGTTCGACCTCACGTCGCAGCCGGGCCAGCGACCGCCGGCGCAGGATCCGAAGGACGTCCGGGTCCAGCCACTCTCGCTCGGCGCCACCTGGGCGGAACTCGCCGCGCAGGATCGTGCCGTTCTCGAGCAGCCGCTCGAGGGCCGCCTCGACGACGCCGACCGGCAGGCCCCAGCGCCGAGCCGGGTCGGGCGTCAGGAACGGGCCGTGCGTGCGGGCGTACCTGGCAACGAGTCCTTCGAGCGCCGCCGTCGCCGGCCCGAGGAACGCATCCGGAACGCCGGCGGGCGGCGCGACCCCGACGCCGTCGCGGAAGCGGGCGACGTCCTCGATCGCGATCCAGCGTTCCTCTCCGGCGATCCGGGCACGGACGGCACGGCGCGATGCGACGAGATCGACGATCCACCCGTCCGCCGCCGCCGAGCCGCCCTCGGAGCGGGCCGCGATCTCGTCCGCCGACAGGTCGCCGAGGCGCCGCAGCAGGTCGTGGAGCTGGTCGGCGGTCGTGGCCTTGCGATCGTCGGTCAGCGACTGGAGCGACAGCTCGAGGTCCGCCAGCGCCTCCGGGTCGAGCAGCTCCCGCAGCTCCTCCTGGCCGAGCAGCTCCCGAAGGAGATCGCGGTCGAGCGTCAGCGCGCCGGCCCGCCGCTCCGCCAAGGGCGCATCCCCGTCGTACATGTACGCGGCGACGTAGTCGAACAGGAGCGAGCTCGCGAACGGCGACGCCCGGACGGTCTCGACCGAGTGAATGCCGATCTCGCGGGATTCGACCCCGCCGAGGACCTCCCGGAGGGCTGGCAGGTCGAACACGTCCGAGAGCACCTCGCGATATGTCTCGACGAGGATCGGGAAGCTCCCGTAGCGTGACGCCACGGCCAGAAGGTCGGCTGCCCGCTGACGCTGCTGCCAGAGCGGTGTCCGCGTCCCGGGCCGGCGGCGCGGCAGCAGCAATGCCCTGGTCGCGTTCTCCCGGAACCGCGACGCGAACAGCGCCGACGACGCCACCTGGCCGACGACGAGGTCCTCGACCTCATCGGCGTCCGGGAACAGCAGGCCGGTCACGCCGTCGAGCGCGAGCTCCGAGTCCGGCAACCGGATCGCGATCCCGTCGTCGGACCAGATCGTCTGGACGTCGCCGCCGCCGAGCCGCTCGCCGATCCGCGCCTCCAGCGCGAGCGACCACGGCGCGTGGACGCGGCCGCCGAACGGCGTCAGCAGCACGAGACGCCAGTCGCCGAGCTCGTCACGGAAGCGTTCGATCACGATCCGGCGATCCGTCGGCAGGGCCCCGACGACCTCCCGCTCATCCTCGAGGTAGGCGATCAGGTTCTCGGCCGCGAGCTCGTCGAGGTCGTGGTCGGCCTTCAGGCGGTCTGCGGCCGCCTTGCGGCCCTTCGACCCGCGGCCAAGGTCGTCCTCGACTTCCCGGACGAACGCCCCGAGCGCCCGCCCCAGCTCGATCGGCCGGCCGAGCGCATCGCCGTGCCAGAACGGCAGCTTGCCCGGTACGCCGGGGGCGGGCGACACCGTCACCCGATCGTGCCCGATTTCCTCGATCCGCCAGCTGCTCGCCCCGAGCGTGATGACCTCGCCCGCCCGGCTCTCGTAGACCATCTCCTCGTCGAGCTCGCCGACGCGCCGGCCGGGCGTCCCCGCCTCGCCGACCATGAACACGCCGAACAGCCCGCGGTCCGGGATCGTGCCGCCGCTCGTGATCGCGACGACGCGGGCATCGCGCCGGCCCTCGATCGCGTCCGTGACGCGATCCCACGTGATCCGCGGCTTGAGCTCGGCGAATTCGTCTGACGGGTAAGCGCCGGCGAGCATGTTCAGGACGCCCTCGAGGACCTCGCGGCTGAGCGTCTCGTACGGCGTCGCGCGGGTGACCGTCCGCAGCAGCTCGTCCACCGTCCACTTGTCCATCACGGCCATCGCGACGAGCTGCTGGGCGAGGACGTCGAGCGGATTGCGCGGCAGCGTCGTGGCCTCGATCGCGCCCTCGTGCATCCGCTCCGTGACGACCGCCGCCTCGAGGAGGTCGCCGCGGTACTTCGGGAAGATCACGCCCTTCGACGGCGCGCCGACCTGGTGGCCGGCCCGGCCGACCCGCTGGAGCCCGCGCGCGACGGACGTCGGCGACTCGACCTGGATGACGAGGTCGACGGCGCCCATGTCGATCCCGAGCTCCAGCGAGCTCGTGGCGACGAGGGCGGGCAGCCGGCCGGCCTTGAGCTCCTCCTCGATCGCGACCCGCTGCTCGCGGGCGATCGACCCGTGATGGGCCCGGACGAGCTCCTCGCCGGCCAGATCGTTCAGGCGCTGGGCGAGCCGCTCCGCGAGCCGCCGGCTGTTCGTGAAGACGATCGTGGACCGGTGGCTCTTGATCAGCTCGAGGATGGCCGGGTGGATCGCCGGCCAGATGCTCGTCCGCGCCTCCGGGTTCGTGGCGGGGCCGCCGGGCTGCTGGTCGAGCGGCAGAACCTCGCCCGGCGCGGTCATGTCCTCGATCGGGACGACGACCTGGAGCTCGAGCGGCTTGCGTGCACCGGCGTCGACGATCGCGACATCTCGATTCGGGCCGATGCCGCCGAGGAACCGGGCGATCGTCTCGAGCGGCCGCTGCGTCGCGCTGAGACCGATCCGCTGCGGCGGCCGGCGCTTGTCGCCGCCGTCCTGGCCGCGGCTGACGAGGTCGTCGAGACGTTCCAGGGTCAGCGCGAGATGCGCCCCGCGCTTCGAGCCGGCGATCGCGTGGACCTCGTCGACGATCACGTGCTCGACGCCTCTCAGGACATCGCGAGCCTGGCTCGTCAGCATCAGGTACAGCGATTCCGGGGTCGTGATCAGGATGTCCGGGGGACGCCTCGCGATCGACCGCCGATCCTCCGCCGGCGTATCGCCGGTTCGGGATGCGACGCTGATGTCCGGGGCCGGCTGGCCGAGCCGGGCCGCGGCCAGGGCGATGCCCGCGAGTGGCGCGCGGAGGTTTCGCTCTACGTCGTAGGTCAGGGCCTTCAGCGGCGAGACGTAGAGGACGCGGACCGTCCCGGTCTGGCCCTTGGCGACGGGTGGTCGCGGCCGAGCGGCGAGGCGGTCGAGCGTCCACAGGAATGCGGCGAGGGTCTTGCCACTCCCCGTCGGGGCGTGGATGAGCGTGTGGCGGCCCTCGCTGATCGCCGCCCAACCTTCGGCCTGGGCCTGCGTGGGCGCCTCGAACGTCGCCTCGAACCAGGCCCGGACGGCCGGGCTGAACGGGGCGAGCGGATCGACGACGGGCGGGGCAGCGGCCATGGGGTGAGCGTACCGCGATCACGCGTCAGACCCTGGCGACAATCTCCGAGATAAGCGGCGGCAAAGCGGCCTCTGGTCCACTGCCCGGATGGCGGAACCCATGCTTCGGACAAGTCGCCGCACGGCCGTCGGCCGGGCTGCCGCCGATCTCCGGCGGCGTGTCGGCCTCGAGATCCGCCGCCTTCGCATTGATGCGGGCCTGTCGATCCGCGCCCTTGCCGCGGCCACCGGGGTCAGTCATGGCCACCTCGCTCGGATCGAGTCAGGGGAGCACGAGGCGAGCTATGCGACGCTGATCGCGATCGGCAACGTTCTTGGCGCGGACGTCGCCGTTCACCTCTACCCGACGACGGGGCCGTCGATTCACGATCGCTTTCAGGCGCCGATGATGGAGGCTCTGTTCCAGTGTCTCGATGAACGGTGGCGGCGCCTGCCTGAAGTGGCCGTGTACCGACCCTCTCGCGGGTTCATCGACGGAGTCCTGGCCGACCCAACCTCACGGCTTGTGATCGCAACCGAGTGTCAGTCCGAGATCCGGCGCCTGGAGCAGGAGCTACGCTGGGCCTCCGACAAGGCTGAATCGCTGCCCTCTTCATCCCTGTGGCGAGTCATCGCTCCGGCTGACGAACCGTCGCCAACGATCTCGCGGTTGCTGGTGCTGCGGTCCACCGCGTCGACAAGGGCCGTCGCCCGCGAGTTCGGTGCCCTCCTCGGAGCGGCCTATCCGGCGCGGAGCTGCGACGCCTTCCGGGCGCTCACGACCGGCGACGGCTCGTGGCCCGGCCCGGCGATCCTGTGGGCGACGGTCGCATCTGGCTCCGCGCGGATCCTGGAACGACCGCCCAGGGGCATTGACGTCGGGCATTGAGTTCTGTCGCCTCAGAGGCGACGATTTCAGTGCCGAGCGGCGCGATCGCCCCGGCCCGGCGCGATTCGGCGCGTAACAGGCAACAGTCGACGCGCACCGCCGCGGTGGAGGATCCGATCTCGTCGGCAGGGTCGCCGCCGGACGCAGATCTCATCGGATCGTCGCCTCTGAGGCGACAACCGTCGCGAATCGGGCCACGTCGCGCCCGCGCCCTACTCGACCAGGTTCAGCCGGTGGGCCACGGCGGCCGCCTCCGTCCGCCCGCGAACCCCGAGCTTGCCGAGGATGTTCGAGACGTGCGTGCCGGCGGTCCCTTCGGTGATGAATAGCGCGTCCGCGATCTGGCGGTTCGTCCGGCCCTCGGCGAGCAGCGCGAGGATCTCGCGTTCGCGACGGGTCAGCCCCAACCCGTCGTCCGGCGGCAGGGCATCCGGTGGGGCGTCCGTCAACTGGAGATCGATCCCGGCGCGACCGGCGAGGCGGTCGATCTCATCGAGCAGCGGCGAGGCCTCGAGTTCGATGGCGATTCGCCGCGCTTCGGTGAGCTCCGCCTTGGCTGCGGCCTTGTCGCGGCTCGCCGCCAGGCGTGCCGCCGCAGCCCGCCAGAGTGCGTACGTCCGGGAGTACGGCATGGGAATCGCGTCGAGCGCCGCCGCGGCGCGCGCCCACGCCTCCGGAGCATCAGCCCCTTCGACGCGCCCCATCTCAGCCTCGCAGAGCGCACACCAGCCGGAGGCCTGGCTGAGGAAGTTCGGCAAGTCGGCCGCCGCCCGATCGCGTAGCCGGCTGATGGTCGCGACATAGCCACGGGCGATCCGCGTTGACGCCGCGACGGCTGCCTCGTCGCGGCGGGCCCGCGCGAGTTCGGCCGCGTCGCCTTCCGCCCGCACCCCGAGCGCGAACAGCGGCCCGAGTCGCGAGATGTACGCCTCGATCGGTTCGAGCCGCTCGAACGCGGTCGCGATCTCCGTTCGCGCGCCGAGCGTGTCCCCGCGCCACAGCGCCAGCTCCGCGGCGGCCTCGGCGAGCGGACTCACGAACTGCGCTTCGATGACCCGATCGATCAGCGGCCGGGCAACCGCGAGCCGGGCCGCGGCCGCGTCGAAGCGCCCCTGGCCGACGTCGAGGAGCGCGAGGCGCTCCTCGACCATGATCTGGTTGATCCCGGACGTGGTTTGACGCCAGGCCAGCTCGAACATCGCCTTGGCCCGGTCCCACCGTCCCAGCCGGTAGAGAGCGAGCGCTCCCTCAGCGAGCGTCGTCACGCCGGTTCCCCGGGCGAGGCCATTCGCCTCCGCGTGGGCGTAGGCAACTTCGGTCTGGTCCGCGGCCGCCGCGAGCAGCCCGCTGTGGGCGAGGACGTCGACGAGATTCGATTCCGCCCGGTCGACCTCGTCGATCGATCCCGCCTGTTCAGCGAGCCCGATCGCACGTCGCAGCAGCGCCGTGCCGAGGTCGAGATTCCCGAGGTAGACGGTCGCCACGCCAAGCGAGCACGTCGCGTGTGCCTCGACCTCGGCGTCGCCCGCGGCCTGAGCGGCGGCGATCGCCCGCTCGCAGATGGCCTTCGCCTCGCCCACCTGGAGCGTGACCATGAGGATCTGGCCGAGGCTCGCCAGGACCCGCGCCTGGGCCGCGACCGGGGCGTCCTCGGGCAGGAGCCGGACGGCCTCGCGGCACGCCTCGATCGACGTCAGTCCGTCGCCCGCCAGCCACGCGTATCGGCCGTGCCGTTCCTTGAGAAGCGCCAGACGCGTCCGATCCGCCTCGTTCGACGAGCGGACGGCCTCGAGCATCAATGCCGTCGCGCGCGCCGGATCGTTCTCCGACGCCGCCTTCGCTGCGAACTCCAGCAGGGCGATTCGATCAAGCCCGGTCCGTTCGGTCGCGTCCGGTACCTGGTCCCAGACTTCGAGAGCCCGTTCGTAGTGACCGTGGGCGTCACCGTAGGCGTGGCTCGCGGCGGCGTATCGCCCTGCCGCGACCGATGCGGCGAGCGCCCGAGGCAGGTCGTGCGCGGCGAACCAGTGATACGCGCGCTCCGGACTCGACGCCTCGCTCGACCCGGACGCGGCGTCGAGGGCGGCACCGTAGCGGGCATGGAGGCGGGTACGCTCGCCTGGCAGCAGCTCCGCGTAGATCGCCTCCTGGACCAATGCGTGGCGAAACGCCACGAACTCGTCGCCGTCGACCTCGACAGGGACGATGAGATGGCGATCGACGGCCTCCCGGAGCGGTTCGTCGAGGGCCTCCCGCGGCGAGCCGGCGACGCGAGCGACGACCGCCGTCGAAACGCGGATCCCGCCGGCCGCAACGACACGAAGGAGCTCGCGGGCCGCATCACCGAGCGACGCGACGCGGGCGAGCAGGACATCGCGCATCGCGGGCGGCAGGCCGCTGCCGCTCTGCTCGGCGGCGACGACCTCTTCCGCGTAGAAGGCGTTGCCGTCGGACCGTTTGAACACCCGCTCGAGGAGGCCCGCGGTCGGCGGTTCGCCGAGGATCGCCCCGATCTGCTGCGCGACCTCGTCCTGCGAGAACCGGGCGAGCTCGATCCGTTCGGTCGTTCGCACGCGCTGGAGCTCGCCGAGGAACGGCTGCAGCGGGTGGCGCCGGTGGAGCTCGTCGGAACGGAACGACGCGATGAGGACGATCGGGGCATCCGAGAGGCCGTGGGCGAGGTACCCGAGAAGGTCGAGCGTCGAGGGGTCGGCCCAATGGATGTCCTCGATCGCGATGAGGACCGGTTGCAGGCGCCCGAGATCGCGGAGCGCGTCGAGACAGGCTTCGAACGCACGGGTCTGGCTCGTGTCGGGGCCCAGCCCGATCCGATCGGCGTCGGCGGCAGGCGGCCCTGCGCGTGGCACGAGCGCATCGAGCGCGGCCGTTCGGGCCGTCACGCCGTCGACGGCGGCTGCCCCGAGAAGGTCGCGAAGGGCCATCCGGATCGGCGCGAATGGCAGGCCCGATGCGCCGAGCTCAACGCAGCGACCGACCGCGGCGGCCGCTCCGGCGGCGCGGGCAGCTTCGAGGGCTTCCTCGATCAGCCGGGTCTTGCCGACGCCGGCCTCACCGGCGATGAGCAACAGCGCCCCGTGGCCGGCGCCCGCCGCGGCAAGCGATGCGACGATCGCGTCCAGCTCACGCCGCCGCCCCACGAAGACCGGACTGGAGACGGCGCGGGCCATGCCCGCGATTATCGTCACCTTGCGCGAGCGACCTGACGCCGGGATCGAACGACTGCCGCCAGCCAGGCCCGCAGCCGCAGCGAGGGCCGTCGGTCGAGGAGCGTCCGCCGGGATCGCGGCGATGCGTCGTCTCGGATCAGCTGGTCGCCCCGCGCGTCCGCCGCGAATTCCTCGATCCGCTGACGTGCCTGCTCGTCGATCCAGAAGCTGCTCATCTGCCTGTCTCCTTCGTGCGTCGAACACGTTCGAGATTGGCGTTGGGCGGCTCGAATCACATCTGGAGAACTCCATGGATCGACCCTGTAGACCCTTGAGAAACGAGGTCGGTCAGTTCAGCGCGCGGCGAGTCGGTACAGCTCGCGCTCGCCGGACAATCCCTTGAGGACATGCCGGCCGGCGTCCTCGAACTCCAGGCCGGATCCCTCGACGAGGTCTCGCGTCGTGTCCGACACGACCACCTCGTCGGGCCCGGCGGCAGCGATGACCCGGGCCGCGGCGTGGACCGCGACACCGCGGGCGTTGTTGTCAATGAACTCGACCTCGCCGGTGTGGATGCCGGCCCGGATGTGGACGCCGAGATCCCGCGCGGTTCGGACCATTGCCGCTGCGCAGCGGACGGCATTCGTCGCACCGTCGAACGCGACGAGGAAGCCGTCGCCGGTCGTCGCCAGCTCTCGGCCGTGAAACGCGTTGATGAGCTCGCGCATCCGGGCGTTGTGCGCGAGGAGGAGCTCGCGCCAGGCGCGGTCGCCCACCCGCGCCAGCGTGACCGTCGAGTCGACGATGTCGGTGAACAGGACGGTTGCGAGGACGCGCTCGCCCGGTCCCTCCGGGGCGACGCCGACGAGCCGCGAGCTCGCCCACTCGACGGTGACGAACGGCTCGTCTCCGACGACCCACGCGTCGTGGCCGGGCGGGATCTCGTATGCGCTCCCGCCGTGGATGGAGAGCTCCTCGCCGGCATCTGTGCGGACCTCGAGCACGCCGGACAGGGCGTAGCCGAGGTGATGGTTCTCGCAGAGCGCCGTGCCGGCGATCGGCTTCAGATCGACGGACCACCGCCACCCGGGTTGCCACGCGGCGTACCCAACGGTGACCTCGCCCATGTCGACGAGGCGCAGATCGGCCTTGGGAACCTCTCGAGTCTTGTCGGGAACATCGAAGCTCTTGGCTTGCAGGCGCGGCATTGGGACCTCCGAACGCCCTCAGTGCTTCCGGGTCAGCAACGGCATGACGGCTTCCCGGACCTGGCCGGCGACCGCGAGCGACTCGGCCTCGGCCGCCTCCTGCGACGCCGTCATCGGCAGGCCTGCGTTCGGCGGATCGTCAAACGTCTCGGGCAGCGACGTGTCGCCGTACCGGGCCGCTTCAGCTGACCACCGCTCGCGCCACTCCCCGGGGATCGCCGCCGGCGCCTCACGGTGAGCGCCGGCGAGCCAGACGTTCGACCACGACCGAGGCACGACCCGGTAGACGCCGTACCCGCCGCCGCCCGTCGCAAGCCATCGGCCGCCCGTCCATTGGTGCGCGAGTTCGTCCACGAGCCGCGCCGCCCGGCCCATCGCGGTCGTCGTCACGTTCAGATGCGCGAGTGGATCCGTGGCGTGTGTGTCGCAGCCGTGCTGGCTGACGACGATGTCCGGCTCGAACGCCGCCGCAAGCTCGGGCAGCAGCGACGACACGATCGACCACCAGGCGTCCTCGCCGGTCCCGGGCTCGAGCGGAACATTGACGACGGTCCCCTCGGCCGGGCCCTCGCCGATCTCCCACGCAAAGCCCGTGCCTGGGAAGAGGTACCGGCCGCTCTCATGGATCGAGACCGTGAGGACGCCGGGATCGCCGGCGTGCATGGCCTGGACGCCGTCGCCGTGGTGGACGTCGAGGTCGATGTACATGACGCGGAGGCCGGCGTCGCGTGCCCGGGCGACCGCGAGCGCGACGTCGTTGTAGATGCAGAACCCGCCCGCCCGCGACGCCATGGCGTGATGCAGGCCGCCGCCCGGGTGGAACGCATGAAGCACGTCGCCGCGGAGGATCGCCTCCATCGCCCGAAGCGAGCCGCCGGCGACCGTCGCCCCGGCCTCGTGCATGCCGTGGAACGGCGGGTTGTCGCCCGGGCCGATGCCCGCCTCCCATTCCGCCCATGGGTCGAGGTCGGCCTCCGAGAACCGCTTCACGACCTCCACGTATCGACGCGTGTGGCAGGCCAGCAGGTCCTCGTCGCTCGCGGGCTCGGGCGCGAGGCCCGGCTCCGCGCCAAGCGATCGGAGCAGATCGATCGCCGGGCCGAAGCGACGCGGGGTCAGCGGATGGCTGGGGCCGAGGTCGTACGTCGTCGACCGCGGACCGAACACGAGCAACGGAACGTCGGGCACGAGCCGACAATACCGGCGATGGAGAAGACCTACACGACGCCGCTTCTCGACAAGCTGGGCGTGCGGCCCGGCGCGCGGATCGCGATCGTCGGCGACGTCGACCCGGGCGGCGCATTCCGCGCCCAGCTCGCCGACCGAACGTCCGACGTGACCGTGGGTCCCCCGGCGCCCGACACGGACCTTGTCTTCGTCGCCGCCGACTCGACCACCGAGCTCGCTCCGCTCCGGGAGCTGCGGTCCCGAATCAAGCCGGCCGGCGCAATCTGGGTCGTCTCGCGCAAGGGCAGGGCCTCGACGCTTCGCGACGTCGAGGTGATGGCGGCGGGCCGGGAGGCCGGGCTCATCGACAACAAGGTCGTCGCGTTCTCGGACACGCACACGTCGCTGCGACTCGTGATCCCGGTCGCCGACCGGCCGCGCGGCTGACGAACGAGTACCATCCACGCCATGGGCTCTGACGTTCTCATCGTCGTCGTGATCCTTCTCGTCATCGTGCTGATCTGGCAGGGACCGAAGAACCTGCCGAAGCTCGGGTCCGCGCTCGGGCGGAGCATCAGCGACTTCCGAAAGGAGGTCAGCACCGACGAGAAGCCCGCCGAGTCGACCGCGGCGCCGCCGACTGCACCCGCGCCGCCGACGACGCCGACGACGCCGACCGACCAGCCGGGCGCCTAACCGCCCGCGCGGCGCGCCACGAGTGCGTCCGCGATCGCGCGCACCTCGCCGACCGACGCTGCGGCGCAGGCGCGCTCCGCGGCCTCGTGGCACGCATCCATGTCCACGCCACTGAGCGCCGCCCGCAACGGGCCGATCGATGCCGGCGCAACGCTCAGCTCGTCCACCCCCAAGCCGACGAACAGCGCCGCCGTCGCGGGATCTGCGGCCGCTTCTCCGCACACGGAGACATGGACGCGGTCCTGCCGCGCCGCGTGCGTGACGGACCGAATGAGCCGGAGCACTGCCGGCTGGAGGGCGGTCGCCATCTCCGCCAGCGGTGCGCTCGTGCGATCGGCGGCCAGCGCGTACTGAACGAGGTCGTTCGTACCGATGCTGAAGAAGTCGACGATCGGCGCGAAGGCGTCGGCCATGATCGCGGCCGACGGGATCTCGATCATCACCCCGAGCCTGAACTCCGGCGACACGTCCGTGCCCGCGGCGCGCGACGCCGCGGCGGCGCGCTCGAGTGCCGCGCGAGCGGCGGCGACCTCCTCCACGGTCGACACCATCGGCAGGAGGATCCAGGGCGGCCGATCCGGGGTCGCCTCGAGCAGCGCCCGGAGCTGCGTCTCGAACAGGTCGTCGCGGGCGAGGCTGAGTCGGATGCCGCGGACGCCGAGCGCCGGGTTCATCTCGGGTTGCGCGCCGAGATAGGCCGCAGGCTTGTCGCCGCCGATGTCGAGCGTCCGGAACACGACGTGGCCGCCCGGCATCGCGTCCGCGATCCGGCGATAGGCGGCACGCTGCTCGTCGAGGCCGGGCGGGGTGGAGCGGCCGAGGAACAGGAGCTCCGTTCGGACGAGTCCAATGCCGTCTGCTCCGGCGGCGGCGGCGGCGGCCTCGGCCTCGCGAGCCGAGCCCACGTTCGCGGCGACCTCCACCGGGGCGGCGCCGACCGGGGCGTATGACGTGGGCCCAATCGTCGTCGCCGGGTCGTCGGTGGCGTCCGGTTCGATGATCAGCCGGCCCCCGGAACCGTCGACGGCGACGCTGGTGCCGTCGAGCTCCCGGCGGAGCTCCGCCCCGAGGCCCACCGCCAACGGGATCCCGAGCGCCCGGGCAACGATCGCGGCGTGTCCGGTAGGGGCGCCGCCCGCCAGCGCAACGCCGGTGACGAGCTCGGGACGGATCGCGACGACCTGTGACGGCTCGAGGTCGACCGCTGCCACGACCGTCGGCGTTCCGTCGGACCGGTGGAGCGCCGGGCGAACGCGGCCCGTCAGCAGGTCGACGACCCGGCCGCCGAGGTCCCGGACGTCCGCGGCTCGCTCGCGGAAGTACTCGTCGTCGACGGCCGCCAGCTGGTCCGCCTGGGCCGCCGTGACGCGGTCGATCGCCTCGGCGGCGGTCGCGCCCTCGTCGATGGCCGCCATGGCCGGATCGACGATTCCGGGGTCGGACGCGAACAGCGCCTGGGCGCCGAAGATTGCTCCGACGTCGTCGCCGGCGCGCGCCGACGCCTCATCCGCGAGCGCGTTGAGCTGGTCGCGGGCCGTCGCGAGCGCCGCCTCGAGGCGGGTCCGTTCCACGTGCGCGTCATGCGCCACCGAGGCGGCCGGTGCCGCCGCTCCCGGCTCGAGCGGAGCAACCCACAGCAGCCGCCCCGCCCCGTACCCCGGCGATCCCGGGCGCCCGACGAGCGTCGCCCGTGCCACGCGTCGGTCAGGCGGTCGCGCCGCTGGCGTCTGCGGCCGCGGCGCCTGCGACCTCGGCGACAACGGCGAGCAGCAGTGCCGCCGACGTCGCGCCCGGATCCTGGTGGCCGATGCTCCGCTCACCGAGATACGACGCGCGACCCTTCGTCGCGAGCATCGGGATCGTCGCCTCCGCGCCCGCCCCGGCTGCATCCCGCGCCGCGCCGGTGACCGCCGCCAGATCGCCGCCGCCGTCGAGCGACGCCCGGGCCGCCCGGGCCGCCGGGAAGAGCGCGTCGAGCATCGTCTTCTCACCCTCGGCCGACTTGCCCAACGCCGCGATGCCGCCCGTCGCCGCCTCGAGCGCCGCAACGAACGCGGCGGCGGCCGACGGATGATCGCCGGCCACCGCCCCCGCTCCTCGCAGGAACGCCGTCCCGTACAACGGTCCCGACGCCCCGCCGACCTTGCTGATCAGCGTCTTGCCGGCCTGGCGGAGGAGATCCGCCGTCGCCGCGGCATCACGGGTCCCGTCCTCGGGCGAAGGACGCTCGTCGAGCATCGCGACGATCGCCCCGAAGCCGCGGTCGAGGTTGATGCCGTGGTCGCCGTCGCCGATCGCCTGGTCGAGGGCGGTCAACGACGGCGCGGCTTCGTGGACCCTGGTTGCGGCGGCGCGCAACCAGGACTCGACGCCCTGGAGCATCGGCTAGACGCCCCAGCGCAGGGCAGGCGTGTGGACCGGCGCGTCCCACAGCTTCGTCAGCTCATCGTCGAGCCGGAGCAAGGTCACCGAGAACCCGGCCATCTCGAGGCTCGTGATGTAGTTGCCCACGAGGCTCCGGCCGATCTTGATGCCCTGCCCGCCGAGGATCTTGTTGACGCTGTTGAACGCGGTGTAGAGCTCGATGAGGGGCGTTCCGCCCATCCCGTTCACGAACGCGAGGACGCTGTCGCCGGCCTTGAGCCCGAGATCCTGGACGATCGGCGTGACGAGCCACTCGGCCATCTCGTCGACCGGGCGGAGCTTTTCGCGGCGGCGACCCGGCTCGCCGTGGATGCCGATGCCGACCTCGACCTCGTCGTCGCCGATCTGGAACGTCGGCGTGCCAGCGGCCGGAACGATGCACGACGTCAGCGCAAGGCCCATCGATCGGCCCTGGCCATTGACCTTCTCGGCCGTCGCGGCGACCTCGTCAAGCGAGGCACCGGCCTCGGCACGGGCGCCGACGATCTTTTCGAGCAGGACCGTGACGCCGACGCCGCGGCGGCCCGCCGTGTAGAGCGAGTCCTGGACGGCGACGTCGTCGTTCGTGACGACCGATTTGACCTCGATCTCGCCCGCGACGAGCTCCGCGGCCATCTCGAAGTTCAGGACGTCACCGGTGTAGTTCTTGACGATGTGGAGCACGCCCTTGCCGCCGTCGACGGCTCGGGTCGCGGCCTCCATCTGATCGGGCACCGGCGACGTGAAGACATTGCCGGCGCACGCCGCGTCGAGCATCCCCAGCCCGACGTAGCCGCCGTGCATCGGCTCGTGACCCGAGCCGCCGCCCGAGATCAGGCCGACCTTGCCCTGCCTGGGGGCGTCCTTGCGGATGACGACGTTGTTCGCAGCATCGATCCGGACGAGGTCCGGGTGTGCCGCCTGGAGCCCGGCGAGGCTCTCCGGGACGAGGTCGTCGACGTTGTTGATCAGCTTCTTCATCGAATGGCTGGGAGCGTTCGCGGCCACGGGCAGACCTCCTTCTGGCTGGCTTCCTACGTCTCCGATGTGGTGGCGACGGGCTCGACCGCCGCGCCGAGCTCGTCGAGCAGGGCCTGGAGCGCGGCGTCCTCGTCCGAGCCGTCGGCGATGAGCGTGACCGCTGCGCCCGGCCGGATCGTCAGGCCCAGGATTCCCACCAGGCTCTTGGCGTTGGCTGACTTCTCGCCGGTGTCGAGGACGATGTCGCTCTGGAACCGGCTCGCGGTCTTGACGAACTGGGCGGCCGGACGGGCATGGAGGCCGGCCGGGTCGAGCACGGAGAGGCGGACTTCGGCCATCGTCAACCGGCCCCCGCCTTCGCCATGCCGCGCGCCTCCATTGCGGCGTCGGCCACCTCGTCGATCGTCGCCCCGACGCTCGCCTGCACCGCGGCGACGACCGCGCCCTCGACGAGCGGCGCGTCGCTGACGCGGACCCGCTCGCGCTGATCTGGCGTGAGCTCATCGAGCGCCAGCTCGAGGCTGAGGACCGCGCTGCCGAGGTCGACGAGCACGAGGACGTCATCGGCGCTGTTCGCGAGCGTCGACCGGATCGCTTCTGCGATCAGCGGGGCGCTCGTGCCGAGCCGGCCGTCGTCGGTGCCGCCCGCGGTCGCGACCGGGACGTCGTCGCCGGCCACCTGGGCGACCATCTCGCGGAGGCCCTCGGCGAGGCGCGCGCTGTGCGACACGAGCACGAGACCGACCATGAATCTCCTCGGCGCAGTGGGCGCCTCCAGCATGCGCCCGCGGACCCGAACCCGACAAGCGTGGGAGCACCCAGCGGGCCGCCGCTCCCCTACCCTTGACAGCGTGAATGGTCATCCGCCCGCCGGAACGCCGATCGAGATCGAACGCCCCGGGCCGGGCCGCCACGTTACGACGATCGAGGCGAACGGCGGGCTCGTCGAGACGCTCGCCGACCTCCCGCCGCTGCGCGACCGGCTGCTGTTCGTCGGGCTCAATCCGTCCCCTGTCAGCGTCGAAGCGGGCCATTACCACCAGGGCCGGCTCGGGCGGGCGTTCTGGGCCCGCCTGATGCAGGCGACGATCCTCCCGGCCGACACGGATCTCGGCGCCGCCGATGACGCGCTCGTCGCCGCCGGTCACGGCATCACGGACATGTACAAGGTGCCAAGTGCCCGCGACGACGCGCCGGACGCGGTGTTGCGGGCCGGGGTCGGGCCGCTCTGGACGAAGGTGGCGCTCTGGCGACCGGCGGCGGTCGTGTTCGTCTACAAGCGGGCCGCGGAAGCGGTCGCGGGCCGGAAGCTCGAGGAGAAGTGGGGCCAGCTCCACGGCGTTGCGCTCTCGGGCCGGCCGTGCTTCCTCATGCCTGGACCGTACGCGCCGGGGGCTGAAGTCCGCGAGGGTCTCAACCTGCTCCGGAATCTGGCGGCGTCGCTGCCCTACTGATCGATCGGATCGCCATGGCCGGGGTAGAGCCGAGCGCGTCCGTGTAGTCGATCGATCGAAGATCTCCAGGCTGTGTCATCGGGCTGGCCGAGCAGTGCCCGCGCCGCCCGGCCGCCGACGAGGTCGCCGGCAAGGATGAACGCTTCGCTCACGAAGGCAACGTGATCCGGCCGCGGGCCCGGCGTCGTCAGCACCTCGAGCTCCATGCCGCCGGCGCCGATCCGTTCGCCGTCGGCGAGCTCCCGGACGAGGTATGGCAGGTCGTGTCCCGCAGCCGGGCCCGCGAGGATCGGCAGGTCCAGGCGCAGGGCGAGCGCCTCCGCTCCAGCCGCGTGATCCGGGTCGGCATGCGTGAGCGCGATCGCGACGAGACGGCCTCCTTGCGCCGCGGCGACGCCGAGGATCGCGTCGGCCGCCGCGTCCGAGGGGTCACCCGGATCGACGACGACGAGGTCTCCGGCCCCGACGAGGTAGCTGTTCACGGTCTGGCCGGGCATGGCTCCCGCCGAGCCGACGACGATCCTGGTGAGGCCCGGCCGCTCCTCGATGACGCGCGGCGCGGGCGCGTCGCCGGGCACGATCCGGCGGCGAACGTCGCCGATGCCGCTCGCATGCTCGAGCTGTTGGAGCGTCGCGCTCGTCGGCACCCACATCGCCATCTCGCCGGCGGCCATCGCATCGAGTGCGGCGCGGGCCGTCAGCCAGCGATGATCGACGACCTCCTCGGTTTCGAAGCTCGGCTCGACACCCATCGGCAGCCCCGCGACGAAGAACTGCGTGTCGAAGCGCCGGGGCATGATCGGCGGCGTTGTCCAGCGCGAGATCGGCGCGAGCAGATCCGGTCGAAGACGGAGCAGGAGCGCCTCGACGACGGCCCCGAACGTCGTCTCGCCGAAGACAAGCGCGCGACGCGCCCCGGCGACGGCCGCGGGATCAGGCGCAGCCCCGTCGGCCCGCTCGGCGAGCAGCACGCCGGCTTCCTCGAACAGCTCGCGGATGGCGGCGACCTCGAACGGCGATCCGCCGAACCGTTCGTCGGCGTCTTCGTCGTCGACCCGCCCACCCGGGAACACGAAGACGTCGCCGGCGAATGCCATCGACGACGGTCGCTGCGTCAGCAGGATCTCCGGACGATCGCCGCCCCCAGGACGCATGAGGGCCACGGTCGCGGCCGGTCGGGGCGTCGCGGGTGATGCCATCGCAGGCATCGTAGGCGGCCGCGCCGCGCGCGATCAGGCCCCTCGCTCTGCGATGCCGTCCCGAGCCGCAGGCAACACCTCACGGTTACGCCAGGAACGGCATCGCTCCGGGACGCTCGAATTCGGCGACGAGGTCGTCGGCCGTCGTCACCGGGAGGCGACACGCGAGGTTCCGGCACAGGTAGGCGGTCGGTCGGCCGTCGATTGCCGTCCGGCCGGCGACGAGCGGAACCGCCGACGAGTCCGGATCCGCCGACACGGCGACCACGAGGTTGCGTCCGATCTTCCGGGCGGCCGCGACGCCGGCTTGTACGAGCGACCGCGTGTGCGGGTCCGCCCCAGCGCCGACCACGGCGAGCTCGTCGATCCCCTCGACCGCCAGATGCGCTGCCGAGAGCCAGTTCGCGAACCCCGTTGGATAGCGGGCGAGGTAGGGCGTGACGCCGGCGATCGCCGCGTCGGCTGCTTCGCGGTACCGGGAATCTCCGGTCAGGGCGGCGAGCCGCAACAGCACGGTCGCGGCCATCGAGCCACCCGCCGGCGTCGCGTTGTCCTGGACATCCTTCGGCCGGGTGACGAGCGTCTCGTGGTCGTCGGCGGTGTCGAAGAATCCGCCGGCGGGATCGACGAAGCGATCGAGGATCTGGTCGGCGAGGTCGCGCGCGGCCGTGAACCAGCGCTCGTCGAAGGTCGCCTCGTACAGCGCCAGGAGGCCATCGACCAGATCGGCGTAATCCTCGAGAACGCCCTCGCCCGTCGATCGACCGTCCTTCCAGGAGCGCCCGAGCCTGCCGTCAGGGCGGCGAAGGCCGGCGAGGATCTGCTCGGCGGCGGCCGAGGCCGCGTCGACGAACCGCGTCGCCCCGAACGCCCGGCCCGCGTCGGCCAGCGCGCCGATCGCCAATCCGTTCCAGGCGGCGAGCGCCTTGTCGTCGCGCGCCGGCTGCGGCCGCCGCGCCCGCCGCTCGAGGAGTGCCGCCCGGGCGGCCGCGAGGCGACCTTCGAGGCCAAGGTCCGTGCGCGGCGTCACGCGACGGAGAATCGTGCGGCCCTCCCAGTTCCCATCATCGGTCACGTCGTACGCGGCGGAGAACGCCGGCGCGGCGTCGCCGAGTGCCTCCCGGATCTCTGCGGCGGTCCATACGAAGGTGCCGCCCTCCTCGCCATCCGTGTCGGCGTCCTGGCTTGCGGCGAACGTGCCGTCGTCGCGGCGGAGCTCGCGGAGGAGGTACTCCAGCGTGCCGGTCGCGACGGCGCGGTAGCGATCGTCGCCGGTCGCGTCCCACGCGTGGACGTAGGCGCGGGCGAGCTGGGCGTTGTCGTAGAGCATCTGCTCGAAGTGGGGGACGAGCCAGACCGCGTCGGTCGCGTAGCGGTGGAAGCCGCCGCCCAGCTGGTCGCGTATCCCGCCGTCGGCCATGGCATCGAGGCTGCGGCGGGCGACGGCGAGTGGCCGCTCATCACCCGTTGCCGCGGCGCGACGGAGCAGGTACTCGATCGTCATCGGCTGGGGGAACTTCGGCGCGCTGCCCCAGCCGCCGTTGCGGGTGTCGAACTGACGCTCGATCTCGGCGGTCGCGGTGTCGAGCAGGTCGTGCGTCGGGGCCGGGCCCGCGCCGGACGACTGCGACTGGGCGACGAGCGCCTGGACCATCCGCCCGGCCGAGCCGACGACCTCGAGCCGGTCCTCGCGCCACGCCCGGGCGACGCCCGCGAGCACTTGCCGGAATGCCGGCATCCCGTGGGCGGGCCGCGGCGGGAAGTAGGTGCCACCGTAGAACGGCTGGCCGTCGGGCGTGAGAAACACGGACATCGGCCAGCCGCCACTTCCGGTCATCGCCTGGACGGCGGCCATGTAGACCTGATCGAGATCCGGCCGCTCCTCGCGGTCGACCTTGACCGCGACGAAGTCCCGGTTCAGGTCAGCGGCCGTGGCCGCGTCCTCGAAGCTCTCCCGCTCCATGACGTGGCACCAGTGGCACGCCGCGTAGCCAATCGAGAGGAAGATCGGCTTGTCCTCGCGCTTCGCCCGCTCGAGCGCCTCGGGTCCCCACGGATACCAGTCGACCGGGTTGTGGGCGTGCTGGAGCAGGTACGGGCTCGTCTCGTTCGCGAGGCGGTTGGGCATGCCTGAATGGTACGGGCGGGCAGCGAAAGGCCCCGCCCGGCGTTCGCCGGGCGGGGCCGATGGGCAGCGAGGAAGAGGAGAACTACAGGCTGCCGAAGCGTCGCTTCGCGGGGGGCTCGGCCGGGACGATGTTCGCGTTGAGGCGGAAGAGGTTCGTTGGGTCGTACGCCCGCTTGACCTCGGCGAGGCGCTGGTACGTCGTCTCGGGATAGGCCTCGCGGATCCGCTCGTCGGCGTCGCCTGTGAGGAAGTTCGAATAGACGCCGCGACCCTTCGGAGCGACCTCGTCGATGTACGACTGGGTCCACGCCTCGTGGACCGCCGCTTCCGCCGGGTCCTCGAAGGGCGTGATCAGCGCGAGCAGGACGCGGGCGTCGCGATGGGCGAACGCGGTGGCGTCCGCTGGGACGCGGGCCAGCGCGCCACCGAGGACGCGGACTTCGGTGATCGCGGTCGGCGAGCTGGGATCGGCGACGCGCTCGAGGATGAGGTCGATCGTCTCGTCGTCGAGCTCGTCGAGCATCACGGATCGGGTGACGCCGGGGCCGGGCTTGCCGCCTTCGGCAGTGAAGTCGTAGATGCCCGGATACGGCATCGGGAACACGCCCTCGGCGAGCGGCGTGGCGAGCGCGCGGAACGGCTCGAGCGCCGCCTGGCCGGCGGCGATGTCGTCCGAGGCGTGGACGAACATCACGATCGCCGACGGCTTGAAGTGGTGCTCCGGCGGCACGAACGGCAGCGGCGGCGTCGCCATGATGAAGGTGATCGTCGTGAGCTCCTCGGGCGCGGCCTCGGCCGCGGGGACGAGTCCCTCGAGGACCTCGCGGGTGACCGGCAGGAACAGCGCGCCGCCGAGGACGGTGCCGACCTCGTGCAGCCGGAACCCGAACCGGGTGACGATGCCGAAGTTGCCGCCGCCGCCGCGGATCGCCCAGAACAGGTCCGGGTTGCGCTGCTCGTTCGCGGTGACGATCCGGCCGTCTGCGGTGACGAGCTCGACCGCCACGAGGCTGTCGATCGTCAGTCCATGCTTCCGAGCGAGCCAGCCGATCCCGCCACCGAGCGTCAGCCCGGCGATCCCGACGCTGCCGGTGTCGCCGAACGGCGTCGCGAGCCCGTGGGCCGCGGCCGCGGCCGTGTACTCGCCGGCCGTGAGACCCGGCTGGGCCCAGGCGAGCCTCCGCGCAGGGTCGATGTGGAGGCCCTTCATCGACGAGAGGTCGATGACGACCCCGCCGTCGGTGGCGCTGTGGTTGCTGTGGCCCCCGGCGCGAACGGCCAGCTCGAGGCCGTTGTCCTTCGCGAAGACGACGCTCCTTGCGACGTCCGCGGCATCTGCGGCCCGGACGATCAGCAAGGGCTTGCGGTCGATGAGCGTGTTGTGGATGTGGCGTGCCTCGTCGTAGGACTCGTCGTCGGGTCGGATGACGGTCCCGGACAGGCTGGCGACGAACGAATCGACGTCGATGGGGGTTTCGGAGGAAGCGGAGGGGTCGTGGGGCAGAGGCGCGGGAAGAAGTGCAGCCACGAAAGCTCCTTCGGATCGAGGTGGGAAGGTCCTGTGGGAAGAGGCTGCCGCCCGCGTCGCGTCGTGGCTGCGGACGCCCGGCGGGCCGGGCCATGGACAGATGTCTCCTTGTTCCGGCAGGCGTACCAAGCGGCGGCCGAGCGCGCTGCGAAACTCCGGATCGGAGGCCTCGTTCGCTCCTTGGTCCGGCAGGCGTAACAGGTACTCCCCCCGGTCGGCGGTACGATTCCCCGATGCGCTACGGAATTGCCCTCCCCAACTTCACGAGCGTCGCCTCGGAGGAGGCCATCGAGGCCGCTGCGGACGTCGCCGAGCGGCTCGGCTGGGACGCTGTCTGGACCACGGACCACGTCCTCGTCGACCGCGGCGAGCCGGCGAAGGATTACCGCGTCAACTACGACGCAATCGAGACGCTCGCCTGGGTCGGCGCTCGCCACCCGAACGTCCGGCTCGGGACGAGCGTCATCGTCGTACCCCAGCGGAACGCCGTGGTCCTCGCCAAGGAGCTCGCGACGCTCGACGCGCTTTCCGGCGGCCGGGTGATCGCCGGGGTCGGAGTCGGCTGGAATGCCAAAGAGTTCAGGAACCTCGGGATGAGCGACCGCTTCCCGTCCCGCGGCACGTACCTCTCCGAGGCGATCGCCCTGTGGCGCCATCTCTGGTCCGGCTCCACCGAGCCGTTCCACGGCAAGTTCCACCAGATCGACGACTTCGTCTTCGGGCCGCTGCCACCGCAAGGCGCGAGCCTCCCGATCTGGATCGGTGGACGTTCCGAGGCCGCGCTCCGCCGCGCCGGACGTCTCGGCGACGGTTACCACGCGTCCGCGACGGGCCCGGAAACGTACGCGGAGCGGCTCCCGACGATCCGGGCGGCGGCCGAGGAAGCGGGACGGCCGATGCCGGCGCTGTCGGCGAGGGTGAGGGTCGAGTTCGGGCCGGCCCGCGACGCGTACTACGCGATGCGCGGGACGGCCGAAGACGTCACGGCCGAGGTTCGCAAGTTCGCCGAGCTCGGGGTCGAGGACCTCGCGCTTTCGTTCGTCGACATCCCGAGCGAGCAGATCGTCGCCGGCGCGGAGAGGTTCGCCGCCGAGGTCGCTCCGCGCGTCTAGGAGCGGTTCCGGCTCCTGGGCCGACGGGCTGGGCTGGCAACCACGAAATCGAACTCGAAGGGCCGCAATCCACTCGCTCGGCGGGCCGACTGGGCTGGCAGCCCGGATCGACGGCCGTAAGGACGGCACATCAGCCGTTCAGCGCTGCATTCCGGGCCCGGAACCCAGCCGGCGAGCCGGTTCCGCCGCCAGGCCACGAAGCTCAGCGCCGCCGCGCCACCGTCATTCGCGGATCAGCGGCCGCGCTCGCAACGGCGGCTGCCGCGACGCGCTCGCCCGTCTGCTTCGCCCGAATCCGAGCGAGCCACGGCCACGCCACGAGCCCGACCGCGAGACTCAGCAGCGCGCCGACAAGCAGCGCCGTCGGCACGCCCCACGTCGAGGCGATCCAGCCCATCAGCAGCCCGCCGGCCGGTACGGAACCGGCGAAGACCGTCGTGTACAGGCTCATGACGCGACCCCGGAGGTGGTCGGGCACCGACAGCTGGATCGTCGTGTTCGCGGTCACGGCCATGCCGATGCCGCCGGCCCCGACGATCGTCATGGCGACCAGTGACAGCGGGAACGACGTCGAGAGCGCAACGACGATGGAGCTCAGGCCGAGCGCGATCGCGCCGATGACGATCGGTCGCGGCGAGATCTTGTGCTGGAACGCGATCCACAGCGCGACGACCGTCGAGCCAAGGCCCGACGCCGCCATGAGGAAGCCGTAGCCTTCGGCGCCGACATGGAGCACGTCGTCGGCGAGCGGCGGCGTCAGCACCTGGAAGTTCATGCCGAACGTCGCGACGAGGCCGACGACCGTGACCGCGAGCAGGACCACCGGCGTGTTCCGGACATAGCGCCAGCCCTCCCCGAGCTGCTCGAACACGCCGCGAACCGTCGTGGGCCGGGTGAGCTGGGGCACCGGCCGGAGCTCGTCGTTGCGCATCGCCAGGTACGCCACGATCACGGCGACGTAGCTGATGCCGTTGATGAGGAACGCGATCGAGATGTCGAACGCGCCGATCAGCAGGCCGGCGACGGCCGGACCCAGGATGCGCGACGCGTTGAAGACCGCCGAGTTGAGCCCGACCGCGTTCGTCACGTCGTCCCGGCCGACCATCTCGACCGCGAACGCCTGGCGCGTCGGCATGTCGATCGAGTTCGTGATGCCCAGGAGCGCGGCAAGGATCATCACGTGCCACACCTGGACGACCCCGCTGAACGTTAGCAGGAACAGCGCGAAGGCAAGCAGCATCGCCGAGCTCTGGGTCGCGAGCAGCGTCCGGCGCTTCGGCCACTGATCGGCGATGAGTCCGCCGAACAGCCCGAAGACGATCACCGGCCCGAACTGGGCGACGGAGACCAGTCCAAGCCACAGCGGGTCGTTCGTGAGCTGGAGCACGAGCCAGCCCTGGGCGACCTGCTGCATCCACGTCCCGACGAGCGAGATCAGCTGGCCCCCGAAGAAGAGACGGTAATTACGATGGCGGAGCGCACGAAGGCCGTGGAAGTCGGTGAGCGGCGCCGGCTGGCGGATCGTCATCGGGCCGCGCCCCGGGCGCTCGGGCGGTGCTCGTGAGGGGTCGAGGCCGCGCCCGATTCGACCTCGTCCAGGTGTGCCTGGAGGTGATCGCGGCGGCCCTCGGCCTCGATGACCATCGTCTCGAGGCGCTCGATCTTCTCGCGGAGGCTCGCGATCTGGCGGTCGACCCGGGCGAACGCGTCGCGAAGGATCGCCTTGCGCTCGTTCTTGTCGCTGGTCGACCGAAACCGCTCCCGGTTACGGGCGCGGGCCGCCTCGTCCTCGAGGAGCTGGCCGATCTCGGCCAGGCTGAACCCCGCGTCGTCGCGGAGTCCCTTGATGAACCGAAGGCGCTCGAGGTCGTCGTCGTCGTAGAGTCGGTACGAACCCTCGGAGCGAGCGGCCGGCTTCAGCAGGCCCAGCTCTTCGTAGTAGCGGATCGACCGCGTCGTCAACCCGACCTCCGCGGCCACCTGCTGGATGCGCAGCAGCGACGTGTCCGGGGGCGTGTCGAGGTCGAGGTGGCTCATGAGCCGCGAAGTCTACCAAATCCTTACCGTTTACGTAAAGGTTACGGTCGCTCGGAATTGAACGAATCGGCCCTCTTCGGCGCCCTTATTGACAGAACGCACCACCTCCGGAGTGAACTGAACCGTTTCATTGCGCGATAACTCCTACATAACGAGGGTCGGGTATGGTCCTCATTGGTCGTCTGCGGTACGGTTCGGATCTAGGGAGACGGCTCACCATCGAATGAAGCGCGCCTCGGTCATCGTTCTGCTGGTCCTCCTGGCGTTGATGGCCGTCGGACCTCTCGGTCCGGCGCCGGTTGCCGCCGCGTCCCGCACCGCCCCGAAAGTCGTGCTGATCGTCGGACCGGCAGGCTCAGCGACCGAGAACTACAAGCGCCTCGCGAACCAGGCCGCCGCGGCCGCCGCCGACTACACCCCGAACGTCGTGAAGGTCTACTCCCCCGACGCGACGTGGCCCGCGGTCAAGCAGGCGATGACCGGCGCGTCGGTCGTCGTGTACCTGGGCCACGGCAACGGCTGGCCGAGCCGGTATCGCGATCAGCTCACGCCGTCCACGCAGAACGGGATGGGCCTCAATCCGAACGCCGGGGCGAACACCCACCAGTACTTCGGCGAGGACAAGATCGGCAAGGAGATCAAGCTCGCGAAGGACGCCGTCGTGATCTTCAGCCACCTCTGCTACGCGAGCGGCAACTCCGAGCCGGGCCTGCCCGAAGGCACGCTCGACGTCGGTCAGCAGCGCGTCGACAACTATGCCGCCGGGTTCATCCGGGCCGGCGCCGCCGCCGTGATCGCGGAGGCCTACATGGGCCCCGAGTACTACGTCCGCAACATCCTCCGGGGCCGGAGCTCCGTCGACCGGATCTGGCGCGACGCCCCCACGTACCACGGCAACCTGCTGCGCTTCGACAGCGTTCGGAGCCCGGGCTATACCGCCCAGATGGACCCCGACACGGCCAGCTCCGGGTTCCACCGTTCGATCGTCCTCAAGGACGGCCTCGTCTCTAGCAACGTCCTTGCCGGCGGCCTTCGGACGCCGACCGGTGGCGGCGAGGCCGTGCTCCCGCCGATCGAGCCGTCGCTGTCGGGCCTCGGCGTCGAGTTCAACGCACCGAACCTCGCGGCGCCGCCGACGGCCGGCATCTCGACGAACCTGACCTTCCACCTCTCGACGACGGACCCCAACGTTCTGCCCCAGGGCATGGAGGTCGGCGTTCGATGGGACCCGCTCGAACCGACGACGACGATCGCCCAGGGAACGTCGGGGTCGCCGCCGCCCGCCGCCCCGAGCTCCCAAGCCCCGGCGGCCCCGAGTCCGAGCGCGAGCCCGGACGTCGACCCGGTCACCCTCGTCATGCCCGAGACGCCGGGCGACGTCGTGGCGCCGGTGCCGGCGACCGTGTCGGGCAGTAACGTCACCGTCCCGGTAAAGGTGCCGAGCGAACCCGGCCTGTACCGCCTCGTGGGGACGATCCACGGCAGCGATGGCGTCGCGTTCGACGCGGCGACCCAGGCGCTGATGCCCGCGCTGATCGTCCGCGTCACGGGTCCGCTGACCGCCGTCTACGACGTCCCGGAGACCGCGTATGCGACCTCCGGTGACCTGTTCCAGCTCGATGTCGGCGTCACGAATCTCGGCGCGGCCGCGTGGGGTTCACCCGCGGTCACGCACCGGATCGGCGGTGCGGAGACCGAACCGGCGAAGCGCGCGACGCTGGTCGCGCGCTGGGTCAACCTCGCGGAAGGCGCCGACGTCGCTCCGGCACCCGAAGCGACCGCGTTGCTGCCCGCCGGGCTGGCGCCCGGGTCCGCTGCCGCGGTCTCGTTCCGGATCGCCGCGCCCACGACGCCCGGCGACTACCTCCTCTTCGTCGACGTGATCACGCCGAAGTCCGGCTCGCTCGCTGTCGCCGGCGTGCCGCCGGCCATCGTCCGGGTCACCGTGTCGGGCGCGAGCGCACCGGCACCTTGATCCGCGTCGAGCGCGCGATCGACGTCGAGCGCTCGGCGTCCGAGGTCTTCGAGCGTCTGACCCGGATCGAGGATCTCCCTCGCTGGGAGCCGGCCATCGTCGAGGCCGCCCTGGAGTCGCCGCCGCCGATCGGTGAGGGGAGCCGGGTCCGGATCGTGGTCGACGTGGCCAGCCAGCGCACGACCGCGCTCGGCACCGTGACCGCGTTCGAGCGCCCGTCGCGGATCGCGGTTGCGGCCCGAGCCGGCGGCGCCGACCTGGCGGGCGACGTGACGGTGACTCCCCTGACCGACTCGTCGTGCCGCGTCGCGCTCGCGACCACGATCCGGCTGGGCGGCCTCTTGCGCTTCGTGGAGGGCGTGGCCCGGTCGCGGATCGAGGCCGGAGCCCCGGAGATGGCGGCGTCCGTCAAGCGCTGGCTGGAGAGCGACGTTCCGGCTGGGGCCGCGCGCGACGACGGGCAGACGCGATCGGGCTAGGCTCAACTCATGAGCGAGCGCGTCGTCCCGGGCTTCCTTCCGAGCACCCACGGCCTCCACTACGCGAACGCCTGGCCGCCCGGCCCGACCGTCAAGTTCGGGCCGCTCGACCCGCGGATCATCGGCGTCGGCGACGCCAAGAACGGGCTCTGCGGTGGCATGTGCTACACGGTTCGTGACCTGTTCGAGGCGGGCGTCACGGTGCCGGCAGATCGGACACCGCCCGACAACGGATCGCCGCGGTTCAACTCGATCGTCCGGCGCCAGGTCCAGTCGCTCGACTACCTCCGGCTCCCTGTCCGGTTCTGGGTGCGGTCGGCGCTGGGCGGGTCGCTCGGGGCCGATCGGGCATCGTCGACGTACGATCACGAGTGGCCGGCCATCCGTCACGAGATCGACGAGGGCCGCCTGGCGAACGTCGGCCTGATCCGCGTCGCGGCCGTCAATCCGTTCAAGCTGACGGGTAATCACCAGGTGATCGCCTACGGCTACGCTGAGGACGGGCGGGGGGTGGCCCTCCGCCTCTACGATCCGAACCACCCCGATCGCGACGACGTGACGGCGACGATCCACCTCGACGGCGCGCTGCGCCCGACGCACATCGAGCAGTCGACCGGCGAGGCGCTCCTCGGCTTCTTCTCCTACAAGTACGTCCCGTCCGACCCGCGCGCCTGGCGCTGAGCCAACCGCCAAGGCTCCACGCCGGCAGGCGGCGTCAGCCCAGCTTCGGCAGCTCCTGGAGATCCGTCTGTGCGCCCGCGAACAGGTCGCCCACCTGGGCGACACGGTCCACGACGTTCCGGATCGTGTACGAGTTCGGCCGGAGCGACGGCTCGTCGAGCTCCTCCCAGCGGATCGGCGCCGACACCGGGGCGCCCGGCGCCGGCCGGACAGAGTACGGCGCTACCAGCGTCTTGATGTACGTGTTCTGGGTGTAGTCGAGGCGCGCCCGACCCTTCCGAGCGGCCTTCGCCCACTCCCACGAGATCAGGTTCGGGACCATGGCCCCGATCGCCCGCGACAGCTCCTCCACCCAGTCGCTCGTCTCGTGGAACTCGTACTTCGGCTCGATCGGCAGCCACGCCTGGATGCCCCGCTTGCCAGTCAGCTTCGGATACGCCCGCAGTCCGAGGTGTTCGAATGCCGCCCGGTAGAGGCGGGCGATTTCGAGCGTCTCGTCCCACGTCGTCTTCTCGCCCGGGTCGATGTCGACGAGGGCGAACGTCGGCCGGACCGGCTGCGGCAGCTTGCCCGTCCAGGCGTGGATCTCGTACGCCGCCTGGTTGCCGAGCCAGCACAGCTCCGCGGCACTCTTCGCGATCAGGTGGGTGTTGGCTTCGCGCTCGTCGACGCCGACCTCCGTCCAGCGCGGCAGCCAGTCCGGCGCGCTCGAGGGGATGTCCTTCTGCCAGAAGCCCGGCGAGTCGATGCCGTTCGGATAGCGATGGAGGTTGAGCGGCCGGTCCTCGAGATGCGGCAGCATCGCCGGCGCAATCCGGGCGAAGTACTCGATCAGCTCGCGCTTCGTGATCGGGTCCTCGCCGCTGCCCTCCAGCGGCGGGATGAGCGTCTTGTCGAGGTTCGTCAGCTTCAGGTCGTGGCCGGCGACCGTCCAGAGGCCCTCCTTCGGCATGGCCGCGAGCGCCGCAAGCTCCTCCTCGCTCGCCCCGCTGAACGTCGACGGCGCCTTGGCCGTCGTCTTCCGCGTGGCAGCCGGCTTCGATCTCGGTTTCGCATCCTTGGCCGCCGACTTCGAGCTCGCCGCCGCCTTCTTCGCTGCCTCTGGCATCAGCTCCTCCGCTTCGGCGGCCGCCTCCTCGGAGGCGACCGGCCGTTCCCGGGTCACGGATCTTGGGTCGTGGCCCTCGTCGATTCCCTTGAACGCCGTCTGGCGGACGACGCCGTCGCGCGTCCAGCCGCCGATCTCGGCGCGAATGAGCAGCTCGGGCCGGACCCACGTCACGAGCCGGAGCTCACCGCGCCGCTCCGGGGCGGGGTCGAACGGAGCCCGGTCGGTCTCGAGCTCGGCGAGCCGCCGCCGCAGCTCCGTCCGCCACTTGCCGGTGAAGCCCGATCCGACCTTCCCGGCGAACCGCAGCTTGTCGTCTTCATACACCCCGACCACGAGCGCACCCAGGTCCTTCGCATTGCCTTCGCCCGGCGTCCAGCCGCCCACGACGAGCTCCTGCTCGGGCCGGATCTTGATCTTCAGCCAGGCCGGCGAGCGACGACCGGATTGGTAGGTCGAGCGGCGGAGCTTGGCGAGAATGCCCTCGAGGCCCATCTTGGAGGCCGCCGCGTAGAACGCCCGCCCATCGCCCTCGACGTGCGAGGCGTAGCGGACGCGGTTCGACTCGCGCAGGACGGAGCGCAGCAGCCGCTTCCGGTCCTCGAGCGGGACGCGGAGCAGCGAACGGCCGTCGAGGTACAGCAGGTCGAACGCCTGGTAGGCGAGGCGTGCCGCATGGCTCCCGGCGCTGCCCCGCCCCGGCCCGGAGCCGCGCGAGCCGCTCCGGAACTCGCTGATCGCCTCCTGGAGAAGGGGGAAGTCGGGCGCGCCGTTGTCGTCGAGCGCGACGACCTCGCCGTCGATGACGGCCGTCTGCGCCGCGATCCACGATGGCGGCGAGAGCACCCCGGGAAAGTACGTCTCGCCGTCGAGCCCGCGGCGCGTATACGTCTTCACCGCCCCGCCGTCGACGACCGCCTGCAGCCGGTAGCCGTCCCACTTGATCTCGTACAGCCAGTCGGGGTCGTCGAAGGGGCTCGTCGCGAGGGTCGCCAGCATCGGCGGCACGAACTTCGGCAGCGGCGCTTCGACGGCGCCCTCGAGGTCGATCTCGGCCGCGGCGGCCGGCATGTCGCTCATCCAGAGCGCCTCGCGGCGGTCCTTCACCTCGTCGTTCGTGCGGCCGGTCTTGACGGACTTCGGGAAGTCCTCGGCATCCCAGCCGGCCGACGCGTAGGCGTCGCGCTTCTTGATGAGGAGCCACTGCTCGGAGTCGTCCTCGAACGGGACGCTCGGCTCGGAGCCCGGGCGGCGGCTCGTCCGGACGAGCGTGAACCGGCCGCGAAGCTTCTCGCCGTGGAGCTCGAACTTCAGCTCGCCGTCCTCGACGGCCTTGGCCGGATCGGGCGTCTCCGACTCGGGCACGAACGTGCCCCAGTCCCAGACGATGACATCGCCCGCCCCGTACTGGCCTTTGGGGATGACGCCCTCGAAGTCGAAGTACTCGATCGGATGGTCTTCGACGTGGACGGCCATCCGCCGAACGGCGGGGTCGAGCGTCGGGCCCTTCGGGATCGCCCAGCTCGCGAGCAGGCCGTCGATCTCCAGGCGAAAGTCATAGTGGAGGCGGGTCGCGCGGTGGCGCTGGACGACGTATCGGCCGCTGCCGGACGCGCCGGGCTGCCCTGCGGCGTGATCACCGGCGGGCTCCGGTGTCTTCGAGAAATCCCGCTTCTTGTGGTATCGGTCCAGGGGCATCGCGCGAGGCGCTCGGGCTGTCAGGCCGTCCTCGACACGGCGTCCGCGCGCGGGGGCAGGCCGAGATCGAGCCGAATGGGATCGCCGATGTGGATGCCGTCGGCGGCGATCGTGAACTCGTAGATCGCCTGGTCGTGGGCCGATCCGCGCGACTTCAGGACGTGAATCGCGCGCCGGACGTCGGAGCCATCGACGTGGTAGCCGATCAGGAGGATGTTGTCCGCGATGTGCGACAGCGCGGAGCCGATCGTTCCCGCGAAGGCGAACGGTGGGCGGGTCTCGAGGGTCATCAGGATGGTCGTTCCGTTTCGCGTGCTGCGCTGCCCCAGCGAATACACGTACTCCTCGAAGCGCGTTTCGTCGGGTGATGCGATCCGCAGGTCGGACAGGCTGTCGATCAGCAGGAGGTCGGCTCCGGTCCGCTCGACCGTCGCGAGGGTGTCGTAGACCCATTCGTCGATGTACATGTCGACCGGCGATCGGCGGTGGATCTCGATGAGGTCGCGAATCCCCATCCAGTCGCTGCGTTCGATGACGCGCGTGAGCTGGCTGAGCGGCTCCTGGAGCGTCGCGAACACGCTCCGCTTCCCGGCTCGCGCGCCGGCCGCCAGGAAGTCGAGTCCGAGCATGGTCTTGCCGATCCCGGAGGGCCCGACGACGATCGTCGTCGTACCCGACCACACGCCCCCGCCGAACAGCCGGTCGAGCTCAGGCGATCCGAGCGACACCCGCTCGGCGGACGGTCGGGCTGCCCCATCGTCAACCGGATCGGCGAGCCGGGGAAAGGCGGTCAAGCCATGCTCGCTGAGGCGGTAGGCGTGCGCGCCCGACAGGGACGAGCTGCCCCGAAGCTTGTCGACCCGGAGCTCACGCAGCGTCCGCTGGCCGGCGTGGATCGTCGTCAACGTGATGATCGCGTCGGCCACGGCGGCTTCGATCGAGTCCGGCAGGTCCTCGACGTTGTACTCGCCGACCCAGAACGTGCTCACCGGCGCCGCCGACAGGCGACCCGCGAGCTCGGAGATGAACTCGCGATGGGTGTTCCCGTCAGGGCTGAACGTCCGAAATGCCTTGATCGTGTCGAACACGATGATTCCCGGCCGAACGTCGCGCAGGAGCTCGATGACCTGCTCGAGCGCTGCCTGCAATCCGCCGGTCGTGAGTGCTTCGTGAAGCGTGTTGTAGAGGACGGCGCTCCCGACCTTCGACGGGTCGAAGAACGAGAGCTCCTGACCGTAGCGGACGAGCTTGTCGAGGGGTTCGCTCGTCGTCGCGAGATAGACCGCGGGGCGCTCGATCGTGGCGTTGTGGAAGACGTACTGCTCGGCGAGCATCGTCTTTCCCGTACCGGGCGCGCCGGCGATGAGGGTGATCGCCGGGGTCGGCAGGCCGCCGCCAAGGATCTCGTCGAGACTCGACTGGCCGCTGGAGAGGCGGTCGATCATGTGACGACCGCCGGACGCAGCAGCGCGCTCTCCCCCAGGAGGTCCTTGATCGTCGAAACGAGCTCGAGGGGATCGAGGGGCTTGCGGAGGAACGCGTCGGCCCCCGACCGGAGGGCGGCCTCCTCGAAATCGAGCGTCGACACCGCGACGATGCGGCCGCCGGTCTGGGCCTTGAGGCGAGCACAGAGCTCGGCCCCCGCGCCACCCGAGATGAGCAGCTCGACGACCGCGACGTCCGGCGGTTGCGCCGTTGCCCGCGTCTCCGCCTCGACCGTCGAGAACGCGACGTCGACGTCGTATCCCTCGGTCCGGAGGAAGTACTCGGACATCTCCGCCGCGTATGGGTCGTGCTCCGCGAGGAGGACCAGCATCCGGCGACCCGTGCGGCCCGATCCGAACGGGCCCGTCCGACGCCGCGAACGCTCTGCCCCGAGTGCCGCACGGATCTCGTCCGGGGTGGCGGCCGCCGTCGTGAGGCGCTTGACCGTCAGCAGGTCCTCGAGGTGGTCGCGCGAGTACAGCCGCACGCCGCCCGCCGTCGTCTCGGGCCGGACATAGCCGTCCTGCTGGTCCCACGCGACGAGGATCGAGATCGGCACGCCGAGCATCGAGGAGACGGCAGCGGTGCTATAGACGGGGCGCGCCTGGCGTGGGGCCGGCTCCTCGCCTTCCGCGGAGCCGGTCGAGGCGGCGTCGGCCGGGGCGGTGTCGGGCTCGCTTGCAAGATCGGGCGAATCCCGGCGGTAGACGTACCAGACGGCCGCCTCGCCCGTGAACGAGGCCAGCGGATCCTGGGGGCTGACACGGGCGGTGGGATAGCGCTGCTGCAACCGTGCTTCGAGGGCGTCGGGGGCGTCCGCAGCCGACGTGTCCTCCATCGTTGCGAGCTCACGCTGCACGACGGCCGCGAAGGCACGGTCCGCGCTCGGGAAGCAGCGGACGGTCGGGCGACGGCCAGGCGACACCGTCATCGGACGGCGGGCCTCAGGCGCTCTTGCGACGCCGACCGCGACTGGCCGAGGCGGCCTCTTCGAGCTCCTCCTCGTCAGCTGCCTTTCGACCGCGCGCCGCCTTCTTCTCGCCGGCCGCGTCGGACTTCGATGAGCGCGCGGCGCGCTTCTGCTTGGCCTCGGCGACGGAGACCGGTTTCTCACCGTCGCGCGCGGCCTTCGTCGCCTTGACCGACGCTTCGAGCGCCGCCATGAGGTCGACGAGGGTGCCGCCCTCCTCGGGCTGGGCGATCTCCTCGGGCTCGGTGCCCTCGATCTTGGCCTCGATGACCTTCATGAGCGCGTCGCGGTACTCGTCCTTGTAGTTCTCGGGCTCGAAATCACCGGTCATCGACGAAACGAGCTGCTTCGCCATCGCGAGCTCCGCCGGCTTGAACTCCGGCTCGTCGTCGGGCAGGTCGAGCTCGCCCGCATTGCGAATCTCGTCGGGCCAGTGGAGCGTCGTGAGGAGCATCGTGTTGCCGAACGGGTCCATCGCCGCGAGCGCTTCGCGGTCCTTGATCACGACCTTGCAGATCGCCGTGAGGCCCTCGTCGGCAAGGACCGACTTCAGGAGGTAGAACGCCTTCCGGCCGACCTTGTCGGGCTCGATGTAGTAGGCCTGCTTGACGAACCGCGTGTTCGAGTCGTCTTCGTCGGCCTTCGTGAACTGCTCGATCTCGATGGTTCGGACCGTCTTGAGCGGGACCTTCTCGAGGTCTTCGTCGGTGATGACGACGTATCGGTCCGGGGCGTACTCGTAGCCCTTCACGGTTTCGGCCCGCGAGATGATCTCCTCCTCGACGGGGCAGAACGTCTTCATCTGGATCCGGCTCAGGTCCTTCTCGTGGAGCATGTGGAACCGGACCTGGTAGCTCGACTCGGTCGCGAGATAGAGCTTTACGGGGATCGTCACCAGCCCGAACTGGATCGCCCCCTTCCACATCGAGCGCGCCACGGCATGTCCTCGTGCGTACGGTCGGATCGAGACTATACCGTGGGTCGACAACGCAGCCGCATGACGGCGGCGTCGCGGAGTGTCAACAAGCGATGTAAAACGCGTAACGACCCGTGGTCCGGAACGGGGACGCGGAACGGCGAGCCGCCTCGATCGGGCGAGCGCCCGCCACGACGACCTCACGAGCGGTCTCGAGTCCAGCAGGCTGGGTCGCGGTCGTGGCCGGGACCGCGAGCGGAGCGGGTTGACCTGCGGTCGGCACGCCGGCGGTGCCAGGTGCCGCCCCCGGCGTCGCGCCCCGGGCGTCCGGATCGGGAACGGCGGCGTCCCGGATGCTCACGACCCCGATGGACCCGGTCGTGACGTAGCGGGGCCCCGGCGGCGCGTCGCCGATCACGCCCTTTGGCGGAGCGCTGGTCGTGGGTGGCGGCGGGATCGCGGGACCGGTCACCTCGAACGTGGCGACGGCCTTGTGCTTGTGGCCGTGCTCGTCGCCGATGATCTCGAGCTCGTACGTCCCGGGCGGCAGCCCCTCGGAGACCCGGACCTTCACGGTTGCCGACAGTCCCTCGAAGCCGAACAGGCTCTTCTTGTCGAACGTCGCTCGAACGCCCCTGGGGACGTGGCCCGTTCGAAGGACGATGCGCTCGAACGTCGTCGGGTCGCGGGTCACCGTCAGGGGATACGTGATCGAGCCGCCCTGGGTCGAAACGGTCGGTGTCCCCGAAACGGACACCGCGAAGTCGCCGCGCGGGCCGAGCTTCGAGACGTTGAGCAGCTTCTCGTGGGTGCTGTCCGGGTCGCTCGCGGTCTTCCAGTCGAGCGTTCCCAGGTACTGCAACGCCTCCTTCACCTCGGCCGGCGTGAAGTACGGCCGCGCGGCCTTGACGAGGGCGGCCGCGCCCGTGACGTGGGGCGATGCCATCGACGTCCCCGAGGAGTAGCCGTAGCCGCCGGGCAGCGTCGAGTAGATGCACTTTCCCGGCGCGATCAGGTCGACGTCCTTGCCGTAGTTGCTGAAGTCGGCGAACGTGTCGTCAGAGTCGTACGTGCCCCACGAGAAGCAGCGGTTGCCGCCGAGCCCGCCAGGCTTGCCGTCGCTGTCGGCCAGCGCCGAGACCGTGATCACCTCGTCGTACGAGCCGGGGACGCGGAGGGCCGCGTCGCCGCTGTCGTTCGCCGCGGCCACGACGACCGTGACGCCGTCCCTGACGAGGCGGCAGATCGACGCGTGGAGGATGTCGCCGTTCGACGCGCCGCAGTTGCCGTCGTCGCGGCCCCACTTCGTGATGCTCATGTTCACGGCCTCGATCAACGGCCGCCGCGGGTCCTTGGGATCGCGCTGGGCGTAGACCCAGTCGATCCCGCAGGCGTACCACGACAGGAGGCCGTTTCCCGAGTCGTCGATGACCTTCACCGCCCACAGCCGGACGCCGGGCGCGACGCCGACGACACCCGAGCCGTTGTCGATCGCGCCGATCGTGCCCGCGACGTGGGTGCCGTGGCCGTAGACGTCTCTCCAGCGAGCCGGGTTGGACGTGGAGCAGTCGTGGCCGCCGACAACGTTGAGCTCCGCGATCTTCGCGATGCCCGTGTCGAGCACCGCGACGTCCGCGTCGACGCGCTGGTCGACGCCGTCGATTCGGGCCGTCTCCGAGAGCCGTCCGCCGATCCGGTCGATGCCCGTCGGGTAGACCTGGGCGGCGACCTCGACGCGCTCGTCCGGGATGATCGCCGCCACCGCCGCGTCGTGGCGAAGCCGCTCGACCTGCTCGTCGCTGAGCTTCGCGGAGAAGCCCCGCAGGCCGCGGGTGAACGTGCGATCCGCCCGGAACCCGACTTTGACCGAGCGCTGCGCCGTTGCCAGTCGCGCGTCCGTGCCGTTCTTGTAGAGGACGATCCAGCGGCCGGAGGGGTCGGCCGCGTCCGATGCGGTGGCGGACGTCTGGCCGCTCGCGCCGCTCGGGGACCGGCGAACGCCGCCCGCGGCGGGACCCGCGACGGTGAGCAGGAGCAGGGCGACGGCCACGAGCGTGGCGACCTTGCGGCGCATGGGAGACTCTCCGGCTCGATGGGACTCACGGAGCTCATGCGACGGCAGCGGCGGCGCTGCCGAGCACTACCGTAAGCCTGCGCCGCAACCCCCGGGAACCCAACCCACCAGATGGTCCCCATCCGGCATGGTTCACCAGTCCCAACCGCACCTAACCTCACGCGAGGCGCCGAGGGCGCCCGATCAGGTTGCCGCGGACCGCCTGATCTCCGCCTCTGCTTCGCCGATCCGGGCGAGGATCCCGTCCCGCAACCCATCGAGGGTCGCCTGGACGCCGATCGAACTCTTCGCGATCGCCGTCAGCGTCGACTTGATGCCCTTGATCGCCTCCAACTCGGCGCGAACTGCCCCGAGTGCCGCCCGGATCGCCTCCGAGTCGACTTCGGCAATGGCGTCTCGGAGGCCGGCAAGGGCGTGGAGCCGCGCCAGGCGGATCGCGGCGTCGAGCGTCGCCGGATCGGGATCGGATGGATCGACCACGCAGTAGACGTCGCCGGCGCGGACGTCGAACGGGGCGATGCCGGCGGGGGCGTGCTCCGGCCCGAACACGACGACCGCGATGGCGGCGCCCCGATTCTCCTTCGCCTCACGCAGCTCGTCGCGAATTGCGCGGACCGACATCGCGCGGTCCTTGGCCTCGACGACGATCCGGAGGTCAGCGCCGCCCGTCCGCGCGGGGTCGATCGTGAGGACGAAGTCGCCCTTCTTCGAGCGCAGCACGCCGCCCGCCTCCGCGCCCGTGCGGTCGAGCAGGTCGCCGGACGCGCGAGCCACATCCGCGAGCATCGACTCGAGGAGGTCCTCGAAGTCCGTGCCCTTCGCCGCCGAACGTGCCCGCTCCGCGCTGCGCGCCGCCGCGGCGGCCTCGATCGCGGTCAATCGGTCGTTGAGCTTCTCGAATTGGCCGGCGATCTCGACGCGGAACTGGTGCATCGGCGAGTTCTGGCGCGTGGGATCGAGGAGCACCGCGAGCTTCGAGGCGTCGCCGTCGAAGTACGTCCCGAGCAGCGTCCGCATCCGGCCGATCGCGCTGTCCCGCTTCGTCTCGTCGAACAATTCGCCGACATAGGCGCGCAGCGCGCCACGATCGCCGAGAAACCGCTCGAGCGTCCGCGGCAGGCGTCCGTCGCCGTCCGCGAAGTTCGCCCGGAGCGTCTGATCGAGCGCTTCGGCGGCGCGGGCATTCGCCTGCTCCGTCTGGTTGACGAGCTTCTCGAACTCCGTGCGGACCAGGTCGACATCGACCGTCGCCCCGGCATCCTGGAGGGCGAGCAGGCCGATCCGCAGCGCCCGCTCGACGACCGAGGCACGGTCCTCGGGCGCGCGCTCGCCGAGGATCGCAGCAAGTGCCGGATCCCGGACGACGAGCCGATCGATGACGATCCGTTCGGCGTCGACGTGGACATCCGTGGTCGGCAGCTGGACGATTCGCGCTTCCATGCCGCGCATCCTGGGCGGCGCTTGTGACAGCTAGCGTGTCACGACGGATTCGCGCTCGAACGACCACCGCGATTCGTGGCCGAACGTCAACTCCGCCGCACGGTCGCCTGGATCAGCCCGTGCGGCTCGGTCGTCGAGACGTAGACCTGGCGGTCGTTCGGGATGCCGAAGCGCTCGACGTCGGCCGTCCAGTGATGGAGGTTCGGCAGCGTCATCGTGATCTCGGCGACCTCGGGATGGCGCTCGACGATCGCCTTGCCGATGATCCAGATCGACGCCTGGACCGACACGCTGAAGTGCTCCGCGAAGACGCCGAGCATCGTTCCCGTCACCGCGGTGAACGCGGCGTCGTAGTCCACCTCAGCGCCCGGTTCGTACCGCCACGTCGACGTCACCTTCGTCGCGAGCAGTCGATCGTCCGTCTCGGCGAGCGTCGTGAACTCGTCCCGCGGGAAGCCCGAAAAGGCCGACTTCGAGGTCTTCATCACGACGAGGTCCGCAATCCCCGCGTCGACGGTGACGCCAGCCCGGGTCACGCCGACCACGCACGTCCGCGTCCAGGCGAGGTCCCGCACGAACGCGTCGGGCGCCTCCCCGATCGGCCGCCACGCGAACTCATCGATCGAGACGGTTGCCCGCTCGACCTGGCCATCGCGCAGGAAATGGCGACCGAGCGCGGTCGCGAAGTCCTCGATCGAGCCCGTCAGGTGCTCGCCGGCGAGCGCATACGTCGTGTTCTTCATCGTGTCGGTCGCGACGACGAGCGCGTTGTCACCGTCGACGTAGGAGGCCGCGAAATCGCCTTCGAGCGCGATTGCCACGGTCAGGTCGCGGACCCGGTGTCGGGCACCGGCCCGATCGACCTTGACGAGGCGGATCGCGGACTTCCCGTAGCGGTTCGGTCCCAGCTCCGCGGTCATGCGACGCCCGCCTCCGCTTCATGTCGCGCCGCACGATCTCGGGCGATCGCGACGACATCGACCAGCGCCCGCCGGATCTCCGCGTCGCGATCGGCCTTCAATGCCGCCTCGAGCACCGGCACGAGCGCCCGGCGTGATCGGCCGTTCACGAAGACGCAGAACCGAAACCCGAAGCGCGCCTCGTACGACTCGTTGAGCCGGTCCAACTCCCCGATCGCCTCGGTCGTGTCGCGATCGTAGCCCTGCTCTCGGTGACTGAACGCCGAGACGGAAGCGGGCGGGGCACCGAGACGGGGATGGGCGTCGATCAGCTCAAGTTGCTCGTTCTCGGGCATCGTCAGGGCAATCCCCTCCGCGCGCTCGAACAGCGTCGACTCGTCGCCGAACGGCCGCGCCGCCGCGAGGCGCCGAAGGAAGTGCGGCGCACCCTCGAACCAGGGCGCCGCCGCCGCGATGAACGCGTTCTCGGGGAGTGCATCGAGCCTCGCGACATCCATCTCAGCTCCCCCGGTACGTCGTCATCGAGTACGGCGCGAGCAGCAGCGGCACGTGGTAGCTCCGGGCGGTATCGGCGATCGAGACGTCGACCGCGAACCGGGTGAAGAAGGTGTCGTCCGATCGCCCGGCGACGTCGAACTCCAGGCGGTAGTCGCCTGGCGTCAACGGCCGCCCGAGGAGGTCGCGGACCCGGCCGTCGTCGTCGGTCAGCGCCTGCGTCATCCGGATGGGGGCAGTGCCGACGTCGAGCCGGTAGAGCGTCACCCGGACGCCCGCAGCAGGCGCCCCTCGTTCCGTGTCGAGGACATGCGTCGAGATCGTCGGCCGGGCGCCCGACGACGCGCTCTCGCCGTTCGTCGGGGGCTGTCCGGCCGCGTCGGGCACCGCTATCCTCCGTGCATGGCTCATCTGGAGATCCGTGTCGGCGACCTCAACTTTACTGCCCGCTGGGAGGCTGCCGCGCCCCGCACGATCGAGGCGATCCGGCGGCTGCTGCCGCTCGAGGCGAAGTTGATCCACTGCCGCTGGACCGGCGAGTCGACCTGGATCCCGTTCGGCGACTTCCGGCCGGGTCTCGAGTACGAGAACCACACCTCGCACCCGGCGCCGGGCCAGCTTGCGATTTATCCGGGCGGCATCAGCGAGTGCGAGATCTTCTTCCCGTATGGCGGCTGCACGACCTCGTCGAAGGTCGGCCAGCTCGCCGCGAACCATTTCGCGACGGTTGAGCCCGACGACGGTTGGGACGACCGACTCCGGGAGATGGGTCGGCGCTGCCTCTGGGAAGGTGCCCAGGACATCTCGTTTCGCGAGGTTGGTGACTGATGGAACCCGCGTTCCTGCTCCTGGTCGGATTGGTTGTTGTCATCGTGTTCGTGGCCGTGGCACTCCGCGGCTCGTTCAAGAGCGACGACGAGTTCTACGGCGCGACCGCCATCCCGCCGATTGCCGCCGCCACCGACGACCGCAGTTCGGGTGGTGACGGTTCCAGCGACTCCGGAACCGACGGCGGAGGTGGCGGTAGCGGTGACGGAGGGGCTGGCGCCGGCGGAGGCGGCGGAGGCGACGGAGGCGGCAGCGGCAGCGTCTGATGGATGACGAGGGCATCCTGCAGGTCGCCTTCATCGGGGCGTTCATCCTGATCCTCGTTTCCGCGGTGTTCGTCCGCAGCCGCGGGGGCTCGGGCGGTGGCGGAGACGGCGACGGGGATGGCGGAGGCGACGGCGACTGACCGTGACGGATCTGGTCATCCGTGGCGGGACAGTGGTCACCGCCGGTGGGTCGCAGCAGGCCGATATCGCAATTCGCGGCGGATCGATCGAGGCGGTCGAGCCGGATCTGTCCGGCGCCGCCGCGGCGGCCGACGAAGTGGTCGACGTCTCAGGGCTCCTCGTCCTGCCGGGCGTCGTCGACGTCCATACGCACACCCGCGTCGCCAGCGACGCAGAGCCCGATCGGTTCTACCAGGACTCGGTTGCGGCGGCGTTCGGCGGGACGACCACGTTCCTCGCGTTCAACAACCCCGGCACCGGCTCGTCGCCGGCCGCGCATCGCTCGCTCCTGACCGGGATCGACGAGTTCCGGCGTGTGACCGCGAACGATTCGGCTGTCGACTACGCCGTGAGCCCGGCGATCCTCGGCGGCATGGACGACCCGATCGCGGAGCTACCCGCGATGGTCGACGCCGGCGTGCCGACGGCCAAGGCGTTCATGGTCTTCGACTTCCGCCTCGCCGACCGGGCGATCTTCGAGGCAATGCGGGTCCTCGGCGAGCGGGGCGGGATGCTCCAGCTCCACTGCGAGGATCCCGTGTTGATCGATACCGCCGTGGAGTCAGCGCTTCAGCGTGGTAATACGGCACCGCGCTACCACGCTACAACGCGGACACCGGAGGCTGAAGCCGTCGCGACCCACCGGGCGATGGCGTTCGCCCAGGCGGCGGACGCGCCGGTTCACGTCGTGCACTTGTCCTGCGCGGCCGCCCTCCGCCACGTGGCCGATGCGAAGGCCGCCGGCGTCCGGGCGCACGCCGAAACGTGCCCGCACTACCTGTCGCTCACCGACGAGCGCTACGCAGAGCTGGACCCCGTCACGTGTGCCTGCAGCGTGATCTCGCCGCCGCTCCGCGCCGGCACGGACCGAGACGCGATGTGGGCCGGCCTCGCCGCTGGTTCGCTCGATCTCGTCGCCACCGACCACGTCGCCGACCGCCGCGGCGTCGAGAAGGGCGAGGCCGCGAAGGGCGTCGCGTTCGACAAGATCTCAAACGGCGCGCCGGGCATCGAGACGCTCCTCACGATGGTCCACGCCGGACGTGCCACGAGCGGCCTGGCGCTGGAGCGAATGGTGGACGTCCTGGCGACGACGCCGGCGCGACTCTTCGGCCTCGACCGCAAAGGCGCGATCGAACCCGGCAAGGACGCCGATCTCGTCCTGTTCGACCCGGTGGCGCGCAGGACGATCCGCGCCGCGGACCTCCACCACACGAGCGACTACACGCCGTACGAAGGGGCAAACGTCGCAGGCGAAGTCAGGAGCGTATTCGTGCGCGGCCGCGCCGTCGTCCGCGACGGCACGTTTGTCGGCGACCGCGGTTATGGGAGATTCGTCGAGCGCGGAACGGCCGGCAATTAACCGGGTGCCCCCAGGCTAGACCAACCGCGAATTCACCATTCCCAGCCGGGGAGGCGGTCGAGGTCCGCTGCGTAGTCGATCCCGGGGAAGGGTCCGGGGCTGACTCCGCCGTGGCCCGCGTGGTGCCAGCGCAGGTTCTCGACGATGACATCGAGGCGGCCACGAGCGTCCGCGTAGTGCGCCGGCACACGCGAATCGCCGTGGGTCTCGATGTATTCGCGGATCCGGTTGAGCGTCTCTGCCCAGAACGCTGCCTCGTCGATCGGTTTCGGGAGCACGTCGGGGGTTGCGGCGGCGTCTGGGCAGTACTGGATAATCAATTCGCCGTCGGCGAACTCGTTCTTCGCGATGTCGACGCCCGCAGCGGGCGCCAGGACATTGACGACGATCGGCCGCTCAGAGAGGGCGTCGAACCGGTCCGACGACGAGCGGCCCATGAGGATCGCTACCGACAGCGGCTCGCCGTTCGTCCGCGGCAGCGGCGGTTCAAGGCGGACCAGAATCCCGCCTGCTCCCGCCGGCAACCGTCGACGACCCAGGACCTCGGCGGTGCGAGGCACCCCACCCCAGTGCGGCGGGGTGCCTTCTGAGTCGCCGAGCCAGATCTGTGACCCTTGAGGGAGGCGTTCCTCAGACATGTCGTCGTCCTCAGATTGGCGGAATCGCCGGTACGGACTGGATCCGGTGGACGTTCAGTCGAACATCCTCCCGACTGAGGAACCGGATCTCCGGGAATCCGCCGACATTCCCATCCCGTAGTGGATGAAGAAGAACGGGATGATGAAGGCCTTGGTGTTCTGGGCTTGCGTCACGACGTTATTCACGGGGTCCAACCCGCGGGCGAGCGCGATCCGCGGGACGTTCCACAGCCCGACGATGCAGTTCTCGAGCCAGTACAGGACGAGGATCGTGATCAGGCTCCAGCCGAAGAACAGGACGCCGACGAGCGGGATCGCATTCGCGATAAGCAGCCCCACGAGCGACGCGGTGGAGCGGTAGCGGCCGAGCGTCGCAGCGCTGGACGCGGTCCGGAGGATCACTCGGTGCCGGTCCCGGTCCCGGAGAAGTCGCCGGCGTAGATCGCAATGTCCGCGACGTGCCGGAACCCGAGGCGCTCATAGACGGACCGGCCGATGTCGGAGGTTTCGAGGATGGCCCACGTGGCGCCGGCCGTCTGGGCGTCCGCCATCGCCGCGGCCGTGACTGCCGCCCCGAACCCGCGCCGACGCGCCTCGGGCACCGTAGCCACGTTGTAGATCGTGACGATGCCGTCGAGGGTGTAGCCCAGCGAGGTAGCGACCGGCCGTCCGTCCACGCGAGCAACGTACGTCCTCTGCACGGCTCGAGAACCCACCGAATAGTCCCGGAACCGCTCTTCGAAGAGCGGCTGCGCGTCGCTGGGCATCTCGAATCCCTCGAACATCACCTCGATCGCGTCATGGAACGAGGCCGCATCGAGCGTCTGCTCGATGTCGAGGCCGTCCGGGGCGGGCGGCGCCGACCAGCCCTCGAGCGACATCGCCATCCCCGGCGCGACACCGTCGGGCTTCAGGCCATGGGCAACCAACCGGTCACCAAGCCACGCCGGCGACGACGGCCCCACCCACCAACTCATGTCGAGCTTCAGCTCGCGGAAATAGTCGAGGACGGTCTCGATCCTGGCGTCGGCATTGGCCTCTGAAAACGTCGCGCCGATCGCGCCGTTGAACGCCTGGAGCGGCAGGCCGGTCGAGCCCCAGATCACGTCGTCGTCGATCTTGATGTCGGCCCACGGCCTGCTTCGCGACTGAACGTAGAACTCGATCATGTTCCGGTCGAACATCTCGATGACCGCGGGGTCGATGTCCGCGGCGGTCAATCGAGGAGCGGGTAGGCGCGAAGCGTCAGGAACTCGGCGAAGTCGTCGTCGAGCACGAGCCGGTCAAGCACGTCGGCGGCGTCGCCGAGCCGGCCGTTCCCGCCGCCCGGCCCACCGAGCGCTGTGAGCTCCTCGTCGCGAATCGCTCGGTAGAGGTCGGCTGAGGCCTGGCGGCCGTCGTCGAGGCGGGCACCCGACGTCCGCCATTGCCAGAGCTGGGACCGGGAGATCTCGGCCGTCGCCGCGTCCTCCATGAGGTTGTTGATCGCGGCCGCGCCGTTGCCGGCCAGCCACGCGTCGAGGTACTGGAGCGCGATGCTGATGTTCGCCCGGTAGCCCGCCTCGGTGATCGTGCCGCCGTCGACGCCGAGCGTCCGCAGGTCGTCGGCCGTGACCGCGACGTCCTCCCGTTGGCGGTCCTTCTGGTTCGGCCGGTCGCGGAGGACCGCGTCGAAGATCTCGGTCGCGAGCGGGACGAGGTCCGGATGGGCGACCCACGTCCCGTCGAACCCGTCGCCGGACTCGCGCTCCTTGTCGTCGCGGACCTTTGCCATCGCGGTCGCGTTGACCTCGGGGTCGCGGCGCGAAGGAATGAAGGC
>DASUFO010000026.1:0-43489 GCA_036274475.1 Candidatus Limnocylindrales bacterium
AGTACCTCGGGCTCATCGGGCCACGGATCATGTCCGACGGCGAGGGTGCCCAGGTCGGCGCCGGCGCGGCGGCGCGGGTGACGTTCACGATCGTCCCCTCGAGCTGGCTGGAGGGGTCGCTGCGTTGGCTGTGGGGGTTCCTGATGGCGAACCCCTGGATCGCCGTCCTTGGGCTGCTGCTGATCGTGCTCTTGCTTGCCTGGCTCTTCCGGAGACGTTTCCGGATCAGCGTCGCTCGTCGGGCGTGATCTGGCTCCGCAGCCGGCGCTGGGTCGCCGCCGGTCTGGCGGCCTGCGTGGCGGTCCTGCCCAGTCTCGTCGTGGCTGCCGACAACGCGATCATCAACGCGACCGTTACCGTCGCGCCGATCGTGGTTACGGTCTCAATCTCCGCGACGCAGGCCGCGGTCGGTGAGCGTGTCCAGGCGCGGGCAACCGTGACGAACTTGGGCCCGTCGGCCGTCGGTCCGATCGAGCTGACTCTTCGAGCCAACAGTGACGGCATCCGAATCCAGGGGGACGCCCTCAAGACGACACGCCGCCTCGCCGCGGGCAAGGAGTGGGGCGTCTCCTGGAACGTCTGTGGTCGTGTGGCAGGCGCCTTCGTCCTCCTCGCGACCGCTCGACTGGGTCAGGCGTCGATCGACAGCGAGGCCCACGTGTTGACCGTCACGTCGAGGCCCGGTCACACGTGCTGAATCGCCGACCGCGTCAGGCCTCGTCGACGTACATGAGCGGCGTCACCTCGGCCTCGTCATCCGGCTCGAGCGTCAGCGCCGCCGAGTTCATGCAGTAGCGCAGACCCGTCGGGTTCGGCCCGTCGTCGAAGACGTGGCCAAGATGGCCGCCGCACGTCGCGCACATCGCCTCGGTGCGGGTCATGAAGAACGAGCGGTCGGTCTCGGTTGCGACGGCGGAGGCGTCGATCGGCGCGAAGAAGCTCGGCCAGCCCGTTCCCGACTCGTACTTGGCCTCGGACCTGAAGAGCTCCGAGCCGCAGCCCGCGCACCGATACGTGCCGGCGCGATGCTCGTCCCAGAGCGCGCCGGTGAACGCACGCTCCGTGCCCTTCTGTCGGAGGACGTGGTACTGCTCCGGCGTGAGCCTGGCGCGCCAGTCGGCGTCCGTCAGTGTGGTGGTCTTGGCGGTCGGGTTGGCGTCGGTCATGGTGCTTCCTCGGAATCTCATGACCGAATCATGCGCCCGGCGTGCGACGAGACGATGACGGTGAATAGACCAGTTTCATATGCCGAGTCATGCGTGAGATCGGATCAGATGAAGCCAAGACGCACCTGCCTCGGCTGCTCGATGAGGTGGCCGCCGGCGAATCGATCACGATCACCAAGCACGGTCGGCCGGTCGCGATTCTGGTGCCCGCAGTCTCGGCCCGCGTGTCCGCAACCGCCGCGGCTGACGCGCTCCGCGCATTCCGGCAGAAGCATCGACTGCAGGGTGTTCGGATTCGAGATCTCGAGATCGCGGTCGTCCCGGTCGAGCTGAGCACGGCGACCGGGACCGTCCTGGCCGTCGCCCGATCGCATGGGTTGGGCGCATACGACGCCGCCTACCTCGACCTGGCGAGCTACCGCGAACTCGACCTGGCGACACTCGACGCGAACCTGTCGCGAGCGGCAGCGGCAGCCGGTGTGACGGTGGCAACCTGACGCGACGTGCCGCGACCTCGGCCTGCCGGCAACGTCACCCGGCCGTCTCGAACACGTATCGATGGACGAAGGCGTTCCGGAACCGGGCCTCGGGGTCCAGCGCTTCGGCGGCGCGCCGGAAGTCGGCCAGACGCGGGTAGGCAGCGGCGAATCGCGATGGCTCCATCGTGAACACCTTGCCCCAGTGCGGCCGGGGCATGAACGGCTCGAGCGCCCTCTCGATCTCCGGCAGGAGGGCCGCGACTGCCTCCGGCTGACGCTGCCACGTGAAGTGGAACGCGATCGACGGCCGCCCGTGCGCCGGGCTCAACCACAGCTCGTCCGCGGCGATCGCCCGGATCTCGGAGACATGGATCAGTGGCGCGATCGTGTCACGGAGGCGATCCAACGCCTCGAACGCGGGGACGGCGTCCTCGCGACCGACGAAGAACTCGCTCTGGATCTCGTCACCGCTGCTCGGGGTGAACTCCATCCGGAAGTGGGGCAGGCGCGCGTGCCACGGGCCGGGGACCCCGAGCTGCGGCGTGCACGCCTCGGGCGACAGCGCCCGGATCGGGTGGCGCTCGCCGTCTGCCGGCCTGGCGCCGAACAGGTCGCCGATCGTCTCGCCCGGTCGCTCCGCGGTGACGCGGCGCTTCAGCCAGACCTGGTTGATCGCTTCGCCGCGCCACTCGGTGAAGAAGCTGACGCTGTCCCCGAGCGCCTCGATCTCGTCGAAGTGCCGCCGGAACGCGTCGAGCGGCAGATCCTCGAAGACGTCCTGGCGGACGTCGAACGTCGGCTCGATGCGGAGCTGGATCGCTGTGACAATGCCGAGGCTGCCGAGCGACACGGCAGCGGCCGGGAGAAGGTCGTCGTTCTCGCCGCGACCGATTCGCCGGATCTCGCCGTCGGCGTCGACCAGGTCCAGCGCCGCGACGGCGGTCGCGAGATTGCCATTGCGCTCGCCCGAGCCGTGTGTTCCGGTTGCGCACGCGCCGGCGACGGAGATGTGCGGCAGCGACGCGAGGTTGTGGAGGGCGAACCCGGCGGCGTCCAGCTCCTCGCAGAGATCGCCGTAGCGGGCGCCGCCGTCGACCGTGACGACCCGGGCGTCCGCGTCGATCTCGAGACGCCGTGGCAACGCCCGCATCGACACGAGGTCGCCGTCCGTGTCGGCGACGCCGTTGAACGAGTGGCGCGAGCCGAGGGCACGGATCCGGCCAGGCGCGCGGCGGACGAGCTCCTGGAGCTCCTCGACGCTGCCCGGCTCGTGGAGTCGCGACGCTCGGTAGGCGTACGTCGCCGACCAGTTGCCGCCCGCGTCGGTCACCGGCTGCCGCCCGCGGCCGCCTCGAACCGTGTCGTCGCCGACATGCCCGTACGGTACGCGGTTGATTCGGGCGTCGTTCTCGGAGGTCCCGGACCCGTGCCGGCCGCCGTCGGCAAACGGCGATTGTGAGCCAGACTCAACAAGCGCTCCGGTGGCGAGGTCGAACTTGGTACGGCGGGCGACCCATCGTCGCCCCATGTCACAACCGCTCAGCCCTCCGCCGGTCACCGAGGCCGGGCACGACGAGCTGCCGGCCTATGTCTCGAACGGCCTCGTCGGCCTGCGCGTCCTCGACATTCCGCTCCTGCCAGGCATGGTCGTGGTCAACGGCTTCACCGGCCAGCACCCTGTCGTCCAGGTCGAGGCGGCGGCCAACGTGCCGTACCCGCTGGCCGGGGACATCGGGATCAACAACGTCTGGCTGACGACGTCACCGCACCTCGCCTCGTTCGTGGACCAGCGCTACGACTTCTCCGTCGGCGAACTGCATACCCGGTTCCGGTACGCCGTCGAGGGCGTCACGGCCAACGTCGAGGTCCTGACCTTCTGCAGCAAGAAGCAGCCGACGATCGTCCTCCAGCAGCTCACGATCAGCGTCGACGCTGCGTGCGAACTCGCGCTCCGCGCGATCGTCGACATCAGCGAGGTACTCGGGCGGGTGGCCCGGCGGACGCTCGAATCGCCGGGCAAGCCGGACACCACGATCGACGGCTCCATCTCCTGGGAGCCGGTTGGGGCGAAGTCGCACTGTGGCGTGGCCTACGCGACAGAGTTCGTCGGCGACGACGACGTCAAGCCTCAGAAGCTGGACTGGGGGCTGGAGAGCGGCCTTGCGACCGAGTTCAGGATCAAGGCGCGACCCGGGCGGTCGTATCGCGTCAGGCAGATCGCGAGCCTCGTGCCTTCAAGCCTCCACTCGGACCCCGACCGCGCAGCGACCCGCATGGCGGCTCGCGCCGCGGATACCGGCTTCGATGCCCTGCGCGAAGAGAACCGGGTCGAATGGAACGAGCATTGGAAGGGTCGGATCCTGATCGACGCCGACGACGATCGCTGGCAGCAGCTCGCCGACGCGGCCTTCTTCTACCTCAACGCGTCGGTCCATCCGTCGGCGCCGTCGAGCACGTCGATCTTCGGACTCGCCCAGTGGCGGGGCTATCACTACTACTACGGCCACGTGATGTGGGACATCGAGAGCTTCTGCGTGCCGCCGCTGCTCTTCTGCCAACCGGATGCCGCTCGCTCCATTCTCGAGTACCGGACTCAGACGATTCCGGCGGCCCGGAGCAACGCCAAGCTGAACGGCCGGCGCGGCCTCCAGTTCCCGTGGGAGGCCGGGCCGCTCCATGGTGAGGAAGCGTCGCCCGGCGAGGGCAAGGCGTCGTGGCACGAGGATCACGTTTCGACCGACATCGCCTGGGCGTTCACCCAATACGCCCATGCGACCGGCGATCCGCGCTTCCTCCGTGAGGACGCCTCGGCGATTCTCTACGGCGTCGCGGACTGGATCACGAGCCGCGTCACGCGCACTGGCAACGGCTTCGCGATCACCAAGTCCATGGGCATCGCCGAGAAGAAGGCGACGAGCGACAACGAGGCGTTCACGATCATGTCGGCAAAGATCGTCCTGGCCGACGCGATCGCCTGCGCGGAGCGCCTCGGTGACAGCGTGCTCCCGGCCTGGCGCGAGGTCCTCGCGGGCCTCGAGCCGCCGCGGCGGGCGGACGGATCGCTGACGAGCCACGACAACTTCCAGCCGAACGAGGAAAAGGGCTCGACGCCGGCGCCCCTGCCGGGGCTGTTCCCGATGTGGTACGAGCTGGAGCCTGATGTTGCCCGCAAGACGATCGACTACTACCTGAAGCTGGCGCCGGACTACATCGGCAGCCCAATGCTGTCGGCGTTCTACGGCGTCTGGGCGGCCTGGAACGGCGACCGGGCGCTATCGGCGCGACTGCTCGACGAGGGCTATGCGCAATTCATGGCGCCGCGCTTCCTCCAGACGCTGGAAACGGCTCCCAAGAAGGCCCCCGACGGCCCGAAGGCCGGCCCGTTCTTCGCCAATCTCGGGGGGTTCCTCATGAGCCTCATGTACGGCTTCCCGGGGATCCGTCTGACGCCCGGCGACCCGCAGGACTGGCCGGCGCGACCGGTCGTGCTGCCGGAGGGCTGGCGATCGATCGAGATCGAGCAGGCGTGGATCCGAATGGAGCCCGCCCGGATCGTCGCAAAGCACGGGGCGGAGCGGGCGACGATCGAGGTCGGCGGACGGCGGCGGCGACGCAAGGCCGCCTGATCGGATCGCCTGATCTGATCGCCTGACGGGCCGGCTATCCGGGGCGGTCCCCGCGCGCGGCCGGCGAATCCTCGGCCGAGCGTCGGTGGGCGACCCAGTCGCCGGAATCGATCAGATCACCCAGCTCGACCGGGTCGCCCCGATAGAAGTAGGCGAACGCCTGCGCCGCGGGCCCCTCGAGAACGTCGACCCGACGCCGGACGTACTGCGAGCCGTCCTCATCCGCCGGGTCGTACAGCTCGAGCGCGTCGAGCCGCTCGAGCATCGTGCCCTCGGCCAGGCGGTACAGCTCGACGCGGACGAGGAGCTCCGGCCGCTCGACGAGCGCCGGGTACGGATACTCGCGATAGGGCGTCCGCGGAACGTCGAACAGCGCGCCGCGAACGAATCCGGTCCCGAGGAACGCCGCGCCGTCCATCAGCCCGTGGTTGCGCTCGCCGCGTCGGAGCGTGCCGTACACGGCGACGACGTGATCGGATTCAGGCACGCCTCGATTGTGCGGCGTCCGGTCGATTGAGGATCGGCCAGATCCCGGTCGCGATGAAGTAGCCGGCCTGAACGTCCGACAAGCCTCGACTGCGTCGTGGAACGCGTGTCATCGGCGCCGGCGATCGCCGATCCAGATCGCGACGTCGGCGAGGATCAGCGCCAGCGCGCCGACCGCCAGCCCCCGGTCGAGCCAGCTCGCGGGCGGTTCGCCGGCGGGCGGCCGTGACGGCGGCCCGTTCAGCGCCGGCTCACCCGTGCCGGGCTCGCTCGCGTCCGCGAGCCGAGTCTGGTTCTCGACCTGCAGCCGAAGCCGATACAGGGTCTCCCAGTCGTCGTACGGCACGGTCAGCGTCGCGAGCTGTTCGTCGAGGTCGCGGAACGCCCCGGCGGTGGCCGCCTCCGGGTCCCTGGCGATCTCGGCGAGCCGATCCTCGACCTGCTCAGATTCTTCCGCCGACGTCAGATACGCCTCGGTCAGCGTCAGCCGGGCGACGATCGCGGCGCGGCCGCGGGCGACGACCGCCTTCTCGCCGAGCAGCGCAATGTCGGAGGGATAGACCAGGACGGACAGCCCGCCGCCCTCGAGCTGCATGAGCTCGTCGGGGACGAGTGCCGCGACCGCGGATCCGCCGACCGCTGCGAGGAGCTTCGGTGGGATCGTCAGCGCCGATGGCGCCTTCGAGCGATGGACCTCCACGCCCGCGTCATTCAGCGCGCGCTCGATATCGGCGACGACCTTCTCGTAGCCGCCGGGCTTGACGATGACCGCGACGTGCGCGTCCTGCTGATGCCGCGCGAACGCGAGGCCCTTGCGCCACAGCGCGATCCCCGCGAGCACGACGAGCGAGAACGCCAGGACCGGCGCGTACAGGTAGCCGCGCAGGACCTGAACGATCAGCCCGCCGCCCTTCGGTCGTCGATCCTCGTCGAGCACGATCACGGTGAGCACCCCGATCACGATCGGCAGGACGATCGCGAGCGCGAGCATCGCCAGCCGCACCCAGAGCTCGTCGATGAACTCCGGACGAGGCACGGCCGCGAGCAGGAACGAACCAACGTCCGGGACGAGGACGCCGACGAGGGTCACGACCCACGCGATCGAGCCGAGCGTGATGAACGCGAGCAGCGACTGCTTCCGCTGGGGCACGCGGCCGAACAGGAGGACGCTGGCCCAGCCCAGGAGCATCGTGACGACCTTGCCCGCGAAGCGTCCGAGCGCGGCAAAGAGCCCACCGATGATTGCCATGCCCGCACGGTCGCGCGGATCGCGTTTCGACCGTCATCGGACGCGCACACGCCGCTCGCAATTTCGTGTCAGCCCACCTGCCACCCGGCTTGTGCCCGCAGCTGCGCGGGAGTAGGGTGCAGCCGAATCGGGCCCAAGACTGTGCACGCAGTCGACCCGGCAGCTAACGGAGGCGGGACAGTCCATGTCACTGTCACTTGAAGGGTTCCTGCTCGGGATCATCGCCTTGGCAGTGGGAGCGGCATTCACGTTCTACGGGTTCAAGTTCTTCCTGATCCTCCTCCCGCTCTGGGCGTTCGTGGCCGGCTTCGCCGCTGGGGCCCAGGCGATGAGCGTGCTGTTCGGTGACGGATTCCTCGCGACCGTGCTCGGCTGGGTGATCGGATTCGTGACCGGAGCGGCGTTCGCGATCATTTCGTACCTCTGGTACTGGGCCGCCGTCGTCCTGCTCGGACTCTCGGTCGGCTACCAGCTGGGGGTCGGGCTGATGGCGCTCGTCAGCGTCACCGGGTTCTTCTCGATCGCGATCGGGATCATCGTGGGTGTCGCCTTCGCGATCGGGACGATCGTGCTGGGCGTCCCGCGGGCGCTCGTCGTGGTCCTCACCGCGCTCGGCGGTGCGGCGACCGTCGTGGCCGGCGCGCTGCTGATCATCGGCCAGATCCAGACGAGCGAGCTCGGGACCGGCCTCGTGGGCGCTGTCATCTACGACAACCCGCTCTGGCTGCTGGCGTTCGCGGTCATCGCGGCGCTCGGGATCATCTGGCAGTACCGGACGCCGTCCGCGGAGAGCCTCGATTCCACCCAGTGGCGCTACGCCTGACGATCCTCTTGTGAACTGAGTCGACGCGGCGCGTCCACGAGGGGCGCGCCGCGTTTCCGTGTCCGGCCCGATCCGGCGCTAGGCGACGTTCCGGGCGTCGAGGGCCCGGCCCCAGTGGAAGAAGCGAACCGCGAGGAGAACCGCGAGCGCGGCGATCACGAGGATCGTCGCGCCGGCGATGGACGCGTCGAGGTCGCCGGCCTGGAACTCTGCGTACACGACGAGCGGCAGCGTCTGCGTTCGGCCTTCGACGCTGCCGGCGAACATGATCGTCGCCCCGAACTCGCCGAGCGCGCGGGCCCATGACATCACGAGGCCGCCGGCGAGGACGGCGCCCGCGAGCGGGACGGTGACGTCGCGAAACAGCCTCGCTTCGGTTGCCCCGTCGACGCGAGCAGCGTCCTCCAGGTCGCGGTCGACACCGGCGATCCCGGCCCGCGCCGAGCGGACGAAGAACGGCGCCGACACGAACGTCTGGGCGAGGATCACGGCGACGACCGTGAACGCGATGTCGATGCCTGCCGCGCCCATTGGTCCGGCCAGGACGCCGCGCCGCCCGAAGACCAGCAGGAGCGCGAGCCCGGCGACCGCCGGCGGGAGCACGATCGGCAGGTCGACAATCGCCTCCACGAGCCACTTGCCCCGGAAGCTCCGCCGCGCGAGCACGAATGCGAGTGGCAACCCGAACACGATCGTCAGCGCGAGGCTGACCGCGGTCGTCGCGAAGCTCAGCCCGAGCGCGGCCATCAGGGCGGACGAGCCGGCGATCGCCGCGAGGGACCCGTTGAGGATCGAACGCGCGACGAGCGTGACGATCGGCAGCGCGAGGAAGATCGCGAACGCACCGGCGAGGGCGAGGACCGCGACGCTCCCCCACCCGACGGACGCCCGGCGGCGGCGCTGCGCGGCGAGCTCGCCCGGGGGCGGCGAGGCGCGGCGCTGAACGGCCTCGGTCATGACGGCGGCGGCAGGAAGCCGAACGTCGCCAGGATTTCCTGGCCATCCGGACCCGCGATCCACGCGAGGAATGCGGCGGCGGCCGCCTGGTTCGGCGACGCCTTGATCGCGACGCCCGCGTAGGTTGCCGGGACGTTGGCGCCGTCCGGCACGTCGAGGGCGTCGACGCCGCCCGATGCGTCCGCGTCGGTCGCGTAGACGATCGCCGCATCGCCCTCGCCAAGCTCGATCTTGCCGACGATCGCCCTGACGTTGTCCTCCTTCGAGACGACGTTCCGGGCGTAGGCCTCCTCGAAGCCGGCGGGCGACCCGTCATCCGCCGCGAGGTTCGCGACGAGCTGGGTGGCGTACTTCGTGATCGGGACCTCGTCGCCGGCCGCGATGACCTTCAGGCCGGGCTTCGCGAGATCAAACGGTGACGTCACGGCGCCTGGATTGCCCTTCGGCACGATCACCGCCAGCTTGTTGCCTGCGAACGCGACCGGCTCGCCGGACGCGAACCCATCCTCGACGAGCCTGGCCGGGCTCGTCGTGTCGGCCGAGAGGAAGACGTCCGCCGGAGCGCCCTGCTCGATCTGCGTTTCGAGCGCCGCGGACGAGTCGGTCGCGAGCGTGATCGTCGTTCCCCGATTCGCGGCCTCGTAGGCGGCCGTCGCCTCGTCGAGGGCGCCCTTGAGCGACGCTGCGGCGAAGACCGTCAGTGCCGCGGGCGGGGCGCCGCTCGTAGCTCCCGCGCCGGGCGAGCATGCCGTGGCGAGCAGCATCGCCGTGACGGCGACCAGGGCCCGTCTCACCCCCTGGATTCCCGTCTCGAGGGCACCTCCACGATCACGTTCGTGGCCTTGACGACGCAAACGGCCTCGTCGCCGACCTTGAGGCCCATCTCGTCGATCGCCTCCGCGGTCATGAGGCTCACCATCCGGTGCGGGCCGGCGATCACCTCGACGACGGCGGCGACGCGATCCCTTTCGATCCGGGTGACGACTCCGGGGAACCGGTTGCGAGCGGATCCGGCGACGATCGGGCGCTCCTGGGACTGGGCGCGGCGGTCCGCCAGGAGCCGCGTGACCTCGCCGATCGGGACGATCCGCTGGCCGCCGGCCGAACGCTCCATGCGGAGCCGTCCCTCGGTCTCCCATCGGCGGAGCGTCTCCACGGAGACCTGGAGCATCTCCGCGGCCTGACCGACCCGGAGCGCGGTTCCCTTCCGCTGTTCATCTGCCGCCATAGCGCGGAAGTATGCACCGTTTCGAGGTGAAAGCACAGGAATCGTGGGCGCGATACCAAGACAACGGCGGATGGCGCCTTCGCCGCACGGCCGCCCGGTGCCGCGGCTACGCTGCTCGCAGACGGGGTCGAAGCTGGAGGTAGGGACATGACTCGACCGATCGGGGTGACCGTGGTCGCGATCGTGATGGCGGTCCTTGGTGTGTTCACGCTGTTGCTTGGACTCGAGGGCACCGGCATCACGAACTTCGGCCTGAAGCAGCTCGCGCCGCAGGGCGGCCTCTACGCGAACACCGTGATCATCAGCGGGATCCTCACGCTGATCGCCTCATTCGGGCTGTTCACGCTCGCGAAGTGGGCCTGGTATCTCGCGGTGATCGTGCTGATCATTCGGGTCGTCGCCGACGTCTTCGGCCTGATTTCGTCAGGCCTGTCCAACACGTACGGCAGCGTCACGATCGCCAGTGCCGCGATCACGATCTTCTTCCTCTGGTATTTCCTTCGGCCGAACGTGCGAGCGGCCTTCGGCACGGAGAAGGCGCTCTAGCTCCTCGCTAGGCGGTCGCCCGCGGGTCCTCGATGCCGAGCGCCGCCGCGATCTGGAGCGTCGAGGCGAACGCGCCCCGGTCGCGATTGCACAGGACCACGATCGTCGTCGCCTCGTCGAGGAAGTGCGTCAGCAGCCCCGCGACGCCCTTGTCGGACCCGCCGTGGCCAATCGCGACGACGTGTCCCCCGGACACGGTGAGCTGGCACCCGTAGCCCCACTGCTCGACCTCGTCCGAGGCCGGTCCCTGCGGCCGCGTCATTGCGGCCACCAACTCGTCGGGCAGCAGCCGACCGGCCAGGAGGGCATCGACCAGGCGGGCGAGGTCAGCGGTCGTCGTGATCATCCCGCCGTCAGGCATCGGCGCAGCCGGGACGCTGTAGATGTTCGTCTGGCGCGCCTCGGGGGGCAGATCTTCGCTGTAGTAACCGACAGCCAGCCGGTCGGGATCCTGGTCGAGGTGCTCCAAGCCGGTGTCGGTCATGCCGGCCGGCTGGAAGACGTTGGTCGTGACGATTTCGTCCCACGCTCGTCCGGTGACGGCCTCGATGACGAGGCCCGCGAGGATGAACGCTGCATCGTTGTAGGCGACCTCCGTCCCCGGCGCGGCCACGGCCGGCAGGTCGCGGAAGAGCGGCACCATGTCCGCCGCCCGACGCACGTGATAGACGGGGAGGCGGTCCCAGTTCGCAAGGAACGAGGTGAGCGTCTCGTCGTTGTCGTCGTGGTAGTTCGCAAGCCCCGACGTGTGCGACAGCAGGTGATGGAGCGTGTGCTCACGGGTCATCGCGGTTGGGCGTTGCCCGGGCGGCAGGACATCGACGAGCGGCTGATCGAGCCGCAGCAATCCCCGATCGACGAGCTGGAGCGCGGCGATCGCGGTGACCATCTTCGTGATGGATGCGACCCCGAACCGGGTGTCGTCCCGGATCGGGACGCCGTGACCCCGATGGGCCAGTCCGCCGGCATAGGAGAAGATCGGCGCGCCGCCGTTCCACGCCAGAGCATGGCCGCTGAACTCGTTGGCGGCGGTCCGTTCGTCGAACCACGCCTCCAGGCCCGATCTGTCAAGACCCGCCGATGTGGATTCCATCGCGGTAGCGTACTTGTCGGGCCCACGGGTTACGGGCGCGCGTTCCTCTCGCCGGGATCCGTATCTGCCGAGCGGCGGCGTTCCGGCGTTCGCGCCGGTCGGTACGGAACGTAGTCAGGCCACCACATCGCGGCCTCGACGTCGGCGGCGTGGCTCGGCCCGGCCACGGCGGTTGCGATCGCCTTCGAGACCGAGCGCAGCTCCGAGACCGGCGGAAACAGCGCGCCGGCGGCGAGCCGCTCGTTCGACACGGCGGACGCAAGCACGCGCGCCGCGGCGAGGAAGGCATCGTCTTCGATCGACGCGAGGCCACCGACGATCGCGCCCAACCCGACCCCGGGAAACACGAACGCGTTGTTCGCCTGGCCGATCTCGACATGGCGTCCCGCGACGGGCACGGCCTCGAACGGTGAGCCGGTCGCGACCAGCGCCCGGCCGCGGGACCAGGCGAGGCAGTCGGCCGGAGTCGCCTCGGACGCGGCCGTCGGGTTGGACAGCGGCAGGATCGTCGGCACCTCGTCCGGATCGAGCGACTCGCACATCGCCCGGACCGTGGCCTCGCCGAAGGAACCGCCGACGCCGGTGACACCGACGAGGAAGGTCGGCCGGCGCGACCGAACCGTGTCGACGAGCGAGGATCCGGTTCCGGCGGCGGGCGCCGGAACGGCCATCTCCGCTTTGGCCGGATCGAGGTCGCGACGGCCCTCGTGCACGAGGCCCTGCGAATCGATGAGGGCGATCGTCTCCCGGGCATGGCCGCCAGGGAGTCCGGCGTGGTTCATCGCCCGGCGCAGGAGGCGGGCGATCCCGATTCCCGCCGCCCCCGCGCCGACGATCACGACCCGCGCATCGGCCAGCGTCCGCCCGGTCGCCCGAAGACCCGACAGCACGCCCGCGACGACGACCGCGGCCGTGCCCTGGATGTCGTCGTTGAACGACGGGACCCGGGTCCGGTACTCGTCGAGGATCCGCATCGCGTTGTGATGCTTGAAGTCCTCCCACTGGATCAGGCAGCCGGGCCACACTTCCTGAACGCCCGCGACGAAGGCCGCCACGAGCTCGTCATACGCGGCACCGCGGAGGCGCGGCTGCCGGTAGCCGACGTAGAGCGGATCATCGAGGAGTGCCGGGTTGTCCGTCCCGACGTCGAGCGAGACCGGCAGCGTCAGCGCCGGGTAGATCCCGCCGGCCGCGGTGTAGATCGCGAGCTTGCCGATCGGGATCGCCATTCCGCCGGCGCCCTGGTCGCCGAGCCCGAGGATCCGCTCGTTGTCGGTCACGACGATCAGCCGGACGTCCTCATACGGGCCGTGTCGCAGGACCTCCGGGATCCGGTCGCGGTCGGCCGCGGTGATCCACGTTCCCCGCGTCCGCCGCAGGATGTGGCTGAACTGCTGGCAGGCCAAGCCGACCGTCGGCGTGTAGACGATCGGCAGGAATTCCGCCAGGTGCTCGGCGAGAAGGCGGTAGAAGAGCGTCGCGTTCCGATCCTGCAGCGCGGCGAGCCCGATGTACTGCTCGAGGGCATCGGTCTTGACCCGGAGGTGCTCGAGCTCCAGCTCCACCTGCTGCTCGATCGTGAGGACGTGGGACGGCAGGAGCCCGTGCAGCCCGAAGGCGGTCCGCTCGTCGTCCGGAAAGGCCAGGTCCTTCGTCAGGAGGCGGCTGCCGAGCAGCCCCGAGCCGGCAACGCCGATCTCGGCCGGTCGCCCGGCGAGGATGTCGTCGTAGGGCGCGGGTGGCGGACGCATCGGCGAGAGTGTCGCAGCCAGCGGGGATCGCCGCGCAGGGCAATCCGGACGAGGTTCACGGGTCGGTTGTCACGATGGGACGGCCGCATCGTCCGGGCTATCATCGAGGGCCCCGTCACGCCGTTCGGAGGCCGACCCGATGACCGACACGCTGATCCCCGCGAAGGACGAGGCCGCCGCGGAGATCGATCGGTTGCGCCTTCGGACGCAGCCGTTCATCGCCGGCGAGTTTCGTGACGCGATCGATGGACGGCGGTATGTGACCGAAAACCCGGCGACGGGCCGGCCGATCGCCGAGGTCGCCGAGGGCGGCCCGGCGGACGTCGACGCTGCCGTAGCGGCGGCACGCGCGGCGTTCGACGACGGCCGCTGGTCGCGGCTCAGCCCGGGTGACCGGAAGCGGATCCTGATCCGCTGGGCCGACCTCATCGAGGAGAACGGCCGTGAGATCGGGCTGATCGAGACGATCGACGCCGGCAAGCCCATCAGCGACACGGTCGGGCTGGACGTGCCCGAGACCGCGTCCTGCATCCGCTGGCACGCCGAGGCGGCCGACAAGGTCTACGGCCAGGTCGCGCCCTCGCCGGAAGGCACGGTTGCGACGATCACTCGCGAGCCGGTTGGCGTCGTGGGTGGCGTCATTCCGTGGAACTACCCGGCGCAGATGGCGGCGTGGAAGCTGGGACCGGCGCTCGCGACCGGCAACACCGTGGTGATGAAGCCGGCCTCGACGACCTCGCTGTCGCTGCTCCGGATCGCGGAGCTGGGCGCCGAGGCGGGCATCCCGGACGGCGTGCTGAACGTCGTGACCGGCCCCGGCGACACCGTCGGCGAGGCGATCGGGCGCCATCCCGATATCGACTGCGTTGCGTTCACGGGTTCGACCGAAGTCGGCCGGCGGTTCCTGACGTACGCCGCGGAATCGAACCTGAAGCGCGTCCTGCTGGAGCTGGGTGGCAAGTCGCCGCAGCTCGTCTTCGCCGACGCCGCGAACATGGCCGACGTCGCCGCGAACGTCGCGATCGCGATCTTCTGGAACATGGGCGAGAACTGCTCGTCGGGCTCGCGGCTGATCGTCCACCGGTCACGTAAGGACGATTTGATCGAGGCGGTCCGGGCGGAGCTCGCGAACTGGCCGGTGGGCGATCCGCTCGATCCGTCCACGAAGATCGGGGCGCTGATTTCGCGGGGCCACATGGAGAAGGTCCTCTCGTACATCGACATCGGGAGGAGCGAGGGCGCCCGGGTCGTGGCCGGCGGCGAGCGGATCCTCGAGGAGACCGGCGGCTGGTTCGTCCCGCCGACGATCTTCGACGGCGTCCGGAACGACATGCGGATCGCCCAGGAGGAGATCTTCGGACCGGTGCTCTCGGTGATCGAGTTCGAGACCGAGGCGGAGGCGGTAGCGATCGCGAACGACACGCCCTACGGGTTGGCCGCTTCGCTGTACACGCAGGACCTGAATGTCGCGCACCGCGTCGCGCGCGAGCTGCGGGCTGGCGTCGTCGGGGTGAACGCCTACTCCGAGGGCGACATGACGACTCCGTTCGGCGGTTACAAGCTGTCGGGCTTCGGCGGCCACGACAAGTCGCTCCACGCCCACGACCAGTACACCGAGACGAAGACGATCTGGATCCAGCTCGCGGGAAGCTGATCGCCGCCGCGCCGGTCGAGGGCCACCCGCGGGCCGGGTCAACTGACGAAGGAGTAGCCGCGCGAAGCGGTCGTGCGCCCTCGGCGGGCCTCTTCGGGCGACGGACGACCCGCGCTCCGGGCCGGATAACGGGTCGGGCGACGGGTGACTCGCCCGGCGGGTCGTGGCTCCGGACAGGCGGGTTGCACTGCGTGGCCGCCTCCTGCAGGGTGGTGTCGGACTGATCCAGAGGGTTCAAACCCTCCTGATCAAGCATTGGCCGCCGGATGCCGGTACTTCCACGCTGCCAGCTGCCTCGCTCAACCGCGTGTTGCTCGGACTGCACTCGGGCGACGTCCGCCGCCGAGAGCCGACCGTCGGTCAAGCCGCTGTTGATGTTCGCGTCCGTGGTGTTGACAAAATTCCGCCTCTCGGCCTCCTAGGCTGCCGGCGACGCTTCGGCACTGGGCTCCCTTGGCTGGGCTCACGCACGAGCCGGGAGTTGTCGGCCCGACTCAGTCTCGTGGCGGCGCGCTGATGGCCGCGCAGCCCTGGTCTTGTCAATGTCATGTACACGGCCTGTCGTAAGGGCCCCGCGTGAAGGAACGGCGGGCCCGGGCCTGAGATCGGGTCCCACGGCCCGCGACTGAGGGCCGTCCGGCACGATCGCTCGGCGGGCCCCGGAGCGATCCTCCGCGTGGAGGTCTACACGTGGTGGACGCGACGCTGACAACTGATCCGCTGCCGGAGCTGGCTCCCCCGCCCTACCCTGGCATCCCCGCGATCGTCGACGGCTCCGAGGCGGCCGCCCACGTCGAGTCGCGTCTCGCCGAGGTCGCCTGCGTGTACCCCATCACGCCGTCGACGACGATGGCCGCGATCTACCAGGCGGCGGTCGCCGCCGGCAAGACCGACCTGTGGGGCACGCCGCTCGCGTTTATCGAGCCCGAGTCGGAACACTCGTCTGCGAGCGCCGCGGAGGGCGTCGCGCTCGCCGGCGGCCGGGTCACGAACTTCACCGCGGGCCAGGGCCTCGTGCTCATGAAGGAGGTGCTGTATGTCATCGCCGGAAAGCGGCTGCCGGTGGTCTTCCATGTCGGCGCCCGAGCGCTGACGAGCCAGGCACTGAACATCCACGCCGGTCACGACGATCTGATGGCCGTCGCCGACACCGGCTGGGCGATCCTCGTCGCGCGCAATGCGCAGGAGGTCGCGGACCTGGCGGCGATCGCCCGGCGCGCGGCCGAGGCCAGCGAGACGCCGTTCATCGTCGCCCAGGATGGCTTCCTCACGACCCACACCCTCGAGAACGTTCTGCTTCCCGAGGACGACCTGCTGCGCGACTTCGTCGGTGAGCCGCGGCCGCACGTCCGGGACCTGTTCGACCCGGCGGAGGCGCTCATGACGGGCGTCGTCCAGAACCAGGACAGCTACATGAAGGGCCGCATCGGCCAGCGCGCCTACACGGACCGCGTTCCGGCCGCCCTCGACGAGGCGATGCTCGAGTGGGGCTTCCTGACCGGTCGGTCGATCGCGCCGATCGCGGCCTACCGGACCGTGGACGCATCCGAGATCCTCGTCGCGATGGGGACGATCGCCGACACCGCGGTCGCGGTCGTCGACGAGCTGCGCAGCCAGGGCCGACCCGTCGGCTGCGTGGCGGTGATGTCCTTCCGGCCGTTCCCGGCCGCCGAGCTGGCCGCTGCGCTCAAGCCGGCGCGGACGGTCGGCGTGGTCGAACGCACCGACGAGCCGCTCGCGGCCGCGAACCCGCTGACACGGGAGATCCAGGCCGCGTTGTACGAGTCGGCAGCCGAGGGCGAGATGGTCCCCCGCGTCCGGTCGTTCTCGGCCGGCCTCGGATCGCGCGACGTCGCCGCGGGCGACCTGATCGCCGTCTTCAACCGTCTCGCCGAAAACGGCGACGGTGTGCCGCGGCATGCGGTCATCGGCATCCGGCACCCGCTGGCGCTCGACCGGGTCTCGATCGACCTTCGGCCGCCCGGCGCCTGGAGCCTCCGCGGGCACTCGATCGGCGGCTTCGGCAGCGTCACGACGAACAAGCTCATCGCCACGCTAACCGGCGAATTGTTCGGCAAGGTCGTCCAGGCCTATCCCCGCTACGGTTCCGAGAAGAAGGGCCTCCCGACGACCTACTACCTCACCGTCGCCGACGAACCGATCCGGACCCACGCCGAGCTCGATCGCGTCGACATGGTGCCGCTCCACGACGTGTCCGCATTCGGACTCGGCGACCCGCTGGCGGCGCTGGTCGAGGGCGGCGAGCTGTTCCTCCAGAGTCCCTTGACCGATCCCGAAGCCATCTGGCTGTCGATCCCGGCCACGGCCCGCGCCGAGATCGTGGCCCGCCGGATCCATGTCACGGCTCTCGACACGGCGCTGCTCGCACGGCGCCACACGCCGAGGCCGGACCTCCAGATCCGGATGCAGGGCGTCGCCCTCGTCGGCGTGTTCCTGCGGGTGTCGCCGTTCGCGCGGGCCGCTGGCCTCGACCGCGCGGCACTGCTCGAGCAGGTTCGCGCTCGGCTGGGCCGGTTCTTCGGCAAGCGCGGAAGCGCGGTCGTCGACGCGAACCTGGCGATCATCGCCGCCGCGTATGACGGCCTCATCGACGTCTCCGGCGCGGTTGCCGCCGGGTCGTCCCGACCCGAAGGAGTCGAGCGATGACATCCGTACACGGCCCGACCGTCGGCGATCGCATGTCGATGGAACCGATCGTTGTTGGCATGAACGCGTCCCTGGGCGAGGCGGTCCGACTCATGGACGAGCACCGCGTGAGCGGACTGCCCGTCGTGGACCGGTCCGGGTCGCTCGTGGGAGTGGTCTCCCAGACCGACCTCGCCCGCGCCCGTTCGACCGAGCACCTCTGGGCGAACTGGCCGGGACTGGCCGTCCGCCACCTCATGACCCACCCGGCCGTGACCGTTCGCCGGTCGGTGCCGCTCGCGGTCGCGATCCGGCGCATGGAACGGATGCGGGTCCACCGCCTCGTGGTCGTCGACGACCGCGACCCCGAGCTTCCGATCGGGGTGCTGTCCCTGACCGACGTCGTCCACTCGATCGCGATGGAGCGACAGGCGGCCCTGGGAGCCGACGGTGGCTGAGACCGCGCTGCTCAAGGACGCCGGCGCACCGAAGGAAATCCACGACTCGTCGCTCGCGTCGCTCGCGGAGTCCGTGCTCGACATCGACGCCTACGTGGAGGACTTCGGCCGCTCCGTCGTCCCCGGTTATCGGCGGGGAATCGCCGACGCGGAGTTCCCCGCGGACGCCGGTGTCGCCCGCAGCATCATCCCACCGGGTACCTCAGCGACGCGCGACTTCAGCCGCCTCGCGCTCCGGATCCCGGACGTGCTGATGGACAAGTGCGTCGGCTGCATGGCCTGCGTCAACGCCTGTCCGGACAGCGCGATCCTCGCCTGCGTCGTCCCCGAATCCACGGTCGAGCCGGCCGTCGAGGCGTTCGCCGGGCGCCGTCCGGATCTTGCCGGTGCGGCTCCCGAGCTGCTTCGGCACTTCGCGGCGACGCAGAAGTACGGCGACGTGCCGGCGAAGCGCGGCGAGGAGCGCGGCTCCTTCGGCCTGTTCGTGGACCCGGGCCATTGCAAGGGCTGCGCGGAGTGCGTCGAGGTGTGCGCTGCGCTGGGTCATGACGCGCTCGTCATGATCGACAAGGTCGAGGACGAGCCGGAGACGGGCGCGTCCACGCTCGAGCGCTACGCCCGCGACATCGCCTTCTTCCGATCGCTGCCGCCGACCCCGGCCGCCTACCGCAACGACAAGGCGTTGGCCGACATCATGCTCGGCGAGCATGCCCTCGGCTACGTCGGCGGAGCTGGCTCATGCGCCGGCTGCGGCGAGGCGACCGCCCTGCGGATGGTCGTCGCTGCGACGCGCCAGGTCCACGGCCCCGAGTCGATGGGCATCGTCGCGGCGACCGGCTGCAACACCGTCTTCGGCAGCACGTATCCCTTCAACCCGTACCTCGTGCCGTGGACGAATTCGCTCTTCGAGAACGCGCCGGCCGTGGCGCTCGGGATCCGGGCTCGATGGGACCAGGCCGGCCACGCCGACCGGCGGCTGTGGGTCGTGGGCGGCGACGGGGCGATGTACGACATCGGGTTCCAGGCCCTGTCGCGGATGGTCGCCTCGGGCGCCGACATCAAGGTCCTCGTGCTCGACACGCAGGTGTACTCGAACACCGGCGGCCAGGCATCGACCGCATCGTTCGGCGGCCAGGTCACGAAGCTCTCGGCGTTCGGCGAGGCGCTGCACGGCCGCCCGGAGCCGCGCAAGGAGCTCGGCCGGATCCTGATGGCTCACGGCGGCGCCTACGTCGCCCAGACCACGCCGGCCCACCTGAACCACTTCTACCGGGCGGTCATGGAGGCCAACGAGTTCCCGGGCCCGGCCGTGATCATCGCCTACTCCGCGTGCATGCCGGAACATGGCATCGCCGACGATGCCGCAACGCGCCAGGCAAAGCTCGCGGTCGAGTCGCGGGCGTTCCCGCTGTTCACGTACGACCCGCGACGGGGCGCGACGATCGCCGAGCGGCTCTCGCTCCAGGGCAATCCCGCGCTGCGTGCGGACTGGGCGACGGCGCCGGACGGCTCGCCGATCGACTTCCTGGCGTTCGCCCGCAGCGAGGGCCGGTTCGCGCCGCACTTCGCGGCCGACGGGTCGCCGACCGCCGAGATCGAAGCGACCCGAGACGACCGGCTCGCGAACTGGCAGACGCTCCGGGAGCTGGCGGGAATCGACGCCGGCTGAACCGCACGACTTCATGGGATTGACAATAGGAAGATATCGTCCTATTGTCCGCTCATGCGACGGAAGTCGGGTGCGCTCATCCCCCTCGAGGTCTCGATCCTCGAGGCGTCGGCCGAGGTCCGACGGTCAGGTCAGGCCGAGGTCCACGGGTACGAGCTCGCCAAGGTAGTTCGAGACCTGCGACACGCCCGGCGGCTGACCGCGTACGGGACGCTGTACAAGGCGCTCAACCGCCTGGAGCGGCAGGGCTATCTGGCCAGCCGCTGGGAAGAGCCGCAGATCGCCGCCGACGAGGGCCGTCCGCGGCGGCGCTTCTACCGCCTCACGCTCGAGGGCGAGATCGCCCTGAACGAGGCCCGGGCCGAGGCGCGCCGTACGAGCGCCGGCCGTGCCGCCGCTGCGACCGTCGAATGAACGCCGAGCGGTCAGCTGCGGTGGTCCGGCGATGGGTGGCCGCATACACCCGCGGCCTGCCGGCCGAGGTCCGACGCGATCGCGCAGACGAGATCGAGTCGGACCTGTGGAGCGAGATCGCAGATGCGGCGGCCGGCTCGGGTGAGGGAGCAGTGGGGAAGGACATCCTCGTCCGTCTCCTGCTCGGAATGCCGGCCGACATTCGCTGGCGATTCGATCAGCCGCCCGGCGCGCCCGGGCCCGTCCCAACTGTGGGAGACCCAACGATGTATGCCCGAAACATCTCGATGATTTCCGTGATCGGCGGAGCCGCATGGGCAATCTGGATCGCTCCGGCAATCCTGTTCGGCGACAACGCCTGGGTCGGCACGATCGGGATGATCACGATGTTTACCCTCCTCATCGGATCTCTCGGCCTGTCCCTCGCGACGCTTGGATTCGTCTTCGGCAATATCGACCGCCTCCACGGCATCGCCTCGCTGCTCGGGGCGATTGGCGGCGGCTTTGGGCTGCTGCTGGCGGGCGGCGTCTACTGGGGCATGGTCCTGCTGCCGGTCGGATCGGCTGCGGTCATGTGGAATCTGGCCCGCCTCCGGGTCGTCAGCTCGAAGCTCGCCTGGGCTCACGCCGGATCTTCCGTCGCGACTTCGCTGCTGGCCCTACCCCTGTTGACCAACCTCATCCCGCCCGCGTCTGCGGGCGTGGCGGTCTTCGTCCTGCTTGCGCTCGCCCTGGAGGGCTACGCGCTGTCCTGGATCGCCGTTGGCTGGTCCCTGCGCGCCGGCACGTGGATGCAGGAAGAACCGGCGACCACATAGATCCAGTCGGCGCGCCGCCGGGCCGCCGGTCGGGCGTCGACCCAGGGTCGAGAATTCCGGCGTGAGGCGCATGCCCCGGGTGGAGCCGAAGACGATGACCAAGGGGCGATGCCCGCCGCAGGCCCGCGGCGTCGCCCGGTCACCTAGCCCACCGGTGTCACCGCCTCGCTCAGTGCCTGCTGGATCGCCTCGTGGAGACGGGCACCCGTCGGCTGGCCGGTCAGCGAGGTCACCCGGTGCGGGCCCGCCTCCTCCTCCCAGCTCAGCTCCAGACCAGGCGTGGTCAGCACGACCGGCGTATCGGGATGGACGTCGCGGATGTTCGAGATCAGCGTCCGTGAGCCTTCCATGTCGCCGCTCGACCAGACGTCGTACACGAGCACGTCGGCTCGTTCCGCGAGATCGCACGTGGAGCCGGCGAGGACCGGGCAGCGGTTTCGCGAGGGACCGCCGCATTCGATGACGTCGTAGCCGTAGCGGCGAAGCGCATCCGCTTCTTGCCCGGCCAGATCGAGGTCGTGGTGAACGACCAGCACTCGCGTCATCTCACACCTCCCGGCCCTTCGGCCGCTCCGGCATCGGGATCAGACCGACCCCAACGGGACTCGTCAGCCCCCTCCAGTCACGACCGTCGCGAGCTCGGTCCCCCACTCACGCGCGCGATCCAGCTCTCCGGCCCGCAGGGGTCCGTACTTGCCCTCGACGATGAACTTCTCGGCCTTCGCGATCGTCCGGTAGCCGGCCTTCCGCAGGCCGCCCTCGATCGTCCCGGTCGCTCCGCGCAGCGACCACCAGAGCCGTGTCTCGAACGTCGCCGCGATGCCGCAGCCGGCCGGGACGGCGGCAAGCCAACTCCTGATCGAGGGATGTGCGGTATCGGGCGGCGTCGGCGCGTTCTGCTCTGATCGCGCGATCGTCTCCAGCGTCTTGTCGCTTGCGAGGTTGAACGCGATCACCGGCGCGCCAACGACGACCAGGTCGGCCGTCGCCACGACGTCGGGCGTCGCTTCATCCGTGGTGAGCGCTTTCGCTTCGGGACCCAGGCCCTCGGCCACGGCGCGGGCGACGGCGGCGGTGTTCCCGAAGATCGATTCGTAGACGACGACGGCCTTCATTGGCGATTCCTCGTGCTGTGACGTGCGTGGGAGGAGGGTCCCCCTGGAACGCCCGGCACACGAGGGCTATCGGGCCCGGAAGCAGCGGGCCGGACGGCCCGCCGTGAGCCGCGGACCGTCCGATTCCGGGACCTTCGGCCCTGTTGGCCCGGCGCGTCGTTCGGAACCATTGGACCGCAACTCCCGGGGTGGGAAGGAGGTCCGCCATGTCCGACGCCATTCGATACGGCCTGGCGCTCGTGGTCTTCGCCCACGGCATCGGCCACGTCCTGTTCCTCGTTCCCGCGCTGGGAATCGCCAGCTGGGCCGACCAGACCGGCCATTCATGGCTGCTGTCCGGGATCGTCGGCGACGGCCCGACCCGGGCGATCGCGGTGCTGACGTGGACGTCCGTGATCGCCCTGTTCGTGGCCGGCGTCGGCGGCTTCCTCGTCGGAACCGACTGGTGGCGCGCGGCGACGATCGCGGCGGCTGCCGTCTCGATCGTCGGCATCGTCGTGTTCTGGGACGGCATTGCGACCGGCAGCGCGGTCTTCGCCCTGTTGGCCGACGTGGTGATTCTGGGTGTCCTGCTCCTCGCGCACTGGCCATCGACGGAGCTCGCGGGACTCTGACCGTCGCGACGGAAAGGAGACATGGATCATGAACGCCAGCCTCAGCCCGCGCGAGGACCGCGGCAGGGGCCTCGCCTTACTCGGCGCGGTTGCCCTCGTCCTCGGCGTGATCGCGTTCGCGTTGGAGCAACTCTCGGTCGATGTCGCGTCGTGGCTTGGCGGCAGCGGTTGGACGCTGTTCATCATCGTCCCGGGCGTCGTGCTGCTCGTCGCGTCGATCGTCCTCGACGAGGATCCCGCAAAGGCGACGTCGATCGCCGGCGCCGTCGTCACGACCGTCGGGCTGCTCCTCCTGTACCAGGATCAGACGGCCCACTACGAGAGCTGGGCGTACGCCTGGACGCTGATCCCTGCGGCCGTCGGCCTCGCCCTCGTGGCGAACGGCCTGCGGTTCCATCGGGCCGATCACGTCTCGGTCGGCGTCCGCCTCGCTGCCGCGTTCGGCGTGCTCTTCGTTGCCGGGATCTGGTACTTCGAGACGATCTTCCGGACGAACGAGGCTCCGTTCGATCTCGCGGAGAACTGGCCGGTCGCGCTGATCATCCTCGGCGGCGTCCTGCTTGTGCTCGGGCTGCTCCGAGGAATGTCGCGGGGGGCGGACGACACGGCGTGAGGCGTGAGCAAGCCCGGCCGGGGGAAGGGCCCGCGTCACTGATCAGGCGTCAGTGGCGGACCTCGACGATGACCTCGTCGTAGCCGTGCTGGGGGTAAACCCCCACGAGGCCGTGGCCGGTCCGCTCGACCCACTCGACGACGTACCGCAGGCACGTCCGATCGCTCATCCGGAGAGCCAGGGTCTCCCCTACCCAACCGTCATGTACGGCCGAGATGAGTTGATCGAGCGGCTCGGCGCCATAGAAGCCGCGTGCCTCCACGACCTTCATTGCCACCGGGGCTGGGAGCATGTCGATCATCGGGGCACCTCGGAGTCGAAGGTCGTGTGACGACGTTTGACGCACAATCGTCCGGCGAGCGGCCGGGCATCAGTGCCTGAGGTCCCGCTCGATCGTGACCAACGGCCCGTGGCGCGACCCGGCAAGGCTGATCGGTCGTGAGCCCCGTGGATTTGGGCTACTCTCGTACAAAACGAGCCAGGGACGGGGAGCGGACGGAGGACCGGGACGTGGGCGACGACTTCTTCACCGATGTGACGGGCCGGGTCCCGTTCGGCGGCCTGGGTTCGGATGATCCGCTCGCGTTCAAGGTCTACGAGCCTGATCGCCAGGTCCTCGGCAAGTCGATGGCCGACCACCTCCGGATCGGCGTCTGCCTCTGGCACTCGTTTGCCTGGGATGGCCGTGACATGTTCGGAATCGGGACGCTCGACCGGCCGTGGCTCGACCCGGCCGCCGACCCCATGGCCGCGGCCCGCCAGAAGATGGCCGCGGCGTTCGAGTTCATCGAGAAGCTGGGGACGCCGTACTACTGCTTCCATGACCGCGACGTCGCACCCGAAGGCGACTCATTCGCGCAGTTCCGCGACAACCTCGACGCGCTGACCGACGACGCCCTCGGCTACCAGGAGCGGACGGGCGCTCAGCTCCTGTGGGGCACCGCGAACCTGTTCACCCATCCCCGCTACCAGGGCGGCGCGGCCACGAACCCGGATCCGGAGGTCTTCGCCTACGCCGCGGCCCAGGTCAAGCACATGCTCGAGGTCACGAAGCGCCTCGGCGGCACGAACTACGTCCTGTGGGGCGGCCGCGAGGGCTACGACACACTGCTCAACACGGATCTTCGGCGCGAAGGCGACCAGCTCGCCCGGTTCCTCCACCTCGTCGCGGAGCACAAGCACCGGATCGGGTTCGAGGGCACGCTGCTGATCGAGCCCAAGCCGATGGAGCCGACCAAGCACCAGTACGACTACGACTCCGCGACGATCCACGGCTTCCTCGTCCGCAACGGCCTCGTCGACGAGTACCGCCTGAACATCGAGGCGAACCACGCGACGCTCGCGGGCCACTCGTTCCACCACGAGGTTGCCTATGCGGTCGCCCACGGGATCCTGGGCTCGATCGACGCGAATCGGGGCGATCCCCAGAACGGCTGGGACACCGACCAGTTCCCGAACTCGGTCGAGGATCTCGCGCTGCCGCTCTACGAGATCCTGCGCGGCGGCGGGTTCACGACCGGCGGCTTCAACTTCGACGCGAAGTTGCGCCGCCAGAGCACGAGCCGGACGGATCTGTTCCATGCCCATATCGGCGGGATCGACACGCTCGCCCGGGCGCTGCTCGTGGCGGCCGAGCTGATCGACAGCGGCGCATTGTCGTCGTCGCTCGCGGAACGCTACGCGGGTTGGGACGGGCCATTGGGCCAGGCGATCCTCTCCGGGGGCGAGTCGCTGGCGTCGCTCGAGGCGAAGGTCGCGTCGGGGTCGATCGACCCGCGGCCGGTGTCCGGCCGCCAGGAGGAGCTCGAGAACCGCGTGAACCAGGCGATCTGGACGGCCGACCAGGCGGCGCGGGTCGAGTCCGGCGCCCGCTAGGCGGGCCGTCGCGTGGCCTTCGTCCTCGGCATCGACGCGTCGACGACCGCGACGAAAGCGGTCCTGATCGACGAGTCTGGCGCGGTCGCCGGCGTGGGGACCTCCGAGTACGGCTACGAGTCCCCGCAGCCCGGCTGGGCCGAGCAGGACCCCGATCTCTGGTGGAACGGCACGATCGAGGCCGTCTCGGCGGTCCTGGCGGCGAACGGCGCCCGAGGCGAAGACGTCGTCGCGATCGGTCTGACCGGCCAGATGCACGGGCTCGTCGCGCTCGACAGCGCCGATCGCGTCCTTCGGCCGGCGATCCTCTGGAACGACCAGCGCACCGCCCACGCCTGCGACGAGATCCGCGAGGCGGTTGGTCTCGAACGGCTGGTCGCGATCACCGGCAACGACGCGCTCACCGGGTTCACCGCCCCGAAGCTCGTCTGGGTCCGCGATCACGAGCCCGACGTCTGGGCCCGCCTGGCCCATGTCCTGCTGCCAAAGGATTACGTCCGGCTTCGGTTGACCGGCGTCCACGCGATGGACAAGGCCGATGGCGCGGGCACGATCCTGTTCGACCTCGCCGCGCGCGACTGGTCGCCGGAGGTGCTCGCGGCGCTCCGAATCGATCCGGCCTGGCTGCCACCGACGTTCGAGGGCCCCGAGATCACCGGTTCTGTATCGGCTGCCGCCGCCGCCGCGACGGGCCTCCGCGAAGGGACCCCGGTCGTCGCGGGTGGCGGTGACCAGGCGGCGAATGCCGTCGGAACCGGCGCGGTTGACGCGGGCGTCGTGACGCTCTCGCTCGGGACGTCGGGGGTCACGTTCGCTGCCGCACGGGAGCCGCTCATCGAAGCGGCGGGGCGGGTCCACGCGTTCTGCCACGCCGTACCCGGGCGGTGGCACATGATGTCGGTGATGCTCTCGGCGGCCGGGTCGTTGCGCTGGTTCCGCGATGCGCTCGCGCCCGGGGCGGAGTTCGGGCCGCTGGTCGACGAGGCGGCCTCGATTCCGCCCGGCTCCGACGGCCTGCTGTTCCTCCCCTATCTCACGGGCGAGCGGTCACCCCATCCCGATCCGCTGGCCCGCGGCGCGTTCGTCGGGCTGACGGTCCGCCACGGCCGGCAGCACCTGACGAGATCCGTCCTGGAGGGTGTCGCGTTCGGCCTCAAGGACGGGCTCGACCTGATGGTCGCGGCCGGCGTGCCCGCGCCGTCCCAGATCCGGGCGTCCGGCGGCGGAACGGCGAGTCCGCTCTGGCGCCAGATCCTCGCTGACGTCCTGAATGCGGAGATTGCGACCGTAGGCACGACCGAAGGCGCCGCGTATGGGGCGGGCGTCCTGGCCTCGGTCGCGTCAGGCTGGTTCGGGTCGGTCGACGCGGCTGCCGCCGCCTGGGTCCGGGCTACGCCGGTCGCGGCACCGAGCGCCGACCTAACCCGATACGCCGAACTGCACGAGCTGTACCGCGGCCTCTACCCGGCCCTCGCCCCGACGTTCCACGACCTCTGACCGTCGCCCCTTCGCCGGGCGAATATCCGCGAGATCGATAGCCCGCGCTCAATGCCCGGCCACAACGCCGGCTGTGCGGTGCGGCCCAGCACGAGCCAGGTTCAGAACACGCTCCTCGGCCAAGGTTCCGGCCCGGTCACCGACTGACTGCATCGATTTGGCGGATATCCGGGCGCGCAAGGTCGCGGTGCGTGGTCCGCCCGCATCCGATCGGCGGTGGAGCAGCCGCGACCCGAGGACCCGTGCCCGACGCTCGCGCCGAGTCAAGGCGACGGTCGAGGCCCACCGTAACTCTCCTGGGCGAACGCGCGGCGACCGTCGGGCCCGGGATCGCGCCGCTGGACCTCAGCCGTGGAGCTCGGCCAGCTCCGTCTCGGTCACCTCGCCCGGCTTCTTGCCCATGATGATCATTGCCAGGACCTCGTCCTTCGTGACCGCGGTCTTGTCGACGGTCGCGACGAGCTTGCCCTGGAGCATCACCGTGATTCGGTCGGCCAGGTCGAACACGTCGTGGATGTCGTGGCTGATCAGGAAGATCCCGATGCCCTCGGACTTCAGCTGGGCGACGAGCTCGTGGACCTGGGCCGTCTCGGCCGGCCCGAGCGCCGCCGTCGGCTCGTCCATGATCAGGACCCGGGCGTTGAAGTGGATCGCCCGGGCGATCGCGATCGACTGGCGCTGGCCGCCCGACAGCGACATCACCGGCACCTTGAAGTTCCGGAACCGAGGGTTCAGCCGGCCCATCACCTTGCGGGTCGCCGATTCCATCGCCGCGTCGTCGAGGTTGCCGAGCCGCGTCCGGAGCTCGCGACCCAGGAACACGTTGGCGGCCGCATCGGTGTTGTCGGCCAGGGCGAGCGTCTGGTAGATCGTCTCGATCCCGAGCGCCTTCGCGTCGCGCGGGTTGGTAATCGAGACCGGGTTGCCGTCGACGAGGATTTCGCCGGAGTCGGCCGGATGCGCGCCCGAGAGCACCCGCATCAGCGTCGACTTGCCGGCACCGTTGCCACCGACGAGGCCGATGACCTCGCCCGGCTTGAGATCGACCGAGACGCCATCTACCGCGTGGACTCCACCGAACGCGACCCGGATGTTGCGCATCTCGATGATCGGTGCGTCGCCGATCGGAGCCGGAGCGGCGGCCGGTGGCGCCGTCACCGGCTCCGGGGTCTCGGCGTCGAGGCCCGTGCCCGGAACGGGCGCCATCCCGGGGCCGGGCGGCGCCGGCATCTGCGAGGCGGAGGGATCGCCCATCGTCATCGCTGCTTCTCCCTACGTCGACCGGCGCCGGATGACCGTGTCGAAGCCGACGGCGGCCACGAGCACGATCCCGACGACGATGTCCTGGATCGGCGAGTCGACACGGAGCAGGACCATGCCGGACTGCAGGGACTGGGTCACGACGGCGCCGAGGACCGCGCCCGGGATCGTCCCGATGCCGCCGGCGAACGACGTTCCGCCGATGACTGCTGCCGCGATCACGTAGAGCTCGCTCTGCGTCCCGAGGCTCACCGTCGCCGCGTTCAGGCGGGCCGACAGGACGACGCCGCCGATCGCGCTGAGGACGCCCATGATCACGAACGTCATCAGGATCGTCCGCTTCGTGTTGATACCGGCGAGGTTCGCAGCATCCGGATTCCCGCCGATCGCGAACACGTACCGGCCGAATCGCCGTCGGGTCGCGACGAGCGTCATCACGGCCGTGACGGCGAGCGCGATGAGGACCGGGTTCGCGATGCCGGTCGGGATGATCAGCCCGCCGGCCGGCTCCGTGATCCCGTTCTCCGCTGCGTACTGGCTCGCGAGCTGCGGCGGCCAGGGATACGCGTTGGCAACGGCCACTGCCCCGAGGGCGATCGCGACCCCGACGACGCCGATCACGATGTCGATTCCCAGCGGCCGTGTCGGGAATCCGTACTTACGGCGCCGCCGCCGGCCGGCGATCAGGCTGTACCCGATCCCCAGGCACGCTATGCCCCCGACCAACCAGCTGAGATTCGCGCCGAGTGAGCCCTTCGGGCCGCCGCCCAGCAGCTGGAACGTCGTGTCGAGCGGCGCGATCGTCTGACCTTGGGCCAACTGGAACGAGAGGCCGCGCCAGACGAGCAGGCCACCGAGTGTGACGATGAACGAGGGCACCCCGACGTACGCGATGACGAAGCCCTGGAACCCGCCGATGAGGGCCCCCAGCGCAACGCCGGCCGCGATCGTCACGATCCACGTCCAGGGCTGATCGAAACCGAGTCCGAACGTCTTCGGGATCCACTCCGCCTGGATCATGGCCATGAACATCCCGGTCAGGCCGAGCACCGACCCGATCGAGAGGTCGATGTTGCGGGACACGATGATCAGCACCATGCCCGTCGCCATGATCGCGACGGTGGCCGACTGGACCGAGAGGTTCCAGAGGTTCCGGGGCGTCAGGAAGAGACCCCCCGAGATGATGTTGAAGCCAAGCCAGATGATGGCGAGGGCCACGATCATTCCGAGCAGGCGGGTGTCCAGCTCGAACGACTGGAGGACCGACCTCGCCCGGCCGGTCGACGGCTCGCGGCTAGGGGCGGTGGTCGGGACCGCGGTTGCCTCGCTCATCGTGGCGCCTCGCTACGACCGGTAATCGAAGCGCCCTGTGCCGCGGGGTCCGCGGGCACAGGGCGCTGAATGGCTAGGGGATCCGTCCTGCTACTGGCAGGCCGGGACCTTGCTGGTGTCGGTCACGCCCTGGCAGAGCGCGTCCTTCGTGATCCAGCCGGCATCCACGACCTCATTCAGGTTGTTCTGAAGGATCGGAAGCGGAGCAAGCAGGATCGACGACACCTTGTTCCCACCCGGGGTGGTGAACTCGGCCGTGTCCTTGACGGCCTTGACGTCCTTGTTGCTGCAGAGGGCGATGGCCGCGTCACCGGCAGCCTTGCCCAGCTCGCGGGCGTCCTTCCAGACGCTCACGGTCTGCGTCCCGAGCGCGACCCGGTTCAGGGCGGCCTGGTCGCCGTCCTGGCCCGAGACCGGGATCCCGGCCATGCCCTGCGCGTCGAGCGCCTGGACAACGCCGCCGGCCATGCCGTCGTTCTCGGAAAGGACCGCGTCGATCTCGTTGTTCGACGAGGTCAGGATCTGCTCCATGTTCGTCTGGGCGTTCTCGGGCTTCCAGCCGTCGGTGAACGTCTCGCCCTTGATGACGATGTCGCCACTCTTCACGGCGTCGCCGATGATCTCCTCGTATCCGTCCCGGAGGAAGCGGGCGTTGGCGTCGGCCTCGTTGCCCTTGATGATCGCGTAGTTGCCCTTCGGCACGAGCTTGAAGATCTCGCGCGCCTGCATCCGGCCGACTTCGATGTTATCGAACGTGATGTACAGAACGCCCGGGTCCTCGATGAGCCGGTCGTAGGCGATCACCGGAATGCCTTCGCCGATGGCCTTCGCGACCGACGGCTTGATGGCCACGTCGTCCTCGGCGAGGATGATCACGACCTTCGCGCCCTGGTTGATCAGGTTCTCGACGTTCGTCGCCTGGGTCTCGGCCGAGGACTTCGCGTCGTTCGCGATGTACGTCCCGCCGCCGTCCTCGATGGCCTTCTTGATCGCGGGCTCATCCCACTTCGCCCAGCGCTCTTCCTGGTAGTTGTTCCAGGACATCCCGACGGTGCAGCCGCCCCCGGCCGCCTGCGAACCGCCGCCGCCGGAGGCGCCGGGCGTGGCCGAGCAGCCGGCGAAGACGATGGCAGCGGTCCCGAGGATCGCCGCCAACCTGCGAATGCGCATCCTGTCTCCTCCTCGATGGGGCCGTGCTTCCCGCTCAAGCGCGGTGGCCCGGCCGTAGGCTACTACGTTCTAGAACTCGTTGACCGGTCAGTCATGTCGACCGCACCGGCTGGCGCGGTCGACCGCCGTCCGAAAACCTCCTCTCCTCAGCTCTCGTTCTGCTCAGGCGCTCGCCAGCTCGACCAGCTCGCCGCGGGGTGCCAGCCACGCGGCGGGGTCGGCCAGGAGCGGTTCGAACGCGTATTCCGCGGCTCCGATCAGCGGCGCGTCCACGCCGAGCCTGGTCGGAACGATCCGGACGAGACGGCGCGGCGCCGAGAGCGCCATCCGATCGAGCGCGCTTTCGAGTGCCTGGCCGGTGTACGGCTGGATCCGCCCGAACAGGCCGCCCAGCACGATGACCTCCGGGTTGAGCGTGTTGATCAGCCCGGCGAGTCCGATCCCGAGCCAGCGGCCGACTTCCTCGAGCGCCGCGAGCGCGACCGGCGAGCCGTCCTCCGCCTCGCGGATCACCGCGTCGACGTCGCGCCGCCCGCCACCGGGCGGGTGTCCCGCGCGCCGCAGCAGGGCCCATGCCCCCACTTCGGTCTCCCAGCAGCCGACGGAGCCGCAACGACAGGCGACCCCGGCGGGATTGACCGGGATGTGGCCGATCTCGCCGCCATATCCCGCGGCGCCGGTGAGCGGCTTGCCGTCGACGATGAGTCCGCCGCCCACGCCCACCTCGCCGTGGATGAACACGACGTTGCGAGAACCGATCGCGGCACCGCGGCGGTGCTCGGCGAGCGCGCCGAGGTCTGCTTCGTTCGCGACCGAGACGGCAACCGGGACGTTGAGCCGTTCGACGAGCGCGTCGCCGAGCGGCGCGTCGCGCCAGCCGAGGTTCGGGGCCATCGAGACGAGACCGTCCGATCGTCGGGTCACGCCGACGACGCCGACGCCCACCCCGACCAGCGACGCTCGCGTCCAGTCGCCGTCGCCGAGCTCCTCCGCCAGCTCGACGAGGTCGTCGGCGATCGCCTCGACCGACACGTGGCCACTGGGACGGTCGATCCGCCTCCGGTCGAGGATCTCGCCGCCGAGGCCAACCGCGGCCGCGGCCAGGGTGTCGACGTCGATCTCGAGCGCGAGCGCAACGGCGCGGCGGGGGCTCAATCGGACGACCGGCGATGGCCGGCCGGGCATGCCGTGCCCGGTGGAGCGCTCCTCGGTGACGAGGCCGGCGGCCGTGAGCTCGCCGATCAGGCCGCGGATCGCGCTGCGCGTCAGGCCGGTGCGCGCGACGAGCTCGGAGCGGGTCAGGGGACCCCGCTCGTGAAGCTCCCGGACGATCGAGCTGAGGTTCGCGCGGCGCACGGTCTCGCTTCGCTGGCCGACCTCCTCACCTCGAACCAGTCCGCGGACGATCACCGATTTGTGATCCTTTCTTTCAAAAGCATGTGACAGACTCGTATAAGGTCGGGGACGGTGTCAAGGTCGTTGCGGATCGGCCCAGGTAACGCGCTGGCGGCGACCGATGCGAGGAGGAGCGCCACGTGACGAGGCTGCGGTTCGGGATCCTTTCGACGGCCGACATCGCCCGCAAGAAGGTCATCCCGGGCATGCGGACGGTCCCGAGCGTCGATGTCGTCGCGATCGCGTCCCGGGAGGCGGCGGTCGCGGAGCGCGTCGCCGCGGAGCTGGCGATCCCGCGGTGGCATGGCTCGTACGAGGCGCTGCTCGCCGATCCGGACGTCGACGCGGTCTACATCCCGCTCCCGAACCACATGCACCTCGAGTGGACGGTCGCGGCCGCGCGGGCCGGCAAGCACGTCCTGTGCGAGAAGCCGCTGGCGCTGACCGCCGCCGACGCGCAGACGATGGTCGACGCCTGCGAAGCGGCCGGCGTGCGGCTGATGGAGGCGTTCATGTACCGCCTTCACCCCACGTGGGTCGCCGTGCGAGAGCTCGTCGATTCGGGGCGGATCGGCCGGCTTCAGGCCGTCCAGAGCTGGTTCTCCTACTACAACGACGACGCCACGAACATCCGGAACATCCGGGAGTTCGGTGGCGGGGCGCTGATGGACATCGGCTGCTACTCGGTGAACCTGTCGCGCATGCTGTTCGGGGGCGAGCCGACGCGTGTCCAGGCGGCGCTCCGGCGTGACGAGGCGACCGGCGTCGACGTCTTGACGAGTGCGATCCTCGAGTTCGAGGCGGGTCATGCGACGTTCACGTGCACGATCCGCTCCGAGACCGACCAGCGCGTCGAGATTTACGGAACGGACGGCCGGATCTCGATCTGGATCCCGTTCAACATCCCGCCGGATCGGCCCACCCGGATCTCGCTCATCGCGGGCGGCGATGCGCCCGTCGCGCCCGCGACCGAGACTATGACGTTCGAGACCGCCGATCCCTATGGCGCCCAGGCGGAGCGGTTCGCCCGGGCGATCCTGGACGGCGAGCCGACGCCCACGCCGACCTCCGACGCCGTCGCGAACATGCGGGTGATCGAGCAGATCTTCGCGGCGGCGGAGGGCCGCTAGGCCTCGAATGTCGCGCCGGACGCTCGGGCTGGCGTCTGCCGCGGTCGCCGTCGTGGCGGTCGCCGTCGTCGGCGTCATCCTCGTCGCCCGGCCCGGGTCCGCGGCCGGTGCCGCGAAGGTGCCGCACTTCGTGGAGGTCGCCGCCGAGGCCGGGATCCATCACGTCTACGACGGCGATTTCGACTACTTCGTCGGTGGCGGGGTCGCCGCGTTCGATTGCGACGGCGACTACCAGCCCGACCTCTTCCTGGCCGGCGGATCGGAACCGGCGGCGCTGTATCGGAACCTCAGCGCGCCGGGCGGACCACTTCGCTTTGCGAAGGTCGAGAGCGAGGAGACGTCCCAGAGCGCGGTGACCGGCGCCTACCCGCTCGACATCGACGGCGACCGTCTGACCGACCTCGTCGTCCTCGGCTTCGGCGAGAACCTGGTGCTGCGCGGTCTCGGCGATTGCCGGTTTGAACGCGTGAACGACCAGCTGGGCCTGGAGCGACAACGCGATTGGACCGTGGGATTCAGCGCAACCTGGGAGCGCGCCGCGAAGCTGCCGACGCTGGCGTTCGCGAACTACCTCATACCGGGCTCCGACTCGACGTCGCCGAAGTGCGGCGTGAACCAGCTCCTGAGACCGAACGCCGAAGGCACCGGATACGACCCGGCCATCCCGCTCTCTCCCAGCTACTGCGCGCTCTCAGTCCTGTTCAGCGACTGGAATCGGACGGGACGTCATGATCTGCGCGTCTCGAACGACCGCCACTACTACGGTGCGGACCCGGCGGGAGGCGAGCAGCTGTGGCGGATCGACCCCGGCTCGCCGCCCGCCTCGTACACCGCCGCCGACGGCTGGCAACAGCTCCGCATCTGGGGGATGGGCATCGCCAGCCAGGACCTGACCGGCGACGGCCTGCCGGAGGTCTACCTGACGAGCCAGGGTGACAACAAGCTCCAGACGCTGACCGATGGGCCTTCCCGGCCGACGTATGGCGACATCGCCCTGGCGCGGGGCGCTACCGCGACCCGGCCCTTCACCGGTGACGACACGAACCTGCCCTCGACCGCCTGGCACCCCGAGTTCCAGGACGTGAACAACGACGGCTTCGTGGACCTGTACGTCTCGAAGGGCAACGTCGAGGCGGAGCTCGACTACGCGATGCAGGACCCGAGCAACCTCCTGATCGGTCAGCCCGATGGGACGTTCGTCGAGGGCGCGCTGGAGGCCGGCATCGTCACGTTCGCCCGCGCGCGCGGCGCGGCGATCGTCGACCTCAACCGTGACGGGCTGCTCGACCTCGTCGAGGTGAATCGCCGGACGCCGGTCCACATCTGGCGCAACGTCGGTGCGGGCACGGCCGACGCCCCGGAAGCGATGGGTCGGTTCATCGGGATCCGCCTCGAGGAGGATGGACCGAATCGCGATGCAATCGGGGCGTGGGTCGAATTCGGACTGGGCGATCGAGTGATCTCGCGAGAGGTGACGGTCGGCGGGGGCCATGCTGGTGGTCAGCTCGGCTGGATGCAGTTCGGGCTCGGCGGCGCCGCGAGCGCCGAAATCCGGGTCACCTGGCCCGACGGCGAGGTCGGGCCGTGGATCACCGTGCCCGCCGACGAGTACGCGCTGATCCGGCGCGGCGCGACCGAGCCGGAATATCCGATGATCAGGTACTGATGACGACGGAACCCCGGACGGCCCGCCTGGCCGAGGTCGACCTGCCCGACTTCGGGACGCCGGCGACTTCACCGGATCTGCCGCCCTCGGTCTATGCCGCGCGCCTCGATCGACTGCGCGAGCGGATGGAGCGGCTGGGCTACGAGCGTGTCCTCGTCTACGCCGACCGCGAGCACAGCGCAAACCTCTCGTACGTCACGGGCTTCGACCCGCGCTTCGAGGAGGCGATCCTCATCGTCGCGCCGACCGGCGACCCGACGATCCTCGTCGGCAACGAGTGCTGGGGCATGGCCGGCGTCGCGCCGCTCAGGATGGACCGCGTCCTGTTCCAGGACCTCAGCCTGCCCAGCCAACCGCGCGACCGGTCCCGGCCGCTCGCCGACATCCTTGGTGACGCTGGAGTCGTCGCGGGCCGCCGCGTCGGGATCGTCGGCTGGAAGTCGTACGCCCGCCCGGAGCAGCTCGACGCGCCGGCTTACCTCGTGGACGAGGTCCGGACGCTCACGGGCGGCTCGGGGGCCGTCGAGAACGCGACGGGCGTCCTCATCGACGCCGCCGATGGGCTGCGGGTCATCAACGAGGTCGAGCAGCTCGCGTTCATGGAGTGGGCGGCCTGCCAGACGTCGTCCGGCGTGCTGCGGCTGGTTCGCGGCCTTCGCGAGGGACTGACGGAACGCGATGCAGTCGCGCTCCTCGGCTGGAACGGCTGGCCGCTCTCGTGCCACCTGATGCTGACGGCGGGCGAGCGGGCGACGCTCGGGCTCCTCAGCCCAGGCGACCGGCCGATGGAGCGCGGTGACCGGTTCACGACTGCATTTGGCATCTGGGGCGCATTGAACTGCCGGGCCGGGTTCCTGGTCGGCGACGCCGCGGAGCTGCCGGGCGACATTGGTGACTACGTCGAGCGACTCGTCGCGCCCTACTTCGGGGCGATCGTCGAGTGGTACGAGGCGCTCCACGTGGGCCAGACCGGCGGCGCGCTCCACGAGATCATCGCCCGTCGGCTGGGCGACCCGTTCTTCGGAATCTTCCTGAACCCGGGCCACCAGATCAGCCTCGACGAATGGGTGAACTCGCCGATCTCGGCCGGCTCCTCGATCGAGCTCCGCTCCGGGATGGCCTTCCAGGTCGACGTGATCCCGGCTACCGGCACGCCCTACTTCACGACGAACATCGAGGACGGCATCGCGCTCGCGGACGCCTCGTTGCGCGACGCGTTCGCCGCCGCCTACCCGGATGCATGGTCGCGGATCGAGGCGCGCCGGGCCTTCATGCGCGACGCCCTCGGGATCCGGCTCCACGACGACGTCCTGCCGTTCTCGAACATCCCGGCCTGGCTGCCGCCGTTCCTGTTCGGGCTCGACCGGGCGATGACGGCCGCCTGAACGCGAACCGCTTCCGGCGTCTCGGTCCGGACACGACCAGAGGATGATGTCCGGCCCGATCGACCGCTCTAGTCTTGGTCGATGACAACGATGCCGGGCAGCGTCATCGAGCGGTTGCGGGCGAATCCGCTCGCGGTCGACGTGTTCATCGCGCTCGGTCTGACCGCGCTCTCGCTCGTGACGGTCGCGGGTGGTGCCCAGGACTTCGGATCCTACGACCCCCTGAGCCTCGGCCTGCTGCTGCTCCAGACGCTGCCGCTGATCGCCCGGCGCCGCTGGCCGTTGGCGGTCATGGCGGTGGTGTTCACGGCGACCACGATCCACGCGTTTCTGGCGCCTGCATCGATCAGCACAACGCTCGGATTCCTCGTGGCGCTGTACACCGTCGGCGAACAGTTGGACCGGCGCACCTCGGGCACAGCGGCGATCCTCGGAGCGATCCTGGTCGGGTCGGTGATCACGATCCGGGGGACGCTGCCGGCCGCGCTCAGCAGCCTCGTCCAGACGGAACTCATCGTGTTCTCGACCTGGGTCCTCGGGACGTGGGCCCGGGATCGCCGGCTGCAGCTCGAGACCGTGGAAGAGCGAGCGGTCGCAGAGGAGCGGGCACGGATCGCGCGCGAACTGCACGACGTCGTGACGCACCACGTCAGCGTGATCGTCATCCAGGCCGGCGCGGCCGAACGAGCACTGGACCGCCGCCCCGCCGACGTCCGGACCGCCATCGAGGCGATCGACGCGACCGCCCGCCAGGCGCTGGCCGACATGCGCCGAATGCTGGGGATTCTCGGTCGCGGCACCGCAAGCGGTTCGGAGCTTGCGCCCATGCCGAGCCTCGACCGCCTTGGCGAGCTGCTCGAACAGGTCCGATCGGCCGGTACGCCGGTCGAGCTGTCCGTTACGGGTGATCGGCGGCGACTCGATCCGGGCGTCGAGCTGTCGGCCTACCGAATCATCCAGGAGGCGCTGACGAACGCGATGCGCCACGCACCGGGCTCGCGAGCACGAGTCAGCGTTGGGTACGGGCGGACCGCGCTCGAGATCCAGGTCGACGATGACGGCCCGAACCTTGCCTCAGACGCCGACCGGCGGCTCGCGACGCCGGGCTCCGGCCACGGCATCATCGGCATGCGGGAGCGAGTCGCCGTCTTCGGTGGCGACTTCGAGGCACATCCGACCGAACACGGCTTCCGCGTCGCTGCCCGCTTGCCGCTCGGTGGAACGGCCGGATGAGCGACCGGATCCGGGTCGTCCTCGTCGACGATCAGCAGCTTGTCCGGACCGGCTTCCGGATGATCCTCGCGGACGAGACCGACATCGAGGTCGTCGGCGAGGCGAAGGATGGCAGCGAAGGCGTGACGCTCGTCGGCCGGCTCGATCCGGACGTCGTCGTCATGGACATCCGGATGCCGGTCATGGACGGCGTCGAGGCCACCCGCCAGATCGTCCGCGAGCGCGGCGGCCGGTCAAGGGTCCTGATTCTCACGACGTTCGATGCCGACGAATACGTGGTCGAAGCGCTCCGGGCCGGCGCGAGCGGTTTCGTCCTCAAGGACGTCCCGCCGGACGACTTCGCGGCCGCGATCCGGACGATCGCCGCGGGCGATGCGCTGCTCGCGCCGTCCGTCACCCGTCAGCTCCTCGACCGCTTCCGCGACCGGTTGCCCGCTGCCACCGGCGACACGGATGCTCGACTCAAGGACCTCACGGACCGGGAACTCGAGGTGCTCAAGCTCGTCGCTCGCGGCCTGTCGAACCGCGAGATCGCCGAGCGCCTCGTCCTCGCCGAACCGACGGTCAAGACCCACGTCTCGCACATGCTCCTGAAGCTCGACCTGCGCGATCGGGCGCAGGCGGTCGTGCTCGCCTACGAAGCCGGCCTCGTCCGGCCGGGCGCGCCGGAGGACTGAGCGCGACCGCGCGTCGAATGACGTAGGGCGGCGTTGCCGCGACCGCGACCCAGGGATGACTCGGGCGGCGCCTCTCGCACCCAACGTCTCGTTGCCGATCGGTCCCGGCGACCGACGACGCAATGGAGACCGGCGACGAGGCTATCGGCAACGCGAGCCGAGTGGCTCGCCAGCACCGGAGCAACACGCATGACCAGCGCATCGGCCATCTCGACGGCCGGCCTCACGAAGCACTACGGCGAGGTCAGGGCCGTCACCGACCTGACCCTCGACGTCCCGTCCGGCTCGATCTACGGCTTTCTGGGCCCGAACGGCGCCGGCAAGACCACGGTTCTCAAGGTCCTCGCCGGCCTCATCCGGCCCACGTCGGGCTCCGCCAGCGTCGCCGGCATCCCGCTCGCTGCGGGCGAGGCGTACCGCCGCGAGGTCGGGTTCCTCGCCCAGGAGCCCCGCTTCTACGACTGGATGACGGGCCGCGAGACGGTCGCGTTCGTCGCCTCGCTCGTGCCCGATCCCGCGACCTCGGATCCCGCCTGGCTCGACAAGATCATCGCGACCGTCGGCCTCGCCGACGCCGCGGACCGGCGAACCGGTACGTACTCGGGCGGCATGCGCCAGCGGCTCGGCATCGCCCAGGCGCTCGTCACCCGGCCCCGCGTCCTCCTCCTCGACGAGCCTGTCAGCGCGCTCGACCCGATCGGCCGCCGCGAGGTCCTCGACCTCATGGCCCAGCTTCGTGGCGAGACGACGGTCTTCTATTCCACCCACATCCTCGACGACGTCGAGCGTGTCAGCGACCGCGTCGCGATCCTCGACCACGGCCACCTCGTCCGCGAGGCGGCGACCGCCGAGCTGCTCTCCAGCTTCACCCTCGACCAGCTGCGCGTCGTCGTCGTCGGCGCCACCGACGCGACCGGCGTCGATCTCGCCGGCCTGCCCGGCGTGCGCTCGATCGAGCCGTCCGCCCGCGACGGTGATGTCCGGACGTACCTCCTCACCATCGAGCCGTCGGTCGCGGGCCAGATCCAGCGCGCGGTCACCCGTTACGTCGCCGACCGCGACCTCACCCTCGTCGAGAACGGGCTCGTTCGGCTCGATCTCGAAGACGTCTTCCTTCGCCTCGTCGACAGCAAGGAGCGTGCGGCATGACCGCCTCGATCATCGGCGCCCACGCGGCGCCCGTCTCTTCCAACTTCGGCCGGTTTGCGGGCGCCCGCCAGCTCGTCCGCAAGGACACGACCGAATGGGTTCGCAGCAAGCGCATCTGGGTCATCCTCGCCACGGTCACGACGTTCCTCGTGCTTACCGCCGCGAACGCCTGGATCGCCACGAAGATTGCCGCCGCGGCGGCTCCGGGTGAGGCGCTCAGGGAGCTGCCGTCGCTCGGACCCACGGAGAACATGGTGGGGGCGCTCACCACGCAGATCTTCGTGCTCGCCGCGATCTTCGTTGCGGGCAGCCTGATCGGCCGAGAGCGCGACTCCGGGACGCTCGCATGGATCGCCTCGAAGCCCGTCACGCGGGCATCCATCTGGGCCTCGAAGTGGATCTCCTCAACCGCGATCCTGTCGATCGTCGGTGGCGCGATCCCGCTGGCGATCACGGCGGCGGTCGTGACGCTGCTGTACGGCGCGCCGCCGGTCGAGATCGTCATCGGCCTCGCGGTGGGCCTGGCCGCGGTCACGGCGTTCTTCGTGACGTTCGGGCTCGCCCTGGGAACGGTCATTCCCGGTCAGGCGGCGACGATCGCGACGGGACTGACGATCTTCGCGCTTGCACCGATGCTCGCCGCCGCCATCCCGGGCGGGATGGCGCTGATCCCGACGGCGATGCTCACCTGGCCGGCCGCAGCGCTCGCCGGTGAGGCGATGTCGCTGGCGACGCCGGTCGTCTGGTTCGTCTTGATGGCTGGTCTCGCCGTCTTCTCGATCCGCCGGATGCGCAAGTTCGAGCTGTAATCGTCCCCGCTCCGAAAACGCCGCCGGTCTGCTCAAGCAGGCCGGCGGCTTCGGATTCCTAGGCCTTGGCGGCGCCCGCGGGCGTCCTGGTCTCAGCGGCGTCGACGCGCTCGAGGAACGCGTCGAGGATCGCGTTGAACCGATCCGGGTCGTCGAGCTGGATCCAGTGGCTCGTGCCCTCGACCGTCTCGTGATCGACGCCTCGAACAAGCGCGCTGAGGTCCTGAACCGGCCCGTCCGGCGGCGTGGAGATCGTGAGCCGCGGGCCGGCGTACGACTCGAGATCGAGTACCGGATCGAATTCGAACGTTGCAGCGATGATCGCCCGAGCTACCTTCTCCGAGATCTTGTCGCTCTCGCCCTCGACCGTCCGGCGGGTCGCCGGCGTGGCGTTCGCGAGCAGCCGCTTCCAGATTCCGGCCATCGTGCCGGTGTAGTCGGTGTCGAGCGCACGCCGGACGCCGGCGACCTGGGCGTCCGGCATCCGGCCGGGCGTCGCGACGAGGACGAGGCCCGCAACGCGGTTGGGGTAGTCCGCGGCGTGCTTGATCGCCGCCGCACCGCCGAGGCTGTGGCCGACGATGACAAACCGATCGAGGTCGAGCCCGTCGGCGGCGGCCTGGATGTCGTCGGCGAACGACGCGATGTCGTATGGCGCGTGCGTCGACGCGTCGGACCGGCCATGCCCGTGAAAGTCGATGGCCACCGCCCGTCGCGTCTCAGACTCGTGATTGAGCTGCGGCGACCACTGGGTCGAGCTGCCGGCGAACGCGTGCGCGAACAACACCGGGATGCCTTCGCCGGATCCCGCTTCGACCACATGGATCGGCCCGGCGAGGCCCTCGATCATGGTCTCCTTCATCAGATGCTCCTCCTGACGCGGGGCATCGTGGACCGGGCAGCCGAACGCGCCCGGAACGCGCATCTCGGGGCCGATTGCAGCGGTATGGCAATTGCCGGGGCGGGCGAAGCGCTCGGGCCAGTGGGGTCAGCCGGTGTAGAAGCCGGTCACCGTGTAGTGGTTGCCGCTGATGGCGCCCGTGTAGGTGCAGACGAGAGTCGGCGCACCGGAGAAGCCCCGAAGGCCGTGGTCGACGACGCCCGAGTCTCCCGCCGGCGTGACGTACGCGATCTGCTTCCAGACGAAGAGCCCGGCCCCCTCGAGATGGAACGCGGATGGCCCGCCGTTGAAGCTGGCATTCCAGACATTGCCGTCGGCACAGGTCAGCTCGAAGTGGAGCGTGTTGGCGTTGTCGGGATGGGCCGAGGCGGGACCGGCGGCCATCGCCGCGAGTGCGGCACCGAGCAGAATGGCACGGACGATTCGGAGCATCACGAGGTACCTCCGGGCTGAGACGGGCGCCCGATTCCCGTCTTTGGGTCGTCCGTTCATGGTCCCATGCCGCAGGGCGCGGGTCCAACGCCCTGAATCGCGAGACCCCGGTCCGGCGGGCCGGGGTCTCGCTTGGTCAGGGCGAAGAAACGGGACTAGACGTCCGAGTCGGACGCGTCCGGCGACGCGCCAGGCGAGCTGTTCGAGCCGCCGCTCCCGTCGGAGCCGCCGTTCGAACCGTCGTTCGGGCAGTTGCCCCGGTGGCCGGGGTTGGTTCCGCCCGGAGCGGCCGGCTCCTGGGTGGCGTTCGGGGCCGGCGATGCCGACGGATCCGCGGCCGATACGGCCGCGACCCCACCAACGATCAGCAGTCCCCCGGCCAACAGCGCTGTTGCGATCCCCCGACGCATCCCCCGAACCACGACCGGCGTCGCCGGCTGCGTCCCGAGGCCCGCTGCGGTGGCTGGCGCGTCGGTCGGGTCCGGCGCCTCCCAGAGCCTGGTGCTGGGCTCCATGGTCATCTCCTGCTGCGGATTGAAATCGCTGGGTTGCCCCATCCGGGGCCCGGTGTCTCTCAGTGGCGACCTCCAGGTTCGGTGGCGAGTCCGCGGCCAATCCGCCGCGGTGCGGTCGGACTCCTCCACCTCCCCTGATGAACGCGAGCAGCGGGCGGACGGCCAGCCGGGTCAGGGCATGGGACCGGCGGCCATCATGGGAACCGGTTGAACCAGTGAGCAGCGAGCCCGGCGCCCACGAGGACGAATGCGAGGGCGACGCCGGCGAACATCTGGGTCACCTCCTGGGTCTCCTGGGTGTAGCCGACGCGCGAGCCGAGGTTCTCGTAGATCTGGGCAAGGTCTTCGGCCGTGGGGGCGTCGAAGAAGCGACCACCGGTCGTCTCCGCAACCGCCTCGAGGGTCTGGGTGTCCGGCGGAACCTGCATCGTCTCGGTGCCGCCGAGCAGGCCCGGAACCTCGACCGTGCCTTCGGCGGTACCGAGGGCGATCGTGTAGACAGGCACACCGAGTGCCGCTGCGCGATCGGCCGCCTGCTGCGGCTCGAGCTCGCCGGTCGAGTTGGCGCCGTCGGAGAGGAGCACCGTCGCGACGAGCGGCGCCGCGTCGGCGGTATCGGGCGAAGCCGACGGATTCGGGGTCGCACTGGCGTCGGGCGCAGCCGATGCGTCCGGGGCGGCCGTCGGGTCCGGCGAGCCGGAGCCGGAGCCGGAGCCGGTGCCGGTGCCGTCGAGGCCCGCCGCGTCGAGCGACAATGCGATCGCGTCGCCCATCGCCGTGCCGCCGTTGGCCCGGAGGTTGTCGATGGCGTTGTGAATCTCGCCGCGATCGGTCGTGGGGGTGACCTCGATCCGGGCTTCGGTCGAGAAGATCACGAGCCCTACCCGGAACGATGCCGGGAGCTGATCCACGAAGTCGCTGGCCGCCTTCTGAGCGGCGGCGAGCCGGGTCGGCTCGACATCGGTCGCCCGCATCGATCGGGACACGTCCAGCGTGAGGATGATCGTGGCTTCCTCGCGCGGCACGGCCATGACCATCGACGGCCGGGCCAGGCCGATGACGAGGGCCGTGATCGCGACGAGGTACAGGACCGGCGGCACGTGGCGCCGCCAGGCGGGAGTCTTCGGGGCGATGTTCGCGAGCAGGTCGACGTTCGTGAACCGGACCGCGTAGCGATGACGCCGGCGCTGCACCAGCAGGTACAGCCCGATCGCAGCCGGGACGAGGAGGAGCCCGAGGAGGAGCTCGGGCGCGGCGAAGGTCATGAGGCTCTCCGGATGGTGGTGAGCTGGCCGGCGAGCGATCGCAACCAGCTGCCTGAGGTCGAGAGGACGACGTGCCGCGCGCCGAGGCGGCGGAGCTCGCGAGCGAGCTCGGCTCGCTCGTCGGAAGCGGCCTGCTTGAAGTTGTCTCTGAGCGCCCGCGACGACGTGTCGACGCGGATCTCGCGGCCGGTCTCGCCGTCGACGAGCGTGAGCGGACCGACGTCGGTCAGCTCGTCCTCGCGCGGATCGCGGATCTCGACCGCGAGCACCGTCGCCCGGGACGTGACGCCGGCCAAGGCCGTCGACCAGTCGCGCGGGCCGCGGAAGTCACTGACGACGACCACCAGGCCGCCCCGCGGCGCGGCGTGGCCGACGAACGACAGTGCCGAGGCC
>DASUFO010000027.1:0-35893 GCA_036274475.1 Candidatus Limnocylindrales bacterium
GCGCGATGGAGGACTTCAAGTACCTCGCCGGGATGCTCGCCGGGTCCCGCGCGAAGATGGATGGCAACCCCAGGATCGGCTACATGGCGACGTTCCCGATCCCCGAGGAGCTCCGGCTCGGCAACGCGATCATGCGCGGCGCCAAGGTCACGTGCCCCGAGTGCACGATGGACATCCGGTTCATCAACACGTGGCACGACCCGGTGCAGGAGAAGAACGGCGCGGCCTCGTTGTTCGACGCCGGCGCCCAGGTCGTCTTCACGGGCGCCGACACCGGGGCGGTGGCCGACGTCGCCCAGGAGAAGGGCAAGTGGGCGGTGACCTACGACCACCAGGCGTCGTGCAAGGTCGAGCGCTGCCTCACCGCGCCGTACTGGATCTGGGGTCCCGAGTACGCCCGGATCGCGGAGAAGGTCAAGGCCAAGAACTACGAAGCCGGCTACGAGTACTTCGACGCCGATTCGAAGGCGATGGGCCTCATGGGCTTCATGGAGGGCCAGACCCCGACGAAGGGCGTCGCGGAGCTCCCCGAGGCGGACCTCAAGATGGTCCGCGACACGCTCGCGAAGATGCTCGCCGGCGACTTCGACCGGTTCGACGTCTTCGCCGGCCCGCTCACCGACAACACCGGCAAGGTGCTGTTGAAGGAAGGCGAGAAGCTCGAGCAGTCCGACCTCGACCAGTTCCCGCCCGGCGCCCCCGGTGCCGAGTGCAAGACCTGCATGTACTGGTGGAACGAGGGCATCACGTCCGAGCTCCCGAAGCTGCAGTAGGTTGAACGCAACCCGGCCGCGGGCGCGCCGCCCGCGGCCGGGACGGAGCCTGTCGGAGCCGCGATGACCGCCGCTCCCCCATCGCCGCCCGGTCCCGGTCTCGGGCCGCCCGGCCCGGATCCCGCTGCTCCCGAGCGGCCGCCCGCGCTCGAGGCGATCGGCATCGTCAAGCGCTTCCCGGGCGTCCTCGCGAACGACGGCGTCGACTTCGACGTGCGTCCCGGCGAGGTCCATGCGCTGCTCGGCGAGAACGGCGCCGGCAAGAGCACGCTGATGAACATCCTCGCCGGCCTGTACCGCCCGGACGAGGGCGAGATCCGGGTCGACGGCGCGCCCGTCTCGTTCGGCTCGCCGCGCGACGCGATCGATGCCGGCCTCGGGATGGTCCACCAGCACTTCACGCTCGTGCCGTCGCAGACCGTGACCGAGAACATCCTGCTCGGCCTGAGGCGGCCCCGGTTCTACCTCGACGCCGGGCGCTCCGAGGGCGAGGTCGCCCGGCTCGCCACGGAGTTCGGCCTTCGCGTCCACCCGAAGGCGAAGATCTGGCAGCTCAGCGTTGGCGAGCAGCAGCGAGTCGAGATCCTGAAGCTGCTCTACCGCGGCGCGCAGATCCTCATCCTCGACGAGCCCACGGCGGTCCTCGCGCCGCAGGAGGCGGAGGAGCTGTTCCGAACGCTGAGGGCGATGACCGACGCCGGCCGGAGCGTCGTGTTCATCAGCCACAAGCTCACCGAGGTCATGGCGATCGCGGACCGCGTGACGGTCATGCGTCGCGGCCGCGTGACCGCCGCCGGGCAACCGGCCGCCGGTGTCACCAAGCGCGACCTGGCCCAGCTGATGGTCGGCCGCGACATCGTCGGGCTCTACGACAAGGCGCCGTTCCAACCGGGCGACGTGCTGCTGTCGGCAAGCGACGTCGAGGCGGACAACGACCGGGCGTTGCCGGCCCTGCGGGGCGTCTCGCTTGAGGTTCGGTCCGGCGAGATCGTCGGGATCGCGGCGGTCGCGGGCAACGGGCAGGCCGAGCTCGCGGAGGTGATCACGGGTCTCCGACCGTGCCGCGGGGTGATCCGGATCGGCGGCGACGTCGTGAGCAACCGCCCGCCAAAGCACGCGATCAAGGCCGGCGTGGCCCACGTGCCCGAGGACCGGACCGGCGTCGGCAGCGCCCCGAACCTGTCCGTCGCGGACAACCTCATCATGAAGCGGTTCCGCGAGCCTCCGGTCTCGCGCGGCTGGCTGATCGACGACGGCCGGACGCGGACGCTCGCCGAGGAGCTCAAGGACGAATACGCGATCGCGGCGCCCTCGGTCGACACCCGGGCACGGCTCCTGTCCGGCGGCAATCTCCAGCGGCTGATCCTGGGCCGGGAGATCGAGACGCGCCCCGCGATGATGGTCGCCGTCCAGCCGACTCGAGGCCTCGACGTCGGGGCGATCGAGACGGTCCACCGGCTGCTGCTCGAGCGGCGCGACGGCGGGGCCGGGATCCTCCTGATCTCCGAGGATCTCGACGAGATCCTCGCGCTCGCGGACCGCGTCGACGTCATGTACGAAGGCCGGATCGTCGGCTCGTTCGACGCCCAGACGGCCGACATCCAGCAGATCGGCCTGTTGATGACCGGGGCGGGCGGCGACGAGCCCGGAGACGAAGGCGTCGCGGGCGCGGGCGACCTCGGCCCGGCGGCCGGGCCGGACGTCGCCGAAACGGAGGCTTCGACGTGACCCTCCGGATCGAGCCCAGGATGTCGGTCCCGCGCTGGCTCTCGCCGGCCGCGACGATCCTCGCCCTCGTCGTCGCGCTCGCGATCAGCGGCGGTGTCATCGCGTTCGTCGGCGGCGACCCGATTCGGTCGTATCTCCACATCGTCGGGGCGGCGTTCGGGAGTGTCGGCGTCATCTCCGACACGCTCGTGAAGGCGACGCCGCTCCTGCTCACCGGCCTCGCCTGCACCCTGGCGTTCCGGATGCGGCTCTGGAACATCGGCGCGGAGGGCCAGCTGCTGCTCGGGGCGTGGGGCGCGAGCGCGGTCGTGCTGTTCCCGCTCCTCCCGGCTGGCACGCCCGGCTTCATCCTCATCCCGGCGATGATGCTGGCGGGCGCGCTGGCGGGCGCCGTCTGGGGCCTGATCCCGGGCGCCCTCCGGGCGCTCCTCGGCGTGAACGAGATCATCGTCACGCTGATGCTGAACTACGTCGCGCTGCTCTGGATCCAGTTCTGGGTCTTCGGGGCGTGGAGCGAGGGCGGCTTCCAGCAGAGCGAGCAATTCCCGCCCGAGGCGTTCCTGCCTCGCCTCACGGACTTCGCGTCGGCCGTGCCGGCCCTGGGCGGGCTGACCGTCCATCTCGGCTTCCTGTTCGGCGTCGGCGCGGCGATCCTCGTCTGGCTCGTCCTCGAGCGATCCCGCTGGGGTTACGAGATCCGCCTCGTCGGCGACAGCCCCGAGGCCGCGCGCTACGCCGGCGTCGACATCAAGCGCCTGATCATCGTCGTGTTCGCGGCGTCCGGCGCACTCGCCGGCCTCGCCGGGATGAGCGAGGTGAGCGGCGTCGTCCACCGCCTCCAGGACCGGTTCTCACCGGGCTACGGCTACACCGCGATCATCATCGCGTACCTCGCCCGGTACGACCCACTCAAGGTGATCATCGCCTCGATCCTGTTCGGGGCGCTGATTCTCGCCGGTCGCGAGATCCAGCCCTCGGGCGTCCCGGCGATGATCCAGGGCGTCATCCTCTTCTGCCTGATCGTCGCCGACGTCTTCGTCCGGTACCGGGTGCGCCTGGTCCGAACCGGCGCTGCGGCGGGCGCCGGGGCGCCGGGCGGCAGCGCGACCTCCGAGGCCTGACCGGTGGACGTCACGCTCCTGCTCGCCGCCGGCATCGCGACCGGCACGGTCCTGCTGTTCGCCGCGGTCGGCGAGATCTTCGCCGAGCGGTCGGGGATCCTGAACCTCGGCGTCGAGGGGATGATGCTGATGGGCGCGGTCGCCGGCTTCTCGACCGCCGTTTCGACGGGCAATGCCTGGCTCGGGCTCGCGCTGGCGATGCTCGCCGGCGGGCTCATCAGCCTGATCCATGCCGTCGTGACGATCCATCTCCGGGCCGACCAGGTCGTGTCGGGCCTCGCGCTGACGTTCCTCGGGACCGGTCTCGCCCGGGTCCTCGGCGAAGGCCTCTCGAACGCCGGCGAGACGGCTCGAATGCCCGTGTTCTCGATCCCGTTGCTGGCCGACATCCCGATCGTCGGGCCGGTCTTCTTCCACGACCAGAGCGTGCTCGTCTACGTCGGCTACATCCTCGTCCCGCTGGCCTGGTTCTGGATCAATCGAACCCGGCCGGGCCTCCACCTTCGCGCGGTCGGCGAGGCGCCCGCGGCGGCCGACGCCCAGGGCATCAACGTCTACCGGACGCGCTACGTCTACGTCTTCGTCGGCGGGCTGCTGGCGGGACTCGCGGGCGCGACGATCACGCTCGCCGTCTCACCCGGCTGGTTCAGCGACCTGACGACCGGCGGCCGCGGCTGGATCGCGGTCGGGCTGGTGATCTTCGCCCAGTGGAGCCCGTTGCGCGCCGCGTTCGGGGCGTACCTGTTCGGGGCGATCACTCGGTTCGTGCTCGACGTCCAGGGCGTCCAGAGCGTGTTCGGCATCGAGAACCCGTTCCTGCCGGGCCGCTCGGCGACGTTCCTGCTCGGCATGCTGCCGTACCTGCTCGTGATCGTCGTCGTGGTCCTCGGATCGCGCGAGGCGGCGCGGAAGCGAGTCGGGGCGCCGGCGGCGCTCGGGACGCCGTACGTCAGGGGCGAACGCGGCGTGTAGGAACGGGACAAGCTCGGGATCCGCGCTCGAGGTTGCCTCGAGCGGCGCGTTCGACCCCAAGGACGGGACTGTGAGTCCGTCGGGGATTACGGCTCGTCGCGGGTGTCGAGGCCCTGGAGCTCCATCTGGACGAAGCCACTCGTGTCGAACTCGAGCTGGCGTGGGGCGCCGGCCGCGTGGCCTTCGGTGTCGGCGGAGGTCATCGGGGCGTACTCGATGATCACCCGCTCGTCGCCCTGGACGAGCGTGTAGACGAGGAGCTGATCGGGCCGCGTGTCGAACTCGAGGTGCTCGAACGAGTCGATGTTCAGCGTGATCGAGATCGGCGTGAAGTACGTCGAGGTCTCTGGCTCGTCCGCGACGATCCGCTCCACCCAGCCCGTGCCGTGGGCGATGAGGTCGCGGCCGCGCATGAAGCGGTAGCTGACGGTCTGCTTGAGCGTCGGCCGGAGCAGGTTCTGCATGTCCGACCGACTGCTGACGACGCCCTGGTTGACGAAGAACTTGGCGGGCGCGGCAGTCGACACGGCGGCTCCTGGGGGCTTCGAGGGGGCTCGGGTCGTCGCCCCGCATGGTACTCGCTCCGCCGAGGCGGAAGCGTGCGAAATCGTCCTCCGTCCGGCCGATGCCGTTCTCGGCATCACGTCGTTCGGGTGCGACGGTGGGGTCGCGTGGTTCCCGGCGGGCTGTGCCATCGACGGCATCCCCGACAGGGACGACCGTTCCGCCCGCGTATGATCCGGCCATGCTCCTGGCGGTCGATATCGGCAACACGAACGTCACGATCGGGCTGTTCAAGGCCGGCTCGCTCGCGGCCTCGAGACGCGCCGCGACGCCGACGCGGGCGACGGTCGACGAGCTCGAGCTGCTCATCGACGGGCTGCTCAGGCTCGACGACGCGTCGTTCGCCGACGTATCGGCGATGTCCGCGGCCTCGGTCGTGCCGAATCTCGGGGCGGCTGTGGAAGCCATCGCCGCGCGCCGCGAGCGACCGCTTGTCGTCGCCGCGGCCGGGACCGTCCCGCTCGCGATCCGCGTCGATCGGCCCACCGATGTCGGGGCCGACCGGCTCGTCAACGCGCTCGCGGCGGCCAGGCTCCACGGGACGCCCGCGGTCGTCGTCGACTTCGGGACCGCGACGACGCTCGACTGCGTGGCCGTCGATGGCGCCTACGTCGGCGGGGCGATCGCGCCCGGCCTGGAACTGGGACTCGAGGCGCTTGCCGCGCGGACCGCGAAGCTGCCGCGGATCGAGCTCCGCAGCCCGGACCGGGCGATCGGCCGTGACACCGTCAGTGCGATGCAATCCGGCACGATCATCGGCTACCAGGCGCTGACGGCCGGACTCCTCGCTCGCGTCCGGGCGGAGCTGGCGGATGGCGCCGGCATCGCGCCGGAGCACGTGAAGGCGATCCTGACCGGCGGCCTGTCGGCCGCGCCGTGGGCCCGGGCGCTCGAGGGGATCGACGCGATCGACCCGGATCTCACCCTGAAAGGCCTCGCGATCCTCCACGCCGAGGTCAGCGGCGGCGAGCCGCTCGAGCTCGGGCTGTTGCGGTGAGCGCTTGAGCGGCCGGCTTGATGGCCGGCTGATCGCGCTCGGCGTGACCGGCTCGATCGCCGCCTACAAGGCCGTCGAGCTCCTGCGGCTCCTCCAGGCGGAGGGCGCCGACGTCGTGGCGCTCGTGACCCCGTCGGCCGCGAAGTTCGTCGCGCCGCTGGCCCTCGAGGCATTGAGCCGCCACGCGGTCGAGCAGGATGTGCTCGCCTTGCTGCCCGACGGCCGGATCGGCCACATCGTCGCCGCCGACTCGGTCGATGCGATCGTCGTTGCCCCGGCGACGGCCCATTGGCTCGGGGCGATGGCGAACGGCCTCGCGGCCGATACCGTCACCGCGACGGTCCTCGCGAGCTCTGCTCCGGTGGTCGTCGCGCCGGCGATGGACGGCGAGATGTGGTGGCATCCCGCGACCCGGGCCAACGTCGCCCGCCTGAAGGACGAGTTCGGCTACGCAATCGTCGAGCCGGAGTCGGGCGAGCTCGCGTCGGGCCAGGTCGGCGTCGGCCGGCTCGCCGAGTTGCCGGCGATCGTCGACGCGGTCGTCGCGGCGATCGGTGATCGGCCCGTTCGGGCCCCGGATCCCGCCGCGCGACCGCCGGCCGTCGAGCCGCCGCGCGAGCCGGATCTCGAGGGCCGCCACGTCGTCGTGAGCGCCGGCGGGACCGCCGAGCCGATCGATCCGGTTCGGTTCATCGGCAACCGATCGACGGGAAAGATGGGCGTCGCGCTTGCCGAGGCGGCACTAGCCCGGGGGGCCCGCGTGACGCTCGTCGTCGGGATGACGTCGGTGGCGCTGCCCGACGCGGCCACGATCGTGCGAGTCGAGACGACCGCCCAGATGCGCGACGCGGTGCTCGACCTCGTCGACGGCGCCGATGTCCTGGTGATGGCCGCCGCCGTCGCCGACTTCCGGCCCACGCGACCCGCGACGACGAAGCTGACCCGCGACGAAGGACTCACGATCGAGCTCGAGCCGACCGAGGACATCCTGGCCGGCGCGGCGGCCGCCTCGCGAGCCGATGGAGCGAGGCGGCCAGGCGCGGTCCTCGTCGGGTTCGCCGCCGAGACCGGCTCACTCGATCGAGCCGCCGAGAAGCTCCGCCGCAAGGGCGTGGACCTCCTCGTCGCGAACGACGTCTCGGAAGAAGGCTCGGGCTTCGGCACGGACACGAATCGCGTCACGATTCTCTCCCCCGACGCGCCGGCGCAGGCACTGCCGATGCTCTCCAAGCGGGCGGCGGCCGATGCGATCCTCGACCGCGTGGCGGCCGTGCTGGACGATCGTCACGCCGCCGCGCAGACTTAAACCCATGCGACGGGAGATCGGCCGATGAGCGCCACGTCCTCACCCCAGCCCGAGAACGTTCGGCGCCTCACGGTGACCGACATCGCGAAGCTGTACGCCGACGGCCACCGCATCGCGATGCTCACCGCCTATGACTATCCGACTGCGAAGCTGCTCGACGAGGCCGGCATCCCGATGCTGCTCGTGGGCGATTCGCTCGGACGAGCCCAGCTCGGCTACGAGAACGAGCTCAGCGTGACGATGGCGGACATGCTCCACCACGCGGCGGCGGTCACGCGCGGCGCCCGGCGGGCGCTCGTCATCGGCGACATGCCGTTCCTCAGCTACGCCACGCCCGAGGACGCCCTCAGGAACGCCGGCGCGTTCATCCACGACGCCCAGGTCCAGGCGGTCAAGGTCGAGGGCGGCGTTCGCAGCGCACGCACGATCGAGACGCTCGTGAAGGCCGGCATCCCGGTCATGGGCCACATCGGGCTCACGCCGCAGTCCGCGAACGCGATCGGCAAGTTCCGCGTCCAGGGCAAGACCGGCGACCAGGCCCGGGCGGTCCTGCATGACGCGCTCGCCGTCCAGGAGGCGGGAGCGTTCTCCGTCGTGCTGGAGCTCCTCCCCGAACAGCTCGCGGCCGCGATCACGGAGCGGCTACGGATCCCGACGATCGGGATCGGCGCGGGGCCGGGCTGCAGCGGCCAGGTCCAGATCATCAACGACATCCTGGGTACGGACACGTGGCAGCCGAAACACGCGAAGCTCTACGCGAACCTCCACGACACGATCCTCGATGCCGTTCGGTCGTACGCGGCCGACGTCGCCGCCGGCTCCTTCCCGGGTCCCGAGCAGACCGTCCGGATGGACGACGCGGTCCTCGACGAGGTGCTCGGCCGGTCGCCGCAGGATGCCTCGCCGGCGCGCGAGCCGATCGCGGGGATCCCGCTCGACCGCGACCTCTGAACCGGGCAGGCGTGGCGGCTGGTCAGGGGCTGCGCGTCGTCCGCACCCGGGCCGATCTCCGCGAAGCGCTCTCCGGCATCGACCGACCGCTCGGTCTCGTCCCGACCATGGGCTGGCTCCATGCCGGGCATCGGTCGCTCATGCAGCGCGCCCGCGCCGAGAACGCAACGACGATCGCCACGATCTTCGTGAACCCGCGCCAGTTCAACGAGGCGGCCGACTTCGAGCAGTACCCGCGGAACGAGGCCCGCGATCTCGAGATCTGCGCGGAACAGGGCCTCGATCTCGTATTCGCGCCACCCGTCGAGGAGGTGTACCCCGGAGGCTTCGACACCGTCGTCCGCGTCGGGGCCGTCGCGGGGCCGCTCGAGGGCGCCGCCCGACCCGGTCACTTCGACGGCGTCGCAACGGTCGTCGCGATCCTGTTCAACCTCGTGGGCGCGGAGCGGGCGTATTTCGGCCAGAAGGACGCCCAGCAGGTGATGGTCATCCGCCAGATGGCGCGCGACCTGGCGATCCCGACCGAGGTGATCGCCTGCCCCACGGTTCGCGAGCCGGACGGACTCGCTCTCTCGTCGCGCAACGTCCATCTCTCGCCTGGGGAACGGGCGGCCGCGCCGGTGCTGCGCCGGGCGTTGCTCGCCGGCCGCGCGGCGTGGGAACGTGGCGAGCGGTCGGCGGACGCGATCCGGGCCGCCATGGAGCAGGAGCTCGCGTCCGAGCCGCTGGCAACCCCGGACTACGTGTCGGTCGCGGACGGCCGGACCCTCGCGGAGCTCCAGACGATCGCCGGGCCGGCACTGCTTTCGCTCGCGGTGCGATTCGGCTCGACCCGGTTGATCGACAACGAGCCGCTCGACATCGACTGAGGCGCGGCCCCGCACGTTCGGGGATTCCATGGATTTCGCCGCGCCGATGCCGCGGCTAGGGTCGCGCCATGGACGACTTCGAGCACGAGCTCGGCGACGAGCGCCGCAGACCAAGCCTCGGCATGATCATCGCGATCCTGGGCTTGATCGGCCTGGCATCGCTCGCCGCGCTCACGTTCATGGGTGGCCAGGTCTCGTCGATCCTGTCCAATGTGGGGAACTCGATCACCGGCGGCACGCCGATCGTCGGCTCGGAGACGACGGCCGACGGCGGCGAAGGCCAACCTCAGAGCCCGACCGACCCCGACGGCAAGAACGTCCCGATCGTCGATCCGGCGGTGACGCCGCCGGAGCTGTTGATCATCAGGAAGGGGACGCTCGAGATCGTCGTCGCCGACATCGACGCGGCGGTGTCCGCGGCGCGCGGACGAGTGTCCGCGGTCGGGGGCTTCTCGAGCGCGTCGGAAGAGGCAACCGACGGCGACGACGCCACGGCGTCGGTCACCTTCCGGATCCCGGCCGCGCGCTGGGACGATGCCGTCGGCGCGATCCGCGGGCTCGCCCTGGAGACCCGCCACGCGACCGTCGAGACAGAGGCCGTCACGAGTCAGGTCGTCGATCTCGGGGCGCGGATCACGAACCTCAGGGCGAGCGAGGCGGCGCTTCAGAAGATCATGGAGCAGGCGACGAAGATTCCCGACGTGCTCGACGTCCAGGCAAAGCTCTCCGACGTTCGGGGCGAGATCGAGCGTCTCGTGGCCCAGAAGGGCTCGCTCGAGGAACAGGCCGCGATGGGCACCCTGACCGTCCTGTTCGCGACGCCGGCCCCGCCGAAGGTCGAGGTGGCGAAGGCCGGTTGGGATCCGGCTGCCGATGCCGACGCCGCAAGCGGGGCATTGATCAAGATCGCCCAGCGCGCGACGTCGTTCGGGATCTGGGTCGTCATCGTCGGACTGCCGCTGCTCGCGGGTCTCGCGCTCACGGTCATCGCGGCGTTCCTCGGGTGGCGCGTGATCAATCGCTTCCGCGCCGAGCCAACCGACGCGTGACCGATCCGGGAACCGCTTTCCGAACCGGGGTGTAGAGAGGGCGCATCGTCCCGACCGGAGGATCCGCCAATGCGCGCCGCTTCTCGCATCGTCCTCACCGTCGCCGCCGCACTCGTCGCGACGCTCCTCTCAACAGCTCTCGCTCTTGCAAAGGGAGAGGGCGGGATCGTCACGCTCGCGGCGCCGATTCCGAGCGACGCCGAGCCGGGATCCACGATCACCGTCGAGTTTGCCGCGTTCTTCGTGGCGGAGAACGGTCGCGTCCCCGTCCAGGGCTCCCCGATGGTCCTCAAGCTGATTGGGGCGGACGGAACGACGACCGAAAGCGATGCCGTCGCGACCGGGAAGGTCGGGACGTACCGCGTCTCGGTCGAGGTCCCGGCGACCGGGATCGACCGAGCAGTGTTCGGGCTGCGTGGCAGCTCCACGGGTCCGGATGGGTCCACGGAGCTGGCCGACATGCCGTTCGACGTCGACGGCGTCCTGTTCGCGATGTCGCATCCGAATCCGGCCCCGCCCGCCGCCGCGCCCGCGCCCCCGGCCGCCCAGCCCACTCCGACCACGGCGCCGGACTACCGCCCGGCACTCGTCGTTGGGCTCGCCGTGCTCGTCGGGATCGCGGCCCTCGCGTCGGTCGCGGTCGTCGGCCGGCGCCGCTCGGTCCGAACGACCTAGCTGACCGGAGCCGCCTCGGTTGCGACCGCGAGGATCCGGTCGATGTCGAGGTGCTCCGCCACGAGCGCCTTGATCATCGCGATCTTGTCGCGGTCTGCGGCGTGCGTCTTCACGAGCAGGTCGTGGACCTCGGACGCGACCACGTAGGTGTCCTCCTTGACGAGCGTCGCGAAGATCCCGGCCTCGCGAATCGCGTCGAGCACCGACTGGCGGGGCCGGTAGCCACCGGTCAGAACCAGCCCGACCGCGGCGCCCTCGTGGCCCGCGACCGACGCGACGCCCTCGTTCGTCGCCGCCGCCGCGACCGAGGCGATCCGGGCCGCTTCCGTCGCGTTCGCCCGCCGGAGCCGCAGCGCAAAATGGGCGGTCGTGAGCGTCAGGATCACGTCCTCGCGGTCGCCCGGGACGATCACGAGCGTGCCCGGCCCGACGCGCTCCAGCATGTGACCCGCCTCCATCGCCCCGATCGCGACGCCGTCGATCACCCGGTCCAGGTCCGGGCCGGGATGGATCGTCTCGCCGTGGACGCCCTCGAGGATCATCCCGAGCGTCGGATTCGAGAGGATCGGCCTGACCGGCAACATGCCGAGCAGGGGGATCCCGTGGCGCGCGAGGCCGCGCTCGAGGACGTTCGCGATGCCGGGCTGGGCGTCGACGTCGACCTTGTTGACGATCGCCCCGGCGACCTCGACGCCGTTCGCTCGAAACAGCGACGCGTTGAGGACGATCTCGTCGATCGGCCGGCCGACGCCGCCTTCGCTGATGATCACCGCCGGCGTGCCGAGCATGCCCGCGACGACGGCATTCGACAGGCCGATGACCGCCCCGACGCCGGCGTGGCCCGTGCCCTCGACGAGCAGCATCTCGTGGCCGTCGAACGAGGCGTGGGCGGCCCGGATCCTGGCCCCGAGATCCTCGACGACCTCGCCGGCGATGTACGCCTTCGTGAACCCGCGAGGGATGTGGACCGGGCTCATGATCGCGTAGGGCTCGGGCAGGCCGAACGTCTCCTTCATGAGGACCGCGTCCTCGTCGGCCGGGGCCCCGTCCTCGATCACCGTGCGCTGGCCAACCGGTTTGAAGAAGCCGGTGCGGAGCCCCTCACCGACGAAGCCGTCGAGCAACCCGAGCGCCGCGGTCGTCTTGCCGCGGTTCTGGCCCGTGGCGGCGAGGTAGATCTGCCTCATCGGCCCAAGCGTAGCGTCACGGGGACGCTCAGCAGCCGATCACCGAGCAGGGTTCGACCAGCTGCCAGCGGTTCAGCGCGGCCCAGACCAGATAGCCCGTCAGCGTCACGACCGACGACACGAGGAAGAACCGGATCGCGGGATTGCGTGACCCGGCGGCGGTCTCCCGGGCGGTCCACCCGAGGAGAACCACGGACAACGGGATGCCGAGCAGGGCGGTCTCGCCCTCGGTCGTGACAAAGAAGAACGTTGCGCCGTGGACGGCGCCGGCGGCGGCACTCAGCCGGCCAGGGCCACGTGGCCACTCGCGCCGTCGCGTCGCGACCGCGACGATGAAGACAGACAGCGCGGCCCACGCGAGATGCCACAGCCAGTGACTCAGGACCTCGTCGAACCAGTGGTCGAGATCGCCCGCCTCGGTAGCGTAGAACTCGTCGCGGGCGGCACCCCGCGCGAACACATCGCCGATCGCGTTCGTCGCGAGGTGCGTCGCCTGGCCCTCGACCCAGACGATCGCGATGATCAGGAAGATCAGCAGCTCGACCGGCCGCAACCCGCCGAGACAGTCGAGGGCCCACCAGGCGAGCGGCAGGACGACGATCGGCGTGAAGAGATCGACCGCTTCCTGGAGCGTGAAGCCGCCCGGCGGGCCGACCGTGGCATGGAGAATCGGCGGCAGCAGCAGGAACGCGGCGAGTGCTCCGGCGTAGGCGAGCAGCGCCCACGGAAGGCGCCGGGCTCGCTCGGGATCGACGACGTCCACGTACATCGGACGCCGCCGTGTCAGCCTCGCGAGGTGGTCTTGCGTTCGATCAGCGCGAGTGCGTCGCGGAGGCGGCTCATCGTCTCCGCGTCGACGGCGTCCGGCTCGAGGTACGGCCCGAGCCGCTCCATGATGTCCGAGACGAGCCCGAGGAACACGCCGGCGTCGGCGACGAAGAACTGCGGCTCGTTGTTGTAGCGGACGAGCGTCAACCGGCCCTGCAGGACACGCCGCTCCTCGACATGGGCGACCTGCGTCGCGAAGTTGTGGCCCTGGATGCCGTCGGGGTTGTTGAGGAAGTTCAGGGCGTTGTCGATCGCGAGGCCGAACCGGGCTCGCCACGCGACGAGCCGCTCGTGGACCTCGGACGGGATGCGGACCTCGGCGACCTCGTCGAAGACCTCGGGCGCGACGGTCAGCAGCCCAACGAGCGTCGTGCCTGCCCGCGGGCCGAGCATAACCTGGAGGCTGCGCTCGAGCGTGAAGACCTCGGAGTCGAAGCGCGGACTCGTGATCACGTCGGTCAGGAGGTCCTCGACGTTGTCGAGCGCACCCGGCTCGGCGACCGCGTTCGCCAGGTGAAGGATCTCCTCCTTGAACAGGAACTTTTCTTCGTGATCGAGCATGGCCGGATGGTAGCAGTCGCCGTTGCGGGTTCCAGCGGCGGCCCGGCAGCGCGTTCATTGAATGAACGTATCGGCCGCCGGAGCCCGCAACCGCGCTCGGATGGGGCGTTGGATGAACCGATTTGGCGCGACGGACGCCATCGATCGCGAAACGGTGCATCCAACGAACCGATTGAGCATGAATCAACTCGGAGGCCGGTCTCGGACTGACGATAGGTTCATCTGACGCACGCGCAGACGCCGGCACCGTCGCTTGACACTGATGAGGCGGGCGACCGGGTCCGCAAGACATTCGGTTCGTCGGCGAGTAGTCCGCGACGCGGCCGAAATGGAGCGAGTCGGACGCTTGGCTCGCGGCCGCGCGGTCGCACTGGAGGAGTCCGATGACCGAACCACTGAATCGCGAGACCACGAACCCCGCACGCCCGATCGGATCCGTGTCGGATGTCGTCGAAGACGTTGCGGACGATCCGGCCGGTGACAGCGCGGATCGCGACCGCCTGCGTCAGCTACCGGGGCACGAGATCGATGACGACGCGACGGTCGGGGGCGGCGTGATGTCGGAAGGCGGCACGGCTGTGGACCGCGGGACTGGAACCCTCACCGGGCAGGCCGAAGGCATGCCGCCGGACGACAACGATCCGCTGAGCGGCCCCGACGACGAACCCGACGAGGTCATGCCCAGTCCGCTGAGTCAGGAGTAGCGCTTCGTCTACGGCGCTCGTCCACGGCGCTCCTCCGCCCCGCTCGGGGGTGACGTAGTCCCGCGCTCAAACGATGCACTGGTGTCTCGCATGCCACGTTTTCCGCTCGGAGCTCGGCGTGAGGCCCCGTCCGAGCCGCTGACGCGCTCAAACGTGGCACGCCATGCCACACGAAGGCAGATGAGCCACGCTTTGGCCGCGTTCGGGCCGGAATCGTGGCACCACGTGCCACATGAGGTCGATCGGCCCACAACTAGAGATCGGCCCCGGGCGTGACGCCCGAGGCCGATCTGCTCCTCCTCCCCGTGGGTTGTCGGATTACGGGTAGAGGCCGCGCATCGACGTCGCGTCGGCGACGCGCTGAACGGCGAGCAGGTACGCGGCGGTCCGCATGTCGACCTGTTCGCGGCGGGCGATCGCGAGGACCTCCTGGAACGCCCGGACCATGATGTCCTTGAGCTTCGCGTTCACGACCTGCTCGCTCCAGTGGTCGCGATTCAGGTCCTGGACCCACTCGAAGTAGCTGACCGTGACGCCGCCGGCGTTGCACAGGATGTCCGGGATCATGAACGTGTTCCAGGACTTGAACAGGATCTGGTCGGCTTCGGGCGTCGTCGGGCCGTTCGCCGCCTCGGCCACGATCTTGGCCTTGATGTTGCCGGCGTTGCGGGCGGTGATCTGGTTCTCGAGCGCGGCCGGGATCAGGATGTCGCAGTCGACCTCGAGGACCTCGGCGTTCGTGATGTCGGTCGAGCCGGGGAAGCCCTGGACCGTGCCGTGCTCCTTCTTCCACGCGATGACGCGATGGACGTCCAGCCCGTTCGGGTTGTGGATGCCGCCAGTCGAGTCGGAGACGGCGACGATCGTCGCGCCCTCCTCGCTCATGAGCTTCGCGGCGATCGAGCCCGCGTTGCCGAAGCCCTGGATCGCGACGCGCGCGCTCGGCAGCTCGATGCCGTTGTGGCGGGCGGCCTCGACGATGCAGTAGACCGTGCCGCGGGCGGTCGCCTCGTTGCGACCCTCCGAGCCGCCGAGGCTGATCGGCGTGCCGGTCACGACGCCCGGGACCGTGAAGCCCTGGTGCATCGAGTACGTGTCCATGAACCAGGCCATGATCTGGGCGTTCGTGTTGACGTCCGGGGCGGGGATGTCGCGCTCGGGGCCGACGAGGACCTCGATCTCGGTGAAGAAGCGCCGGCTGAGCGCCTCGAGCTCCTTTTGGCTGAGCTTCTTCGGGTCGACGATCACGCCGCCCTTGCCGCCGCCGTACGGGATGCCGACGACCGCGCACTTCCAGGTCATCCACATCGCGAGGGCCTTGACCTCGTCGAGCGAGACGTCCTGGTGGTAGCGGATGCCGCCCTTCGCCGGGCCGCGGCCGAGGTTGTGCTGGACGCGGAAGCCCGTATAGACCTGGACCGAGCCGTCGTCCATCTTCACCGGGAAGTGGACCGTCAGCTCGCGACGCGGCTCGCGCAGGACGCGGCGGAGTCCGGGGTCGAGGTTGAGCCGCTCCGCGGCAAGGTCGAACTGCTGCTGGGCGACCTGCCAGGGGTTGATCTCGGTCGCGACGTGCTCGGTCGTCATCTTCTGGCGCTGGACCTCATGAGCGCTCGCGACCGCGCGGAGACGGTCGTGTGGCGCGATGGCGGGACGTCTCCCGGACGACCCCACGGGGCGCGTCGGCGGCGATACGGCCGCGGCGCGCGTCGATTGAATCCGGTCGGAGTATAGCCGTCGCAAGCGTCCGCCGCCTGCGTGCTGCGACCGTATCGCAACGCCGCCGCTACCGTCCCGCAACCATTGGTACTGAGCCGAGAGGGCCGACTGGCCCGTCTTGGCGAATCGCCCGGCTGGCGTCAGCGGGCCGGTTCGCCCCAGACGGTTGGCGCGCCAGGCTCGTCGAGATTCCCCTCCCATGCCCAGTCGTATAGCGGCGGCAGGTCGTCGTCCTCGCCGAGGACACCGACATAGACCAGCGCGTCCGGCACGGTGAAGCGGAGGTTGGCCACCCCGAAGTCGTTGACGAAGCAGCCGAATCGTTGCGGGACGAAGGTGCTCCCCTCATCGCCACCGCTATAAGCCGCGTCTCCCTCGCTCTCGGGGCAGGCCCCAGTGCGAGGATCAATGCCCTCCGTGTCGAGGCGGTCGAAGTAGGCAGACAGGAGCGCATCCTGCGTCTCGAACAGGTAGGCGCCGAGCTGGCTGGCTGGCGCTCCATCGGGGGCGCACTCGACGCCGGCGACGGCTCCCGCTGGCAGATCGGCCCGCCTGGGCGCGCAGCTGATGCGCGCATCGGGGCGGAAGCCGGCAAGGAGATGCGCTTCATCCGGCGACAGCGCCTCGAGCCGCCAGAGACTCGCGTCGTCGGTCACCCCGAGCACGCCGCTGGGCCCATCGGTGAACCGGTCGGGACCGATCGCCGCCGGCAGCTCGGACCAGATGAGCCCGTCGTTGGAAACGACATAGACGGGCGGACGGTCGGGCTCGTCGCAGGAGCTGCCCGTCACGGCACACGCGTCTTGAGCGAGGGCGAGGAGTCCCAACGAGGTCCACTCGACGGAACGTGCAAGATCGCGCGGCAGCGTGGCGCTGGTCCACGTTTCGAGGTCTCTCGAGACCCAGGCCGTCGACTTGACCCGGTCGCCGCCCTGATCGACGTAGTGTGCGAGCCAGTACGGCGGATCGGCGGGAACCCTGATGACTTCGCTGGGCACTGCGCCATCCGCGGCGGCGTCGAGAACGGTGTTCCAGGTCCGACCGTCGGTCGACGCGGTCAGGTACGCGTGGTCCGGATCCAGGTCGTCTACCGTGATCCCGACAAGCCGCGTGCCAGCCGAGTCGACTGCGACGTTCGTTAAGCCGTAGAGCTCGGACACCATCCGCATGCTGGCGCCTTTCGCCCACGTGAGGCCATCGTCCGAGGACCAGATCGCGGGCGCGTCCCCGGGGCGGCCGATCGCGACCTCCCAGCCGTCTGGCGTCGCCCAGGCGCCAAACGCGTCATAGGCCGCAAACTCGTCCGTACCGAAACTCCGCTCCCATGCGTGTCCGTTCGTGGACAGCCATGCCACCAGCCGGCCCTCGCAAGCGCCGCCACCAGCGACATCCCTCGCCTCCTGGCCGACGACGAGGATGCCGCGATCTCCGGGCACGACATCGGTCACCCATGGGAAGGCGCCGCATCGCCGGCCGTAGGGGTGGACCTCGGACCAGCTCGACCCATCGGGCGAGAACCAGGCCGCCTGCGACATATCGTCGAAGTGATGGCCAATCGCCAGATAGCCCGCGTCCGTCGCGACGAGCTCGTCGACGGTCGCCGACCGGGCGACCTTACCGATCGGGATCCAGGCAACGGCGTCGCTCGCGAACGAAGGCGTGACCGTGCCCGGTTCCGCGCCGCCCGGGTCGCTCGCGAATGGCGCGGACGCGACTGGCTGGGCAGCATCAGATGGGCCGGGATCCGTCGCGGCTGATTGGGCGGGTGGAGCTGGCGGCGTCGCGGCCGGCGAGCAGCCCTCAGCCAGGCCCAGCAACGCGATGACGAGTGCGAGTCGGCGTCGTTCGCGGCGCATCGGGTCCCCTCATCCCCCGGTGAGCTTCCGAGTACGCCCCCGTGACGCCTGACCTGGTCCGTTGTTGCGGCGGCGTCAGCGCTGATACAGGACGGCGGCGCCGAGACAACCGGGCCCGAGATGCGGCCCGACCGACGCCCCCACGATCTCGGTCGTGACGATTGATCGGTCGATCCCTGAGCGGCGGATGAGCTCCTCGGTGAACTCCTCCACGTCGGGCGCCATCGTGTGGAGGATCGCGAGCCGCTCGATCGGCCGCTCGCAGATCAGCTCGATGCAGCGCTCGCGGGACTTCGCCCGCGTCCGCGGCTTGTCCGGCGTCGTCACGACGCCGTCGGCTACGGCGATGATCGGCTTCACCGAGAGCAGGCCGCCGATCGCCGCCGCGGCGCCGCTGATCCGGCCGCCCTTCTTCAGGTACTCCAGCGTCTCGAGCGAGACGTACATCCGGAGGTCCGAGGCACGGTCGTTGAGGACCCGCGCGATCTCCTCCGCCGAAACGCCGAGCTTCGCCATGTCGAGGCCGAGGTACGCAAGGATCCCCTGGGCCATCGACGCGCCCTGCGAGTCGACGAGGTGGATCTCGCGGTCGGCGAGCATCGACTTCGCCACCTCGGCCGACTTCATTGCGCCCGACAGCTTGTGCGACACGTGGATCGACACGATCGCGTCGGCACCGTCGGCGAACACCCGGTCGTAGACCGCCTTGAACTCGCCCGGGCTGGACGCCGCGGTCTTGGGGAACGGCGCGCCCGGAGCGGTCATCCGCTCCCAGAACTCGGCCTTCGAGAGGTCCTCGCCGGCGCGGAACGACTCCTCGCCGAACGTCACCGACAGGGCGACAATCGCGATGCCGGCGGCCGCAGCATGGACCGGATCAAGGTCCGATGCCGAGTCTGTCACGAAGGCGACGCGAGCCACAGCTACCTCCTCCCGCTCCCCGACTCCCTGCCGACGATGATACGGGGCCGTCGCGGCCCGGGGAGGCCCGCAACGCCGCGCCGGGGTCGAGCCGGTACGCTTCGCCGAGATGGATCGCTCCCTCTGGGCCGTCATGGCCGGCACGTTCACGCTCCGGTTCTCGACAGGCCTCACCGGGGCGATGCTCGGCGTCTATCTGGCGAAGCTTCCGGAGCACGGCGGGGTCGCCGTCGCAGCGACGACGCTGGGATTGCTCCATGCGACGTTCTACCTGTCGGAACTTTTCCTCTCGCCGATCTTCGGGGTGCTGTCGGATCGCCTCGGTCATCACCGGGTGATGCTGTTCGGCCCGGCGTTCGGTGCGGTGGCGGTGATCCTGACCGGGCTCACGACGAACCTCGTCATCCTCGGCGGGACGCGAATCCTGGAGGGGGCCTCGACGGCGGCCAGCATCCCGTCGATCCTCGGCTACATCGCCCTGGCGACGGCCGGCAACGAGCTGCTCCGCGGCCAGGCCGCGGCCCGCTTCGAGGGCGCAACACTCGCCGGGATCGGGGTCGGGTTTGCGGTGGCGCCGCTCCTGTTCGGGGCCCTCGGGCCGATCGCGTTCTTCCTGAACGCGCTGTTCTACGGCGGCTCGTTCCTCATCTACCAGTACGGCGTCGAGGATCGCGACAAGGACGAGCGGAAAGCGGCCGCGGCGACGAGGACCTCATCGCTCGATCTGTCGCGATATCGCGTGCTGCTCCGAACCTCGAACGTCTGGCTGCTCGCGCCGACATGGATCGCGGTCAACGCCTCGATCGGCGTCTGGTTCAGCCAGTCGATCTTCCAGTTCTCCGCCCCGAACGCGGCGTTCCCCGACCAGATCCTCCACCAGGGCTTCACCCCGCTCCAGATCTCGCTCGCGGCCGTTGCGGTCGGCGTCCTGTTCGGCGCCGGCCTCCTGTACTGGGGCAACCGGTTCAAGAACACCCGGCGCACGACGATCATTCTCTACGGCATCGGCGGCGGGGCGCTTGTGGCTCTTGGTGGGCTTGCCATCAATCACGGCGGCGTCCTGCCGATTGCGGTGCCGATCCTGGCACTGGGCTTTGTCGCGTTCGGGCTGTTCGTGCTCGCCGGTGCGACGCCCGCGGCGCTGGGACTGCTCGCCGACATCTCCGAGGAGTTCCCGTCCGATCGCGGCGCGATCATGGGCCTCTACAGCGTGTTCCTGGCGCTTGGGCAGATCGCCGGCAGCCTGATCGGCGGGGTGGCGGCCGACTGGCGCGGGTTCGACGGCTTGCTGGTCGCGACCTTCGGGCTGCTCGCGATTGCGATCCTGCCGCTGATGCAGCTTCGGCGGCACGAGCACTATGTTGGTGGCGTGTCTGCGCCTGCAACGCTCCACGAGACAGCCGAATGAATCCTCGACCCGTCCTCGTACCAGCGCCACTCGCCCGAGGCCGGCGGGGAGCCGTCGTCGCGCCTCATCACCTCGCGACCGAGGCCGGTCTGGGCGTCCTGCGGGCCGGCGGCTCCGCCGTGGACGCCGCGATCGCGACGAACGCCGCGCTGGCGGTTGTCGTGCCGTCGAGCTGCGGGATCGGCGGTGACGCGTTCTGGCTGATCTGGGAGGCGGCATCGGGGCGGGAGTACGCGCTGAATGGCTCCGGCAGAGCGCCGTCCTCTGCGGATGCTGCGGCCCTGCGGGCGCGCGGCCACGACGTTCTGCCGCTTCGCGGTCCGCTGACGATCACGGTGCCCGGCGCCGTTCGGTCGTGGGCCGACGCGCACGCGCGATTCGGGCGGCTGTCGCGGGCGGAGGTACTCGCGCCTGCGATCGAGCTGGCGCGGGAGGGTTTCCCAGCGTGGGCGGGATTTGTCGCGAGCGTCGAGTCGACGGTCGCCGCGATCGTGCCGTTCCTCGGCGAGGGCCCCGGGTTCGAACAGGTCTTCCGGCCGCATGGCCGCCCGTGGCGCGCGGGCGAGGTGGTTCGGCTGCCGGCGCTGGCGGCGACCCTGGAACGACTCGCCTCGGTCGGCTTCGAGGACTTCTACGAGGGCGACATCGCGGAGCGGCAGGCGCGCGGACTCGCGGCCGCCGGATGCGGGATCTCCGTCGGCGACCTGCGGTCACACGCCTCGACCTGGGGCGACCCGATCGAGACCTCGTACCGCGGCGTCCGAGTGACGACGCATCCGCCGAACTCGTCGGGGATCGTGGGCCTGGAGCTCCTGAACATCCTTGAGCAGTTTGACGGGCCGTCCGCCGGGACCTTCGGGCCGAACGGCGTCACCGACGTCGAATGGATCCACGTCGCGATCGAGGCGGCGAAGCTGGCGATGGCCGACCGCGACGCCCATCTCACGGACCCGGAGTTCGCCGACGTCCCCATTGAGCGGCTGCTGTCGAAGGACTACGCGGCGGAGCTGGCGTCCCGAATCTCGCCCTCGCGCGCGGCGCCCGCGCCGGCCGCGACCGTCCCGAAAGGCGGCGGCACGATCTACCTCGCGACAGCCGACGGCGACGGCAACGCGGTCAGCCTGATCGAATCGAACTACATGGGCTTCGGGTCGGGCGTGGTCGATCCCGACACCGGCATTCACTACCAGAACCGCGGCTCGTTCTTCAGTCTCGACCCCGACGACGCGAACGTGCTGGCGCCCGGCAAGCGGACGCTCCACACGCTGCTCCCGGGGATGCTGTTCCGAGAGGGCGAGGCGGCGCCGTGGGTCGTCACGGGCCAGATGGGCGGCGACGCCCAACCGCAGGTCCTCGCCCAGGTCGTGTCGGCGCTGATCGACGGCGGACTCGACGTGGCGTCGGCGGTCGCCATTCCACGCTGGTTCGTCGAGCCGCGGGAGCACTTCGCGCCTCCGATTGACGTCCGTGCCGAGCCGCGCTTCGAACCGGGGGTCCTCGAGGCGTTGGAGGCGAAGGGCCACCCGGTGCGGCCGACCGACCCGTTCAGCGGCATCCTCGGGCACGCCCACGCGATCGAGTTCGTGCAAGGAGGTCCGGTGGACGGCGGCTCCCTGGCCGCGGCCACGGATCCCCGAAGCGCAGGCCTGCCAGCGGTCTGGTAACAGCACGCTGATCGAGAAATCGGTGTTGTTCCGACGCCACCCTCCCGTGGCTGCCCGCACAAGCGGACTGTCCGGCGTCACTTCCTCCGCGACAGCCCTTGCGTTATCCTCGGGTTCCCGGTGGCGGGCTGCGCTCACACGACGCCGCCACCGGTTTCCCTTCTAGGCGACCGGCCCAGGAGTTCGCCCGTGACCTCGAACATCGGCCAGAACTACCCGTACACGAGCGAGTCCGAGGCCGAGCGCGCCGCGCGGATCGCGAAGCTCGTCGCGGAGCGCGAGGGCCTGAGGGACACGCTCGCGGAGCAGGCGACGCCACTCGACGCGAACGACCGCTGGTGGGTCTGGAAGTGCCCGACGAAGGGCTGCCCGGGGCTCCTGCACGTGGCCGGCTACTCGAAGGAAAAGCACGCGCTCTTCGTCGTTTGCGACGGGACCTGCGGGAAGACCTTTCTGCGCTAGCTGGCGTTGCACGACAGGTAACCTGACAAGACCATGTCAGCGGTTACGCCTACGCTGAGCCTCCGAAACCTCGCACCGGAGGATCACCCATGATCGCCCGCCGCTGGCGCGGCACCGTGCGCGCCGCCGATCACGACGCCTACCAGCGCTACGTCGACGAGAGCGGCATCGCCGCCCTGACCACGACGCCCGGCAACGAGGGTGTCATCGTTTTCCGCCATCTCGACGAGGCGGCCGGCACGAGCGAGATCGAGGTGGTCTCGCTCTGGCGTGACGAACGGTCGATCGAGGCCTTCGCCGGGGCCGACATCTCGGTCGCCCGGTTCTTCCCGGACGACGACCGCTACCTCGTCGAGCGCGAGCTGACCGTCCGCCACGACGATGTCGCGCGCTACCTTGCGGCGAGTGACTGACGCGGCGACAGCCGAACCGCCGGCGCGCGTCCTGACGCAGGCCGAGGCTCGCCGGAAGCTCATCGTCGACGGTCTCGGGATCATCGTCGGCGCCGTCGGGTTCGGGTTCGTCTACGGCCTCGCCGCCCGAACGCAGGCCGGCTTCTCCCCGATCGACGTCATGGCGATGAGCGTCTTCGTCTTCGCGGGCGCGGCCCAGTTCGCGGCGATCGGCTATGTCGTCGGCGGCCTGCCGTGGATCGTCATCGGGATCCTGACGGGGCTGCTGAACGCCCGTCACATCCTGTACTCGGCGGCGCTGGCTCCGGGTTTTCGCAGCCGGCCGTTCTGGGAGCGAGCCGTTGCGGCGCACCTCCTGACCGACGAAGCGTTCGCACTCTCGACAGCCCACAACCGGCGACTCGGCCGGTTCGACCCGTTCGGCTACTGGTTCGCCGCGATCGTCGTGACGTTCATCCCGTGGTTCTTCGCGACGCTGGCAGGCTCGTTGATCGGCCAGTCGATCGTCGACCCGGAGCGGCTCGGAATCGACGTGATCTTTCCCGCAGCGATGATCGGCCTCGCCGTCGGCCTGATCACCGGCCGGCGCGAGCTCGTTGCGGCCGTCGTCGGCGCGGCGGTGGGGGTCGGGGTGTCGCTCGCGAGCTCGCCGACCGTCGGGATCATCGCCGGCGGCATCGTGGGGCCGGCGGTGGGGCTGCTGGTGCCGAAGGCCCGGGCACACGAACGCGCGCCGATCGGCACCGAAGCGTCGGCCGACCGCTACCGCATGCCGCACACCCTGGACAGGCGGAGGGACGAGCCGGGCGACGAACCGTGACCGCCGACTACGTCCCGCTCGCACTGATCATGCTTGCGTTCACGTACCCGTCCCGCGCGCTCGGGCTGCTGAACCCGGCGATCGAACGGTTGCCGGAGCGGGCGCTCGACTACCTTCAGCTCGTCGGTCCGGCCGTCCTCACGGCGCTCGCCGCGGTCGACGTCATGGTCGGCGTCGAGAGCGGCGAGTCGTACTTCACGATCGGGCTGCCGTGGGTGTCGGTCGGCGCGTGCCTGCTGCTCGTCGTCTGGCGCCGCAACCTGTTCATCGGGCTCGCGGCGGCGGTGGCGATCGCCGTTGCCGGCCGGGCGGTCGGGTTCGGCTAGCTCAGGAGCTCGGGCGGCGCGCCTCCGCCTCGATCTCGACGACGATCGAGGGGTGGGCGAGGCCGGCGACCTGGACGAGGGTCGCGGCCGGCCGGACTTCGCGGAACAGCTCGCCATGGACCAACCCGACCGCCGTCATGTCGTCGATCGACGTGACGTACGTTCGCGTTCGAACGACATCGTTGAGTGAGAAACCGGCCTCGCTGAGCGCTCGCTCGATGATCTCCCAGACGGCCCTGGCCTGCGCCGCGGCGTCGAACGGATGAAGGGATTCGCGGTTCGGGCCCGCGTCGGTCGTCCCGGACACCCAGCACCAGTCGCCGTCGACGACCGCCCGCGAGTAGCCGATCTGCTCCTCCCACGGGCCGCCCGACGAGATCTGCCGACGTTCAGGCACTCGGCTCGTCCCGCCAGGCGCGGACGACCGGGTCCCGCGACACCGCGAGCAGCAGCGCGGCGAGGAGCGCCGTCCGGGGCACGATCGAATCCAGCTCGAGATATTCGCCCGGCGAGTGGTCCAGACCACCGATCGGCCCGAGGCCGTCGAGCGACGGAACGCCCATCCCGGCGGTCGTGTTCGCATCACCGGCGCCGCCGGTCGCCTGATCCTCGAACGTCATGCCGAGCCGGTCGCCGAGCGCGATCGCCGTCGATGCCAGGCGCCCCGACCGGGCGAGCTTCTCCATCGGCCACCAGCGGGCCATCTCGGTCATCTCGGCGGACGTCTCCTCGACCGACAGCGACCGGATCATCGCCCGGATCTCGTTCTCGACCTCGTCCACCTCGTCGCGACCGACCGCCCGAAGATCGACCTGCAGCTCGCAGTGCTCGGCGACGACGTTCGGGCGGGTGCCGCCGCTGATCACACCGACATTGACGGTCACGCCTTCCCATCGACCATTGAGCAGATGCAGGCGTTGGACGACATCGGCGGCAGCCAGGATGGCGCTGCGGCCTTTCTCGGGTTCGACGCCGGCGTGGGCCGACCGCCCGGTGATCGCGATCCGCGCGTCCACGATCCCCTTCCTCGACGACACGATGTTGCCGTTCGCCCGGGCGCATTCCATCATCAGCGCGAGGTCGGCGTCGGCGGCAGCTTCGCGGATGTGCGGCGTCGAGGTCGGCGACCCAACCTCCTCGTCGGGATTGGCGATGAACGTGAGCCGCTCGAACGGGAGCGTCCCGCCGTTGAGGTCGCGGAGCGCGCGGATTGCGTAGAGGCCGGCCAGCAGCCCGCCCTTCATGTCGCTGACCCCGGGCCCGAGGCCGCGGCCATCCTCGACGCGGAACGGCCGCTCGGCAGCCGTGCCCGGGTCGAAGACCGTGTCCATATGGCCGACCATGACGACCCGCCGACCGCCAGGCTCGCCGTCGAAGCGGCCGACAATCGTCGAGCCGAACTTGCGATCCGGATCGGGCCGCGCCTCGACGTCGGCGCCCAGGTTCGAGAGAAATCCCGCGACGAACCGGCCGACCTCGTCAACGCCTTCGGGCGTGTAACTGCCACAGTCCGTGTTCACGAGGCGTTCGAGGCCGGCGAGGAACGCCGGCTCCGCCTCGCGGACCATCGCTTCGAGCCGGCTGAGCTCCTCCGCGGTGACCTCGGATCCGGGCGCTTCGACCATGTCCATGACGGCCAGTCTACGAGCCGGGGCCCTTGGTATTCTCGGCCGACCGTGCGCCTGATCGAGATCCGACTCCTCGAGGGACCGAACGTCTACCGGCTGGCGCCGGTGGTCAAGATCGAGGTCGGGATCGGCCGGCGTCGAACCTGGTACGGCCAGCGCGAACCGGGTCGCCACGCGGTCGTGCGCCTCGGTGCGTCGGTGCCCCGTCGCGACTGGCCGGGGCGCGTCGAGGGCATCGTCGGCTGGGTTCGCCGGCTGCGCCTCGACCACGACGAAGGTCGTGGCGGCGAGCTGGTCCATCGCTCGTCCGATCCGGGTCACTGGATCGTCACCTACCCGTGGACCGGCGCGGAACGTGCCCGGACCATCGCGGAAGCCGCGGTCGCGCTCGTCGAGCGCGACGTCGCGCCGGGGCGCCGCGCGCGCCACTCGCCGGCGGTCGCCCGGGCCATCGCCCGCTGGGAATCCTCGATCGCCGACGCCCGGACGACGCCGCCGGCCTGGATCCGCGACGCCGACCGCCGAATTCCGGTCGTGTCGATCACGGGCACGAACGGCAAGAGCACGGTCACTCGCCTGACGACCCACATCCTCGTCCGTGCCAAGCGGCGCGTGGGCACGACGACCTCCGACGGCGTCCTCGTGAACGAGCGAATGGTCGAGCCGGGTGACTGGACCGGGCCCGGCGGGGCGTGGCAGATCCTGGAGCGGTCCGACGTCGACGTCGGCGTGCTCGAGACGGCCCGCGGCGGCCTCGTCCTGCGCGGGATGGGCTACGAGTCGAACGAGGTCGGCGTCGTCACGAACGTGAGCTCCGACCACCTCGACCTCCAGGGCATCCACACGCTGCCGGAGCTCGCCGAGGTGAAGTCGACCGTCGTCCGCGTCACGAAGCCGGATGGCTGGTGCGTGCTGAACGCCGACGACCCGCACGTCGCCCGGCTGGCTCGACGGGTGCGCGGTCGCGTGGCGTCGTTTTCCCTGGTGCCGGGCGGGTCGGCGGCGATGCGCCGGGCGGTCGCGCGAGGCGGCCGGGGTTACGTCGTCGACGGCGGCTGGCTCGTCGAGCTGGAGGGCTCGAAGAAGACCCGGATCGTCGAGCTCGTTCGGGTTCCGATCGCGATCGGCGGTCTCGCGCGCCACAACGTCTCGAACGCGCTTGCCGCCGCCGCCGCGGCCCGCGGCATGGGTGCCACCGTCGATGAGGTCGCCGACGGCCTGGCCGACTTCCGGCCGTCCTCGGAGCTCGCCCCGGGCCGGTTGAACCTGTTCCGGGCCGGGTCGCGGATCGTGATCGTGGACTTCGCCCATAACGAGGCCGGGGTCGCGGCCGTGCTCGACGTCGCGGAGGGCATCGCGGGCGGTGCCGCGGGCCGCGCGGCGGCGGTGACGGCGATCGTCGGGACCGCGGGCGATCGGCCGGACGACACGCTCCGGGGGATCGGCCGGATCGCCGCGTCCCGCGCCCACCACGTGGTGATCAAGGAGACACGCAAGTACCTCCGCGGCCGCTCCCGGGAGGGCGTCGTCGGGGAGATTCTCGCGGGCGTCAAGGCGGCGGGGCGGTCACCGGCCGACGTCGCGGTCTACGAATCGGAGACGGCGGCACTCCGCGGCGAGCTGGCGAACGGCGACGGCAAGCCGAAGGTGATCGTCCTCATGTGCCACGAGGAGCGCGAGGAGGTCTTCGCGCTGCTCGAGCAGCTCGGCGCGAAGCCGATCGACGTCTCAACCGAGCTGACGTCGCTCGTGCCCCGTCTTCAGGAGCGGCCCCGGCGCGGCTGAGTTGCGCGCGGCCCGGTCGCGCCCTCATGATCCGGCCAAGCCGGGCCGCTGGCCCGCGGACGAGTGAGGGCATCCGATGGAGATGGCGGTCGGGATCGCGCTGGTGATCATTTCTGCGATCGAGATCATCTGGATCAGCCGCACGGTGATCGCGAACGCGCCGAAGTAGCCGCGGGCCCGCTCGCGGCCGATCGCAGGCCTCGGCGGTGGTCCCGGCGCGGCTCATCCCTCGGGCGCTTCCAGCTCGCCTGGGTCGGCGAACGCCGTCGTGCCCTGCGACTTGCCCGCGACCGCCATCGCCTCGCGGTAGACGCCGATCGCGTCATCGACGCAGCAGACGACGAGGTCGCCGGGCGCCGCCCGCCTGAGGGCCGTTCGAACCGCGGCCATCTCCTCGAGGATCTTCTCGGCCTTGATCGCCCGGGCGCGGCCCTCGCCGCGGGCCAGCCGGACCCCGTCCACGACGTTCCCGGCCGACTCGCCCGGCGCCCGTCCGCGGAGGTTCTTGTCCTCGCGGACGATGATCTCGTCGAACGCCTGCGCGGCGATCGCGCCGTATTCCCGCTGGTCGTCGTCGCGGCGATCACCCGGAATCCCGATGACGCCGATCGCCCGGCCGCTCCGCGTGTGCCCGTTGGTCGACGGCCCGATCCGGCCCGGCTTCGACATCGGCTCGGTCATCATCCGCTCGACGAAGTCGGCCAGCTGGCGCATGCCGTCGACGTTGTGGCAGTAGTCGATGACGAGCCGGATCCCGCCGACGTCGAGCAGGTTCAGGCGACCCGGCGCCTGGAAGAACGAGGTCGAGAACGTCCGGAGGCCCTGGCGGATGTCGTGAAGGTGAGCTCCCGCAGCCCACGCCGCGGCGGCGGCCGCGAGCGCGTTCGCGACGTTCATCCGGGCCTTGCCGCCGAACGTCGCGGGGATGAGGTGCGTGTAGAGCAGCGGCATCGTCCGGGGCCCGTGGCGGAGCACGATCAGCTCGCCCTCGGGGGTCTGCTGGAGGACGAACGCCGCGTTGCCGCGCGAGGTGTGCCCGTCGACGCGGTCGTAGCCGTCCTCGCCCTTCTGCATCGACATCGAGAAGAGCACCACGGAGCCCGCGCAATGGCGGCCCATCCGGTAGACGTGTCCGTCGTCCGCGTTGAGGACCGCGGTTCCCGATCGTGGCACCGCCTCGACGATCACGCCCTTCACGTTCGCGAGCTGGCCGATCGAGTCGATCCCGCCGAGTCCCAGATGGTCGCCGGTGACGTTCGTCACGACCGCGACGTCGTTGCGGTCGTAGCCGAGGCCCTCGCGGAGGATCCCTCCGCGGGCGACCTCGAACACCGCGGTGTCGACCTTCGGGTTCTGGAGGACCATCAGCGCCGACTTCGGGCCCGACATGTCGCCCTTCTTCGTGAGCCGGCCGTCGACGACGATGCCGTCGGTCGAGGTCATCCCGACGCGGCGGCCCATCAGCTTGAGGATGTGGGCGATCATCCGGACCGTCGTCGTCTTCCCGTTCGTGCCGGTCACGGCGATGATCGGGATGCGGGACGGGGAGCCCGGTGGGAACAAGCCATCGATCACCGGCCGCGCCACGTACTGCGGCTCCCCCTCCGTCGGGTGCGTGTGCATCCGGAAACCCGGCGCCGCGTTGACCTCGACGATCGCCCCGCCGGTCTCGCGGACCGGGGTCGCGATGTCGGGGCAGATGAAGTCGATGCCGGCGACGTCGAGCCCGACGACCTGCGCGGCGGTCTCCGCGATCTCGACGTTGTCCGGATGGGCCTCGATCGTCCGGTCGATCGAGGTGCCGCCGGTCGACATGTTGCCGGTCAACGCGAGCTTGACCCAGGTGCCCTTCGGCGGCGTGTCGTCGAGCGTGAAGCCCTGGGCCCGGACCAGCTCCTCCGCGGCCTCGTCGATCTTGATCCGCGTCAGGACCTTCTCGTGGCCGATGCCGCGTCGCGGGTCCTGGTTCGCGATATCGACGAGCTCGCGGACGGTGTGCTCGCCGTCGCCGGTGACGCTGGCCGGGACGCGTTCCGCAATCGCGGCGACCTTGCCGCCGATGACGAGGCAGCGGTAGTCGTTGCCTGCGACATAGCTCTCGACGACGACGTCGCCCGCGCGGCTCTCGGCGAGCGCAAGCGGGAAGACCTTGCGGACCTGGTCTTCGCTCTGGAGGTCGAGCTGGACGCCTCGCCCGTGGTTGCCGTCGAGCGGCTTGACAACGCACGGGTAGCCGATGCGGTTCGCGGCCTCGGCCGCCTGGTCGACGGTCCCGACGACCTGGCTCTTCGGGACCGGGAGGCCGGCGGAATCGAGGAGGCGGTTCGTCAGCGACTTGTCGCTCGCGATGTCGACGGCGATGCCGGACGTCCGGCTCGTCATCGTCGCCCGGATCCGCTGCTGGTGGACGCCCTGGCCGAGCTGGACCAGTGAGTGCCGATCGAGCCGGATGTACGGGATGTCGCGGCTCGCGGCCTCGTCGAGGATCGCCTGGGTGCTGGGACCGAACGCCTGGCGCTCGGCGAGCCGGATGATCCGCTCGAGCTCCTCCATGAGGTCGAGCTGGTGGTCGGGATCGGTCGGCGCGACGAGGTGGTTGACGAGCGCGACCGCGATCTTGCCGGCCTCGATGCCGACGCTCTCCTCGCGGAACTCGTAGATGACGTTGTAGCGGCCGGTCTCGCCGGTGCCACGCGTCTTGCCGTGGCGGACGTTCGTGCCGGCGAGGTTCTGGAGCTCGAGCGCGATGTGCTCCGCGATGTGGCCGGCCCACGTGCCTTCCTTGAGCCTGGTGATGAACCCGCCGCGGCGGCCGAGCGAGCAGGCGTGGTCCTCGAGGCTGGGCAGGAGGTTGATCAGCGCGTCGGTGAAGCCGGGGATCTTGTTGCTCGGGTACTCCTCGAGCACGCCGAGGTCGACGACCATCCGGACGACGGGCTCGCGGGCCCAGTAGTTCGGGCCGCGGAGGATGCGGGTTTCGAGGATGCGGAGGCTGGGCTGGGGGCCACGCTTGGGCTCAGCGGCGCGCCGGACGCGGGCCGGCTTCTCGGCGGTCTTCGTCGAAGCCGCCTTCGGGCGAGGTTTCGGTGCCGCCTGCGCCACGGGAGCCCTCCTGCCGCTCGTTCCGTGCCTCGTTCCGTGCCCGGTTCGCTCCCCAGAGCGGGCCCCGAGTGTACCCGCGGTGAGACGGGGAGTGCCATGCCATGGATCACGTCAGCGATCCTTCCCGCGCCTGAGTGGTGCGTGGGATGCCACGATTCCGACCGCTGGCGCGCTAACGCCAGTCCGTCCGGTCGAACTGTGGCTTCGGAGACCACATCGCAGCGGGATTCGGTCTGTTTCCGGACCGAGAGGATGCCTTCGAACCGAAATCGTGGCATGCCACGCAACACCCGGGACGTTCATCGGCGTCGACCTCGTAGGTCCTAGCTCCGTTCGAGCCGGTCACTCTGAGTCGAGCGCTCCAGCGTCCACCCGAATCACGGCCTGCGCCTCCTCGCCAGTCAGAATCCTTGTCGCAAGGTCAGCAAGAAACGCGCAAAGCTCCGTCCTCGACGCTACTTGCATCGCCGCGTCGCTCATCGACCCTCCGATGAGGCGGCCCTGTTAACTCGACGCGGCCTCTCCCCCACCCTGGATCGCGTGGAGCGTCGGCGTCGCGAGGCGCTGGCGGCGGCGCAGGTCGAAGCGGTAGCCGCTCGGCAGCGAGTGGAGCACGACGCCGCTGATCATCAGCGGCTTGTGACCCTTGATCTCCCACGCGTCGGTTTCGGAGGCGGAGCCGTCGACGACGGTGATCGAGCCCCGGCCGATCACCTCCATCACGCCGTCCGGGCCCACGACGCCGGCCGTGTCCTCGTCGACGCCGAGACCAAGGAGTGACGGGTTCTGGGCGATCAGGGACAGCAGACGCCCCAGCCGGTTCCGCTGCTGGAAGTGCTGGTCGACGATGACGCCCGGCAGCATCCCGAGGCCGGCCGCGATCTGGGCCATCCGGTGCTTCGGCGTCGCGCCCGACGCGCCGAACGCGATCATGTGCGACGACATCGCGGACGCGCCGGCGGACGTGCCCGCGACCACCGACCCGTGGCGGAATCGCTCCAGCACCGCGTCCGCGAGCCGCGTTCCGCCGATCGTTGATGACAGTCGGAGCTGGTTGCCACCGGTCAGGAAGATCCCGGTCGCGTCACGGACGGCGAGCGCCGCCGTCTCGTCGTTGGCCTGGGGCCGGGTCATCGCGTGGAGCGGCCGGACGTGGGCCACACCCAGCTCCGTGAAGATCGCCCGATAGCGCTCGCCCGCCTCGGCGCCGAGTGACGACGCCGTCGAGATCACCGCGATCGTCGCGTCGCGGCCGCCCGCGAGCGTCACGAACCGGTTGAGGATCACCCGGTCGCGGACCTTGTCCTCGGCGCCACCGATGACGATGACGGTCCCGTCGCCCATCTGCGGGAGGATAGCCGACCGAACTGACGTCCGACCGAGCCCTCAGCCGGCGGCGTCCTCCACTTCCGTGGCAATGAGCTCCTCGCCGGCGCTCGAGAGCCACGTCCAGGCGCCCCACGCGAGCGGCAGCGCACCGACGATCACCGGCGCCAACCCGAACACGAGCCCGGTCGCCGCCAGCGCCAGCCCGGCGCCAACCGCGAACGGCGCGATCGTCGGGTCTGGCAGCCGGCCGGTCTCGTCGACGAACGGCCGATCGATGCCCTCGGTGCCGGAGACGGTCGTGTCGGCCTGGCCGATGTCGGTCGTGGGAGGCGCGGGAGGTTCGGCTCGTGGCGCCGCGGCCCGCCGCCGCGTCGGATCAGACCGTGCCAGGAGCAGCGCGATGACGGCCGTCGCGAGCCCGAACCCGGCGAGCAGGATCGTTCCGGCGGGCTCGTACGAGACGAACCAGTAGATCGCGGCCACGATGAACCCGAAGGCGGCCATCAGCAGGAAGACCTTCGTCTCCTGGGAGAGCGCGATCAGGCGCCTCATCGCCGCGACTCCCGCGCGTCGAACACCGGCCGCTCGCTCCTGATCGGCGGCAGCGACGTGAAGTTGTGATGCGGCGGCGGCGACGTCGTCCACCACTCGAGCGAGTTCGCCTCCCACGGATCGTTGCCCTGGTCCGGCGGGCGCCGCAAGGCCAGCACGACCGCCGCCAGGAACGGAATCATTCCCAGGCCGAGCAGCAACGAGCCCACCGTCGAGATCGCGTTCAGCTCGGTCCAGCCCGGGTTCGCCGCATAGTCCGGGTAGCGCCGCGGCATCCCGTCGGCCCCAAGCTGGTACTGCGGCAGGAACGTCAGGATGAACCCGACGAGCCAGCTCCAGAAATGGAGCTTGCCCAGCCGCTCGTCGAGCCGTCGACCGGTGATCTTCGGGAACCAGAAGTAGACGCCGGCGAAGATCCCGAAGACGCTCCCGCCGACGAGGACGTTGTGGAGGTGGGCGACGACGAAGTACGTGTCCTGGAAGTGGAAGTCGAGCGGTGGCGAGGCCACGATCACGCCGGTGATCCCGCCGATCACGAAGAGGTAGATGAACCCGGTCGCGAACAGCATCGGCGTCGGGAACGTGAGCTTGCCCCGGAACATCGTCCCGACCCAGTTGAAGATCTTGATGCCGGTCGGGACCGCGATGATGAACGACGAGAGCGCGAAGAACGGCAGGTTGATCGCCGCGGTCGTGAACATGTGGTGGGCCCAGACCGACATCGAGTACGCCCCGATGAAGATCGTCGCGAACACCATCGCCCGGTAGCCGAACAGCGGCTTGCGCGAGAACACCGGGATGACCTCGGAGATGATCCCGAAGAACGGCAGCGCGAGGATGTAGACCTCGGGATGGCCGAAGAACCAGAAGAGGTGTTGCCAGAGCACCGGGTCGCCGCCTTCGCTCGGGTCGAAGAACGATGCGCCGAACCGCCGGTCGAACAGGAGCATCGCGAGCGCACCGGTCAGGGCCGGAAACGCGAACAGGATCAGGATCGAGGCGACGAGGATGTTCCAGCAGAACATCGGCATCCGGAGCATCGACATGCCGGGCGCGCGGCGGCCGTAGATCGTCGCCGTGAAGTTGATCGCGCCGAGAATCGTCGCGACGCCGGTCAGCGCCAGGCCCACGATCCAGAGGTCCGTGCCGGTCGTCGTCGAGAAGTGGAGTTCGCTGTTCGGGACGTAGCCGGTCCAGCCGACGTCGGCGGCGCCGCCGACCGCGAGATAGCCCGACAGGACGATGACGCCGCCGAACAGGAACAGCCAGAACGACAGCGCGTTGAGCCGGGGGAAGACCATGTCGGCCGCGCCGACCTGGAGCGGCACGAGGTAGTTCGCGAACGCCGCGACCATCGGCGTCCCGAACAGGAACATCATGATCGTCCCGTGCATCGTGAACGCCTGGTCGTAGGTCTGCTCGTCGACGAATTGCAGGCCGGGCACGGTCAGCTCCGCCCGCATTCCCAGCGCGAGCAATCCGCCGACGAGGAAGAACCCGAACGACGCGACGAGGTAGAGGATTCCGATCCGCTTGTGGTCGGTCGTCGTGAGCCACGTCAGCAGGTCGCCCCGCTCGCCACGAACCGCGCCGCTCGCGCCGGCCGGGCCGATCGGGGTGTCGGCGGCGGTCACGGCGACGCCACCGGCGAGCCCTCGGCGGGCGGCGACGCGCGCGGCTGGCTCGCCAGCCACTGGTCGAACTCGGCCCGCGAGACGGCCCGGATGCTGAACGGCATCCGGGAGTGGTAGATCCCGCAGAACTCCGCGCACTGGCCGCGGTACGTGCCGGGCTCGTCGATCGTGACGTCGAACGCGGATTCCCGACCCGGGATCGCGTCGCGCTTGAACAGGAAGACCGGGACGAAGAACGCGTGGATGACGTCGTGCGAGGCGACGACGATCTTGATGGGCTCCCCGACCGGCAGGACCGCCTCCGGGCCGTCCGGCGTGATGCCGGTGACGCTGACGCCTGACCCCGGGTAGCTGAACGTCCAGCCCCAGCGGAACGCCTCGACTCGCAGCTCGACGCCCGGGTTCGGGTTGTGGGCGTCGACCCGCCCAAGAACGGCCAGGGTGCCGGCGAACAGCCCGAGGATGATGAGGACCGGGATCGCGGTCCAGATGAACTCGACCCGGAGGCTGCCGTGGCTCTGGTCGGGCAGCGGGTCGCCGGGCTTCTGGCGGTGCCGCAGGATCGCCCACGTGGCGAGTCCGAAGACGATCAGCGCGATGACCGCGGCGATCGCGACGAAGACGCCGTAGAGCGTCGTGACCTGTTGTGCCTCCTCGGTCGCGGGCGCGGGCAGACAGCCCGCCGCGAGGATCGCGAGAGCCGCGGCGAGGACGACGCCGCGGATGCTGCGTTGGGATCGCGTGATCACGGCTCCGCCTCCTCGAAGCCGCCGGCGGCGTTCCGCCGAAGCCGCGTGCCAGCCCGACGCCCTTCGAGGGCCGGGTCGGCCAGGCGCGACCGCCACCCGACGCAGATCCGGTATGCGACGACCCAGGCGACGATCGGGAGCACCACGGCGAGGGCGCGGAACACCTTGGTCAGCGTCTCGACGTCGGTGAAGAAGTAGTTCGCCAGGACGTCGTTGCCGCCGGCAAGCGTCAGAACGACGAAGAGCGTCAGGATCGCGACGCCCGTCGCGGTTCGGACGGGGTGCTCCGCGACGTGATCGAGGAGGTGATGCTCGCGATCGTCGTGCGTCCGCCACGCCTCGACGAACGGCCACAGCGCCACGAGCGTGAAGATCGCCCCCGGGACGACGACGCCCGGAATGAACGGCGACGGGATCGTGACGCCGAGGATCGTCGGCTCGATCGGCGGGAAGATCCGAAGCGCACCATCGAGCCAGCCGACATACCAGTCCGGCTGAGCCGGTGACGCGACGACCGTCGCGTCGAACGGGCCGTACACCCAGATCGGGTTGACCTGCACGAGCCCGCCGATCAGGGCGAGGAACGCCGCGGTCATGAAGAACAGCCCAGTCGACACGAAGACCTGGCCCGGCCAGAACGCCTGGCCGATCACGTTCGTCTCGGTCGCCCGACCGCCCCGGTACTGGGTGTGCTTGTGGACCACGATGAACGCGAGATGGGCGGTGATCAGGGCGATCACCAGGCCCGGCAGGAACAGCACGTGCACGACGAAGAAGCGGCCGATCAAGGCCATCGTCGGGAACTCGCCGCCGAACACGAGGGAAGCGAACCACGGCCCGATGAACGGGATCGACATCGCCGCCGAGTAGGCGATTCGAGCGCCGGTCCCCGAGAGGAGGTCGTCCGGCAGCGAGTAGCCGGTGAAGCCTTCGGCGAGGACGAGAACCATCAGCGTGAAGCCGACGAGCCAGTTCAGCTCGCGCGGCCGGCGGAACGCGCCGGTAAAGAACACCCGGGAGAGATGGAGCACGACGACGGCCACGAAGATCAGCGCCGTCCAGTGATGGATCTGGCGCATCAACAGGCCGGCCTGGACCTCGAAGCTGATCGCCATGACGGAGTCGTACGCGGCCGAGACTTCGTGGCCCTGGAGCGGCGTCCACGGCCCGTCGTAGACGACCGGCGCGCTGCTGGCCTGGTAGAAGAACGTCAGGAACGTCCCGGTCGCGACGAGGATCA
>DASUFO010000028.1:0-36680 GCA_036274475.1 Candidatus Limnocylindrales bacterium
GCCCGCATCGGGTGGCAACCAGGTCAGCTGGCGATCGAGATCGTCAACCGCGACGGCCCACGTCGCAAGCCCGCCACCGCGCTCGATGGTCGCGAGGACCGCCGGCCCGAGCCAGCCGCGCGCCGCAACCGCGACATCGAACACGCCGATGAGCTCGAGGTAGCTGTCGCCGAGCCAGACCAGCCGGTTGAACGTGCCCAGTGCGTCGTGCCGGCCACCTCCTCCGGCAACCAACCCGACTTCGGCTTCGAGGGCAGCGGCCGTCGCATCCGGGTCCTCGACCGCCAGCACGATGTGATCGATGCCGAGCAGCACCTCAGTGACTCCGGCCGGCGTGACGGTGCCACGCCCGCAGCGCGCTTCGGGTCGCCTCTGGATCGGCCGGCCCCGTCGCCGCGAGGGCTGCGAGAAACGAGGTGCGATCCGCGACCTCGGCGTCCAGTTCGCCCCCGAGGATCCCGAGATCCGCCGCGATCTCCGGCATCACCCCCCACGCGAAATGCTCCAGCCGGTCCTCGGCCTCCAGACGTGCCGCGAGCACGCCGGGGGGCTGGGGCCGGACGTGGCCGGCGCCGTCGCGTAGTGGCGGCCGAATGAGATGCGCCGAAGCGACCCGGCCATCGATATCGGTCACGACGACGGCCCCGGTCGGTGGCCGCAGCGGCACCGGCTGGCGGAGCACCTCCTCGATCGCCGAGCCCGGTCCGTCCGTCACGAGGGCAGGTTCGGCGGCCAGTTCGCGGACAGCCTTCGCGAGCGGCGCGCCGGCATTCGGGACGACGTGGACCGCCACCCGATGCTGGGCAAGTGCCCACAGCAGCGCTGCAAGGTCGGCATCGAGACGATGCTCCCTGACCAGGTCGACGATCGATGGGCTGGAGGACGTCACGAAACGAGGGTACGAAATTCCTGACGAGCGATGACCGATCCCGGCCGTAGGATCCGGTCATGGCTGAAGCCGCGACCGCCATCGCGATCCATCCGCTTACTCCCGAGCGCTTCGCGGACCTCGCCGCGCTGTTCCAGGAAGGCGGCGACCCGAAGTGGTGCTGGTGCCAGTTCTACCGGGAGCGCGGCCTCGACTGGTCCAATTCGACCGCGGCCGACAACCGCGAGCGCCTCTCGAAGCTGACGGCCGCCGGACCGTCGCCGGGTCTCGTGGCCTACGACGGCGACCGAGCCGTCGGCTGGGTCAGCCTTGCCCCGCGCCAGGCCTACGACCGGCTGACGCACGCCAAGGTCCTCGCCCCGGTCGACGACAAGCCGGTCTGGTCGATCGTCTGCTTCGTCGTCTCTCGCCAGGCCCGCGGCAAGGGCGTCGCCACGGCGCTGCTCGACGGCGCGATCGACTGGGCGAGGAGCCAGGGCGCGACGATCCTCGAGGGCTATCCGTCGGACACGCAGGGCAAGAAGGTTCCGGCCGCCAACGTCTATCACGGCACGCTGTCGATGTTCGAATCGGCCGGCTTCGACGTCGTCGCCCGGCGCCAGGCGAACAGGACATCGAAGGTCCGCCCGATCGTTCGGCTGGACCTCTCGACTGGTGGGCGCTAGCCCACGATTTGCGATCGAATTGTGCCCGCCGAAGCCGTAGCCGAGCTGGTGCGGGGTGCGAGCCACCACCCGCCGAGGTGGCCGCGAGTAACGCGGGCTTCCGCCCGAAATCGTGGGGTCGGAGCCACCGCGATCCGCCGAAGCGGCGAGGGTCACCCGCGGGCCACGAATCGAGCGGGACCGACCACAGCGGCGTGACGGGTTGACGGCTCTACGCGCATACCGTGGCATTGCGGTACCCCACCGAGGGCGCCTCGGCGAGTCGTCCACGGCCCGGTCTACGTCATGTGTCGTATTGCCGACTACGTCATTCCTACGGGTTGACGGTCGTCACCGGACGCGCGTAGACTCGCCGCCGGCGCGCAGATCGCTCGCCCTTGAACACCTCTACTGATGGAGGCGGCTCCGAATGATGAACCTCGGAACCCCGCGCACGATGGCGCCCATCAGTGGCGTCGTTCACGGGAGATCTGTGCCCATCTCGAGCTAGGCACCGGGCGGTAGGACCGCCCCAGGAGCGAGCCACGAGCCGTGGGCCAGACAGGGCCCCGGCTTTTTTGATGCTCCTCCCCGAGGACATGCAACGGAGCCGCAGGCCCACCCGACGTCAAGGACGTCAGCGGGACCCGCGGCTCTTTCTCTGTCCCGGACCGCCCCCGACGTCCACCAGGAATCGCATCGTTCCAGGAGCTCGACAAGTGACCGCAACGCTCGTCAGACAACCGAATATCGCCAGGCCAGCCGACACCGTCGGTGCCCGGGCTGAGGAGTCGGCAGTGCCGGCCCTCGTGATCGATCGGGTCACGAAGCGGTTCGTGGTCGGTCGCAAGCGCAAGCCCGTGACGGCGATCCAGGACGTGTCGCTCCGCCTCGAGCGCGGCGACATTCACGGGATCCTCGGCGCCAATGGCTCCGGCAAGTCGACCCTCATCCGCCTGGTCAGCGGCCTGCTGACGCTCGACGAGGGCCGGGTCGAAGTCTTCGGACACGACCTCGCCACCGACGAGATGGCCGTCAAGCGGCTGATCAACCGGGTCAGCGTCGACGCCGCCTTCTTCAAGAAGCTCAGCCCGATGGAGAACCTCCTGTTCGCGGCCCGCCTCTACGGCAAGGATGCCGGAGCGGCGAAGCGCGAAGCCGTGGCGATCCTCGCCCGGCTCGGCATCTCGGAGAAGCGGATCGGCCGCCCGATCGAGCAGATGAGTCGGGGCATGCAGCAGAAGGTCGCAATTGCGCGAGCGCTGCTGACGAGCCCGGCGCTGCTGCTCCTAGACGAGCCGACCACGGGTCTCGACCCGCGCTCGAAGCTGGACGTCCAGGCGTTCATCGAAGAGCTCCGGGCGACCCACGACGCGACGATCGTCCTCACGACGCATGACCTGGGCGAGGCGGAACGGCTGTGCAGCCGGATCACGATCCTCGACGCCGGTCACGTCGTCGCCGAGGACACGCCCGCCGGCCTGACGCAGACCGAATCGCGGCGGACATCGGCCGCCGCAACGCTCCACGACGTGTTCATGACCTACACCGGCCGCTCGCTCGACGACGACGTCGACGAGGACGAGGCCGACGACGAATCCGAATGAAGGGAGGTGAGATCGCAATGGAGAACCGTTCGTTGTTCCCGCTGGCCCTGTACCTGGCCAACGAGGAGCGTGACCGCGCGTATCGCGAGGCCGAGCTCCGCCGCCAGGTCCCCAGCCAGCCTCGACGTTCCGTCCGTCTGGCCGTCGGCCAGTCCCTCGTCCGCGTGGGCGAGCGGCTGGTCGGTGAGCCGAACCTGGAGCTGGCCCGATCCCGCTGAGGGTCGGGCTGGCTCTTCCTCGGAGATCGACCATGTTCAGCGTCGCCCATGAGCTGAAGGCCTCATACGCCTTCATCGAGCGCAACTTCTTTCTGACTCGCCGCTACTGGGGCTGGGAGCTCGCGTTCCTGGTCTATTCGGTCGCGGGTGCGCTCTCGATCTCGCTCATCGGTGCCGACCAGGACAACCCCGAGTTGCTCCTGTCGCTGATGGTGGGCGCGATCTTCTGGAACTACCTCTCGGTCGTGTTCAGCTGGATCGCCGAAACGATCCAGGTCGAGCGCTGGGAGGGCACGCTCGAGTACACGATGATGGCCCCGATCCGACGCTCCTCGCAGCTGCTGGGGTCGGTGTCGTACGCGATGCTGTACGGGCTCGTCCACACGGCCGTGATCTTCGTCGTGCTCGTCCTGTTCTTCCGCCAGCTGGACTTCAGCGGGGCGAACCTCGGGACGGCGGTCGTGTTCATGCTGCTCGGGTCGTTCAGCTTCGTCGGAATCGGGATGATCGCCGCGATCCTGCCGCTGCTCTACGTCGAGCGCGGGGCGCAGATGGCGTTCGTCCTGCAGTCGTGCCTGCTGCTCATCTCGGGCGTCTACTACTCGATCGAGGTCCTGCCGCCCTGGATGCAGGTCCTGTCGCGACTCTCGCCGGCGACGTACGTCCTCGACGGCGTCCGCAAGGGCCTGATCGACGGTGCGCCCGTCTCGGCGCTCGTCTACGACGTCGTGCCGCTGATCGTCATGGGCGCCGTGCTGATCCCGTTCGGCCTGTGGGCGTTCGGGCGCGCCGAGCTGTACGCGAAGCGAACCGGAAAGTTGAAGAGGGTCGGATGAGCCTCGCCATTGATCCACGTGACGCCGAGCCCGAAGGCGAATTGATCGACTACGGCTGGACCGACGCGGTCGCGGCCGCCTTCGCGCCGTTCGCCGTTGGCGCCAACGTCCCGGCACGCGTCGTCGCCGGCGATCGCGGTTCGTATCTGGTCGCAACCGCGGACGGTGAAGTGCGGGCGCAGGTCGGCGGTCGCTTCCGCTACGAGGCGGGCGACGATCCGGCCGCGTTCCCGGCGGTCGGCGATTGGGTCGTCCTCGACGCCGAAAACGGGATCATCACCGGCGTCGTGCCGCGCCGCACGTCGCTCGTCCGGCATGCGCCCGGGCGGCAGACCGTGGCCCAGGTCGTCGCGGCGAACGTCGACGTCGTCTTCGTCGTCGCGTCGCTCAACCAGGACCTGAACCCCCGTCGCCTCGAGCGCTACCTCGCCGTGGCGTGGGAGAGCGGCGCGGAGCCGATCGTCGTCCTGTCAAAGGCGGACCTCGCCGACGACGTCGACGACCTCCTCGCGGAGATCGAAGCGATCGCCGTCGGCGTGCCGGTGCTGACCGTCTCCGCGTTCGATGGCCGGGGCATCGCCGAGGTCCGGGCGCGGGTCGCGCCGGGAACGACGGTCGCCTTCGTCGGTTCGTCCGGTGTAGGGAAGTCGACCCTGCTGAACAAGCTCGCGGGCGCCGACGTTGCGGCCGTCCGCGAGATTCGCCGCGACGACGCGAAGGGCCGCCACACGACGACCCGCCGCCAGCTTCACCTGCTGCCGGAGGGCGGCCTCGTGCTCGACACGCCCGGGATGCGCGAGCTCGCGCTGTGGGACGCCGACGCGGGACTCGAGCGGTCGTTCGCGGACATCGAGGCGCTCGCCGAGATATGTCGGTTCAGCGACTGCGCCCACAACGGCGAACCGGGCTGTGCGGTCACGTCCGCAATCGCCGATGGCGATCTCGCCGAGTCGCGCTTCCAGGGCTGGCGAAAGCTCGAACGGGAGGCTCGCCACCTGGAACGGCGCGTCGACGCCCTGGCCCGCGCTGAAGAGCGGCGGAAGTGGAAGTCGATTCACAAATCGGTCGGTGTGCACATGGACTTCAAGTACGGGAGGGAAGGCAGATGATCGACACCGAGTTCCACACAGCCTTGCCGGCCGTTCCGGGCCTCCGATTCCGGCGCTTCGCCGGACCGCAGGACTACCCCGGCATGGTCGGCGTGACGATGGCAGCACGCGCCGACGCGGGCGTCGATGAGCTGGTGACCGTGGAGACGCTCGCCAACCACTTCGACCACCTCTCGAACACCGATCCCGACCGCGACATCGTCGTCGTCGAGCTCGCCGGCCGGATCGTGGGCTACAGCCGGGTCGAATGGTCCGACCTGAACGCGGGCGGCCGAGCGTACGACCAGCATTGCCGTGTCGATCCCGCCGTCTGCGGCCGCGGCATCGGCGGCGCCCTGCTCGCCTGGGGCGAGAGCCGGGCGCGGGAGATCGCCGCGGGCCAGCCGGACTCCGACGATCGCTGGCACGGCGCCGGGACGTCTGACGCGGACGTGCGAGCCGCGAACCTGCTGCGCGGCCACGGCTACAGCCCGGTGCGCACGTTCTACGTCCTGGTTCGGCCGACGCTCGACGACATCGGCCCCACCGCGGTGCCGGAAGGCTTCGAGGTCCGGCCGGTTGCCCGCGAGCACCTTCGCGCGATCTTCGACGCGGACGCGAAGGCATTCCGCGACCACTGGGGCGTCGTTCATGACGACGACGCGTCGTTCGAGCGATTCGCCGGCGATCCCCACCTCGATCCGTCGATCTTCGTCGTCGCCTTCGCGGGTGACGAGATTGCCGGCGCCGTTCTCAACCAGATCGACGACGAAGAGAACGCCCGATTCGATCGCCGCCGCGGCCTCCTCGACTCGGTGTTTGTGCGGCGCCCGTATCGCCGGCGCGGCCTCGCGCGGGCGCTCGTGAATCTGAGCCTCGTCAGGCTCCGTGAACGGGGCATGACGAGCGCATACCTCGGCGTCGACTCCGAGAACGAGCATGCGGCGGTGCACCTGTACGAGAGCTGCGGGTTCGAGCGTGCCCGGAGCAACACGTACTGGCGCAAGCCGCTCAACCTGACCGGAGTTTGACCATGGGGTCCTCAATCACCCGAAGCGAGATCAGCCTGCCCGACGCCCCGGCCATCGCCGGACTTCGCTTCCGGAGCATCGACCTCGCGGTCGACGCCGCGGCCGTCGCGGGCTTGATCAATGCGACCGCAGTGGCGGACGCTCGCGAGTTCGCCCTGTCGGCCGCCGACGTCCGGAACGACCTCGAGCATCAGGCGAACTTCGACCTTCAGCGCGACGTGCTGATCGCCGAGATCGACGGCCAGATGGTCGGCGAGGCGGAGGGCCACGTCGTCGTGCGCGAAGGCGTCGCGGTCTATCAGTGGGATGCGTTCGTGCATCCCGACCACCGTGGGCATGGCATCGGCCGGACGCTCGCCCACTGGGTGGAGCGGCGCGCCCGCGAGGTCGCGGCCAGCTGGACCGGGCCCGAATCGCATCAGCTGGGCGCATGGGTCGATACGAACGTGCCTGGCGGGATCCGGCTCCTCGAATCGGAGGGGTACCACCAGACTCGCTATGGGTTCACGATGCTCCGCCAGCTGTCTGAGCCGATCCCGGACGCGGCCCTCCCCGAGGGGCTGGAGATCCGGCCGGTCGTCGAGGCCGACCATCGCCGGATCTGGGACGCCGACACGGAGGCGTTCCGGGACCACGCCGAGGCCGCGGTCCGCTCCGAGGAGGACTTCGAGCGCTGGTTCGGGATGCCGAACATCGACACGGACCTGTGGCGCGTCGCCTGGGCGGGTGACGAGGTCGCGGGCTCCGTGATGACGTTCGTGTGGCCCGACGAGAACGAGATCGTCGGCGTGAAGCGGGGCTGGCTCGAGCACATCTCGGTGCGCCGGCCGTGGCGCAAGCAGGGCGTGGCAACGGCGCTGATCGCCGACGCGATGCGCGGCCTGCGGGACATGGGGATGACCGAGGCGCTCCTCGGCGTCGACGCGAAGAACCCGACCGGGGCCCTGCAGCTCTACGAGTCGCTGGGTTTCCGGCGGCATCGGACGGGAATCAGCTACCGCAAGTCGATCTGAGTGCCCGGCGGTGCCGCTCGGCACCGTCCGGGACCATCGGCCCAGTGGCGGCGTCGCTCATCGGACCGCACGATTCCGGCATGCCAGATCGAGTTCGCCGTCCGGGTCTCCGGCGCTTCGCCGCGCTCGGGTTCGCGGCCGTGCTGGTGCTTGGATCGCTGGGGACCGTGGTCGCTCGCGATGTGCCGACGACCGGCACGCGCGCGGCCTTCCTGCTCGGCTGCCCGGTGCTGCCGGCGACGAACGTCTGGAATCGCCGGGTCGACTCGCTCCCCGTCCGAGCCGACTCCGCGACGCTCATCAGCCGGATGGGCCTCGCCAACCACCTCCACCCGGACTTCGGCTCGTACGCCGGCTACGGGATCCCGGTCAACGTCGTGTCGGCGGCGACACCGCTGACCACCGTTTCGTTCACGTGGCCGTCGGAGTCCGACGCCGGGCCTTACCCCATCCCCGCGTCACCGAAGATCGAGGGCAACGGCGCCCCGGGCGATCGCCACATCCTCATGCTCGACACGAAGGCCTGCCGGCTGTGGGAGCTGTTCGCCGCGTCGAAGGGAACGAAAGGCTGGTCCGCGGGATCCGGGGCGATCTACGACCTCCGATCGAACGCGCTCCGACCGGACGGCTGGACGTCCGCCGACGCGGCCGGCCTGCCGATCTATCCCGGCCTGGCCCGGTATGACGACGTCGCCGCCGGCGTGATCGCCCACGCGCTGCGGTTCACGGTGCCGGAAACGCGCAATCGCCACATCTATCCGGCCCGCCATCACGCCTCGTCGCTGACCGGTGCCTCCTACCCGCCGATGGGCCTTCGTCTCCGGCTCAAGTCGAACGTCGACATCAGCGGCTTCGGACCGCAGTCGCGGGTGATCCTTCGGGCTCTCAAGCGCTACGGGATGATCCTCGCCGACAACGGCTCCGCGTACTACATCACCGGCGCGCCGGACCCGCGCTGGAACGACGACGACCTGCACGATCTCCACCAGATCAACGGCTCGATGTTCGAGGTCGTCGATACCACGGGATTCGTCAACGGCTCGTAGCCGTCAGATCGGCAGCGCCCGGCGGTCTCGGACCATCTCCAGCCAGGGCCGCTCCGCACCGACGGTCGTCTCGCTGCCATGGCCGGGTAGCACCCGGACGAGATCCTCGAAGTCGAGGAGCCGAATCAGCGATTCGACCATCGCCGCCGGGTCACCGCCGGGCAGGTCCGTCCGGCCCCATGCGCCCTTGAACAAGGTGTCGCCGCTGAACAGCAGGCCTTCGTCGACGCTGTAGAGGCAGACGGAGCCCTCGGTGTGGCCCGGCGTGTGGAGCACCTGGAGGCGGACGTCGCCGAACCGCACCTCGCCGCGCTCCTGCAGCTCGACGGCCGGCACGGACGGCGGAATCTCGAACGGCGCCCAGAGCGGCTGCGGGCGTTCGAGTCCCTCGCGGTCGCGCGCGTGCACGGCAACGGCGGCCCCCGTGTGGGCCTGGACAGCGGCGTTGTCGCCGAAGTGGTCCCAGTGGGCGTGGGTCGTGACGATCAGCCTGAGCGTCCACCCGCGGGCCGCCAGCTCCCCGGCGATCCAGTCGAGGGACGGGATCGCGGTGTCGATCGCGATCGCCTCGCGCGAGCGGGCGTCCGCGAGGACGTAGACGTTCGTGGCGACCGGCCCCACGACGCGCGAGATCCGCTCCATCAGGCGTCTCGGTTCTCGAATCGCTCCCGCCACGGGGCGGTCAGGCGGCGCCCTCGAGCTTCGAGCGGATGCAGTCGAACGTCTGGCCGATCATCTTGTTCGCGGTGCCCTCGATCAGCCGGGCGCCGACGCTCGCGAGCGTCCCGCCGATCAGGACGTCGGCCGCCCAGTCCATCTTCGTCCCGCCGGCCTCGCCATCGGCGAGGGCCATCGTCGCCGTCGCGTCGACCGCGCTGCCCGGCGCCTGGCCGTGGGCCTTGATCACCGCCTGGTTCGGCTCGTCGCGTTCGGCGATCTCCATGTCGATATTGAACCGGGCGCTGATGAAGCCGATCCCCACCTTGGCCTTCGCCTTGAAGTGGGTCTCGTCGACGACCTCGATGCTCTCGACGCCGGGACCGCACGGTCCGACCTGATTGGGGTCCATGAGGAACGCCCAGACCCGATCGCGGGGGGCGTTGATCTCGACCGTGCCCTGGAACTTCATGTGGCCTCCGTCTCCATCGCGTGGGTGCCCGGTGCGGCGAGGTACACCGCCGGCTCACGGACAAATCGCGTCCGGCAGCCGATCGAGCAGAACGCGTAGATCGTGCCATCGTGCTCGGCGAGGTGCCGGGCATGAGCCGGGTCGACCTCCATCCCGCACACCGGATCCGTCGTAACGATGTCGTCGGCGTTGGCCAGCGCCGTTGCCCCGGCACCGATGAGGGCGGCAGCCTCTGCCTCGCCCGCGACGGTGGCGGGACCCGGCGACGCGACGAAGTCGGCCCGGCCGCGCCGGACCTGGATCAGCTCGGCGAGGATCGAGAGCGCGATCTCCTCGGGCGTCTCGGCGCCGAGATCCATGCCGGCAGGCGCACGAAGCGCGGCGAGGCGATCCTCGGCGAGCCCCGTCTCCTCGCGGAGCCAGGCGCGGACGGCGGCGGCGCGCGTCGGCGACGCGACGAGCCCCACGTAGCGGGCGTCGCGGCGAAGGGCACCCGCGAGGGCCTCCTCGTCCCACTGCCCCTGCGTCGCGACGACGACGTACGGCGCCACGTCGCGATCGATGGCGACGAGGTTCGTGTCGGGGCGGACCGCCGTCGCGGCCGGGAACGCCGCACCATCCGCGATCGGGTCGAACAGCGTGACCTGGAAGCCCGCCGCGGCTCCCAGCTCCACGAGGGCGCCGGCGATCGGCGTGATCCCGGCGATCCACAGCTGCGGCTTCGGCAGGTTCGGTTCCACGTAGATCTCCAGCGTCCCCCCGGAGTGGCAGGTCATGACCAGCTCAATGACACCGTCCGCGCGGCGGCCCTCGGCCGGGGCGTCCTTCGAGAGGCGCAGCAGGCGCGGCTGGCCGTCGCGCATCGCATGCAGCGCCTCGCGGATGACCACCGGCTGGGCACACGAGCCGCCGACCCAGCCCTCGATCGAGCCGTCGGGGTGGATGATGCCGTGGGCTCCGGGACGCGCGGACGTCGGCCTGGCAACGGCGACGACGGTCGCGAACGCATACGACCGGCCGGCCGCCGAAAGCTCGGCGGCCCGGTCGAACAGGTTCCGGTTCTTCTGGCTCACCGTCGTGCGTCAGGCGGTGACGCCCTTCTCCTTCAGGATCGCCCAGACCTTGGGTGGCGTGATCGGGATGTCGATGTTCCGGACGCCCAGGTGCCACAACGCGTCGACAACGGCGTTGGCGATCGCCGGCGGCGCACCCACCGTCGCAGACTCGCCCACGCCCTTCGCCCCGATCGGGTGATGCGGCGACGGTGTCACCGTCTTGGCCAGCTCCCAGGCCGGCGTCTCGACTGCCGTCGGCAACAGGTAGTCCATGAACGTACCGGCCAGGTTGTTGCCGTTTTCGTCGTACGTGATCGCCTCGTAGAGCGCCGGCGCCAGCCCCATGGTGAGGCCGCCGTGAATCTGCCCGTCGACGATCATCGGGTTGATGATGTTGCCGCAGTCGTCCACCGCGACGAAGCGGCGGACATGGACCTCGCCCGTGCCCTTGTCGATGTCGACGACCGCAATGTACGACCCGAACGGGAACGTCAGGTTCGGTGGATCGTAATAGTCGACGGCCTCGAGCCCGGCCTCCATCCCTTGCGGATGGTTGGTATAGGCCGCAAACGCGATCTCCTGGATCGTCTTCGCCCGATCCGGAGAGCCCTTGACGAAGAACTTGCCGTTCGTCCACTCGAGGTCGTCCTCGGAGGCCTCGAGGAGATGGGCCGCAAGCTTCTTGGCCTTGTCGCGGATCTTCCGGGACGCGACCGCGGTGGCGGCACCGGCGACGGGCGTCGACCGGGATGCATAGGTCCCGAGGCCATACGGTGCGGTGTCGGTGTCGCCGTACTCGATCTTGATGTCAGAAACCGGGAACCCGAGCTCCTCGGCGATGATCTGGGCAAAGGTGGTCTCGTGCCCCTGGCCCTGCGTCTGGACGCCGATCCGGGCGAGGACCTTGCCGGTCGGATGCACGCGGATCTCGCACGAGTCGAACATTTTCAGGCCGAGGATGTCGAAGTCGTGCGACGGGCCCGCGCCGACGATCTCGGTGAACGAGCTGATACCGATGCCCATGAGCTCGCCGCGTTCGCGCTTCTCGGCCTGCTCGCGCCGGAGCTCGTCGTAGCCGATCGTCTCGAGGGCGAGGTTCAGGGCCCGGCCGTAGTCGCCCGAGTCGTACTCCCAGCCGGTCGGGGTCTTGTACGGAAACTGCTCGGGTCGAATGAAGTTCTCCATCCGGAGCTGCGCCGGATCCTTGCCGATGTCGTGGGCAAGGACGTCGACCATCCGCTCGATTGCGTGGACGGCCTCCGTGACCCGGAAGGAACAGCGGTAGGCGACGCCGCCGGGCGGCTTGTTCGTGTAGACGCCGTCGACCTCGACGAATGCCTTGTCGAAGTCGTAGGAGCCGGTGATGACGTTGAACAGGCCCGCCGGGAACTTCGACGGGTCGGCCGCGGCGTCGCTGTAGCCGTGGTCCGCGATCGTCTTGACTTTGAGCGCCTGGATCCTGCCTTCCTTCGAGGCACCCAGCTCGGCGTGGATGTGGTAGTCGCGAGCGAAAGAATCGGCCTGGAGGTTCTCGCTGCGGTCCTCGATCCACTTCACCGGCTTGCCGGTGAGGAACGACGCCGCAACGGCCAGGACGTAGCCCGGATAGACCGGCACCTTGCCACCGAACCCGCCACCGATGTCGTGGGTCTTCACCCGGATGTTGTGCTCATAGATGGGCAGGCCGGCACCGGCCGCGACCAGGGCGACCACCGTCCGGATCGCGTGCGGCGCCTGCGAGGTCATGTGGAGCGTCAACTGCTGGCGGATGGGATCCCAATCGGCGACGCAACCGCACGTTTCGATCGACGCGACGTGGATTCGCGGAATATAGATGTCCTCGGAGATCCGGACCTCGCTCGCCGCGAGGGCCTCGTCGGCTGCCGCCTTGTCGCCCGATTCCCAGTGCCAGATGTGGTTGTTCTGCTTGTCCTCGCCGCGGTCGGGTCGGAGGACCGGCGCGTCGGCCTCGAGGGCACGGTGGGGGTCCACGACCACCGGCAGCGGCTCGTAATCGACCATCACTGCGGCGACGCCGTCGGCGGCCGCGTACTTGGAGGTCGCGATGACGGCCGCGACTTCCTGCGACTGGTACATGACGGTGTCCACGGGCAGCACCATCTGCATGTCGCCCGCGAGCGTCGGCATCCAGTGCAGCTTGTAGCCCTCGAGGTCCTTTCCGGTCACGACTGCCGCGACCCCGGGGATCTTCAGCGCCTCGGACGCGTCGATCGACTTGATCTTCGCGTGGGCATACGGCGACCGGACGATGTCGAGCCACAGCTGGCCCGGCAGGTTGACGTCGTCGATGTACTCGCCTTTGCCCTGAATGAAACGCGGATCTTCCTTGCGCTTGACCGAGTGGCCCATGCCCCCGACTTCGGGGGTCGTGGTCGTCATGACCTCGGTCATGTCAGGCCTCCTGGCCGGTCGCGGCCGGCTCGGTCGTGGCGGCGGCGACAACAGGCGCGGACTCGGCCGCGCTCAATTCTCCTGCCGCCTGCTTGATCGCCTTCACGATGTTCACGTAGCCGGTGCAGCGGCAGAGGTTGCCGCTGATGCCTTCGCGGATCTCGTCGTCGGATGGGTCGGGGTTCTCATTCAGGAACCATGCCGCCTGCATGATCATGCCGGGCGTGCAGAAGCCGCATTGGAGACCGTGCTGGTCCCAGAAGGCCTGCTGCAACGGATGGAGGGCCGCGCCGTCGGCCATGCCCTCGATCGTCTTGACGTCGGCCCCGTCGGCCTGGACCGCGAGCATCGTGCACGACTTTGCGCTCTGGCCATTGACGTGAACGGTGCATGCGCCGCAGTTGCTGGTATCGCAACCGATGTGGGTTCCGGTGAGGCCCAGGTTGTCGCGCAGGAAGTGCACGAGCAGGAGCCGCGGCTCGACGTCGGCCGCTCGCTGTTCGCCGTTGACGGTGACCGTGATGTGCTGTGTCGTCATCGTCGACTCCTATGCGAACGCGCGAGCGCGCTCGACGGCGATGCGGAACGATCGAACGGTCATCTCCGCGACCATCGCGCGCTTGTATTCAACCGGTCCCCGGACGTCTGCGGCCGGCTCGCTCTGGGCGGCGGCCGCGTCGCCGACTGCGCGGTAGAGCTCTTCATGCGGCGGAACCCCGGCGACGAGCGGCTCCGCGTTCGTGGCGGCGAAGGGATTGGGCGAGACACCGGTCACGCCGATCCCCGCGCCTGTGAACCGGCCCTCGCCGTCAAGGCTCACGACCACCGCCACGCCAACGGTCGCGAAGTCGCCGACGCGGCGCTCGAGCTTCGAGTAGCCACCGCCTACGCCCTTCGTGCGGCGTGGGATGCGGACCTCCGTGAGGACCTCGGTCGGTTCGACCGCGGTCGTGAACGTGTCGACGAAGAAGTCGCGGGCCTTGATCGCCCGCTCGCCGTCCTTGCCCCGAGCGATGATCGTCGCGTTGGCGGCGAGCAGCGCGGCCGGCCAGTCGGATGCCGGGTCGGCGTGGGCGATGGAGCCGCCGATCGTGCCCCAGTTCCGGACCTGCGGGTCGCCGATGCCGCCGGCGACGTCGGCGATGAAGGGGTACGTGTTGGCGACGATGTCGTTCTCGTGGATCTGGCGATGCGTCGCCTTCGCCCCGATCCGCAGGTCATCGTCGGTCTGGATGATGCCGTCGAGGCCGCCGACCGCCTGGAGATCGACGAGGATCCCGGGCTGCCCCAGCCGAAGCTTCAGCAGCGGGATCAGGCTGTAGCCGCCGGCGAGGAGCTTGGCCTCGCCCTCCCTTTCGTTGAGTATCCGGATCGCCTCGTCGAGGCTCCCCGGTCGCACGTAGTCGAACGAAGCCGGAATCATGCGCGACCGTCCTCCTGCACCCCTGTGCGTGGCGCCTTGCCGGCCTCCTGGCTGGCGCTCCGCGGTGACGATCGGGCCGTCGGTCGGACGGGACGCGGGGTCTGGGGGGTCGTCCGGCCGGGGTCCGCGCTAGGAGATACGAGTATGCGCTCGGGATAGTTTCAGCGTCAACGAACAGTGTCCAACGCGGTTGAACGTTTCGGCCCTCGGTCGCCGTTGTCGATTCGGGCGATTGCCGCTCGTCGTGAGGGTGCAGGCGGACCACACGGGTCGCCACGGTGATGAGGAGGTTCCCGATGGGAGCTCAGGTCATTCATGTCGAGGTCACCGGCAAGGACGGGGCGAAGCTGCAGAAGTTCTTCTCGGACGTCTTCGGCTGGAGCCTCGACACGAACAATCCCGGCGGCTACGGGATGTACCGCCAGGGCGACGGGCTCACCGGCGGCATCGGGGGAGCCCAGGAGGGCACCCCGGGCGGCGTCACGTTCTACGTCCACACCGACGACCCGAAGGGCACGCTCGCGAAGGCCGAGGCGGCCGGCGGCCGCGTCCTCATGCCGCTCACGGAGGTCGCGCCGGAGACGACGATCGCGCTGTTCGCCGATCCCGAGGGCCACGTCATCGGGATCATGTAATCGCGTCTCTCGACGCTCGAAGGCCGGGTCCGCGAGGGCGGGCTCGGCCTTCGGTTCCCCGCGAAGGAGCGCCGCCGCCGGTTGGCTCAGCCGACCTCGGCCGGGACCGAGAGCGGCGCGCCGGTCTCGACGTACGTCTTCAGGCCCGACACGATGTACACGATGCCGCCGCTGAACTCATTCGCCATCTTCGAGCCCTCGACGAGGCCGCTCGTCGTGACCGTCAGCAGTGAGCCGCCGTCGTCCTGGGGCTCGATGTCCCAGGTCATCGTCACGGGGCCGGCCGCCTTGTACTCGGGATCCCAGTGGGCGAGGAACGACATCCGGACGAACCTGCCTGGCTCGATATCGAGGATCTCGCCGTCGGCGGCCGTCGAACCGTCGGGATAGGCGTAGACGATCCGGCCGCCCTTCGACCAGTCCGAGTCCACCCGGGTGCCGTAGTAGTACTGCTCGGTCTCGACGCCGTCGGTGATCGCCCGCCAGACGCGGTCGGGCGAGGCCTTGATGTAGACGGAATAGACATGATCGGGAGCGCTCATCGCCTCAGCCTCCAGGGTGCGCTTCATCGCCGCCATCGCCCCGATCACTGGCTCGGCGAACTTGCCGATCCAGCGGTCGTGGACGAGGCGGATCGGGACCGGGTTGAGGAAGTGGCGCTTCTCGCGCCCCTCGCGCCGGGTCGTGATCAGGCCCGCCTCCTCCAGCACGCCGAGATGCCGCATGACCCCGAATCGGGTCATCGACGGCAGGTGCGCACTCAGCTCGTTGAGCGTCTGGCCATCGCGCTCGAAGAGCTTGTCGAGGAGGTGGCGCCGGCTGGGGTCGCTCAGGGCCCGGAACGTCGGCGCCATCGGGTCGTCAGTCACCGGCCGAATATATGTGACCATTCAGTCACATGTCAACGCCGCGTACACTCCGTCCATGACCCTCGTCGACGACTATCTCGCCCGGACGCCGCGCTCCCGTGAGCTGTTCGAGCGCGCCACGCAGTCGATCCCGGGCGGCTCCACGCGGACGACCGTCTTCAACCCGCCCTACCCGCCGTACATGGTCCGCGGCGCCGGGCTCAGGACGTGGGATGTCGACGGCAACGAGTACCGCGACTTCCTGGGCAACTACACGTCGCTGATCCTCGGCCATGCCCACCCGGCGGTCGTGGCGGCGGTCACGGAGCAGGTCCGGCGGGCGTCGGCCTTCGCCGCTCCCACGGAGATCGAGATCGAGCTCGCGGAAGAGATCAAGCGCCGGCTGCCGTCCGTGGAAATGCTGCGATTCACGAACTCCGGCACCGAGGCGACGATGTTCGCGATCCGCGCCGCGCGGGCGTTCACCGGCCGCGACTTCGTGGCTCGCTTCGACAGCTCCTATCACGGGACGCACGACACGGTGCTCCCCCACTCCGCCGGCGTGCCGGACGCGACGTCGAACCTCGTGATCGATTTGCCGTGGGCCGACCTCGACGGGATCGAACGTGGCCTCGCCGGACGCGAGCGGCAGCTGGCGGCGGTGATCATCGAGCCGGTCCAGGGCGCCGGCGGCGTTCGGCCGGCGGATCGCGCATTCCTCCACGCCCTTCGCGACATGACGACCGAGATCGGCGCGGTCCTGATCTTCGACGAGATCATCGCGTTCCGGATCGGGCCGAACGGGGCGCAGGGCGTGTTCGGCGTCACGCCCGACCTGACGACGCTCGGCAAGATCGTCGGCGGCGGCTACGCGCTCGCGGCGTTCGGCGGGCGCGCCGAGATCATGGACCGCTTCGACGCCCGGCGACCCGGGGCGATGAGTCACGGCGGCACGTTCAACGGCAACCCGGTCGCCGCGGCCGCCGGCCTCGCGACGTTGCGCGAGCTGACGCCTGACCGATACGACCGCCTGGCTCAGCTCGGGGGGCGTCTCCGGACGCGGCTCGCACAGGGAATCGCCGCAGCCGGAATCGACGCGCGCGTTGACGGCATCGCTTCGCTGTTCCAGGTGTTCGGCGGGCCGACGCTCGCCGGGGAGGGAGCCTTCACCGCCAGCCAGACGCTGTTCCTTCGACTGCTCCTCGACGGCTTCCACCTGGCGCCGCGCGGGATGGGCGCGATCTCGACGCCGGTGACGGAGGCCGATGTCGATGCGCTCGCCGAAGCGGTGCTGCGCGGCCTCGCGGCTCTGAACCGAGAGCCCGCGGTCGTCTGACGGCGGGGCGACCTTGCCACCTGCTCGTCGAGTGAGAACGGGTCGGAGATCTGGCGTTCGTTGACCCCGGCTGTCGCGCGCGCTGGCGTCTTCGATCCCTGCCAGATGCGTCCTCCCGTGAAGCATTGGCAGGCGCAGGTCCGACCGATGCTCACGTGGTGATCGATTGGCAGACTGGCCGAGGGGAGGAGCGAGCGGCCGGCGCCTAGTCGAAGTCGAAGAACGTCCGGCCGTCGTAGAACGCGAGGACGTAGCCGCAGCGATCGCAGATCAGCAGCGTGACCCGATGGGCGGTCATCCCCCACTCGCTGTCGATCTTGCCGCGTTCCTGCTGGAACGTGTTGTTGCCGCAGATCGGGCACATCGGCAGGTTCCGGTCCCCTAGGACGGGCTCCGCGCGCTCCTCGGTCATCGCGGCGACCAGGTCAGGATGCCGACCGCGCCCACCGGTGGCGTCGCCAGCGTCCAGCCGTCGTCGTCGCGCGCACGCGACATCTCGGCGAGGGCCGATCGGAACCGGCCATCCTTCTCGCCGCCTTCCTCGATCCAGAGCTGGCGGCGCACGAACGTGGCGAGGCCGTCGAACGAGTCGAACGTCCGCGGTGCCCGCTCCACCCGCCGGATCTCGGTGCTGCGACCCTTCGCCCGGAGCAGCTCGACGAGCTCCGGCATCGCGGGGAGCGGCACGCGCTCCATGCCGTGGACGATCGGCCAGAACGGATCGGCGACCGAGGCCGGGCTCTGATCGGTGAGCATCGCGACGCACAGCCGCGAGGCGGACCGCTCCATCGCGTCGATGAAGGGGCCGATCTCCTCGATGTCGTAGCCGACGTGGGCGATCAGGGCGGTTTCAGCCGCGGGCAGCTCGCCGAGCGAGGCGAGCGCCGCGGGCCAGGCGCCGGCGACGATCCGGATGTTGGCGATGCCGTGCTCCTCGACGCCGGTCCGGAGCGCGTTTCGCATCGACACCGACGGCTCGACCGCGACGACCTCCCGGACATGGGCGGCGAGCGGCAGGGCGTAGCGACCTGCGCCCGCGCCGATATCCAGCCAGCGATCCTCGGGGTCGGCAAGGACGAGCAGGGCGTCGAGCGCCTCTTCGCCGGTTCGCCGCGGATCGGCGACGAACAACGACGACACCGGCGCATAGAAGTCCCGATCCGGGACCTCGCGGACCTGGTCGACCTGGTCGCGGTTCGCGCGCACACGCGCGGCCCACGCGTCCTCGAGTGCGGCGGCGGTGGCGGTCGTCATCGCGTCACGATACGTCGGTCGCGGCTTCCTCGGCTCCGGCGAGCCGCTCCAGGTCGTCGAGCGTGTCGATGTCGGGGTTTGATCCGGGGACCGGAACCTCGAGGACGAGGTCGTCGTTGTCAGCGAGCACCGGCCCGAGCCCGCGGTCGCCGGTCGCTTCGTCGACGAGCTCGAAGGCGGACGCCCGAAGCAGGACCGGGTTCGCGCCACCACCCTCGGCGTAGCGCGGGACGACAACGGGACGCTCCGACGATCGGGCCGCCGAGATCAACGTTCGGATGACCTCGGGCCGGGTCCGCGGCTGGTCGCCGAGGACGATGACGACGGCGCGCGGCGGCGGGTCCATCGCGGCGGCGGCCGCGACCCCGACCTGGAGCGAGCTCGAGAGGTGGCGCGGATCCGGGTTCCGAACGACGTGCTCGTCGAGCCAGTTGATGCCGTCCTCGATCTCGTCCGCGTAATGGCCGAGGACGACCACGACCTCGCCGATGCCTGCCTCGCGAACGGCGTCGAGGACGTGCTCGAGGATCGGCCGGCCGTCGAGGCGGGCGAGGGCCTTGGGCGACCCGAACCGGCTCGCCGCCCCCGCCGCGAGGACGACGGCGGCAATGCTCACCCGGCGGCGGCTCCCACCGGCGTCTGCTCGGCGGCGCGGGCCTTCTCGACCATCGGCCGGCCGGTTCCGCCATATCGAGCGGCGACGATCTCGGACATGATCGCGAGCGCCGTCTCGGCGGGTGCGCGGCCGCCGAGATCGAGGCCGACCGGTCCCCGGAGGCGGGCCAGCTCCTCGTCCGACACGCCCGCGTCGCGGAGCCGCTCGCGCCGGTCGCCCTGCGTCTTGCGGCTACCGACCGCGCCGACGTAGCGACAGCCGCGGCGAAGCGCCTCGACGATCGCGGGCTCGTCGAACTTCACGTCGTGGGTCAGGACCGCGACGGCGTCGTCCGGCCCGAGACCGATCTCGTCCGCGACCTCGTCGGGCCAGCCCACGATCAGGCGGTCGACGAGGTCCGGCGGGAACCGCTCCGGCGTCGCGAACGACTCGCGGCCGTCGATGACGACGGTCTCGTAGCCGAGCTCGTGGGCGAGCCGGACGAGCGACCGGGCGACCTCGACCGCGCCGACGACGACGAGCCGGGGCTTGACCGGGAACGCCTCGATGAATACCGACCGGCCCGCGATCTCGACGGTCTTCGAGGTGCCGCGGAGCAGCGCCTCGTGCGCGGCATCGACGAGCGCAGCGTCGGCCGCCGGTGATCCGAGTGAGCCGGAGAGGATCCCGCCGGCCCCGACGATCACGGGCTCCGCTGGTACGTCACCGTCTCCGGGTGGCGACAGGCCGAACTCCGGCGGCGGCGCGTCCGCCGGCAGCGGGATCGCGACGGCCTGGCCAAGGTGCGCCGCGGCATCGGCCGTTGCCGCGCGCACGGCCGGTTCGATCAGCACGTCGATCGTGCCGCCGCACGCCAGCCCGACGTCCCACGCTTCCTCGTCGCTGATCCCGTAGCGGATCACACGGGCGCGGCCGTCTCGTCGCGCGCGCTCGATCTCCTCCGCCGCCGCGCCCTCGACGCAGCCGCCGCTGACCGAGCCCGCGATCCGGCCGTCATCGGCGCGGAGGAGCACGGCGCCTTCGGGGCGTGGCGCGCTGCCGAACGTCCGGACGACGACTGCCCGACCGATTCCCACACCATCCGCCTGCCACGTCTCGAGCGCTGAGAGGACTTCCTTCATCGATCGGCTCCTTCGGGGTCAGTGGCGGGGTCGGGTGCGGCAGTCGCGCCGCTGGGGCCGGTCGGCCAGGGCGCGGTCGGTTTCGATGCGGCGATCGTGGCGGCGGCCGCAGCCGCGGTCAATGGCCGCGCCTGGTCGGGAGCCACGCGGCCCGCCCACAGCGGTGTCAGCGGGAGGTCGCGGATCGTGGAGCTCGCCCGTGCTCCCGCGTCGGCCGCCGCGGCGGCCTCACCGCCTCGCGTCACGTCGCTCGTCCGGACGCCGGCGAGGATCTCGCCGAGCCGCTCGAGTGAGGCGACGGTCCCGGCCGGCAGGAAGTCGTCGATGTAGGGAAACGCGGCGCGCATGCCGCCCGCGAGCGGCTCGTACCCCGGCGTCCCGGCCAGCGGGTTCAGCCAGACGAGGCGGTGGCAGTTCCGGCGAAGGCGAGCCGTCTCCGTGGCGACGAGCATCGGATCGCCGCGATCCCAGCCGTCGGAGACGACGATGACGACGCCGCTCGTTCGCAGCGTCCGCCGCGCCCAGTGCAGGTTGAAGTCGCGAAACGATTCACCGATTCGCGTCCCGCCGGCCCAGTCGTTCACGCTGTCGGCGACGCGGGCGAGCGCCCGATCGCGATCGCGGTCGCGGAGCAGCCGCGTGACCCGGGTGAGCCGCGTCCCGAACACGAACGATTCGGTCTTGACCGACGACGACGCCGAGAGTGCCTGGATGAATCGCAGCAGCAACCGCGAATGGCGCTCCATCGACCCCGAGATGTCGCACAGCACGACGATCTTGCGGGGCCGCTTCACCGTCCGCCGCCAGACCCACTCGGTGAACTGGCCGCCCGTCGCGATGTTCCGCCGGAACATCGCCCGCGGAGCGAGCATCCGGCCGTGGCGGTGGAGCTCGTAGCGGCGCGTCCGGCGAAGCTCCAGCCGTGGCTCGAGCAGATCGACCAGGCGCTCGGCGTCGCGGAGCTCAGCCGGCGTCATCCGGTCGAAGTCGCGGTGGCGGAGGGCCTCGGCGGACGAGTACGCATCGGGCGCCGCGATGTGGCCGTCGATATCGGCCTCGTCGACCGACTCGTCACCGCCCGACATCGGCAGCGGCACGCCGTCGACGCTGCCCTCGTCACCGCCCCGCTCGTCCGAGGGCGCGGGCGACGCGGCGTCCTCGCCTTCCGCTTCCGGTGGCGTTGGATCGTCTGACGTCATCGACGTCGGTCCGTCGTTCTGCTGCTTCCGGCGGCGCTGACGCCACCACCGGTTGAAGACCCGGTCGTAGATCTCGCGATCGTCGCGGCGCCGGACGAAGACCGCGGCGCCAGCCGCCCGAACCGTCTCGCGCTGGCCGATGTCGACGAGCGTCAGGGCGCGGGCGTAGTCGACGGCCGCGCCCAGATCGATCGAGAGGCCGGCGGCCCGAAGCGCCCGCCCGAACCCGACCGCCTCGGCAAGGAGTTGGCGCCCATCGACAACGTCGCCGCCGAACGGCGCCTTGACGAGCGCTGGATCGCCGCCGGGTGTCATCGGATCGCGCTACGCGTGGGACGCGGCCTCGGCGAGGTAGCGGCGAGCGGTGTCGCCACGGATGCGTCGGATGTCCTCCTCGTACTTGAGGACCACCCCGAGCGTCTCGTCGACGAGCTCCGGGGCGAGCTCGCGGGCACCGAGCGAGAGCAGGGCGGCTGCCCAGTCGAGCGTCTCCGCGATTCCGGGCACCTTCGTCAGATCCGCCTCGCGCAGGCGATGGACGAACCCGACGACTTCGTGGGCGAGCCGCTGCGGCGCGTCCGGCACGCGCGCAGACACGATCTCGAACTCCTTCTGGGCTGACGGGTAGTCGATCCAGTGATAGAGACATCGCCGCTTCAGCGCGTCGTGGACCTCGCGCGTCCGGTTCGAGGTGAGGATCACGCGGGGCGGCCGCTCCGCCCGGATCGTGCCGATCTCGGGGACCGTCACCTGGAAGTCGGAGAGGATCTCGAGCAGGTACGCCTCGAACTCCTCGTCGGCCCGGTCGATCTCGTCGATCAGGAGGACCGGCGGCTCGCTCGTGCCGTCGCCTTCGAGGGCCTGGAGCAGCGGCCGCTTGATGAGGAACTCCGGGCCGAAGATGTCGTGAGCCTTCGCTTCGGTTGCCGCGCCCCGCGCCTCCAGCAGCCGGATCTCCAGCATCTGCCTCGGGTAGTTCCACTCGTAGACCGCGGCGTTGACGTCGAGGCCCTCGTAGCACTGGAGCCGGATCAACCGCGCGCCGAGACTCGCTGCGAGGACCTTGGCGAGCTCCGTCTTGCCTACGCCCGCCTCGCCCTCGAGGAGGAGCGGCCGGCCCAGCTGGAGCGCGAGGAACGTCGCCGTCGCGAGCGACCGGTCGCAGACGTAGTCGCGGGCCAGGAACGCGTCCTGGATGCCCTCGATCGTCGCGAGGTCGGATGGGTCCGCGGCGACGGGCGCGGCCGTGGGGTTCGTGGAGCTGTCAACCATCGGCCGATCCTACACCGCGGCCGAGGCGGGCTCCGCGGCTGCCGCGACGCCGGTCGCCTCGTGAGCCTCCGCGATCGCGTCCTCGAACGAGAGGCCTTCGCCCCCGGCCCACGCGGACCACCAGGCCTCGTCCGCTGCGGATGCACGCGCGGCGGAGATCGCGTCGTCGATCCGGCGACGGTCGGCCGCGAGCAGTGCCGCTCGTGACGACCGGCGGATCGTCTCGGCCGCCGCCCAGAGCCGGGCGGCGGCAAGCGGATCGCCGCGCAGCGCGACGACTTCCGCGACACCGTCGATCGACTGGGCAACGATGGAACGGGCCCCGATGCGGGCAGCGAGAGTCAGCGCCTCCGCCTGGCCGGCCAGCGCAGCGTCGAGATCGCCGGACGCGGCGTCGACGTGGCCCAGGTCCGAGAGCGCGTTCGCCAGCTCGAGGCGGTCGCCGAGGACACGAGCCGTCTCGGCCGACCAGGCGAGCTCCTCGCGGGCGCCGTCGAGCTCGCCGGCATCGAAGAGGACCAGCGCATGGTTGTGGCGGACGACCGCGAGGCGCTGGCGATCGCCGAGCCGCTCCCGCGTCGCAATCGACTCGTCGAGCATCCGCAGCGCTTCGTCGAGCTCGCCGGCGTCGCGAGCTGCGAGGCCGAGGTTGCCGAGCACGACCGATGCACCAGCCTCGTCGCCCAGGCGGCGCCGGATCGCGAGGCTCTCCTCGAACATTGCCCGGGCTTCAGCGCGGTTGCCGCTGAACTGGAGCACGCCGCCGAGCGAGTTGAGCGATGCAGCGACGGCGGCCTCGTCGCCCACGTCGCGGCGCATCTCGAGCGCCTCGCGGCAGATTCGTTCACCCTCCTCGAGCTCGCCTCGCTCGAGCGCGATCAGCCCGATCTGGTTGAGCGTCCCGGCAGCATCCGCCCGGAGCCCTAGTCGAACGCGCAACCGGAACGCCTCGTCGAGGCGCAGCCGCGCCCGGTCGAAGTCGCCCTGGAGCGACGCGAGGACGCCGGCACCGTGGAGCGCGCGGGCCCGGTGGGTCGTCTCCTCGGCCGGCCGCATCCGGAGCGCCGCGTCGAGCCACATCCGGCCTTCGGTGAGACGGCCGCGGTGCCGCCAGTACTCCGCCATCGCGCCGGCGAGGCGGACGACGAACGGGGCGTTTCCGTCGGCGCGGGCACGATCGAGGACCGCGAGGAGATCGTCGTGAACGGCGTCGAGCTCGGCGAGCGTCTCTGGCCGGGGCTGCCTGGCGATCTCGGCGCAACGAGCCTCGGCAAGGGACATCAAGGCGTTCGCGTGGGCCCCTCGCGCAGCCGTCGCCTCACCGCTGTCGGCGAGTCGCCGGGCGGCGTCGTCGCGGACGAGGCCGAGGATCTGGTAGCGCGACTCGTGGTCGGAGCTCACCTCACGCAGCAGGCTGGCCGCAACGAGCGCCGCGACCCCCTCCTCCGGATCCATCGCCGGGATTGCCAGACCGTGCTCCACCGACCGGGCCAGGTACGACCGAAGCTGGCTCATCCCGAAGGCGCCGCTGAACACGCCGAGGCGGCGGTACAGGCACTGGACGTCGGGAGCGAGCAGGTCGTAGCTCCAGTCCATCGTGGCCCGCAGGCTGCGGCGACGGTCGACGGACCCGCCGGAGGGCCGCTGCGGCTCGAGCGCGTGTGCCGGCGCGCTGCTCTCCGGTCGTGCGTCGAGGCGGTCGAGGAGCTGGTGCGGCGTGAGCAGCCTGAGCATGGCCCCCGCGAGCTCGATCGCGAGCGGCAGGCCGTCGACCCGGCGGACGATCCGCGCCAGGGCCGCGGCATTCGCCGGCGTCATCGGGATGTCGGCGCCCGCGGCGGCCGCCCGCTCGATCAGCAGCCGGACGGCCGGCGTCTCCAACGCGTCGTCAGCCTCGATGTCTTCGCCCGGCGGTTCGAGGGGAGCGAGAACGATCACCGCCTCGTCGTCTCTCGCGAGCGGCGTCGTCGAGGTGACGAGGAGGCACACGCCATCGATCGGGGCGAGACGGTCCGCGACGGCGCGGACGCCGTTCAACACGCCCTCGGCGTCGTCGAGAACGACGAGCGACGGTGACGCGCCGAGCGTCGAAGCGAGCTCGTCGGCGAGGCGCTCGGCGGCGACGTCGCCCAGGCCGACGCCGGTCGCGATCTCGGAGAGGATCTGGTCTCCGGTGATCGGAGCCAGCTGGATCCACGCGACTCGACCGGCGAAGTCGCCCGCAACGCAGCGGGCGGCCTCCCAGGCCAGCCGGGACTTGCCAGCGCCGCCCGGTCCCGCGAGCGTCACGATTCGTGCGTCGGGTTCCGAGATCGCTCGAACGAGCGCGGCGAGATGGTCGTCGCGGCCGACCAGGGGCCCGCCCGACGGTCGCGGCATCGCGGCCGGAAACGCGGGCTGCACGCGGACGTCCGGGGCAGTCGGATTCATCGTGGGTGACGGGCACATGAACCCTGAGCATACGCCGCGACATCGGAAACCGGTGTCGGCCAGCCGACGCCGCGGCGCGATCGCCCTGGGACACGAGTCGATGGACAGAACGATCGTCGGCTGCCGGTCAGGCTCCGGACCTGTCGGTCGAATGACGGCTGTACCGGCGCGTGTCAGCCCTCGGGGGCGTCGAGGTCCGCCGCGTACGACGCGAAGCGGAACCGCTGGTTGCGGGTCAGGATGCCGCCGTGGCCGAGGGGCGAGACGAGCAGCGGGCTTGGCCGCTCCCCGGTGAGGAGCCTCGGGATCACGAGGTCCGCCGCGGTCGCCTTCGAGTACGCGCCGCACGTTGGCAGCCCGAGAACCGCCGTTCTGCCCAGGCGACCGAGCCACACCATCGAACCCGGATGCGACGGGACGCCGCGCCGCACGACCTCGCCGCCGAGCTCGTCGATCGCGACGAAGAACGGATCCATCGGGTCGGTGCTGCCGCCGCCGGCGGTCAGGACGAGATCGACGCGGCCCTTGCCGCGCGTGGCCCGGCGCAGCTCCGCGGCGACGTCGGCATCAGACTCCGCGTAGACGATCGACACGACCTCCGACCCGAGCGTCTCGATCTTCGCCCGGACGCTCGACTCGAATCGTTCGCGGGCGACCGCACGGACGGCCTCACGTACGACGACCGCGACCCGGAGCGGCTTGAACGGGGCGACCCGGACGATCGACCGGCGGCCGGCCCGCGCGATCCGCTCCCCGGCCTCGATCGCGGCCTCCTCGACGACGTGCGGCGCCACCTTGATGCTCGCCACGAGGTCGCCCGTCTTGACGACGGACCCATCGAACGAGGTGAACACTTCCAGCGGATCGATCCGGTTGATCCGTTCCAGCTCGCGGGTCCGGACGTGGAGGACGCCCGGGACCGCGGCGAGCAGGTCGACGCGGCTCTCGGCGGGCCCGCGAGCGGTCAGCGTGTCGTCGCCGACCGCGGCGGCCAGGCGGAGCGCCGCGTCGTCCTCGTGGAGGTCGCCACGTTCGAGGACGAGGACCGACACGCCATCCGGGGGAATCGCGGCCGCGTCAGACGCGAGAACGCCCAGGTCCTCGTCGGTCAGCCGCCGGCCCTTCGGCCAGCGTCCACCGCCGACCCGCAGGTCGCGCGTCAGGACGGCCCCGGCCAGGGCAGGGTCGGGGCGCGCGCCGGGATGGATCCTCTCGACGCGCACTCGCCCGCGGAGCGTGCGGCCTAGCGGCCGAGCGCGCCCTCGATCGCCCGGCGCGTGTACACGACCGCCATCGCGGCCCGGTACTCCGCGTCGGCGTGAATGTCGGAGTTGGCCTCGACGTCGTTGTTGACGTGCGCTGCAGCAGCGGCGATCGCCGCGTCTGACCCGTCCGACCCGAGCAACGCCTGCTCGACGTCCTCGGCCCGGAACGCGTGCTCGTGGAGCCCGGTCACGCCGATCGCCGCGTGCGAGATCGTGCCGTTGCTCGTTGCGATGACGGCGGCGACGCCGACGATCGCGTACCCGGACGCCGGTTGGGCCAGCTTCCGGTACGCGAACTGGGCGCCGGCGGGCACCGGACCACGGCGGATCGATACGAGGATCTCGTCGTCCCGGATGCCGGTCTGGAACGGGCCCTCGAAGAACCCGTCGAGCGGCACGACCCGCTCGCCACCGGGACCGCGGAGGACCGCCTGGCCGTCGAATGCGAGCGCGATGGCGGGGAAGTCGGCTCCAGGATCGGCATGGGCGATGGCGCCACCGATCGTGCCCCGGTTGCGGACCTGGACGTCGGCAATGAGCTCGATCGCCTCGGCGACGGACGGCATGGTCGTCGCCGCCTGCCACTCGGAATACGTCGTGAGCGCCCCGATCTCGACACCGCCGTCGGGCAGCCGCCGATACCCCTTCAGCTCCGACAGCCGGCCGATGTCGACCAGCCTCTCGGCGGCCGCGAGGCGCAACTTGAGGAGCGGCAGCAGGCTCTGGCCGCCGGCGATGACCTTCGCCCCGCCGCCGACCGCGGCGACGGCATCGTTGAGTGACGCCGCTCGCGTGTACTCGAACGCCGCCGGGATCATGCCTGGCCTCCCTTCGCGGACTGGATCGCCCGCCACACGGAGTTGGCGGTGAACGGCATGTCGAGGTGTCTGATGCCGAGCCCGGAAAGCGCGTCGTTCACGGCATTGGCCACCGCCGCGGTCGACGCGATCGCGCCAGCCTCGCCGACGCCCTTCACGCCGATCGGGTTGACCGGCGACGGCGTCACGGTCTCGTCGAGCTCGAGGTTCGGCAGCCACGAGGCTCGTGGCAGCGCGTAGTCCATCATCGAGCCCGACAGCAGCTGGCCGTCCTCGCCGTAGACCGCGTTCTCCCAGAGCGCCTGGCCGACGCCCTGGGCGATGCCGCCGTGGAGCTGGCCATCCACGATGAGCGGGTTGATCTTCTTGCCGACGTCGTCGACGGCGACGTACCGCACGAGGTCGACTTTGCCGGTCTCCTCGTCGATCTCGACGACCGCGATGTGCGTCCCGAACGGCCACGTGCAGTTCGGCGTGTCGTGGTACGCCGTCTCGTCGAGATACGGCTCCATGCCCTCGGGCGCATCGAATGCGAGGTCTAGAGCGAACGCGATCTCGGCGAGCGTGTGCTTCTTGTCGGGCTGGCCCTTCACCCGGTACTCGCTGCCGACGATCTCGATATCGTCCGGCGACGCCTCGAGCATGTGGGCCGCGTACCGCCGGGCCTTGTCCTTGATCTTCGCCGCGGCCTTGATCGCGGCCGTCATGCCCACCGAGCTCGTCCGCGAGCCGTACGAGCCGTAGCCGAACGGCGTCCCGAGCGTGTCGGAGTGCTGGACGACGATGTCCTCCATCGGGATGCCCAGCTCGCTCGACACGACCTGGGCGTACGTCGTCTCGTGGCCCTGGCCCTGGGGCTGGGTGCCCATCGTGACGACGGTCTTGCCGGTGAGGTGGACGCGGATGTTGGCGCTTTCCCACATCGCCGCGCCCCAGCCCTCGCCGACCGCGCCGATCCACTTCGACGGCGCGACGCCACACACCTCGATGTAGGTCGAGAGGCCCATCCCGAGCAGCTTGCCGCGGGACTTCGCCTCGGCCTTCTTGGCGTCGAGGTCCATGTAGCCGGCGGTCGTGATCGCCTTGTTCAGGGCCGGCTCGTAGTTGCCCGAGTCGATGTAGATCTTCGCGCCGCCGCTCGCCGTGCCCAGACCTGACGGGTTCTCGTACGGGAACTGGTCGGGCGGGATGAAGTTCTTGCGGCGGATCGCCGCCCGGTCCATTCCGATCTCGTTCGCGAACAGGTCCATCGCCCGCTCGACGACGTACGTCGCCTCCGGCCGGCCGGCGCCGCGATAGGCGTCGACGAACGTGGTGTTCGTGTAGACGCCGATGACCTCGCAGAAGACGTTCGGGATCTTGTAGCAGCCGGAGAGGACGCGGCCGTAGAGCGTCGTCGGGATGCCCGGGCCGATCGTCGAGAGGCGGCCGCCGAGGTTCGCGTAGGTCTTGACGCGGAGCCCCGTGACCTCGCCGTCGCGCTTGCCGGCGACCTCGAGATACGTGATGTGGTCGCGGCCGTGGATCGTCGCCTGGTAGTTCTCGGTCCGGCTCTCGACCCACTTCACCGGCCGCCCGCCGATGTGCTTGCTCGCGAACAGCGTCAGCGCGAAGTCCGCGTAGCAGAAGATCTTCGAACCGAACGCGCCGCCGACGTCGGGGCTGATGCAGCGGATCTTGTGCTCCGGGACGCCCATGACGAACGCGGCGAGCAGCAGCCGCTGGATGTGCGGCGTCTGGCTCGACATCCAGATCGTGTACTCGTCGGTGCCCGGGTTGTACCAGCCGATGTCACCACGCGGCTCCATCGGATTCGGGATCAGGCGGTGGTTGACGAGGCGCTGCCTGACGACGACCTCCGCGTTCTGGAACGCGGCTTCGGTGCCGTCCTTGTCGCCGACCGTCCAGTCGAACACGATGTTGTTCGGCGCGTTCTCGTGGAGCTGCGGCGCGCCCGGCTGGGTGGCCTTCTCCGCGTCGACGACCGTCGGCAGCGGCGTGTAGTCGACGTCGATCTCGCGGATCGCGTCGAACGCCTGGGCCTCCGTCTCGGCAACGACCGCGGCGACGCCCTCTCCTGTCCACTTCACGTCGTCGGTTGCGAGGATCCGCGGCGTGTTGACGTTGTTCTGGAGCCCGGCAGAGCCACCTGCGGGCCAGGCCATAGGCAGCGGGTTGTACGGGATGTCCGCACCGACGAAGACCGCCAGCACGCCCGGCATCGCTTTTGCGCGAGACGTGTCGATCGAGTTGATCTTCGCGTGGGCGTACGGGCTGCGCAGGATCACGAGGTGGGCGGTGCCGGTGAGCTGGACGTCGTCCAGGTAGCGGCCCTTGCCGGTGATGAACTTCGGGTCTTCGACCCGCTTGATCGGTGCGCCGAGGACGTCGGCCGTCATCTCTACCTCCTCCTCGGTCGCGTTACGCGTTCGCGCCGGCGCCCGTCGGGGCGGCGGCACCGGCCTTCATCGTCGCGGCCGCCTCGCGGATCGCGGCGACGATGTTCTGGTAGCCCGTGCAGCGGCAGTAGTTGCCTTCGAGCGCGTGGCGGATCTCGGCGTCAGTCGGATCGGCGTTCCGAGCGAGAAGGTCGGCCGCGATCATGATCATGCCCGGCGTGCAGAAGCCGCACTGGAGGCCGTGCTTCTCCCAGAAGGCCTGCTGGACCGGATGCAGTCCACCCTCCGGGGTCAAGCCTTCAATCGTCGTGACACCAGCGCCGTCGGCCTGGACCGCGAGCATCGTGCAGGACTTCACCGCCTTGCCGTCGACATGGACCGTGCAGGCGCCGCACTGGCTCGTATCACAGCCGACGTGCGTGCCCGTGAGGTTGAGGTCCTCTCGGATCAGCTGGACAAGCAGGCGTCTCGGCTCGACGTCCGCCTCCCGCTGCTGCCCGTTGACCGTGAGCGAAACATGCTCGGTCACCAGTGGAGCCTCCTTCCCCTGATGTTCGGCCGGTGGATGGCGTCCGATCTGTCCGATCGCGTCGATGCTGCGATCGTGTCTGCCGCGGTGTCTCGCGGGAGCGCTGGGTGGTGCGGAAGACCTCGAATGCTCTCAGGGTTCCGATCCGGACGCAAGCGCGTAGCCACCACTCTCCGGACCCTGATCCGCGCGGTGCATCAGATCCGGGATCAGCCTCTTCGTCGCGGTCAGCGGCGGCGCTTCGGCGTGAACTTGCCGAGGGCCGCCGAGCGGCTGTCGACGGCCTTCGGGTCGAGGCTGGCGGCGAGCTCTTCCGGGTCCTTCAGGGCGGCCAATCGCGCGGCTTCGACGAGCGCCTTGACCTTCCGTTCGGCCCGGTCGGGAGTCAGCCCGGCGATGCTCGACGCGTTCGCCAGCCCGACACGCGCGAGGCCGCGGCCGCGGGTCGATGCGGCGTAGTGAGCGGCCCACACGAGCGTCTCGGGTCCGTCCCGCGTCGACGGCGATGGGTCGAGGGCGCCGCAGACGATGCCGCGCTCGCGGGGTGCCTCGGCGATCAGACGCCAGTTGTCGGGTCCGGCGATGAGGTCGAACGCGTAGCTGGCGAACGGCAGGTCGAAGAACGTGGCGGCGCCGAGACGGTCGACGTTGCCGCCGGTCAGGACGAGCGAGAGGTGGATGCCCGTGACCTGGTCGGTCAGCCGCCGCAACGCCGCGGACAGCTGGCCCGCAGCTGCGGGATCGCCCGCGGCCATCGCCGCTTCTGGTTCCTCGATCTCGACGAGCGGACAGCCGGCGGCGCGGAGTGAGGCCGCCGTCGCACCGATCGCCTCGGCGTGAGCGAGTGGATCGCCACCGTCGCGACGGGACGTCGAGAACGGCCCAAGCAACGCCTGCTTGACGGCCGCCGTCGTGGCCGCGGCGGCGTCGCGCCAGGCCGCAACCGCGTCGTCGCCCGGGCCGCGGGCGCCTCGGCCGTCGCTGACCGGTTCGAGGCCGATGTCGGCGAGACGAGCGGCGGTCCCGGCGTCGTCGTGAGCCGCCGGAAACGGACCAGTCAGTGTGGCGAACACGAGACGCGCGTCAGCCCCAGGCGTCGAACCCGCGGACCATGCAGATCCCGATTCCGATCGCGAGAGCCGCAAGCGAGAGCACCATCGCCTTCGCCGAGCCAAAGAACCCGGGGGTCGCAAGCGGTCGTTCGGCGGCCGGCTGCCACAGTGTGCGAAGCGTCGCGACGCGCCCCGGCGGGAACGCCGCCCCGAGCAGCGCGCCGGTGATCAGGCCGCCGATGTGGGCGACGTTGTCGACGTTCGGAATCGCGAACCCAAAGATCAGGCTCGTGACGATCAGGAAGCCGACCTGGCTGGCAAGCGAGCGGCCCCGCCGGTCGAGCATCGGCACGTGGAGGCGCATGGCCGCGAACAGGACCCCGAACAACCCGAAGATCGCGCCGGACGCACCCACCGCTTCCGCGCCCGGACCGAACGCGAACGAAGCCGCCGAGGCTCCGAGCGCAGCGACCAGATAGAACACGAGCGTCCGAGTCGGTCCGTAGATCTGCTCGATCACGGGCCCGACGAGCCACAGCGCGTACATGTTGAATCCGAGGTGGACGAGCCCGCCGATCAGTGCCTGCGACGCCAATTCCGGCGACACGGACGCGACAGCGACGCCGCCGTGGACCAACGTCACGGTGAAGAGCCGCCAGAGCTCGCCGGCAGCGACGGCACGCTTGTCGAGCTCGAGCAGCTTGAAGATCGTCTCGCCCTCGGTGGAGATGAGGGCCGTCAACGAGACCGCGACGGTGATTCCGAGGATGGCGTACGTGACGATCGGGATCGTTGCCCCTCGGCCGCGGGCGAAGTAGCGCCGCGATGCCCGGACGTTGCCGGTCTCTTTCGCCAGCCAGCCGAGTCGCGTCGCGATCTCGGCCTTGTCCTCCGGGGGCGCCCGCCGGTCGGCCTCGCGATACGCGGCGATCGCGCCCTGCAGGTCGCCGTCGCGAACGCGCGCGCTCGCAAGCTCTCGATACGCCTGGTACGTCGCGGGCGTCTCCGGGAGCGCAAGGACTTCCTCCCAGCGTGCGACCGCGCTGGCCTCGTTGTCCATCCGGTAGAGGGCCTGGCCGGCGCCCAGCAGCGCTGCTGCGGTCACGTCGGGGTCGTCGAAGCCGCGAACTCGCCAGTAGTGCTGCAGGGCCCGCGGAAAGTCGCCAGCGGCGAGAAGCTCGGCTCCGCCGTCGAGCAGGAGGCGCGCCTCGGCGCGCGTCAACGGTCCCTGTCGAGCCAGCAGGCTCGACGTGTCGTTCAGGCCGGGGTCCTCCACGAGCCGACGATACAGGAGTCGCCGCTAGACTTGCCCGCGATGTGCGGCCGGTTCGCCCAACAGCGCCCTGCGTCCGAGCTGGCGGAGATCTTCTCGGCGGAGCCGCTCGTGGAGGATCCGGGACCGCGATTCAACGTCGCGCCGACCGACGAGGCGCTCATCGTCGTCCAACGCGAAGAGCGGCGAGGCATCACCGCGTACCACTGGGGCCTCATCCCGCACTGGGCCGACAGCGCAAAGGTCGGGTCGCGGATGTTCAACGCCCGGGCCGAGAAGCTCGTGACCGCGCCGGCATTTCGGGACTCGTTCCAGCGGAAGCGTTGCCTCGTCCCCGTGGAGTGCTTCTACGAGTGGCGGCGCGAGGGCGACGTCCGGCAGCCGTACACGATCGCGCGGGCCGACGGCGCGCCGCTCGTCCTCGCGGGGCTCTGGGACGGCTGGCGCGACCCAGCGACGGACCAGGTCCGGCGGACGTTCACGATCGTGACGTCGGGGCCGAACGAAACGATGGCACCGATTCACAATCGGATGCCGGTGATCCTGGACGAGTCGGACTGGGCGACCTGGCTCGACCGCGACTTCGCCGATCGCGACCGGCTCCGGGCGATGCTGGAACCCCGCGATGGACCCGAGCTTGCGATTCGGGCCGTCAGCCAGCTCGTCAACAACGTCCGGAACGACGGCCCGGAGCTCGTCGTCCCGCTCTGAGGTCCCGCTACTCCGCGGCGGTCGAACCGACGGACGCAGCCGCCGCTTCGAACGCGACGCGGGGATCGTCTCCGCGGTCGAGTCCCGCGGCGTAGCTTCCGACCATCGCCGCGAAGGCGCCGTTCGGATCGCCGTCATCGGGCGGATCAAAGATCGTGACGTCGTCGGGGAGGCCATCCGAAACCGCTTGTCGGCCGAGGACCACGAGTGCCGCGCCGGACCAATCAGCCGCGTCCACGACCACACCCATCGCGTCGTCATCCAGCCGCTCCGCGACGACGATCACCCGGTACTCGGGAAGGTAGCTCAGTGCAAGCTGGATGTCGGCCGCCTCGAGGCTCGACGGCTCCGCCGTTGCGGACCGCGAGTCCTCGTCGACTTCGTCCGTCGCAGGCGGCAGTTCGGGGGTGGCGGCCACAGCGTCGCGGAGCACCGCAACGTGCCCAACGCCGCGGCGCGCAAGATCGAGCAGGACGGCATCACCAGCCGGATCCTCCCCCAATCGCCCGACAACCTGAACCTCCGCTCCGCCCTCGGCGGCCGCGAACGCCACCGACGAGGGCGTGCCGGACGCGGTGAACCGGCCGTCATCCGAACCGGCGCGGGGACTCCCAACCACGACGATCACCGACGCAGCGTAATGTCGCCACGGCGTCGCCGCTACTGAACGAGCCCCGTTCCGGTCAGGTGGAACAGATCGTCAGGCTCATAATCGATCGTGAGTCCCGCGCCCGACCCATTGACCTGGAAGGTCCAGCAGATGATCTGCGCCGAAACGGCGTCGGAATCGCTCCCGTTTATCCGGACCGTCCCGTTTGCGGCATAGATCGTCCCGGTGACGTTGAGGTTCGAGCTCTCGCCGTTGAGGAAGACGTCGTCGGGCTTCGACTGCGTGCGGTCAACGAAGATCACCATGTTCTTGTAAGCGGTGTCCTGGATCGGCAACACAGCCAGCGTCGGCGATGAGCTGCCGCCGCCGTTCAGGACGATCTGGTCGTAGCAGCCCGGCCCAGTCGGGACGGCCACGCATCCGGTAACGACAGTCGGCTCAGGATCGACCGTGTTGTAGAAGAGGATGCCGCCGGACGGCGTCGTGCCCGTATCGTCGCCCGTTGCCTTGCTGATGACTTGACCAACGTTCTGGATGTGGAGACCACCGCCACCGAGCCAGTAGGTCCCCGGGCTGAGGTAGAGAATTGCCTTGCTCGTGGAGATCCCACCGGGGTAGTTCCCGGGGAATAGTCGATACGTCTTTGCCGGTGCCGACGCGGAACCCGCGCTGAATGCGCATGTAGCCGGCGCAGCGTTCGTAGCGGGCGCAGTTCCACCCGGACAAGCCGTGGGGATGGTGCCGCCATCCAGCGGCACGACTGGCGCGGGAGCCGGCATCGGGGGAGGCGGTGGGAGGTTGCGAAGCGGATCTCCCGACACCAGGACACCCGTCGGCGCCTCGGTGCAGTTGTTCGTCGCGTTGTTCGCTGTCTGAATCCGGCCGACGACATCACATTCGGGCGCGGTCAGAACGCCATTTCCGGATAGCAGTAAGGCATCAGGGACGCAGTCGGAGTCGATATGGATCGTCCCGTTCGTCGTGATCGCGGAGCCTGGCGCCCCATTGATCTTGTTCTCGGCGCATGCATGCGGGGCCAAGGCCAGCAGAGAATATGGGAGAGGGATGTCACCTGATGCCTTCGCCACGGCCATCGCGCCGACGTTCTGCGTTTCCATGCCGAGGACGCCCGCAAAGAAGGACGGCCGCGACGATCCGATCGTCACCTGAACATAGTTGGGAAGTCCGGCGAACGCGGATGGCGCGGTCGGCGGCAGGTCGACCCGCACCGTTCTGCCGTTGGTGCCATCGACATAACCGCTATCGGCCGCCATGTCGCACGCCGCCTGGACCGCAGGCATGCCGCCCGGAACCGCAGAGCAGAAGCCGTGGTACGAGTACGTCGCGCCGTCGACATATTGGGCGCCCGCCAGCGACGCCGCGTCAGACACGTTCTGCTCCGTTCGCCGGTCGAGGAGATTCTGGCCGACGTCGAAGACGAGCGCCGCGATGGCGAGGATTAACACCAGCCCGCCGGCGAAGATGACAAGGATCTGGCCGCGCTCGCCGCGGCCTGCGTCAGTTGTTGATGACAAGGGTCGACTCCCCTGTGATGGTGATCCCGGGAATCGGGACGAGCGGGATGACTGCATGGAACTGGTAGTCGACCCAGACGTGGACCGACTGCTCGCGAGCGTTCGAGGGCACGATCATCGGATCATCGGTGGGCCAGCAATTGGCCTTTTCCGGCTTCCAGCACGAATGGATCTCGAGGATCGCATCGTCCCCGATGACGCCTACCGCGTAATTTCTGACCACACCCGCGACGGTCGGGTCATCAGCGGTGGGCCCGACGGGGGTAAAGCTGTTGCTGCCATTGACGATGGCGAATCGGGCACCCTCGCGGGCGGCGTTGTTCAGGATCTGGACGTAGTACACGTACCGTCCGAAATCGATAATCGCGAACAACATGAAGAGGAAGATCGGCGCGGTGATCGCGAACTCGGCCAGCGCCTGTGCACGAACCCGCCGGCGTCGTCGGAGGCTCTCCAAGCTGGCGGTCATGGCGTGGGGGCCGGCGCAGGGGCGTCGAGACTGGACATACGAAACCGACTTTCCCGAACGATCCCGATGCTGGTGGGCATGGGCGGGATTGCAAAGAACGTCGTGAAGTCGTAGTCGAGGCGTACGTGAACGGTGCATGGCGGGTCCGTGACCGCCAGGTCCTTCGAACAGTCCGCTGCCGCTACCGCACCGCCTGAGGACGCACAATCGACCGAGATCCCACCGCGATCGAGCGTGCAGGTGAAGGCGGGGTTCGTACAGGTCGTGTCATCAGCGGGGTCGGATTGGGTGTATCCCTCAAGATGGCTGCCCTTGGCGGCGATGCAAGCGCGACGCTTCATCTCAACCACCATGTTGGCGTCGTTGTCGGGATCGACTGACTCGTCCCACCTGCTCGCGTCGAACGCGCCGTAGTCGGCGGCTTCGCGCGCGGCAGCCTCGACGGCGACCGCGCTCGTGTAAACACGGCCGAGGTCCGCGATCCCGAGCAGGATCAAGAACACGACGGGCACGATGATCACGAATTCGACCAGAGACTGACCGCGTTGGCGGTTTCGTGGGGGCGGCCTTTGGGCAAGGCGGCTGGCGATGGGCACGCGCGCGCTCTCTGATCGGCCCCTCGTTTCCCCTAGGGTCGCAGGGTGACCTTTCAGGCGCCATTACGTCCAGTACCCAAGTACTACCGAGCGCGATCTTGCGGTGACCATGGGCACCGGCGGAGACGGGCCGAACTAGCCGGTGGAGTCGTCCGGCGTCGGGTCGCTGCCGCCCTTGCCGCTGCCAGATCCGCCTGAGCCGCCGGAATCGTCAGTCGTCGGGGTCGCTGTCGCCCTTGCCGCTTCCTGAGCTCTTCCCCGAGTCGTCGCTGCCGGAGCTACCCGAGCCGCTGCTCGAGTCGTCGCCGCCGCTCCCCGAAC
>DASUFO010000029.1:0-26829 GCA_036274475.1 Candidatus Limnocylindrales bacterium
AGGGCTCGCGATCCCCGGCATCCCGAATGACCCGTTCCCGTACGCCGTGCTCGCGCTGACGCTCGTGTACTCGGCGTATGTCTCCGAGGTCTACCGGGCCGGCATCGACTCCGTCCATTGGAGCCAGGAGGCAGCCGCCCGCTCGCTTGGGTTGAGCCGCGCCCAATCGCTGCGGTACGTCGTCGTCCCGCAAGCCGTCCGGCGGGTGATCCCGCCCCTGTTGAACGACTTCATCGGACTCCAGAAGGACACCGTTCTGGTCTCGGTGATCGGTGTCGTGGAGATCTTCCGGCAGGCGCAGATCATCAAGTCGGCGACGTTCAACTTCACCCCGTTCCTCGCCGTGGCGCTCGTCTTCATCGTGATCACGATCCCGATGGCGCGCTTCACCGACTGGCTCGTCGAGCGCGATCGGCGTCGCCAGGCGGCGCTGGGTCTCCGATGACCAAGGCACCCGTGCCGACGCCCGCGCCCGCGCCCGCGACTGCGCCCGCCCTCGTGATCGAGGGCGTCCACAAGTCGTTCGGTGAGCTCGAGGTGTTGCGGGGCATCGACCTCTCGATCGAGCGCCACGAGGTGGTCTGCGTCATCGGCTCCTCGGGCAGCGGCAAGTCGACGCTCCTGCGGTGCGTCAACCTCCTCGAGCCGATCGATGCCGGGCGGATCGTCGTGGGTGGCGAGGAGATCACCGCCAAGGGTGTCGACGTGAACCGGCTCCGGCGACGCATCGGGATCGTGTTCCAGGCCTACAACCTCTTCCCGCACATGACCGTCATCGACAACGTGACGCTCGCGCCGCGGAAGGTGCTGGGGCTGGGTCGCCCCGAAGCCGAGTCACGGGCGATGGAGCTGCTCGACCGGATCGGGCTCGAGGCGAAGCGCGACGACTACCCGGACCGCCTCTCGGGCGGCCAGCAGCAGCGCGTCGCGATTGCCCGAGCGCTCGCGATGCAACCCGACCTGCTGCTGCTCGACGAGATCACGAGCGCCCTCGACCCGGAGCTCGTCGCGGAGGTCCTCGCGCTCATCCGCGAGCTGGCCGGGACGGGCATGACGATGTTGATCGCAACCCACGAGATGGGATTCGCCCGCGACATCGCCAATCGCGTCTGCTTCATCGACCAGGGCCGGATCCTGGAGTCCGGGCCGCCCGGCGAGCTGTTCACTGCGCCGCGCGAGGAGCGGACACAGCGCTTCCTCCAGCGGATCATCGACGCCGGCCGAATGTGACGCTCCCGGCGGGCGGCGTCCACGCTAGGGAACGAGCAGCTCCGAGAGCGTGACCGGCACGAGGCCCTTTTCCTCGAGCCCTTCGACGATGCCCGGCAACGCTTCGCGCGTGTTCCAGCCGCCGAGGTGGAGGCGCACGATCGAACCGCCCTGGACGCGCGAGAGGACGGTCGCCTCGATGTCGAGCGCGGTCGGTCCGCCGTCGGCGGTCGCGACGGCGTCGCGCGTGTCGACGTCCCAGAGCATCAGGTACGCCCAGCCGGCATCACCGACCGCGAGCCGCACGTCGTCGTCCCAGACACCGTCGGGCGGTCGGAACCAGGGCTTCGTCGTGACGCCGGCAAACGTCGAGATGGCCGCCTCCGTGCGGACGAGCTGGTCGCCGATCGCCGCCGCGTCGAGATCGGTCAGGAGCGGCGCATCCCACGTCAGGTTGCCCACATCGAACAGGTCCGGTCGGGCCGCAGCCCGCTGGAGGACCGCTCGGCCGCGAGGTGTCGTCGTGGCGGTCTGGCCGGCCGCGAAGATCGTGGCCGGGACGCTCGAATCGGTCAGCCAGTCGAACACTTCGCGGGCACCGTCGACACGGTCGCCCATGTCGAACGTGAGGGCCACGCCGCGAGCCTCCCGGGATCCGTGGCTGAAGACGATCGCGCCGTCGCCGGGCGCCGGCGTGACAACCGGCTCGGCCGGGATCAGCGTCGCGTTCGGGTCGGGCGTCGCGGGGCGCGGCGTCTGGTCGGGCAGGGTCTGGGGGTCGACGACGGCACCGGGAATGATCAGCAGGACCCATCCGGCCCGGATCAGGTTGGGCGCATAGGCGTCCGACTCGGGGTCGAGATTGGGATACGTCCCACGGTTCCAGTAGGCGATGCTCCGGCCGGTCGTGTCGAACGTCCGGGCGATCGAGAGGAGCGTGTCACCCGGGACGACCTCGTACGCCCGGAACGACGGCACCGGCGTCGGCGTCGGCGCGACGAATGACGGCACGGGTGTCGGGCCCGTCGGGGCGGGCGTTGGTGTCGGCGGGCCGATGGAGCCGTCAGGACTCCGGCCGGGGCGGGCGGTGTCCGGCACGCACGCGGCGAGCATCAGCGCGAGCGCGAGGCAGGCCGCAACTGGCTTGAGGAACGCGCGCATCCGGGCCAGTCTGACGGCTCGAATTGCCTGCCTGCTACGCGGCTGCGTGCACGACGAACACCGAGCGCTAGTCGACCGTCGGCGGATCGACCGGGGTCGGCTCGGAGAGCGAGAACTCCCTGGCCCGGGCAAGGCCTTCGTCGGCCGTCGCGATGAGGCCGGGGCCCTTGCGCTTCGCCACGAAGCAGGCCCGGTCGGCGGCCAGCAGGATCGATTCCGGCGTGAGCCCGTCGCGCGGGAACGTCGCCAGCCCGATTGAGGTGCTGACGTGCATTCCCGCCTCCGCCCAGCTCGAGCCGACACCGCCGACCTCGTGGACCGCCGTCCGGACGCGCTCGGCAACAGCCAGCGCCGACGCCGCGTCGGTACCCGGGAGGATCAACGCGAACTCGTCGCCCCCGTACCGGAACAGGAGGTCACTGGCGCGGCCGTCGGCCCCCGATCGGCCGGCCGCGACGATCGCAGCGGCGATCTCGGCCAGGAGCCGGTCGCCGGCCTGGTGGCCCAGCACGTCGTTGACGGTCTTGAAGTCGTCCAGGTCGAGCATGATCAGGCTGAACGGATCGCGGTCCTCCACGCTTCGTCGGAGCCACGCCTGGAACGTGCCGTGGTTGAGGAGCCCGGTCATGTCGTCGGTCTGGGCACGAACCTCGACGGCCTGGTGAACCTCGGCGTTCTGGAGCGCGATCGAGACCTGTGCCGCGAACAGCTGGACCAGCTCGAACTCGTCCTGGGTGTATCGATGCTCGAGGCCCAGACGCTCGAGCGTCAGAACGCCCGTGGCGCCTTCTCGGCCGCGGAGCGGGACGACGATCAGGCTGCCGTCCATCGCATCCTCCCGGAAGTGGTTCACGCGCGGATCCTGGCGCTCGTCGACGACGAGCACGGGCTCGTTGTGGTCGACGACCCACGTCGCGAGGCCCTGCTCGCCGGGCGCCCATGGCATGAGGTACTCCGCGGCGTGTACGCCGCGTGCCGTGAGCGGTGACAGGAGGCCCGTGCCCTCGTCGACGATCTCGATCGCGATGTTGTCGTAGCCCACGAGGTTCGCGAGGTGGTCCGCGACCTGGTCGAGGATCGCGTTCGGGTCGAGGGTCGTGAGGATGGATTCGGTGACCTGGAGCAGTCCGCGCTGGTTCACGAGCTGACGCTCGAGCGCATCGGATTGGGCCCGGAGCTTCTCTGTGGCGTCGGCGTTCGCGAACGCCTGGGCGGCGAAGCTCGCGTAGATCACGAGCAGCCGCAGGTGGTCGTCGGTGAACTGGTGCAGCCCCAGCTTCGAGAGCACGAGCACCCCGAGGACCTGGTCCTCGAACAGCATCGGCGTGAGGAGCATCGACTCGTCGAGGTCGTCCTCGGTGCCGGGGATCGTGTTCGCCCGCGGTTCGTGGGCGGCGTCGGGGATGTTCTGGGCGACCCGGTGCTCGGCCACCCAGCCGGTGATGCCTTCGCCGAACTTGACCTGGAGCTGCTCCGGGGTCTCGTCGGTGTACTCGCCGATGCTGCCCTGCATCGCGACGGGGATCAGGTCGTCGCCGATCAGGCGGTACACGCGGACGTTGTGGTAGTCGATGATCGAGCGCAGCTCCGTTGCGATCGCGAGGCCGATCTCCTTGTCGCTCGTCAGGCGCGAGAGCCGCACGCCGAGCTGCTGGATCGACCCCAGCTGGGCTGCCCAGGTCGCCATCTTCTCGTAGTTCTGGGCGTTCTTGATCGCAACTGATGCCTGCGTGGCGAGCGCCATCATCGTGTCGAGCTCGCTGTCCGCCCAGACGTGGGGCGAGTCGTGATAGACGTTCAGGAGGCCGAGCACGTCAGGGCCGTCGAACAGCGGCGCCGTGCAGATCGTGTCGTAGCCCTCCTGCACGACGGCGGCGCGGACGCCTTCGCCGCGGGGATCGTCGCGGTAGCCGCCCGCAAACATCGGGCGACGGGCGGCGACAGCGAGCGACGGCAGCGATCGGGCGGGAAACTCCTTGACCGATTGGAGATAGGCCTGTGACAGGCCGCGGCTGACGCTCGGCACCGCGCCGCCGCCCGGCGTTCCGAGGAACACGGCTCCGCGATCCGCCTCGAACAGGACCATCGCATGATCCACGAGGCCCGAGAGAATCTGATCGAGGTCGAGGCGGCTGCCGATGTCGCCCGCGACGCGCCGCAGGGCATCGGCGCGATGGAGCTGGTGGCGAATCTCGTCGGCCTGACGCGCGGACGCGACGATCGAACCGACCGTGACCGCCACCCGACCGAGCAGGTCGGCGTCGATCGCCGATGGGTCGGACCCCGGACCGGCGTCGACGACGAGCACCCCCCACGGGCTTGGCGGCGCGGCGGCGCCCGCGTTCAAGCCGGGAATTGCGATCGCCGTCTCCGGCCGGCCGCCGATGACCGACCGAACGTCGTCCGACGTGATCGCGAGCGGCTCCGGACGTGCGGCTGCCAACGCCGCGCCGATCACCCCGAAGTCGCGTGGCAGCTCCACGAGCCGCGTCCCGCTTCGGCCGGCGTTCGCAACGGGATACAGCCAGTCGCCCCGGAGCTCGAAGACGGCAACGGCTCGATGGGGGCCGTGCTCGCAGATCGCCTTGGCGGCCTCGAGCAGAGAGACGGCAAGCGTCTCGCCCGCCCCAGCGATCCGCGCCAGCGCGACGAGCAGATCGAGGTCGATTCCGTGGCGGTTCGCGGCGGGTGGCCTCGGAGTGCCGGCAGCCGGCGACGGTGTCGGCTCCGCGAGCGGGACGGCCCGCGCCAGGCGAGCGGCCGGGCCAAACGCCATGTCGCCGCGACCGCGATCGTGGGCGCGCCGCCCGGGCGCCGGCGCTGACGTCCCATCGGGCAGCCCGCTCTCGGCGGCGGCGAGGAATCGCTGGAGGTCACCGAGCCGGTAGCGGCGGTCGCCGCGCGGGTTGATCCGGTAATAGCGAAGCCGTCCGGCATCGGACCACGCCCGAATCGTGTTCGGGTGCACCCCGAGGAGGCGCGCGGCCTTGGTGACGGACAGGGTCGCGTCGATCGGTCGTGACGGGATGGCGGGTGGCAACTCTGGCTCGTGGAGGAAATGTAAAGTCAGGGCGAGCCTACCAAGTGCACACTTCTTGCCAATAGGACGAAAGTCCCGAGAGCCGATTCTGTGGTGCGCGGCGGTCCCACCGGGGCGCACCAGCTCACGTCCGGTAGGTGCCCTCCGCGGGCTCCTTGGCCGCATTCGAGCCCCCGGTCAGGCGAACGTACAGCGTCGTGATGACGATCGACGCGATCGCGATCCCGAGCACGATCAGGAGCGCGATGCCGGGCTCGCCGACGAGACCCGGTCCCTCCCCGCTGCTTCGCGGATCGCCACCCGGCGCGGGCGTGGGTGTCGCGGCATAGGCGACCGGAATCAGCACGTCTCCGATCAGCCCGACCGCGCCGACGAGCGCGTTCACCCCGGCCCATGCGAAGCCCGCCAGAAGGAGCGCTCCGCCGATCGCGAACAGGGACGCGACGAGGCGCGGCCGACCGGTGCCACCGGCGAGGATGCGCATCGCCTCGGGAGCTTCCAGGGTCGTCAGGATCAGCGGCCGGCCCAAGCCCGCCGTCATTGCGGGCAGGCCTTCCTCCGTGCTCCGGGCCGGGACGCCGATGACGATCGCGTGCTCGACCGCCGAGACTTGCTCGATCGTCGCCCGAACGGGCGTCGACGCCGGGACTCCCTCGGGAGCGCGCTCGCCGAGGTCGCCGGCAACGCCCTCGGACTCGCGGCGGACCACCACGAGGCCCTCGTCCAGCGCATCGCCGTCGACGCCGATCCCGTCGAGCCCTTCGTGGATCTCGAACGGCACCGCCTCGCGCGAGTCCTCGAACAATGTCCAGCGGCCGTCGCGATTCGCCTCCATGCGCGTTCGCCGCCACACGAGCGGCCGATGGTCGGCGTCCTCGAACGGGTCCTCGGCGTCGATTCGGCCGCTGATCCGGACGTACCGCGGCGCGCCGGTCTCCGCCAGACGACGCGCTTCGGCGACCGTGACGGCCGGGGTTGCCGCCAGGAGTCGCCCGACGCGATAGCGCGCCCCGTACGAGCGCAGCGTCAGCGCCGCCGCAACGAGGGCGACGAGCCCCGCGGCGATGAGGAGAAGGGGAGTCACCGGCCGATCATACCGAGGTCGATCGCGGGAGCCCGTGGGGACAGTCCGTGGATAACCTTCGGGCGGCCCGGCGATCTCGTGGACAACACCTGTTGACCCACCGGGGCGGCGACGGTAGCGTAGTTGTCAGCCCGGAGGGGCCGAGCGCAGGCTAACGGCAGCGATCACATCAACGCCCACGCCGCGAGTAGGTTCCTTCGGGCCCTTCTTTGATTCCAAGGCTGTCGCGGCTGGACGACGCTGGGCTGCGTTGGCGCCTCCGCTCCGCGCTCACGCATCCTCAGATGCGCTCGCTTTCGGTGCTCGACGCCGCCTTGCCAGCCTCGCCCATCCGCGACGAATGCTATCGCTCGCTCTGCTCGCGCGGCTGTCGCGGCTGGACGACGCTGGGTGCGTTGGCGCCTCCGCTCCGCGATCCCGCCGAAGTTCCCTTGCACGGCCCACAACCGTCGTATCCACGAGTCCGCCCGCCCCCTGGGCGGCCCCGAGCGTGGGCAACATCCCTTCCACGCCCAGGGGCCGTATTGGACGACTTCAACGCCCGCTCCGCTAGATAGCACGCTCCTGAGACGTATTAGGCAACTTCCCCGCCGGGCGGGTTCGCAACTTCCCCGCCGGGCCGGTTCGCAAACGCCCCGCCGGGCCGGTTCGCAACTGCCCCGTCGGGTCGCCCGCCGCGAGCCAGATCGCAGGTCGCGGCCGCACCTGCCTGCTCAGTCCGCTGTGCGACCCGTCAGGGGATCCAGCGCCGAGATTTGGCCCGTGAAGCTCGTCAATACCAGCCGGCCGCCGACGAGATCGGCCGAGGTCACCACGTCGCTGTGGGCGACGCGCCAGGCGACCGTGCCATCGGGCTCGACCGCGAACGTCTCGATCTCCGACTGGACGAGGACGTGAGGCAGTCTCGGCGACGCGAGGACGACCAGCAATGGCGACGCGGATCGGTGTGTCCAGCGCAGCTCGCCGCTCCGTCCGTCGAACGCGTACGTCAGAAACCCGTACTTCACGACGAGCAGCGAGTGGTCGTCCCACGCAACCGCCGCCGGCTCGTCGTAGATGAGCGACGCGAGTCGAACGGTCCACGCCCCGGCCGGGCCTTCGATCCGGAGCTCGGCTCGGCAGAGGTCCTCGAATGATGCCCCGGCGAGCGGACCGTGGTCGGTCAGCGATCCACCCGCCTCCGACAGCGCGAACACCGCGGGTCCCTCGCCGCTGCCGCCCCACCGCCAGCGAGCGCGCAGGCCACCCGGATAGACGATCGTCGCGTCTCGAGGCTGGCGCGAGGTCCGTGACGCCGCGGTCACACTCCCGCGTTCTGGGCGGTCGGCTGCCCGTTCTCCACGTACCCACCGGTCGCCGGGCCGTCGCCGGGGCCGGGCTCGGCGGTCTGGGCTGCCGGCTCTTCCTTGATCGGCGCGACCATCGCGTTGGAGAGCGTCCGGAGGGTCCCCGGCGGGACCGGGAACACGGCGGTCGGCAGGCCCGCCGCGGCCCAGACCACGGGGAAGACGCCGAGATCGGGATCCATCACGACCCGGGCCGGGCGGCTGTGACCGAATGGCGGAATGCCACCGATCGAGAACCCGGTCAGCTCGTCGGCCTCGCGCGCCGTGGCTCGTCGGATGTCCCGTTCGCCGGTAACGACGGCGAGGCGCGCGATGTCGACGCGATTCGGCCCGGACACGAGGCAGACGATCGGCTCCAGCTCGCCGTCGGCACCGGGCGCCACGAAGACCAGCGACTTGACGATCTGGCCGAGCTCGACGCCGAGGGCGGTGGCGGCGTCCTGAGCGGTGTGCGTCGACTGGTCGAAGACCGTGACGTCGAGCGTGACGCTCTTGCGTGCTGCTGCCTCGAGGACCCGCTGGATCCCCGGATGGTTCACCGTCTCGGGCACGGGCGGAGTCTAGCACCGGGCCCGGTTCGTTCGGCGGTGGGCCGGCGGCGGCGGTAGCATCGGGCGACATGCGGGCGGACGTCGACGCGATCCTCTTCGATTGGGACGGAACGCTGGTCGATTCGCTCGGCGCCTTCCAGGCCGCGAATGGCGCGGTGATGGCGCTGTTCGGGTTGCCATGGGACGAGGCGATCTACCGCGCGAACTACACCCCCGACTGGCGGGTCATGTACCGCCGGCTCGGCGTTCCCGACGATCGGCTCGACGAGGCGAACGAGCTCTGGCATGCGACCTTTGCCCGCAGCGCCGACATCGTCGCGTTCGATGGCGTAGCCGACGCGCTCGCCCGGCTCGACGAGGCTGGCCTGCGGCTCGGGATCGTGACTGCGGGCGACCGGTTCATCGTCGAGCCACAGCTGGACCGAACCGGGCTCGGCCGGCTCCTGCCCGTTCGCGTCTTCGGCGACGATCTGCCCGTCCACAAGCCGGACCCGGCGCCGCTTCGACGGGCCCTCGAGCTGCTCGCGCTCGACGGCCGCCCGGAGCGTGCTGCGTACGTCGGCGACGCCCCCACCGACATGCTCATGGCCCGTGCGGTCGGTGTTCGAGCGATCGGGATCGGGTCCGTGGTCGGCGACCCCGAGGAGCTCGTGGCCGCCGGTGCGGACGAGGTCGCCCCGACCGTCGCGGCGTGGGTAGCCGGCGCCATCGCGGCGCCGTCGTGACGAGCGGTGGCTGACGCGTCCGCGGGTCACGCGATCGTCCTGGCCGACGGCGATGCACCGGATCTGGCGTCGCTCGATGCGAGCTGGCCCGGCTGGACGGACGGTGTGACGCTCGTGGTCGCGGCCGACGGTGGTGCGCGCCACGCCGCGAAGCTCGGCCTGCGGATCGATCGCTGGGTCGGCGACGGCGACTCGATCGCGCCGGGCGAGCTCGAGGCCCTTCGCGCGACCGGCGTCCGGGTCGACCTCGTTGCCGCGAGGAAAGACGAGACCGATACGGAGCTCGCGCTGCGTGCTGCCGTCGAGGAAGGCGCGAGGCGGATCACGATCCTCGGGGCGATTGGTGGGGCGCGTCTCGACCATGCGCTGGCCAATGTGGCGCTGCTCGCGCATCCGGCGCTCGAGGATCGGCCCGCAGCGCTGCTCGACGGGGCGTCGCGGGTTCGCCTGCTGCGCGGTCCGGCGGTTCTCGAGCTCATCGGGCGGCGCGGCGACCTGGTGTCGCTGATCCCGTTCGGCGGCGATGCGCTCGGCGTTCGGACCGACCGGCTCGAATACCCGCTCGACGGCGAGACGCTGCCGTTCGGCGCCGCCCGCGGCGTCTCCAACGTCCGCCTCACCAAGCGTGCGTCGGTGAGCCTCGAGCGCGGCGCCATTCTCGTCGTGGAGACCCCTGTTACGCTCTCCGAATGAACATGCCCGCGGTTGGCGACCAGGCACCGGAGGTCGCCCTCGAAGATCAATCCGGAGCGCTGCATCGCCTCTCCGACCAGGCCGGCCGCTGGACGATCCTCTACTTCTATCCCAAGGACGACACGCCCGGCTGCACCGTCGAGGCGTGCGAGTTCCGCGACTCGAACGAAACGATCATCGAGCGCGGCGCGGACGTCTGGGGCGTCAGCCCCCAGGGCTCGGCCAGCAAGCGAGCGTTCACCGAGAAGTTCGGGTTGCCGTTCACGCTCCTCGCCGACGAGGGCCACAAGGTCGCCGACGCCTACGGCACCTGGGTCGAGAAGGAGAACTACGGCAAGAAATACTGGACGACGGCGCGCGTCACCTTCCTCGTCGACCCCAACGGCCGCATCGCCAAGATCTGGCCGAAGGTCAAGCCAGAGGGCCACGCCGCCGAAGTTCTAGCGGCCCTAGACCAGGCCCAGGCCGCCGCGGTCAGTTGATCTCAGCGTCTAGGGTGCGTCAGCCACGCGAGCAAAGCGAGCGATTGCATTCGTTGCGCATGGGCGAGGCTGGGAAGGCGGGGCCGAGCACTGAAAGCGAGCGCAGCCCAAGCTGCGTGAGCGCGGAGCGGAGGGCCCAACGCACGCAGCGTCGTTCAGGCGCAACAGCCGCTGACCGCAAGAACGCAACGAGACTTCGCTCGTGGGGGGAGACGAGCGAAGCCTCGACCGACACTATAGACCCGCGATACCCGACTGCAACCGCGATTCAGCACGTGGACCCGAAGTTCCACGATGTGAAACGTGTCGTAACCATGGCGAATCTCTAGTTACGTGGGCGAATCCCCCCACACCTGGCGCCCGGACCGGTTCATGGTCATCGTCGCCCACCCGGACGACGCCGACTTCGGCCCGGCCGCCACAGCGGCTCGCTGGATCGACGAGGGCTCGACCGGTTGGCTCGTCTGCTGCACGAGCGGCGACGCCGGCGGCGAGGATCCCGATCGCGACCCGATGGACCTCGCCGCAGAGCGCGAGGCGGAGCAGGACATCGCGGCGACGATCGTCGGCTACGAGGGCGTCACGTACCTCCATCAGCCCGATGGCGCCCTCGCCAACGACCTCGCGCTGCGCGAGCTGCTCGTCAGCGAGATCCGGACGTTTCGACCCGATGCCGTCCTCGCGTCGGATCCCGAGGTCCTCTTCTACAAGGACGGCGGCGTCAACCACACCGATCACCGCGCGGCGGGCATGGCCGCCACCGACGCCGTCTACCCGGCCGCTCGCAACCCGATGGCGTTTCCGTGGCTCGCCAGGTCGGGTCTGGCGGCACACAAGGTCCGCCGCCTGTACCTCTTCTGGCCGAACGAGCCGACCGCCTGGGTGGACGTCACGCCGACGATCGGCCGAAAGGTCGACGCCCTCCGAGCGCACGCCTCCCAGATCCACGAGCCCGAGAAGCTCGATGAGCGGATGCGGGCCTGGGCGAAGGAGAACGGCGCGCCGATCGGCGTCGACGCCGCCGACGAATTCCGGGTCGTCGTGATCGACGAGGACGCTGAGGAAGGCCCGACCGAGGCGTCGACCTAGCGGTCGCTATTCGCAGTTCAGCGGCGTAGCCGGGTAATACGCGGTGACGTTGATCCTTCCCGTCGGCGTCACGACATAGTGGAAGCTCGACGCCATGACGATCGATTCGTCGCGGGCGAACCAGTAGTCCGACGTCCAGAGGCACGATCCGCCGCCGTTGCTGAACGCCGTCGACGGGGGCTGGCCCTGAAACTCCGGGATCATCACCGGCGCGGCCGACAGGTGACAGCGGAGCGTCTCGACGCCCGAGCCATCGGGCCTGCGGACGAACTGGACGACACTGCAGTCGGCCCGCATCAGCGAGGCCAGTGGGAAATCGTCGTCCATCTTGACGGCAAGGACCGTTTCGACGTTCTCGATCCGATCCATCCAGGCCCCTCCGGCCGACACCGGACCAGCTCCGAGAACCGCCGAGCCGAACAGGACTCCCAGGAACACGAGCCGACGCTTCATGCGCGACCTCCTTTCGGTCCGACCGTAGGTCGCCAGGTCGCCGGCCCTATCCCTATCTTGCGGCAACCGCCTCCCCATCTTGTGGTTCGCCGCTGAGCCCCAGTTGTCGCGCCGCGGCCGCGGCCGCCGCGCGATTCGCGACTCCCAGCTTGCCGAGGATCGCCGATACGTGATGGTCGACCGTCTTCGGCGAGATCACGAGCCGTTCGGCGATCTCCGCATTGCCGAGCCCCTCGGCGACGAGCCGAAGGATCTCGACCTGGCGCGCGGTGAGGCCCGCCGGGTTCGCGCGGGTCGCGGGCCTGGGTCCGCGTGCGATCCTGACCGCGCCCAGCGCCTGAAGCCGCTCCGTGGTTCGGCGGGTCATCGCGGTCGCTCCCAGCTCGTTGAAGACGCGGAGCGCCTCCCGCAGCGCCCCCTCGTCGTCGCTGTCCGCGAGCGCCAATGCGCGCTCGTAGGGCGCACCGATCGTCTCCCAGGCCGCGGCAGCCTCTGCGTGGCGCCCCGTCACATGAAGCCAGTACGGCCTCTCATCGCGATCCGGCAGCGGCCCGCTTGATCCGGCGCGCCAGCCCCAGAACGCGAGGCTGGACCACCACCACGGCTGCAGTTCCCTGGGGCCGAGCGCGAGCCCTGCCGCCGCTTCCTGCCGTGCGAGCTCGTCGTTGCCGGCGAGCCATGCCGCCTCCGCTCGCGCCTGCCTGAGCTCGAGCATCTCCTGGACGTCGTCGTCCGTGGTCGCGAGCGCCTCGTCGAGCATTGCCGCGGCACCGCCCTGGGCGCGCCGTGCGGCAATCAGGCCGAGGATCGTCAGCGCACGGACTCGGATTCGGTTCGCGGTGTTCCCCAGGTCGACAAGGAACCCCGCGTGTTCGGCCGCGGCATCCCACCGCCCGGTGTCGAGCTCCAGACCGGCCACACGGCTCCGGAGGAGGTGGTCATAGAGCGTCAGCTCGTGCTGGTCGAGGTACTCGGCTGCCTCCGACAGGTAGCTGTCCGCCCGCTGGAGTTGGCGAAAGTCACGAGCGATCTCCACGAGGTTGATCAGGGCCCTCGCCGCGTCCTCGGCGAATCCCGCGCTCTGCGCCCGCCTGGCCGCGTCCTCGAGCATCGGCCGAGCGTCTTCATCCCCGGCGTAGAGGCGGATCACGGCGGCCGTCGTGCGGGCGTGAATCTCGATTCGCTCCTGGCCGAGGCGTTCGGCGAGCTCGATCGCGCCCGACGTCGCGACGCTCGTCGCGCCTTCGTCGTCGCCGCTGACCATCAAGCGTTGGCCGAGGATCGCCCAGGCACGCGCGAGCTCGACGGTTCCGGGCGCGGCGGCCAAGAGGATGTCGACCGCGGCGCGCGCGGCGGTCGACGATCCAGCGGCATCACCCGACAACCAGATCAGGAGCGACAGCTCGGTCAGGCAGGTTCCCTCGTGAATGTCGTCTCCGAGCTCCCGCCACGCCCCGAGCGCCTGATGCTGGCAATCGAGTGCCCGCGGGATCTCGTCGATGAGGCTGCACTCGCGGGCGCATTGCTCGAGGAGCTCGGCCCGGTCGGCGATCGGCAGCCGACCCGCCACGGCGAGAGCGGCATCGAAGAACGCCGCGGCCTCGCGGTGGGCACCCAGCCGGGCGGCCTGGCGGGCAGCTTCCGGCGCGAGCTCGAGGACGGCGTCGGTGTCGCCGGCGGCGATCGCGTGGCGAGCCAGGCGCGCCCAGTCGATCGGGACCGGTTGTCGCAGGACGGCGAGAGCCCGGCGATGCAGCTCGGATTGGGCGGGCGCGGGGAGGGCATCCAGGACGGCTCGTCGGGCGAGCTCGTGGCGGTAGGAGACGCGTCCGTCCGTGATCTCGAGGACGGCGTGCCCGACACAGGTGTCGAGCGCTTCGCGCTCGACACCGGCCACATCGAGCAGGACCGGGACCTCGCACCCCGGTCCAAGGACGGACGCCGCTCGGGCGGTCGCCTGGGCTTCAGCCGAGAGGCGCGACAACCGGGTCAGGACGGCATCTCGGACGGTCGTTGGCACCGTCTCTTCGCCGCCGGCGATGACCTCGGTCACGAAAAACGGGTTGCCGCCTGTCGCCTGGTGCAACGCGATCGCCTGCTCGGGGCGTTCGCCCGCGAGACGGCCCACGGCCTCGACCGAGAGGGGGGCGAGCCGGACGCTGGTCATTGATGCCGCCGGGATCTCGCCCAGCGCAAGTCGCAGCGGGTGATCCGTGCCCACGTCGTGGTCGCGATACGTGCCGATGACGATCACCGGCATCCGCGCGACGCGTCGCCCAAGGACGCGAAGGAGGTCGAGCGTGGCGTCGTCGGCCCAGTGGAGGTCGTCGAGCACGACCACGGCCGGCGGCGCGTCCGGCCGTCGGAGCAGCCCGATGAACGCATCGAGAACGGGATCCCGATCACCGGCCGCCAGCGCCTGACGAAGATCGCCGCCGACCTGCGCGGCAACGTCCACGATCGGCGTGAAGGGGCGCGGCGGCACGAGCGGGTCGCACGTTCCCCACAAGATCCGAACGGGGCGTGGCGCCGACGAGCAGAACGCCTCGACGAGTGACGTCTTGCCGATCCCGGCCTCGCCCAGGACCAGGACGAGCCGGCCATGCCCGTGCCGCGCCGTGGTCAGCAGCCCCGAGAGCTGACGCAGGACGCCGTCGCGCTCCAGCAGCGGCACGAGTGGATGCTACGGCACGGCCGGGGGCGCGGCGCCGCGGCCTGTTACTCGGCCGAGAGCAGCATCGGGCGGATCGTGCCCCACTCGTTCCAGAGCTCGGTCAGGGCATCAGCCCGGCGACCCAGAAGCGAGATCATCTCGCCGAGCGTGAGCCCGCCGGCCGCCTCCCACACGTACTCGTCGGCGGCGACGGTCACGTTTCGAAGGATGTCGGTCATCTCCCGCTCGGACGGCCACACGCGAATACGCATCGGATCGAGGCCGGCATAGCCGACCGCCAGCGACAGGTCGCGCTGGGACGGGACTCGATCTTCGGCCCAGCCGCCGAATCCGTCATGGCGATACCCGAGCGACGCGAGCGCCCCGGCAATGTCGCGTGCCTGCGAGCGCGTGAACATGCTCCAGAACGAGCCGGTCTCCGGGAAGTCGAACGCCGAGGCTTCGATGGCCCGGCCCACGAGCGCCTCGACGAAGTCGCCGAGAACGACCTGCCAGTGCCGGCGCGATTCCTCGTCGTCGCCACCGAGGCGGGCGACGAGTCGGCTCATCACGTCGCGGTCGCCGCGGAGCAGGCGGATGATCGCGGCATCCTCGCCAGCCCGCGAGCCCATCGGCGTGGCGAGCGCGTCTTCGTCCTCCACCGCGGTGGCAGTTTCCCCTGCCGCCGTCGCGGTTCCACCGGCCGCGGCGAGCGCCGCGGCTTCCTGGCACGCGGCGACGGCCTCGCGCGCGGCGACGCAGGCCTCCTCCGCGACCTCGGCCGAGATGCGCGCGGCGTCAGCCTCGACCGCAAGACGCTCCAGCGACGGCGCAATCTCGGCGGCCGCCTTCCGGTTTCGCTCGGCTGCTGCCGTCGACTCGCGGGTAGCGAGGTTGATCCGGTTGATCTCGGTGAGCCAGTCGCGTGCGGCGGCTTCGACGTCGTCGTGTGTCCGGCCCATCGAGCGGGCGTGGCGGAACGTCCGCTGAGCGGCCTCCTTCGCCTCGCGGACCGCGCGCGGGTCGGCCGCGGCCGCCTCGATCTCGCTGCGGTTGATGAGGTCGTCGTACGTCCGCTGGCTGGCCCGCAACGTCTCGGCCGCGGCGGCGGCGCCTTCCCGGGCGCGGGTCGCGATCTCGCACCGCTCGTCGGCGACACGCCGCTGCTCGGCACACGTGTCATCGGGCGCCCCGCCTCCCGAGCCCGGATCATCCGGCGCGGTCGCCGACGCGTCGACCGCACCACCAGCGCCGTCGGCCGCCGGCCCGGACTTCGTCTTGGCGGCGGCCACTGCGACGCCTGCTCGGCCGCGCTCGTCGGTAGGCGAGTCCCCGCCAGCGGCCTTTCGTCCGCCGCGCCGCATCGCCGCCACCGCGGTCGACGCGGCGGTTGCGCGCAGCGCAGCGACCATCGGATCAGGCTCGCGAGCGATCGAGATGCCGATCGGCGAGCGCGACCCGCTCAACGCGATCGCGGCTCCCGCGGCGCCCCCGGCGGCGCTGATTCGAAAGGGCGACATCGACGGGCCGGAAGGAACGGGCGTTCGATCCCGGGGTTCGGCGGCGGGCGGGCCCACCGCGACCGGGACGCGCGCCGGCGTCGCGTCGATCGGCGGGAGATCGGGCGGGACCGGCGACGTGACGTACGTGGTCTCCGCGGCGTCGGCGGGCGGCATGTCGCGGTCGACCCAGCGCCGGTCTGCGGGACCGCCGCGAGCCGGTCCGCGATCGACGGGATCGGTGTCGGTGAGCGTGGACGCCCGGCGCGGGATCGAATTCGGAGCGACCGTGACGCGGACTTCGCGACGAGTTGGGGGCCTGGACCTGAGGACTTCGACCAGCGCGGCCCCGGACGCCGCGCCGAGCACCAGCCCGAGCGCCAGAAAGGCGAACTCGCTCGCGGACACGCTCCGGAGTCCTCCTCGGCCGGTTCGACTGCCGGCACCTGACGGGACGACCTTTCGCGGCAGCGTAGCTGCGAGTCAGACGCAGGTCAAATCGGCGCGAGAACGCCTTCCGCGGCAGCTGCGGCGGCCGCGGTCGTCACCGGGCCCCTTCCTTTGCAGCGCTCACGACCCGGATGGTAGATTTGAGGCGCTGGCCACGGCCTCTCCGGAGCGTGCCCAGACCCCGGGAGCGAACGCACAGAAAGGCACGTCCTCGACCTTGGCGATCGATCCGAACCAGGAGTTCCTGGTCCAGCCCGTCGACGCTTCCTGGCTCCAGTGCAACATCGAGTGCCAGGAGGCGTGCCCGGTGGGCACGAACTGCCGCGGCTACCTCAACCTCGCCGCCGAAGGTCGGTTCGAGGAGGGCTACCTGCTCTCGCGCGAGCCGAATCCCGTCGCGGCGATGTGCTCGTACGTGTGCTCCGCGCCGTGCGAGCGAGCGTGCCGCCGCGGCGATATCGACCGGCCCCTCGCGATCCGGGCGATGAAGCGGTTCCTTGTGGAGTGGCACGAGGCATCCGGCATCCCGGACGTCATGCCCCAGATCACGCCGCGGGGCGAACGCGTCGCGGTCGTTGGCGCGGGACCGGCCGGCATCTCGGTGGCCCGCGAGCTCGCGATGAAGGGCGTCCAGGTCACGGTTTTCGACTCCCTGCCATACGGCGGCGGCACGATGCTGATCGGCGTCCCGGCGTTCCGGCTGCCGCGCGAGGCGATCGAGATGGACGTCCGGCTCGTCGAGCGGCTCGGCGTCGACTTCGTGTTCAACACGACGATCGGCAAGGACATCCCGTTCGAGGAGCTCCAGGCCGAGTACGACGCGATCGCGATCACCGCAGGCGCCATGGATGCCGTCGCGCTCGACGTCCCGGGCGCCGACCTCGAGGGCGTCGACTACGGCGTCGACTTCATGAAGAAGGCCAACCTCGGCCAGGAGCTGTACGTCGGCAAGGACGTGGTCGTCATCGGCGGTGGCTACACCGCGATGGACTGCTCGCGGACGTCGCTCCGGCACGGCGCCGACAACGTCGCGATCGTCTACCGCCGGACGCGGAGCGAGCTGGTCGTCGACGAGGAGGAGCTCGGCGAGACGGAGCGCGAGGGCGTCCGGATGGAGTTCCTCGCCAGCCCGGTCGAGGTCCTCGGCGAGGACGGTCACGTGACGGGCGTGAAGTTCATCCGCAACCGCCTCGGTGAGCCGGACGCCTCGGGTCGCCGCTCGCCGATCCCGATCGAGGGCTCGGAGTTCGTCATCAAGGCCGACGTCGTCATCCCGGCGGTCTCGCAGGCGGCCGACCTCACGTTCCTGCCGGTCGAGGCAAACTTCGAGATCGGCCGCGGCCGGGTCCGGGTCGACCCGGCGACGTACGCCACGAACGTCCGCGGCGTGTTCGCCTGCGGCGACTTCGTCACGGGCCCGACGACGCTGATCGAAGCGGCCGGCCACGGCAAGAAGTGCGCCTACGCGATCGATCGCTACCTTGCCGGCCGGACGGACGTCGTCGTGACCCCGAACGTGAAGATCACGAGCTCGTGGCGCCACGACATGCCGGAGTTCTACGACGTCCTGCCCCGCGAGCACATCCCGATGGTTCCGGTCACCGCCCGGATGCCCTCGACGGACCCGGAGGTCAACTTCAATACGCCGGTCGAGCTCGGCTACGACGCGACGGGTGCCGTCGCCGAATCGACGCGCTGCCTGATGTGCAACTACAACATCTGGTTCGACCCCTTCCGCTGTGTGCTTTGCGGCGCGTGCGCCGACGTCTGCCCCGAAGGCGTCATCCACATGGTCGACGTCAACCAGCTCAAGACCGAAGGGCTCCTGCCCGAGATCGAGGAGGCCTACGGCTGGGAGCAGGGCGGCGCGATGATCCTCGATGAGGAGCGTTGCATCCGCTGCGCGTTGTGCGTCAAGCGGTGCCCGTTCGACGCCATTACGATGGAACGGTTCGAGCTGCAGGAGATCTCGACCGACGGTCGGCTCTACAAGGAGTCGTACCGTGACGCGCAGCTGGCCGGGAAGCCCGGCGTCGCAGGAGGAGCCAGGTGAGTTTCCTGGAGCGGGTGGATCACGCCGTCCGCCGAAGCCCCGTCTGGCGCTCGATCTTCCGCCAGCCGTACCCCAACGACGAGCGGTCGCGGGCGTACGCGGTCATGAACAACGTCTTCCTGCACATCCACCCCGTCCGCGTCCGCCAGCACGCGGTGAAGTTCGCCTACACGTTCTGCCTCGGCGGGCTCTCGTTCTTCCTGTTCCTCGTGCTGACCGTGACCGGCGTCTACCTGATGTTCTTCTACGTCCCGTCCGCAGTGCTCGCGTACACGAACATCCTCGAGATCCAGTCCGAGGTCACGTTTGGGTTGATCACTCGGAACGTCCATCGGTGGGCCGCCCACCTGATGGTGTTCTTCGTGTTCCTCCACATGATGCGGGTCTTCTACCACGGGGCGTACAAGCCGCCGCGCGAGTTCAACTGGGTCGTCGGCGTGGTGCTGCTGTTCCTCACGATCATGCTGTCGTTCACGGGCTACCTGCTGCCGTGGGACCAGATCGCGTACTGGGCGATCACGATCGGCACGAACATGGGCGGCTACGCGCCGCTGCTGAACACGCCGATCAACCGGCTGCTGCTCGGCGGCCTCGAGGTCGGCCAGAACACGCTGCTGCGGTTCTACGTGCTCCACATCATGGTGTTCCCGCTGGTCGCCGCGATCTTCCTCGCCGTCCACTTCTGGCGAATCCGAAAGGATGGAGGGATCAGTGGACCCCTCTAGCCGAACCCGTTTCAGCCTGCGAGCTGCCGCCCGCTCACCGAAGTCCAAGGCGGAGCTCCGCGACGCCATTGGCCCGAGGTCCCGATGACGGACGAGAAGACCAAAACCGAGTCCCGGGTCGTCCTGCCGGTCGACCCGACCCGGCGCACGGAGATCGACAAGCAGCGCGTGCCGATGTCGGCACGACCGTACCGGCTGCTCGCACTCGTCAAGCAGGATGCCGTCGTCCGGGTCCAGAAGGAACCCGACGACACGGTCATGACCTGGCCGCATCTGCTCACGATCGAGTTCCTCGCCGCCGGCTTGATGAGCATCTTCCTGCTCCTCATGGGCTTGTTCATCAACGCCCCGCTCGAGGAGCTCGCGAACGGCAACGTCACGCCCGCCGTGGCCAAGGCGCCGTGGTACTTCCTGGGCCTCCAGGAGCTGCTCGCGTACTTCCACCCGACGGTCGCCGGCGTCCTGACGCCGCTCCTGGTGCTCGTCGGCGCGGCGCTGATCCCGTACGTCGACCGCGGGGCGCTCAACGTGAACCGGCCGTCGGAGCGCAAGACCGCGGTCGTGCTGTTCACGCTGTTCTGCGCGCTGGGGCTGATCCTGACGTTCGTCGGGATCTTCTTCCGCGGCCCGGGCTACAGTTTCGTCATCCCGTATCTGCCGTGGTTCGAGAACAGCTCGAGCGGCCTTCACTTCGCGCTGTGACGAGGGACCTGACCGCCGCATGAGCAACTATCACGTCGAGCCCGTCGACCGGCCGCAGGCGCTGTCCGGCGAGGCGATCAAGTCGCTGCGCCGCCACCAGGTCAAGGGCATCTCGCGACGGCAGCTGCTGCGCTACTCGATCGGCGGCGCGATGGCGGTCTGGCTACTCGAGGTGACGGCCGGCACGATCGGGTTCATCTGGCCGAACCTGTCGGGCGGGTTCGGTGGCAAGGTCCGAATCGGGACGCTCGACGAGATCAAGCTGCTGAACTCGTCGCTGCCGATCGCCGACGGGTTCCCGGCCTACTTTCCGGAGGCCCGAGCCTACGTGGTCCTGATGGACACCGGGCGCCAGCAGTTCGTCCCGGGCGAGGACACCTCGGGCGACGGCACCGCGCTGAACGTCCGGTCGCTCTATCAGCGCTGCCCGCACCTGGGCTGCAAGCCGAACCCGTGCATCAAGAACTTCTGGATGGAGTGCCCCTGCCACGGGTCGCGCTACGACCGCCTCGGCATCAAGGCCGCCGGCGCCCAGTTCGGACCTGCCGCCCGGAGCATGGATCGCTTCTCGGAATCGGTCGACGGCGACGGCGTGCTGACGCTCGACACCGGCAAGATCACGCTCGGTCCGCTGCCGATCGCGCTGGGCCAGCCGGGGATCATCCCGCCGCGAACGCCGACGGGCTGTATTTGATGGCGGTGCGGACCACGAACGCTCGCGCGCGGGCAGCCCGATGAGCGACGAGCTCCAGCCCGCCCCCGAGGAGCAGCGGCTGCCGGCGACGCGGCCGCCGGAGCAGCTCGTCGCCGAGCGCTTCACCGCCGCGCCGCCGATCAAGGCGACGGATGGCCTCACGCCGGAGCGAAGCGCCGGGATCGTTCGCCAGTCCTCGAGTGCCCGCTGGGTCGGGTTCCTCGCGGTCGTCGTCGTCGCGCTGTTCGTGATCCTCTACTGGTTCTACGAGCTCGGCTTTCCGCTCGGGCTGTCCGTGCCGCGGCTCCAGCAGGAAATCGACCGCCAGCAGGTGGTCGACGTCGAGCGGGGCTACAACATCTACCAGGCCAACTGCGCCCGGTGCCATGCCCCCAGCGGGCTGGGCACGGAGGACCCGGCAGCCGCGGAGAACGGCTATATCGGACCGATCCTGAACAGCCAGGAGAAGTTGTTCGCCCATCTCAACGAGCAGTACCTGCGCAACGTGTTCCAGGCCGGTGGACGATATGTCTGCGGCAACCCGCAGTCGCAGATGCCGGTCTGGTCAAACCTCGGCAACCCGCCAGGCCCCCTGAACTACCGCCAGATCGACGAGCTCATCGCGTTCCTCCGGGCGACGAACGACCGGACGTACGTCGTCAAGGATCCGTCCCTGAACGAGCCCGTGATCGACCCGGAGACCGGTGAGGAGAAGACGTTCACCGGCTGGCGCGACCCGAACTACGCGCCGGCACCCGGCGCAACGCCCTTCCCGGACTGCTATCTCGACGCGCTCGCCGGTGGCGGCGGCGGTGGCGGCGGGAGCCAGGAACCGGGCTCGTCGATCGATCCGGACGCTCCGGTCGTGACGGTCGCGGCGCCCGTCGGTGCGGCGACCGCCGGCTTCGACCCGACCGAGCTCGAGGTCGCCGCCGACACCGCGTTCACGCTCGAGTTCGACAACGAGGACCCGGTCCAGCACAACATCGTGCTCAAGAACCCTGACGGAACGGACGTGGCGATGGGCGACACGTCGTTCTTCCAGGGCCCGGAGACCCGCCAGTACTCCGTGCCGGCGCTCAAGGCCGGCGAGTACCCATTCCTGTGCGTCGTCCACCCGACGACGATGACGGGGACGTTGACCGCCAAGTAGGAGATGACACCCGGACCACCGGTCCCGGGTCGACAGGAGGACGATGGCGCAGCAGGCGCTTCCAGCAGGACGAGCAACGACGCGGAACCGGGCCCTCTTCGGCCTGCTCGACGCCTCCGGCTGGGGCTGGGCCGCGGTCAAGGCCGTCTTCTGGTTCGTCGTCATCATCTTCCTGCTCGGCTACATCCCCGATCGCGCCTACTACTTCATGGTCAACCGCACGATCGACATCGGGATCCTCGCGTGGAGCCCCATCAACTTCTGTCCGCCCGAGAACGAGAGCCTGCCGTGCCCGCCGCCGGTCGGTTCGGCGATCCCGTGGGAAGGTGCGCCGTCGGAGATCTCGCTGCCCCAGCCGCGGACCGACGGGGCGGTCGCCCAGGCCGGCACCAGGCTGCTGTACATCGGCGGCAGTGACGGCTCGACGCCCGTCGACACCACGTTCGTCTCGACGACATCGGGCCCGGGCAACTTCGACGTCTGGGGCGCCGGGCCGACGCTGCCCGAGGCGCGGTCCGACGCCGCGGTCGCGTTCTCGGGCGGCAGCATCTTCCTCGCCGGCGGCTTCGGGCCCGATGGCCCGACATCGACCGTGTACCTCCTGACGCCGAGCGGCCAGTCAGGCGAGCTGGGTGAGTGGCAGACCGCCGAGGAGGCCGAGCTGCCGAACCTCGAGCTGCCCCACCCGTTCGCGGGTGCAGTCCTCGTGCCGGCGCCCGACGGCCTGTTCATCGTCGGTGGGACCCAGGACGGCACGACCCCGATCAAGGAGGTCTGGAAGACGCGGTACGAGCGGTCGGGCAAGCTCGGGCCGTGGATTCGGCAGGCCGATCTCTACCAGGCGGTGATGTTCCACAACGCCGTGAGCGTCGGCGACTACGTCTGGGTGTACGGCGGCACGTCGCCCGACGGCCCGACAAAGACGGTCCAGCGTGGCGAGTTCGGGACCGGCACGGACCTGACGAGTCTCGTCCGGTTCGGCGTCGCCGGCGGAGGCACGGATCTGCCCGAACCGAGGACGAACGCCTCGGGTTTCGCGGCGAGCGGCGCGCTCTACGTCGTGGGCGGCAACGACGGATCCACTCAGCAGACCGAGATGTACTGGGCGGTCCCCGACGGCGCCGGCAACATCCTGGAGTGGAAGCACCTCGCCCAGAGCGACCTGCCCGACTCGATCGGCGGTGTCGAGGGCGCCGCGCCGATCACGCTGGGGCCGGATGCGGTCCTGATCGGCGGGACGACGCCGAGCGGTGTCGTCGCCGGCGCGGCTCGGGCGAATCTCGCTCCGCAGGCGCCGTTCTTCCAGCTGGGCCTCGTCGGCGCGACGATCCCGGCGATGAAGATCGACGGCGAGATCGGCCAGCAGCTGGGCTACCTGATGGCGAACACCGTGGGCATCGCGAACTTCGTGATCCTGCTGTTCGTCGGCTGGGCGTTCGCCCACAAGGAGAAGGTCGCCGCGGCCCGCGACTGGCTGCGCAACCGGCGGACGCGGCGCTAGCCGCCGGCGCTGGGCCCTGGGCGCTCGCCCCTGGGCGCTCGCCCTTGGGCGCTCGCCCCTGGCCGAGCGCCACGTGGCGCCGATCACCGGGAGCGATCAATTCCGTGGTCGAACCACGCTACGGGCGCTTCGCGCCCGCTCCGATGGCCTCGAACCGGGATCCCGATCGCCGCGAGCGATCACCGGCGCCCTGTCCGGGGCCCTGTCGCGGTGGGTGGACATTGTCGCTGTCAGCTGACGCGGCGCGGATGAACCAGCGCGCGCCCCGGGCTGAGCGCGCCAAATCGGCCTCGATGAGCCGTGGGCAGACGCTCATTCGTCTCGATCGTGTCCGGTGAGAGCGACATTGTCGCCGTCAGCGACGCGCTGCGGTCGTCGGCGGGCACGAAGGGGAGCGGCCGCCCGCCGCACCCGGCCGCGCCCGGCCGCGCCCGGCCGGCGCTACAGCTCGCCCTCGCCCGGCGCCGGCTCGCCGCGGTTCACGGGCAGTCCCCGTCGCTCCCACTCGCCGGTGCCGCCGGTGACGTTCGTCACGTCCGTCCAGCCGCTTCGGAGCAGGAAGCCGGTGACGGCCGCCGAGCGGTTGCCGCTCGCGCAGATCACGTAGATCGGGCGGTCCTTCGGCAGCTCCGCAGCCCGGTCCTGGAACTCCGACATCGGGACCAGGACCGCGCCGTTTGCCCGCACCGTCCGGTACTCGTCCTTCTCGCGGACGTCGATGAGGAGCGGGCCGGACGGGTCGGCGGCCTCCAGCTGGGCCGAGGCGTCGGCGACGTCGATCGCGGGAATCCCGCCCGGCTGCTGCGTCATGTGCTGGTCCTCCTGCTGATGCGCGGCGGCTCGATCGCCGTCTCGCCGGCAGCCAGCCGCTCGAGTCGGTCGTCGATCGAGGCGATGAGGTCGTCGAGATCGAGCCCGCGGTCGACGCCCGCCTCGCGCGCGCCGCCGAGCAGCATCCGCGAGCCCTCGAGGTTCCGGGCAATCCCCGGCGGGTTGCCGCGGACGCCGTGGACGAACGCCGCGGCGAGCTTGATCACGCCCTGGTAGAGCTCCCGCTCGCCGAGTTCGTCCGTGCCCATCCAGGCGGGCTCGAGGAGCTCGTGGGCGAGGAAGAAGTCGCCGCGCTCGTAGGCCGCAAGGCCCGCCCCGAATGCGGTCGCGCGGTCCCCCGGAGGCATCGGCCGATAGGCCTTGGCCCGGCCTCGTTGCAGGACGGTCCCGGGCGCGGCGCCCTCGACCATCAGCCCAGCTCGATGAGCGGGCGACGCCCGCCGAAGCCGTCGCTCAGCTCGTGCCACCACTCGACGTCGCCTTCGCCGAGCCGCCAGCACAGCCACACCTGGCGGCCGTTGACGAGCGCGGGAAAGTCGATCAGCCCGGTCTCGATCTCGCGAAGCGTGACGCCGAGCTCGTCGATCCGCGCGACGCCGGCCTGCATCTGGTCGATCACGCCCTGCATCCGCAGCCGGAGCCGCTTGCGCTGGGCGGCCCCTGCGCGGGCCCGGGTCGCCGCGCTGTCGTCCGAGCTTCCGCCACCGGGCGTCGTCTCGAGCGCCGCCTGGCGCGCGAACTCGTCCCGCAGCGAGATGAGCTGCTGGCGCTCGTCGCGGAGCGTCTCGAGGATCGTCCGAAGCTCGGGGATCGTCTCGTTGGCGGCGTCGAGGTCGAAGAACCGGGACATCGGGTCGATTCTAACGGAGCCGTCGCCGGGGCCCCGCGGAGCGGCCGGGCAGGAGAACGTGGCTCCGCGATATTCTCGGCCGACGATGCGATCGATCCTCCTCTGGATGGCCCGCAACCAGTGGCTCCGCGAGCGGCTTCCGAAGCTCCGGTTCGCGAAGCGGGCAGTCCGGCGGTTCATGCCGGGCGAGGACGTCGACGCGGCGCTCGCGGCCGCCCGCGGCTTCGAAGCCGACGGGATCGCGGTGATGTTCACCCGGCTCGGCGAGAACGTCACGAAGGTCGAGGAAGCCGACGCCGTCGCCGAGCACTACCTGGGGCTGCTCGACACGATCGCCGAGCGCGGGCTCGACGGCGAGGTCTCGGTGAAGCTCACGCAGCTCGGCTACGACCTCGATCGCGAGCGCGCACTGGCTCATTGCGAACGGCTCGCGGAGCGCGCCGCGGCGCACGGTCGGACGCTCTGGGTCGACATGGAGGGCAGCGACTACGTCGAGGGGACGCTGGACCTGTACCGGCGCCTGCACGCGAGCCGCCCGAACACCGGCCTGTGCCTCCAGGCGTACCTCCACCGGACCGCAGCCGACATCCAGGCGCTCATCCCTTCGAACCCCGCGATCCGGCTCGTGAAGGGCGCCTATGCGGAGCCCGCGAGCATCGCCTACCAGAAGCGGCCTGAAGTCGACGCGAACTACGTCGCGCTGGCGGTCGCGATGCTGGAGGGCATCCGAGCCGGGCACGCGGTCACGATCGGGCTGGGGACGCACGACGTGCGGCTCATCGAGCAGATCGCGGAGCACGCGGCCGCGCTCGGGCTCGACAGGCGGGCGTTCGAGGTCGAGATGTTGTACGGCATTCGGTCCGGCGAGCAGCGCCGCCTGGCGAAGGAGGGCTACCGCGTCCGGGACCTGATCGCGTACGGCGAGGCCTGGTATCCGTGGTACATGCGGCGCCTCGCCGAGCGGCCGGCGAACGTCCTGTTCGCGCTCCGCCAGCTGCTTCCGTAGCGCTGGCACCGGGAACCACGGGCCTGGTTGCTCGCCAGGCGAGCGCACGCGACACAGCCATCACGGGTCCGCTTGGGATTGCTCGAACTCCGAGCGCCGCCGGCACCGCTGATCGCGGGATGAGCCAATGCGGCAATGGCGCGGGCCCGGCGTCGCGCTGCGCTCGGACCGCGAGCATGGGACGTGGGCCGCGGCGCATCCCTGATGCAGGGCTGATACGCCCCGCCGCCGCAACTCGGTGCTGCATTCGGGCGTGAACCCGCTACGCTGACGGCCCGCCGAGCGGACCTGCCGATGCCCGCCGCCCGGCTCACGCGGAGGAGGCGAGCCGTGCGCCAGGCATCACGGATGCAGTCCATCGGGACCGAGACCGCGTTCGAGGTCACCGCCCGCGCCCGGGCGCTCCAGGCGCAGGGCCGCGACGTCATCTTCCTCCAGATCGGCGAGCCCGATTTCGATACGCCCGAGAACGTCCGCGAGGCCGCGAAGCAGGCGCTCGATGCCGGCGAGACGCACTACGCGCCGTTCGCCGGGATCCCCGCGTTACGCGAGGCGATCGCCGACGACGCCACGGCCCGCAAGGGCTTCCCGGTGACGCCGGATCGCGTCTTCGTTACGGTCGGCGGCAAGGGCGTGATGCTCTACGCGATCCTGGGGCTGGTCGACCCGGGCGACGACGTCCTCGTGCCGGATCCGGGCTATCCGATCTACGAGTCGCTCACCCGCTTTGTCGGCGCGAACCCGATCCCGATCCCGATCCGGATGGAGCATGACTTCCGGCTGGACGTCGACGAGCTCGCGTCGCTGGTCACGCCGCGGACGCGGCTGCTGATCATCAACTCGCCCGCGAACCCGACGGGCGGCGTGCTCACCCGGGGG
>DASUFO010000030.1:0-26951 GCA_036274475.1 Candidatus Limnocylindrales bacterium
GAACCCAGCGAGACGGCGCCGAGACGGCCGCTTGCACGATGACGCCCAATGACCGTCAGTGGAAGCGGCCTCCAGGATTCGGGCATCGACCGCGCGCTCCAGGTCGCGTTGGAAGCCGAGCTCGACCAGGAGATCACGAGCGGCGAGCTGTGGCCGGGTGAGCGCGAGCAGTTCCCGGAACCGATCCCGCCAGGCGAGGCCAACCGGCCGTGGCAGATGCCGATCCGGGCACCGCGCGGGCCAACCGCGGCCCCGCCGATCGGGGCGGTGCTGGGCGCCGCGGTCCGTGGCCAGGCGCCGCCACCACCGCCGTCCGCGACTTCCGACACCGACAGCCCTCGCCCCATCAAGGCCGTTCCGTCTTACTCCGATGAGGCGTACGAAGCGGCCTGCAAGGCGGAGATCGCGAAGAAGCCCCGGAAGAAGCGCTACCTGACCTGGCGGTCCGATCGGGTCGGGATCGTCATGATCCACGGGATCGGCCCGCAGCTCGCAGGCCAGACGCTGCTCGACTGGACGCGGCCGATCATCGAGGCCCTCCGCGATGCACCGGAGGGCGACAGGCGGCTGGACGTGCCGCCGGCGTCGGCGCGCAACGTGACGGACCCGGTCGCCAAGTCGAACATCGACTTCTCGGGCGAGACGTTCCCCGTCCTCCAGGTGCGCGTGCCGCGGCTCAACGGCGTCGCGCAAGGCGATCCCCGTGGCCGCGAGCGAACGTGGGTATTCACCGAGGCGTGGTGGGCGTCGGAAGTCAGGGCGCCCACGCTGCCGACGATGATCAGCTGGCTTGGCGAGCAAGGCGGCGTCGGACGGATCGTCCAGGGCATCCAGGAGAACTCCCTGGGAGCCGGGCTGGGCGCGATCATCGGCCGGATCAGCCTCCAGCCGATCGTGTCGGTCATCACCTCGTTCGTGCTGCTGCTGTTCTTCCTGCTGCTCGGCATCGCGAAGATCATTCCGTTCGGGCCGCTCCGGGACGCCGTCGTCCTGCGACTCGCGGCGAGCTTCCTGACCGACTGGTTCGGCGGCGCCCGGACGCTGCTCCTCGACGCCGGGCAGAGCGCGAACGTCCGCCACCGCCTCCTGATGACGATCAAGGCGCTCCGGGCCTACGGCTGCCGCGACGTCGTGATCATCGCCCACTCCGGCGGCACGATGGCCAGCCTCACGACGCTCACCGACCCGGCGTTCGCCAACCTCCGCGTCCAGAAGCTCATCACGATCGGCGAGGCGCTGAACCTTGGCTGGCGGCTGAACGACGAGAACCCCGACGACCCGCCGCCGACCCCGCCGACGGGCGATCGGATGGCAGCCGATCTTGGCAAGATCCAGCCCGAGTTGCAGTGGCGTGACTTCTGGGCGACGCACGATCCGGCCCCCGCCGGCCGGCCGCAGCTTCCGCGGACCTTCGAGCACACGGATTTCCCCCGCTTCACCGCCGAGCGGGTCTACAACCGGATGTCGATCCTCGAGGACCACGGCGGCTACTGGGACAACGACGAGCACTTCGTGATCCCGCTGATTCGCGAGATCGACGTTCCCACCGGCGACCGCACGGCCTCGCGCTTCTACGGCGACCGCGAGGAGTCGTATCTGCGATCGCGCCGCAAGGAGCGGGTGAGCCTGCTGGCGCTCTGGCGCCGGGCGCTGCTCTCGTTGCCGCTCGTGGGGATTCTCGCCGCGGCGACGGTGAGCAGCCCGGGCTTCGTCCCGACGGCGGGCGGGTTTGCGCTCCGGCTGTTCGGGTTGATTCCCGGCAACGAGCTGGTCGCGGGCGTCGGCGACGCGGTCGTGAGCTTCTTCAAGGGCCTGTCACTCGAGAACATGCCGCTGATCCCCTCGTTCCTTCAAGTCCCCTCGCTGTTCGACCCGCTCTACACGCTGGGGACCTGGGCGCTGGAGGCGATCCTGATCGTGCTGCTCTTGTTCGCGCTCCTCCCGGGCCGCGTCGACCGGCTATGGGCCAACGCGGAACGCGGCGCGCGGCCGCGGTTCCTGTTGCTCGTCCTCGACTTCGCCGTCGGGATCGGCGTGTTCGTGATGGTCGTCACCGGGTTCGTCATGCTGAGCTCGGAGCAGCGGGCGGCGATCCTGAACGGGATCTCGCTGGGACCGGTGATCGCGCTGATCGCGTTCGGCGTCCTGGCCGGCGTCGTGGGCTGGGCCGGACCCAAGGCGCGGTCGCGGCTCCGCAAGTCGCAGGCGAAGCCGACGCTCGCCCAGACCATCGGCCGGAACGCGGGCATCGCGCTGTCGGCGCTGGCGCTCGGCGCGATCCTCATCGGGCTGCTCGTCGTCGTCGTGGGCGTCGTCCTGGTCCTGATCGACGGGTCGACACCGGAGCATCTGGCGATCGAGCAGTTCGTCATCGGCTCGATCGCGATCCTGTTCGCGTTCAGCCTCATCGGCCGGCTGGGCACGTGGCGCTGGACCGTGTGGGACGTCCGCGAGCGGCGGATGCTCCGGCGGGCGCCGCTGAAGGAGCCGCCCCGCCTGTGGCCGTACTTCGTCGGCACGGTGCTGTCGGTGATCGTGTTCGCGGCGATGTCCGTCGTCGCGCTCGGGGCGCCGGGCTCGAGCTGGCTGGGCATCGAGCTCGCTACGTGGTTGGTGCTGATCGGCGTCGGAATCGTCCTCGTCGTCCTGTTCAGCCTCGCGAAGGACATCGTCGACAACGACATCGCGGTCGACACTGGCCGCGATCCCGGTGGCGGCGGCGAGCCGTCGATCGTCACCTCGAAGCAGCCGCCGCCGGCGCCCAGCAGCCGATCCTGAGCCGCCTGCCCGAGCGGTGCAGAATCGGAGCTGCACTCCCATGCCCGTCCCGAAGGAGGCGACATGAACTTCAACAGCATCCTCATCGGCTCCGCCCAGCCGAACGCCCTCGTCGAGTACTACACGAAGCTCTTCGGCCCGCCGGCGATGGTCGACGAGGAGGGCGGCTATACGGGCTGGGTGATCGGCTCGGGGTTCATGGGTGTCGGGCCGCACTCGGAGGTTCAGGGCCCGAACCAGAGCCCCGGCCGGCTGATCTGGAACATCGAGTCGGACGACGTCAGGGGCGAGTTTGATCGGATGCGGGCGGCTGGCGCGATCGTCATCCGCGAGCCCTACGAGTACGAGGGCGCGGCCGGCTCGTCGATCGCGACGCTGGCCGACCCTGACGGCAACTACTTCCAGCTGATGAGCCCGATGGGACCGGACGACTCCGGCGACACGACCTAGTCGATCGGTAGCCGGATCACGATCTCGCCCTCGTCGATGTCGCCGGTCGGCGTGAACCCGAGCTTCTCGTAGAAGCGGCCCGGCCCGTCATCGCTTGGTACGTAGCTCGTGAGCAGCTCCGTTGCGCCCTCCGCGCGGACCAGCTCGACGATCTGACGGACGGTTTCGCGACCGTAGCCGCGACCCTGGAACCGCTCGTCGATCAGCAGCCGCCACAGGAACCACGGCCCGAAGATGCCGGGCGCCGGCGTCACGTTCCAGCTGAGCATCACGAACCCGACGGGCTCGTCGCCGGCGTAGATCGCCCGGTACCAGGGATTGCCCTCCGGCGTCTCGGCAGCGTCTCGGAAAGACTTCGCGACGCTCGCGACGAACCGTCCCTCGGCCGCGCCAGCGCTGAGCGCGGTGACCGCGTCGCGATTGGCGTCGGTGATCTCGCGGAGGGTCACGGGACGATCGGTCATCGGTCGCTCATTGTCGCCGCGAAGCAGGCAGGGAGGGAGGGACCGATCGAGCGGCCCCTCCCGGGTGCATGGCCCGCGAGGTTACGGGACGAGCGCCGGACAGAACGTCTCGCCGAGCGCCTGGGGATGCGGCCCCCGAACGTACTCGATGCTGCCATCCGCGCCGAACACGATCTGGCCGGCGTCGAGCTGGACCATCCCGTCGGCGCCTTTGATCTGCACCGTGAGACCTACGTTCCGGGCGCTGTCGGGCGTCCCGATGAACGTCCAAGTGTCTCGCTCGACGAGCGTCTTGCCGTTGGCCGAGATCCACGCGTCGTAGTTCAGGTGAACGAGAAGCCGGGTGAACTCGCCGGATCCGTCGCGGAAGACCTGATAGGAGCCGTACTCGTGCTCCGTCGCGGTCACGTCGAACCCGAACGCGGCGCAGAACTCCGTGTCGACGAACGACTCATACCCGTTGTCGAAGCTGCCCATCTCGGGTTGGGCGGCGGCAGCCGCCGGCGGCATCAGCGCGAGCAAAGCGCCGATGAGGAGCATGACGAACCTGCGCATGGGTGTGTTCTCCTTCGCGATGGGTGGGGCGGCAGATCAGGGCGCGAGGCGCTGCTGCGCGGGCGGTCCCTGGCCGCGGGCGTGTTGGATTCGGACGATCGGCGCGGAGCCGTCGACCGACACGACGCTGACTGCAGCGTTGTTCGGGCTCTGGCCGAGGATCAGCGTTCCGTCCGGCGACCAGGACACCGGTCCCTCGAAGACACCCGTCGCGAGCGACTTGGCGTCTCCCGCCCCGTCGATCGTGTCGACGTGAACTGTCGAGGGATGGTCGCCGACGAGCCATGCGAGCCGGGTTCCGTCGGGCGACCACGCGGGCAGGTACTCGTCCGCCGTCTCGTGGGACAGCGCCAACTCCCGGTCGGATCGAACATCGAAGACATAGATGTCGTGCAGGCCAGGGTCCGACGTCGACGGCGACGCGGCATAGGTGATCCGGAGCGCGGTTCCGCTCGGGTCCCACTGAGGCTGGTCGACCGTCAGGTTTGGCGTTGAAGCCAGCGCGTGGGCGTCGTTTCCCGAAGGACGGACGATCCAGAGCCGCGCTCCGGCCGTCCCCTCGACGCCCACGAATGCGATCCACTCCCCGTCCGGTGACCACGATGGGAAGTAGGCGTTGACGTTGCGGGGCCCTCCCCCGCCGACGAGCCGCGGCGGCCCTCCGGCGACATCGACGACATAGGCGCGCGCATCGCCTCGGTCGGGTCCACTCTCCGTCGAGAACGCGATCGAACGGCCATCCGGCGACCACGACGGCGGATGGTTGGTCTCGATCCAGAGATCGCCGGCGAGCCGCTTCAGGTTGGAGCCGTCAGCGTCCACGAGGAACAGGCTGTCCGGGCGGTCTTCACCCCAAAAGGCGATGCGCTTCCCGTCCGGCGAGAACGTTGGCGCGGATGCATACGGACTGGCACGGGCAACGACCCGGCCATTGGATCCGTCGGCGTTCGCCACGTAGATCGCGGCGTTGTCGTCGTAGGCGATCAAGCCGTTGGCGGCCGGACCGAACGGGGGCGGCACGCGGTGCGAGCCGACGTAGACGATCGCGAGCGCCGCCGCGACCAGCAGCGCAATCAGGAGCAGGGTCAGCGGGACCAGCCGCGGAACGGCTGGAGCTCGCATCGTGAGTTGCATCGGGAGCCACCTCTCGAGGAGGAGCCAACCCGGGCGATGCCAGGTTCGCGAGGTCCGATCGAGGACGCTGCCGAGCAGGTGCTCGGGTTCGCGGCCTTGCCCGTCGGCCTCGAACCACTGGCGCATGAGTCGGTCGAAGTCGGCCTGAGAGCCGTTCTGTGGAGTCATGCCGACCGTCCCGGGCTGAGCAGTGGAGATCGAGCGTCGGCCTCGAGGGCGGCGCGCATCGCGTTGATCGCGCGATGGAGCCGCGAGCGGACCGTCCCGGGCGGAACGCCGAGGATGCCGGCCGCCTCGTCGAGGCTGAACCCGAGGTAGTAGTGCATCACGAGAACCGTTCGCTGATCGACATCGAGCCGTCGGAAGCCGCGCTCGAGCTGATCGCGATCGGCCGGGTCGAACCCGAAGCCAGCCTCGGCCGCACGCGACGCTTCCGGCAACGAGAGCGGATCGACCTGGACCTCGAAGTTCCCGCGCCGTCGGCCACGGCGTGCTTCGCGATAGCACGCGTGAACGAGCAGCCGGTGAAGCCATGCCTCGAAGCGATCGGGGTCGCGGAGGCCGGCGAGGCTTCGCCAGGCGGTCACGAGGGCCTCCTGGGTCGCGTCCTCGGCGCGGCCGTCGTCGCGGAGGATCAGCCGGGCGACGACGTAGAGCCGGCCGATCGAGACGCGCGCCAGCTCACTGAACGCGTCGTGATCGCCCGCAATCGCCCGCTCCACGAGATCCCGTTCCATCGGGGCTCCACTTGGGCACGACCTGGGTGGCCGTGCTACCGCCTATGAGCCGGGCAGGTTGCGTTCCAGTTCCCGAATTGATCGCTAGTCCGGGGCGATCCCCAGGCGCTTCAGAAACGCCCGATCCGACGGCGGCCGGCCGAGGAAGTTCTCGACCCGCTGGCGGCCGGGGACCGCCCAGCTCGGCTCGAGCACCTCGCGCCGGTAACGCCGACCCACGTCGGGCGACAGCAGGTTCTCGCCCTCGAACGCGCTGAACATGTCGTCGCCGAACACGCGCGACCAGATGTAGCTGTAGAACCCGGCGTCGTAGGACGCCTGGAGATGGGTGAATGAGGCCGGCTGATTCGTGCCCTCCATGAACGGAAAGCCGGTGACGGCGAAGCCCCGCCGGTACGCCTCGATCACGTCCATCGGGTCCGGGCCGTGGAGATACTGGTCGACGAGCGACCGGAAGACAAAGAACCAGAGCGTTTCGGTCCCGACGTTGAGCTGTCGCACCTCCGGCAGGTTCTCGAGCAGCGCATCCGGCGGCGGTGCGCCCGTAACGTGGTGGCGCGCGAAGCGCCGCAGCACGGCAGGCGACCAGGCCCAGTTCTCCATGATCTGCGACGGCGCCTCCACGAAGTCGAATTCGATCCAGCCCTCGCGGATCGGCGTACCTTCGGACCGTTTGAGACCGAACTCGAGAACGTGGCCGAACTCGTGGAACAGGCCCGCGACGTCGTCGAGCGGGATCAGGGCGGGCCCCTCGCCGGTCGAGCCGGCGAAGTTCAGGACGAGCGACAGCACGGGTGGGCGCCGTGCCTCGCCCGGGTCGTTTCTGGGATAGGTCAACGGCGCCATCCAGCCGCCGGGCCGCTTCCCCTCGCGGACAAAGAGATCGAGATACAGATCCGCGAGATGCTCGCCCGATCCGGCATCGTCGAGCGAGAGCACGATGACGTCCGAATGCCAGACCGGGACATCGGCGATGCGCGTGACGGCGACCCCGAAGGTTTCCTCGAGGATGGAGAACAGGCCCTCGAACACGGCGTCGAGCGGGAAGTATTCGGTGAGCGCGGAGAAGTCCAGCCCGAGCGCCCGGCGCTGGCGCGTGTTGTAGAAGGGCCAGTCCCACATCTGGAGCGGGCCGTCCCCGCCGTCGGCCAGCAGCTGGTCGAGCGCCGTCGCCTGCTCCTTCGCGGCGAGCGCCTGAAGCGGCGGGGTGACCCGCTCGAGGAACGCCATGACCTCGGCCCGCCCGCCTGACATCCGCGCCTCGTTGGCGAACTGGCTCCACGAATCACGGCCCGCGATCCGGGCGGCGCGACGGCGGGTCTCGACGAGGTCGGCGATGACGGTCGCGTTCTCCTCCGCCGCCCGCGAGTAGTACTTGCGAATCGCCAGCTCGCGGAGGTCACGGCGCGGCGACTGCTCAACGAACGGAAACACGGTGGAGTACGTGATCGTGAGGATCCGGCTGCCCGGCTCGGGCCCGTCAGGCAATTGCGAGAGCAGGCTGCCGGACAGGCCCTCGAGGTCGTCCGGGCCAAGGACGAGCTCGTCGGAGGACTCGCCGACATTGCGTCCGAACGTGACCGCCACCTCGGCAGCCCGATCGAGCAACCGGCTGAACTCCGCCTTCGCGTCGGGGTCCAGATCGTGCCCGCCGTGGCTGATGTCGAGGAGCCACAGGTCCAGGATCCGGCGACGGGCGCCGGACAGCGATCGGGCGTCGTCGGTCGAGGCGTACGCCTGGATTGCCGCCGCGAGGTCATCCCGGCGGGCAAGACCGTTGCGCCACCGGTCCGTGCGTTCCTCCATCGAGCCGGCGGCTTCGCGGACGGCCGGGTCCGGATGGATGTAGCCGATCGCGGTCCCGATCCCGTCGGCAGACCAGGTCACGTCGGCGGCGTCGCCCAGCGGCCGCAGGGTGTTCTCGTAGGTCCGCTCACCAGTCACCGCGACCACGCCCGCAACGAGTCGATCCGCTTCTGCGATCGCGTCATCGGCCGCCCGGTTCACGGTGTCCGCCGTCATCGACGCGTAGTCGTAGCGCCGCTGCTCGTCTACCCCTCGCGTCACGGTCGCCATTGGGCCACCCCTCCTCGGATGCTCGGTAGTCGGAGTGTACGAGCCAGCGCGGTGCAAGACCGGTATTCGCGAACAGGTCTAGAGTGACCCGACGTCCGCGTGCCCGCACGGAGGAGGCCAGCGATGCGCCCGATCGCCTGGAGTCGACGTCGATTCGTCATCGGACTGGCAGCCGTCTGCCTCGTCCTCAGCGCCGCGCCAGCTACGACCGCGGCGAAGCCGCAACCCAGCGACGTCACGCCGATCGTGCTCTTCCCGGCCTGGCACTTCACGCTGCTCCAGGTGGAGGTGCGTGGCCAGACGACGGACCCCGACTGCCCGTCGTCGGGGAGCTTCGTCGACCACGTCTTCATGGACCCCGGCCCGGATTTCTCCCAGCTCTGCCGCGACGAGCTGCTGACGCTCCGCTATGACGGCAACCTCCACAAGCCGATCCGGCTCCGCTTCCACGAGCAGCGGGGCGTCACGGTTTCCATCCCGAACTACGGCTCGACGGAGAGCGCGCCGTTCTACGAGGACATGTACCAGGCCCTCGAGGCGGCCGGGTACACGCGGGACCTCAACATCCGGATCGCGGGCTACGACGCCCGGCTCACGCCCGACATGGACGGCTTCCTCGGCCGGTCGAAGCGGCTGATCGAGAAGACGTACCGGGACAACGGAGGGAAGCCCGTCCACCTCGTCGGCCATTCGAACGGGCCGATCTACGCGCAGTACCTGCTGACCCACACGACGCCTGCCTGGAAGGCGAAGTACATCCACGGCTTCACGCCGCTCGCCGGGAACTTCCCCGGCCAGGGCTTGGGCTACGCCCTGATGTTCGTCGGCGTCCAGCTGCCGGACCTGTCGTTCCCCTCGACGCCGGAGAACGCCGTTGCCAACGCGACGATGTTCCTGTCCCACCCGTCGACGTTCATCACCGCGTCGGATCCGGAGATCTTCGGCGACCAGGAAGTCGTGATCCGCGACCAGTCGACGGCGACCGACTACACGCCCGAGGATTGGCGCCAGCTGTTCGAGGACGCCGGCCTCGACTCGGCGATCCCGATCGGCGAGGCGTACATCGGCGGCGTTCCGTTCGCCGACGAGGCCCACTTCCCGAACGTCGACGTCTACGCGGAGAAGGGCTCCGGGCTGGAAACGCTCGTCGGGCTGGGGCTCAGCGACCTGAGCGTCGGCCAGGTCGTAGGGCCGACGACCGAGTTCCTGACGCGCGACGGCGACGTCAACCAGGAGGACCTCACGAACGACGCCGTCGGCGCCTGGTCGGCGATGGACTGCTGGCACTTCAGCCTGACCGACAACCCCGGCGTCAACCACTTCGAGCTGCCGTCGAACCCGGCGGTGCTGGCTCGTCTCATCGCGAACGCGAACGCCCCGCGCTCCGACTGCGCCTGAGGGCTCTAACCCGCCGGAGCGCTCCGAAGGTTCGTAGCACGGCTCACGAACGTGGTATCCGTCGACTGGCGGCCTGATGCTTCCTTGCACGTCCAAGCGGCGTGCAAGGGATCTTTGCCACGCTCAGCCAAACGTGCCGGCTCCAGCAACCCGTCGATACCACGTTCCACAGCCGTGGTAGGAACTTCGCCCCATCAGCGCCGAGCGGCGTCACCCGATCCGGGTCGACTCCATCACCCAGTTCACCTCCCAGGACTCGCCCCCGTCCGTCGAGAATGCCTGCTCCCAGCGGCACGTCGTCGCGGTGATGTCCGACCAGACGAACCGGACGAGGATCGGAATGCCGTTGAACGTGTCCTCGCCGATGAACGTCCCGACGCCGTCCTCGAATCCGCCGATCACCGGTGGATCCAGGTGGTGCGGATTCCGGCCGTCGAGCCACCAGATCGCCCACTTCCGGGTCTCGGGATCGAACGAACGGAGCGAGATCGCCCGGTAGGTCCCGTTGGGGTGCTCGAGGACGTTGTCGTCGACGTTGCCAGTGCCGCCCATGATCGGCCACGCCGTCGAGGTGCTCTCGAACTCGCGCCACGTCGTCGAGCCGGCCAGCCGCTCGACCAGCTGGGTGTGGTGAATCCGCCACGTCCCGAAGTAGAAGTCGAAGTCGTGGACGGGAGCGCGTTCCGGTGCGGTGGTGTCCATCGTTGTCTCCTGGCTCGATGGCATCCCGCGTCGTCGCGGACGTTGTAACCGGGGCAGCTGCCAACGGCCGTCAGGTTTCGAGCCGCACGCCCGGGGCATACTGGCGGGGTGGAGCCTCCGGAGAACGAGCAAGGGCAGGACTACGACGAGCAGTACTGGCGCAATTTCCTGACGAAGGGGGACACCCTCGAGCGGCGCCTGAGGGGCGTGTTCAAGGCGATCCCAAGCGACCCGCGATGTCAGTTGTGCGCCGCGCCGTTCAAGGGGCCGGGAGCGCCGGTCATGCGACTCCTCGGCAAGCAGCCCGCGCGCCAGAACCCGCGGACGTGCGCCCAGTGCTTCAACTTCGTCTCGACCCACCACGGCGGCGCGGAGATCGAGGCGACGATGCTCTTCGCCGACATCCGCGGCTCGACGGCGTTGGCGGAGAGTATGTCGCCGACCGAATTCCGGGCATTGCTCGACCGGTTCTACACGGTCGCGACTCGGGTGGTGTTCGATCACGACGGGGTGCTCGACAAGTTCGTCGGTGACGAGCTCGTCGCGCTGTTCGTTCCGTTGTTCAGTGGCCCCGACCACGCCGCGAAGGGCATCGCTGCGGCCCGCGCCCTGCTCGAACGGACGGGCCACGGCGATGTCAATGGTCCCTGGGTGCCGATCGGGGCCGGCGTCAACACGGCGCAGACGTGGTACGGGACGGTAGGCCAGGGAGATCGGACCGAGCTGACCGCCGTCGGCGACGCGATGAACACGACCGCCCGGCTTGCGTCCGCCGCGAGCGCCGGCGAGATCCTCGTCACCACGGCGGCAGCTGCCGCGGCGGGCCTCGACGTCGCCGGCCTGGAGCGCCGGTCGCTCGAGTTGAAAGGCAAGCAGCTCACGACGGACGTCGTCGCTGTTCGCGTCGGCGCACCGGCCGCGACGGAGCGGGTGGCGTAGCGTGGCGAGAGCGGAGGCCAGCGTCCACATCGAGCGATCGCCCGAAGACGTCTTCGCTTTCGTCAGCGAGGTCGCGAACAACCCGCTCTGGCGCAAGAACGTCGTCCGGATGGAGTGGCTCGACGACGGCCCGATGCGGGTCGGCCGTCGCGGTCGTCAGACGCAGAAGGTCCTGGGACGGGAGTGGACGGTCGAGGCCGAGATCGTCGAGTGGGATCCGCCCCAGCGCGTGACCTGGGAGGCAAGGCAGGGACCGGTGACGGCGCGGTCGTGGGTCAGGGTCGAGCCCGACGGCACCGGTTCCCTCGCGACCGGCGGCGCCGACGGCGGCTTCAAGGGACCGATCGGCGGGCTCCTGACGCGGCTCGCCGCGCCGCGGATGCTCAAGCAGGCCGAATCCGACCTCCAAGCGCTCCGACGGCGCCTCGAATCGAGCGCCTGAGGCCGATCAGCCGCCGGGCGCCGCGACCGCTTTCGGCGCGTCGGCGGCGGCCTCGAGCTCGCTCCCTTCGCGCATCGGCAGCTCGCGGAGGAACAGGACGAAGATCGCGGCAACAACCGCCGCGACGATCCCGACGTAGAAGACCGACGCGGTCGCGATCGAGAACGCGTCGTGGATGCCCGCGACGATCGCGTCGATGTTCGCCTGAACGAGCGGCCGGAACGGCTCCGGCGTCCCCTCGATGATCTGCTGGCCCATGTCGCCGGTCCCGGTCAACCGATTGATCGCGTTGCCGGCCGCGCCACCCGCTGATCCGAACGCCTGGACGATCAACGGATCCGCACCGTTCGACTCGAGCTGCTTGGGGAGCTCCGCGACGAAGCGGTCGGCGAAGAGCGTGCCCGCGATCGTCAGCCCCACCGTCCCGCCGATCTGCTGGAAGAACGTGAGGCTGCTCGTCGCGGTCCCGATCAGTCTCGGGACGACGGCGTTCTGCACGATCAGTGTGAAGACCGCGAACGACGGCCCGATGCCCAGGCCGGCGACGACCATCCACACCCACAGCACGACCCGGTCCGTGTCCGCGGTCAGATTCGTCATGAGGAAGCAGCCGGCCGCGAGCAGCACCATCGACACGAAGATCAGGAGCTTGTAGCGGTGGGTCCTCGCCACGATCTGGCCGCTCAACGTCGCGCTCACGATCAACGCCAGCAGCATCGGCAACAGGCTGTAGCCGGACTCCGTGGCGCTCGCTCCTTCGACGACGATGAAGTACCGCGGCAGGAAGATGATCCCGGCGAAGAACCCGAACGCCACCAGGAACATCGCGGTGACCGAGATCGTGAACGACCGGTTGCGGAAGAGCTCGAGCGGGACGATCGGGTCGGCCGCGCGCGACTCGACGAACACGAAGATCAGGCCGAACACGAGCCCCACGAGCATGAAGCCGCCGACGGTCGGGTCGGTCCACTCGCCGTTCTGCTTGTTCGAGAGCCCGATGAGGAACGGCGCAATCGCCGCGGTGAAGACCGCCGCGCCGATGTAGTCGATGTTCTGGCCGCCCTCGGGCCGGCGGATCGGCGGCAGGAGCCGCCAGCACACGATGAGCGAGACGAGGGCGATCGGCACGTTGACGAAGAAGATCCAGTGCCAGCCCCACGTGTCCGTGATGAACCCGCCGATCCCCGGCCCGAGGAGCGACGACAGTCCGAACACCGCCCCGAACAGGCCCAGGTACTTGCCGCGCTCGGCCGGCGACCACAGGTCCGCGACGACCGCGAGCGCGACCGGGAACACGGCCCCACCGCCCAGTCCCTGGAGGCCGCGGAACAGGATGAACTGCCACATCTCCTGGGCGAGGCCGCACAGCACGGAGGCCACGAGGAACAGGCTCAACGCCCACAGGAAGATCGGCCGACGGCCGTAGAGGTCCGAGAGCTTGCCGTAGATCGGCCCGCTGATCGTCGAGGTCAGCAAGTAGACCGTGACCGCCCACGTGTAGAGCTCGTTGCCGTTGAGATCGGTGACGATGATCGGCAGCGCGGTGCCGACGACCGTCTGGTCGAGCGCGAACAGGAAGAGCGCGAGCAGGATCGCGCCGAGGATCTCGAGCTTCTGGCGATTGCTGAGGTTGATCGCGGGCGTGTCGGCCGCGGCGGCGGCATCCGTCATTGGGGACCTCTTGGGCAGGCGGGCGCGATGGGCAGGCTATCGGGCGCCGAGGCCGTCGACGCTACGTGCGGAACGCGTCAGTCCCTGACAGGTACGGCCAGCGTCAGGCGTTCCGGTAGTTCGAGTACTCCTTCCGGCCGCCGAAGAAGCCGAGCCCGTACGTCCCGAGGTCGGCGGCAACGGCCAGGATCACGAAGATCCAGTTGAGCAAGGTCATGCCGTTCGCGGCGGCGAAGCCGTAGATCAGCGTCGTCCAGGGCAGGACGAGCCAGCCCAGACCGAGCAGCAGCTGCGACCCGAGCAGGCTGTTCCAGTAGGTCGAGTCGTTGGACCATGCGGCGAGCAGTGCCAACCGCGGCAGGATGAACCCGAAGATCGCGTTGATGCAGCCCATGCGTCCCTCCCTCTCGCTCCCTGGTTGGCTGAGGCGGATCGTAACGGACCGCGGCTGCGGCCGATGAACGTTTCGGCCGGCCGATTCGATTTGGGCATGCAATCGACGCGACCCGGGCATGACCGAACAGGTCGACCAAGCCACGAGCAGCGCGCCGGGGTCAACGCGAGCTGCTGACGGCGTTCACGCCGGGCGGCTGACGGGACCCGCAGGCCTCGCGATCGTGCGCGCGCGTACCCTCTGCGGATGCAGGAGGAGGGGCGGGAAGCGACGGCGGTGGACCCGTCCCCAATCAGGCGGCTGCTCCCGCTCGTCATCCCGGCGATCATCGTCGGCGTCGGGTCCGGTCTCCTGCTCCTCGGGCTCACGATTGTCTCGGGGGCGCTCGAGGACGTTCTGTGGACCGCCCTGCCGGATGCGCTCGGGATCGCGAGCGATTCCCCGGGCTGGATCATTGGGCTGCTCACAGTCGCCGGGCTGATCGTCGGGCTCGTCGTGACGTTCGTGCCGGGCCACGCCGGCCCCGACCCGGCGACGACGGAGCTCGCCGGTCCACCGCTGCCGCTGCCGGTGCTGCCTGGCCTCGCCCTCGCCGTCATGCTGACGCTAGCGAGTGGGGTCAGCCTCGGCCCGGAGAACCCGATCCTCGCCATCAACATCGGCCTCGCCGCAGCGATCGGGGCACGGCTCCTGCCGCGGATGCCGGGCTCGGCCTGGTTCGCGCTCGCGTTCTCCGGGACGATCGGAGCGATGTTCGGGACGCCGCTCGCGGCGGCGCTGCTGCTCAGCGAAGCACCTGACACCTCGGGTCGCCCGCTGTGGGACCGGCTGTTCGGGCCGCTGGTCGCAGCCGCGGCAGGATCGATGACGATGCTTGCCCTGGGCGGCGAGTCGTTCGTGCTGACCGTCGCCCCGTACGCGGGCCCGCAGCTGGTCGACCTCGTCACGGGGTCGGTGATCGCGGTGGGCGCGGCAGCGGCCGGCATGGCCGCGGTGTATGCCTTCCCCTTCGTTCACGCCGCATTCCATCGCCTGGGACGACCGATCCTCGCCCTCGTCGCCGGCGGGTTCGTGCTCGGTGTCCTCGGCGCCATCGGCGGCGAGATCTCCCTGTTCAAGGGCCTCGAGCAGATGAGGGAGCTCACCGAAACCGCAACCGACTACACGCCGGCCGGGCTCGCGTTCCTGGCGGTCATCAAGCTGATCGCCGTCCTCGTCGCCAGCGGCAGCGGGTTCCGCGGCGGCCGGATCTTCCCGTCGGTGTTCGCCGGGGTGGCGATCGGCCTGTTCGTGTACGCGCTGTTCCCCCAGGTGCCGGAGGCCGTGGCGCTGTCGGCGAGCCTCATCGGAATCCTCGTCGCCGTCACGAGGAGCGGCTGGCTGGCGATCTTCATGGGCGCACTGATGGTCGGCGCCCCGACGATCCTGCCGGTGCTGTCGGTCATCGTGTTGCCGGCCTGGTTGCTCGTCACCGGTCGGCCGGAGATGGTCGTCAAGCCCCGGTCAGCGAGCGCCGACTCCCGTTGAGCGCCACCGTGTCGGCGGGCTGACAGCCGATACGCGCAACGAGGCGACAGGACGCACATTCCAACGAGCGTGGAACCCATGCTCGATGCCATCGAGGATGTCGACCGGACGCCCGTGCTCCGCGGCACCGCGTCGGCGCCGAGGCGCTGGTGGTCGCCCGTGGGAGGCCCATCGCGGCGAGATCCATGGGTTCATCGCCCGTGCCGTTCGCGACGACGAGGCCGCCGAGGACCTGGTCCAGGAGACGTCCTTTTCCGGCGCGACGCTGAAGCCGTCGTCGATGCGTTCCGTGCTCGATTCGGCCATGTGAAGAACTCGCAATACTGGCCGGGAGTATTGACAAAGGGGGTTGTCAGGAAGGTCCCGTTTGGGGTAGGATATTGATCCAGATGGCGTGTCAAGACTTGACACGCCACAACGTGTGTCCGGCTCGAGGCGGGACCGGCGCACGGGCTGATCGGCCGCGGCGGAGGGCGGATCGGCCGCAGAAATCAACGTCTGCGCCGGGTCGGCGGTCGCCGTGTGCCGTCCCGGTGCCATCACGGAGTCACCTTGATCACTTTCGTTAACGAACACGCCGACGGGCTCGAGCCGACGGAGTCGGAGAGCACGTCTGTTCTCGCGCTGGACGCGATTCCGGAGCCCGCTGACCACGAGCTCGCTGCGGAGGCCGAGACGACCGAGGCGGAGACCGCCTCGACGGCACCCGCGACGCCGACCGCGACGACGGATCCCGACGAGGACCCGGAACCGGTCGTCGACGAGGAGTCGCTCGACGTCGAGGATTCAACGCGTCTGTACCTGCGCGAGATCGCTCGCGTCCCGCTGCTCACCGCGGAGGAGGAGGTTGTCCTCGCGAAGGGCATCGAGCTGGGCGTTCGCGTTGCCGAGCAGCCCTGGGCCGCGATCCTCGACATCCACGAGTGGACGCTCCACGAGACGGAGGCCAAGACCCGGGCGAAGAACCCAGCGCATGTCCTGCCGTTTGCCGACGAGACCCACCGCATCGTCCGGGCGGCGCTCGCCGACGACGGCGCCATGGACCTGCTGGTCACCGCCCCCAAGTTCGGCATGACCGATGCGATCGCGTCGGCCGAGGGCGAGGCGAAGGACCTGCTCGAGAAGGGCCGCAACGTCCGCGCGATCTACAACGAGCAGCTGGACGCCGAGACGTTCGGGGCTCTGCTCGACTGGGCTCACGGTGACGGCCTCCGGCCGCTGATCCGCGAGGAGAAGGCGGTCGCCGCGATGCGGACCTGGGCCCGCGACGAGGTCGCCCTTCCCGCGATCCGCCGCTGGATCGAGGCCGGCAACGACGTGGAGACCGTCGCCGAGATGATCGACGACCTGGTCGGTCGGGGCCGCCAGTCGCGTGACCACCTCACGTCGGCCAACCTCCGGCTCGTCGTGGCCAACGCGAAGAAGTACATGAACCGCGGTCTCGGCTTCCTGGACCTCATCCAGGAAGGCAATGCGGGCCTGATGCGGGCCGTCGACAAGTTCGAGTGGCAGCGCGGGTTCAAGTTCTCGACGTACGCGACGTGGTGGATCCGCCAGGCGATCCAGCGCGGTCTCGCGGACCAGTCGCGGACGATCCGCATCCCGGTGCACATGGTCGAGACCATGCAGCGGGTCACCCGGACGACGCGTGAGCTCACGCTGTCGCTGGGCCGCGAGCCGACGACCGAGGAGATCGCCGCGGAGCTCTCCAAGGATCCGCGCATGGCGATCACCGCGGAGCGCGTCGAGGAGGTCCGTCGCTACGGCCGCTCTCCGATTTCGCTCGAGACGCCGGTCGGCGAGGAAGGCGACACGGAGCTCGGTCAGCTGATCGAGGATCCGGACGCGATCCGGCCCGACGAGATCGTCGCCGATCAGCTCCTCAAGGAGCAGGTCACGAAGGTTCTCAACTCGCTCGAGGGTCGCGAGGAGCGCGTCCTGCGCCTGCGGTTCGGCCTCGACGATGGCCGGCCGCGGACGCTCGAGGAGGTCGGCAAGGAGTTCGGCCTGACGCGCGAGCGGATCCGCCAGATCGAGTCGCACGCGCTGCGCAAGCTGCGCCATCCTTCGCGGAGCCGCAAGCTCCGGGAGTTCGTGACCGACTGAGTTCGGTCGATCCGACACAGACAGACGCCGTCCACCCGCCGGGTGGGCGGCGTTTCGATTCCGCCCTCGTCATCAAGTCGTCGCACGAAGACGCCAACCTGCGGCGATGGAGTGGATCGGCGATCTCGAGCGGGCCGTTGCGGCAACCATCTATCCGAACCGCGTCGTCATCGGTGCCGCGACGCTCGTCGCGGTCGCCGCGGTCGGGCTGTTTGCCTGGCGGCACGGCTGGTTCGGCCGCGTTCGACGGCACCCCGGCCGGAGCACGCTGCTTGCGGCGCTGACGATCGCGATCATCGGCCCGATCGGCTGGTACCTGGGCTCGCCGCTGATCCTCTCGACGACCGTCGACGAGCCGCCGCCCGTGGTCGCTGCCGAGGCAACGTCGACGCCGACCGTCAGCGATCCGCCGGCGACGCCGCTGCCCCGACCGCGCGCCACGTCTACACCCTCACCAAGGTCGACGCCGACGCCGACGCCGTCCCCGGCGCCGCTGGCGCTTCGTGGCGCGTTCAGTGGCGCCGACGAGTTCCATTTCGGCCGCGGTACGGCTCGGCTGATCGAGACGGCGCCCGGAGCGTTCGTCGTCCGGCTCGAGGAGTTCGCCGTGCGCAACGGGCCCGACCTGTACGTCTACCTCTCGCCCGATGCGCGCGGGTACGCCGACGGCGCGATCGAGCTCGGCCGGCTCAAGGCCGACAACGGCAACCAGAACTACGAGGCGCCCGCCGGACTCGATCCGACGAGAGCCGCCAGCATCGTGATCTGGTGCAAGCAGTTCTCGGTCCAGTTTGCGGTCGCGCCGCTGGCCTCGGACGGCTGACCACCACTCGCTCGCGCGGACAGCAGCTCAGCGCACGGCGAATCGGACCTTCAACGGGTTCATCCCGTAGGGCAGGGCGTCCGGCGAAAGCTTCGGCGACAGGAGCGCGAACTCGCGCTGGCGAAGCATTTCCGCGAGCGCGGCGGTGCCGAGGACGAGGGCGAGGTTCCGGCCGGCACACTGCGCGCCGCCGCGTGAGAACACGTTCATCTGCCAGTCGGCGTCCGCCGATCCGTCGAGCCAGTGGTCCGGAGCGAACCGATTCGCGTGCGGCAGCCGGGACGCCCGGTGCTGGGCGGCGACGGGGATGAGAACCCGCGAGCCGACCGGCAGCGTCTCCCCGTACCACTCGGTCTCGGCTGCCGTGACGCGCACGAGCAGCGCTGCGGCGGGCCAGAGACGAATCGCGTCGAGCAGGCACGCCCGGACATACCCGAGCTCGGCGAGGCCGGCGACCGTGCCCGGCCCGTTGGCGGCGTCGGCCGCGCGGACCTCGGCGAGCGCGCGCTCGTGCGCGGCGCGCTCGGTCGTCAGCAGCGCCAGGGCGTTGAAGACGGCAATTCGAACTGCGTCGAGCGCCATCAGCCAGAACGGTGCCTGGCCGCTCGGTCGAGTATCGGGCGCGATCGGCGCCGACGCGAAGAGGCTGACGAGCGTGCCCGGCTCCGCGGCCGCCGCGTAGCGCTCGATCCGTGCCTCCATCGAGGCTCGCAGCCGGGCGTCCCGGCCGCGCTTCCAGAACTTGAGCCCCAGCCAGTCGCGGTCGGCGCGGAGCTGGGCGTGTTCCTCGCTCAAGTCGGTGTCGTGGGCCGCGATGTCACCGAACGCGCAGCGCCGGTTGATCCTGCGGAACGCCGACAGCGACCGCTCGTAGTCGAGGTCGCCGCCGGCCGCGAGCATCGCGCTGATCTCCTCGTTGACGACCCGGAGGAACCGCTCGGCAAGGCGATGCGGCTCGTGGCCGTAATCCAGCACGGCCTCGTTGAACGGCCGGCGCGCGCCACGGAGCTCCGGCGGCGAGCAGTTCAGCACGTCCGGGGCGAATTCCGCGAACAGCCGCTGCTTCTCGCCGGTGTTCATCGCATACGTGGAGACGGGCGACTCGAGGACCCGGCGGACATCCTCGGGCGCGAGCACGAGCAGCGTCTGGCCGTTGAGGCCGCGAAGCATCACCGGCCGGCCGCCGTAGCGCCTGGTGAGGCGCTCCACGGTTGCGACGCCGCGGCCGTTGTCGAAGCGGATCGCCGCGGCCGTCCAGAACCGCAGCGGGATCAGCGAACCCCGGAGCATCGTCGGCAGCAGGTAGGTCAGCGTGAACCGGACGTTCTCGCCGAGCGATGCGCGCGGGATGGCGGCCGTCACGCGGTCGCCCTGACCCGCATCCACCGCTCCTGCATCAGCGAGAACACGATCATCAGGACGGTCAGACTGATCACGCCCCACTCGTAGGCTGCGACGGTGTGGACATCGTCGCGGAACTCGTCCTGGAAGAAGATGAACGTGGCGATGAGCGCCGCCCCGTTGAGCACGAACAACGCGGCCGGCAGACGGATCTCCGTCCAGTCCCGGGCGAACGCCATCGTGGCCAGCCACACCGCCCAGCCCAGGAACCAGGCGGCGATGATCCGGGCGTCCAGCGGGTTCAGCTCCCACGGCCAGCGCCGTGCCGTGAACTCCGGGTTGATGAGGAGCAGCAACCCGTCGGAGAGCAGGAGGCCAACCGCCGCGATCATGAACCAGCGGAACGGCTTCCAGATGGGCCCGCCGATCGCGGGCGCCTGGCTCCGAAACACGTTTCGCGGAACCATGTACAGCATCGTCACCGGCTCGAAGATGTAGAGGATCAGCCAGATGTGGGCGAGTGGCGTCTGGGCCGGATCCCAGTTGAACTCGCCGGCATGCCAGAACGTCGCGAGCAGGAGCGTTCCGGTGAACGCGAGGTTGCCGAAGAACATCCAGCGCAGCCGGGTCCAGTCGCGCCCGAGGGCGACCGAGAGGAAGAACATTGTCCGGAAGACGTAGCCGGCGCCGATGAAGGCCTGGGCCATCCGGGGATGGACGTCCCACGCAAACAGTTGGGGGATCGATTCGGGGAAGAAGAACATCCAGATCGCGAACGTCCCGGCGAAGAACGCACCGGTGACGCCCCAGACGAACTGATCCGGGCGATTCGGAAGTCGCACCGTCTCCTCCGCGTGGTCGAGATGGGCCGTGGACCATGCCGAGGCTAGGGCGGCATCGTCACGCGGCCGTCTTGACCGGCCGCATCGGCCGGCATGACAGCGACACGACCGATGCGCCACGATGGCCGCGTCGACCCCCAGCGACGGTCAGGTATGCCCACCCTCGACGCTCCGGACTACACGATCGCCCGCTTCGTCATCGAGCGCGGGCTTCCGGTCATCTACGCGATCGCGTTCCTCGTCGCCGCGAACCAATTCGCGCCGCTGTCCGGCGAGCGCGGCCTCGAGCCAGCGACCCGCGTCATCGCCCGGACGCGGTTCCTGCAGGCGCCGAGCCTGTTCCACTGGGGTTACTCCGACCGGCGGCTCGCGATCGTGGCGTGGACCGGCATCGCCGTCGCGCTCCTGCTCGTCGTCGGCCTGCCACAGCGCGCGCCGTTGCCGGTGACGATGGCCGCGTGGATCACGCTCTGGGTCCTCTACCAGTCGATCGTGAACGTCGGCGGGACGTTCTACAGCTTCGGCTGGGAATCGCTGCTGCTCGAGGCCGGGTTCCTCGCGATCTTCCTCGGCAACGCCGAGACGGCGCCCCAGTGGCTGGTGATCCTGGCGTTCCGCTGGCTGGCGTTCCGCGTCGAGTTCGGGGCGGGCCTGATCAAGCTCCGCGGCGACCCCTGCTGGCGCAATCTCACGTGCATGGATTTCCACCACGAGACCCAGCCGATGCCCAACCCGCTGTCGTGGTTCTTCCACCATCTGCCGCGGCCGCTCCATCGGGTCGAGGTCCTCGGCAACTTCTTCGCCCAGCTCATCCTGCCGTTCGGGCTGTTCCTGCCCCAACCGGTCGCCTCGGTTGCTGCCGGCCTGATGATCCTGACCCAGCTCTACCTCGTCGTGAGCGGCAACTACGCGTGGTTGAACTGGCTGACGATCCTGGCCTGTGTCGCGGGGATCGCAGATCCCGCCGGCGCGGCGGCCGCCGGGACGTTCACGGAGACCCCGCTCTGGTTCGCGGGGGCCGTCCTCGGGATGGCGGCGGTCGTGGTCGTCCTGAGCTGGTGGCCGGTCCGGAACATGGCGAGCCCGGGCCAGGCGATGAACGCGTCGTTCAACCCGTTCCACATCGTCAACACGTATGGCGCGTTCGGGTCGGTTGGCCGGACGCGATACGAGGTCATCATCGAGGGCACCGCGGACGAGGCGGCGACCGACGACGACTGGCGTGAGTACGGGTTCAAGGGCAAGCCCGGCGACCCGAGCCGCATGCCGCCCCAGGTCGCGCCCTACCACTACCGGCTCGACTGGCAGATCTGGTTCATCCCGCTCTCACCCCTGTACCGCGGTGACTGGTTCCTGCTCTTCCTCGTCCGGCTGCTCGAGAACGACCGGCCGACGCTCGGGCTCCTCCGCTCGAACCCCTTCCCGGACGCCCCGCCGGCACTCGTCAGGGCAAGGCTGTTCCACTACCGCTATTCGTCGTGGCGGGAGCTTCGCGAGACCGGCCGGTGGTGGGTCCGCACGCTCGTCGGCGAGTACATCCCGCCGTTCGGGCTCGCCGACGTCTCGCGGGCAGGCGGACCGCGATGACCGCCGTTCCGTCAGGCGGCGTCGACGCGGTGATCGTCGGCTCCGGGCCGAACGGGCTGGCGGCGGCGATCACGCTCGCCCGTGCAGGCAAGTCCGTGACGGTGCTCGAGGCGGCGGACTCGCCGGGCGGCGGGACTCGGTCTGCCGAGCTGACGCTGCCCGGCTTCGTCCACGACGTCTGCTCGTCGATCCACGTCTTCGGCCGGACGTCGCCCTTCTTTGCCGCCGAGGCGGCTGCGCTCGAGCGGAACGGACTGCGCTGGATCCGGCCGCCCGCCGCTCTCGGGCATCCGCTCGACGACGGGACGGTCGCGATGCTGCGCGGGACGGTCGACGAGACGGCGGCCGGGCTTGGCACGGACGGCGACGCGTACCGGCGGCTGTTCGGCTGGCTCGTCGACGATGGCGAGGCACTGCTGGCAGACCTCCTGGCCCCGTTTCATGTACCGGTGCTCTCACCGCGCCGCTCGTTGCGGATGGCCCGCTTCGGGCTGCTCGCGCTGCAACCGGCGACGCGGGTCGCGCGGCGGTTCCGCGGGGAGGCGGCCCGGGCGCTCTTCGGCGGGATCGCGGCCCACTCGATCATCCGGCTGACGGAGCCGCTCAGCGCGGCGGCAGGGCTGGTCCTCGGCGCCGCGGCACATCTCGATGGCTGGCCGTTCCCCGAGGGCGGCGCCTGGCGTCTGCCCGCGGCGCTCGTCGCGGAGCTCGAACGCCTCGGCGGGCGGGTCGAGACCGGACGCGAGGTCACGAGCCTCGACGATCTTCCGGAGCACCGGGTCGCGCTCTTCGACACGTCGCCGAGCGGGCTGGCCTCGATCGCGCAAGACCGACTGCCGGCCGGCTACCGACGCAGGCTCGAGCGCTTCCGCCACGGGCCGGGCGTCTTCAAGCTCGACATCGCGATCGACGAGCGGATCCCGTGGCGCAACCCGGAGCTGCTCGAGGCCGCCACGGTCCACCTCGGCGGCACGCTCGAGGAGATCGCCCGATCGGAGGCCGAGGTCGACGCCGGCCGGGTCTCGGAGCGGCCGTTCGTGCTGCTGACGCAGACGAGCCTGTTCGACCCGACTCGCGCACCGGCCGGCCGCGGCACCGTCTGGGCCTATTGCCACGTCCCGAACGGCTCGGCGGTGGACGCGACGGAACGCATCCTCGCCCAGATCGAACGCTACGCCCCGGGCTTCCGCGAGCGCATCCTCGGGATTCACGCTGCCGGTCCGGCAGCGCTCGAGGCCTACAACGCCAACGACATCGGCGGCGACATCGCGGGCGGCCGGTTCGACCTTGGCCAGCTGTTCACGCGGCCGTCGCTGCGGCTCTTCGACCCGTACGCAACGCCGGACCCGGCGCTGTTCATCTGCTCGGCGTCGACCCCGCCGGGCGGCGGCGTCCACGGGATGTGCGGCGCGCTCGCAGCACGCTCGGCGTTGCGCCGGATGGCGTGACCGAATACAGGAGGCGGGCATGGAGACGATCACGGTGGTCCTGAATGTCCGGACCGAACGAGTCGACGAGTTCCTCGCCGGGTTCCGGACCCACGAAGTGCCGGTCTGGCAGGACCTCAAGCAACGCGGGCTCCTGCTGCGCGCCTCGATCTCGAAGCTCGACATCAGCTCCCGGCCGGTCGCCGGCTCGACGCAGTTCATGATCGTGGCCGTGTTCGCGACGGGCGAGGGCCATCACGCCCACGACAGCCACCCCGGGTTCGAGGCATGGAACCAGATCGCCGACGCGTACCAGGTGGGATCGCCGATGGCGCTCGGAGGCGAGACCGTCATTGCGCTCGACGACGCGGGCGTCTCGGATCCGCCCTAGCCGCCGCTGATTGTCGCCCGGCCGTCAGGCCGTCGGTCGCGGTGGAAGGGTCACGTTCGGGCCGACCTCCGCGCGGATGCGGTCCCACTCCGCCTGGCGTGCCAGCAGCAGGGCATCCGCGGTCGCTGCCGGCGGCTGCCCCAGAGCGACCGACGTCGTCACGGCCGCGACGCCGATGTCCGCCGTGAGCCCCGCCGTGGGCCACGGCACGTACCGCCCGGCAAACGCACCGTTCGTGACCCGCAGGAAGAGCGCCTTGCCGCCCTCGATCGTCGCCGTTGCGTCGAACGTCACGACGGCATCGAACAGCGCGCCGCTGACGTGGTCGAAGGTGATCTGGCGAACCTTGGTCGGCTTGGGGACGGCGGGCTTGAACGCTGCGACCACGGCGTTCTTGTCGACGCGGAAATGCCGGGGTTCGTCGAACCGCCGGAGGACGCGCGGCGAGATGTCGACCTCTGCCGGAGGGGCGGCCGAGCTCGTGGCGGCGGCGGCACCATCCGGCGGGGCCGCGTCGGCCTTGAAGCCCTTCACCCACTCGCCCTCCTGGAACCAGAGCTGCTCGCTCTGCCACCAGGCGTTCGCGAAGTCGTCCCACTCGATCCAGTCGCCGTCGTAGTCGGCGCCCTTCGAGGCCATCGGGTCGAGGATCTTCGTCCGCATCCCGGAGAAGCCAACGAGCGTGACGCGATGGCCGAGCTTGAACCTGGGACTCCACACGCGGTGCCGTGCCGGGAGCTCACCGTACGTCACGCCGGCGACGAGCGCCCAGCCGCTCGCGAGCCGCCGGCGAGCCTCCTTTGGCCCGACCGCCTCGATTCGCTTGTTCGTCACGCCGTACCGCGCCCGCATCGCCGAGATCATGTGCGACGACCGGCTTCCGCCTCGGAGGTTGGTGTCGCCCGACGCGCCCGCGAGCTTCGCCACCTCGGCGTGGGTCGCCGGCAGCCGCCCGAGCGCGGCGACATTCGCGCCGTTCAGCAGCGCGGTGTACGTGCAGGCCCAGAACGGCGGGCCGTCGAAGCGCTCGTTGACGAACGGTGGCACGAACGTGCGACGCGATCCGATCATCTGCCAGCGGTCCGCCATCGTCGCCTCCGGGTGTGAGCTGCCGCTCGACAAAGCGATGTTCGGTGCCGGGCGTCTCGCAGGCGTCGCGAGACGCGGCCGTGACGGGCTCCGGCGACGCTTCCACGACGACCGCGACCGGGGTGTCGTGCGCCCGAGGGAGACGCCGCATGAGTGGCCCGAACCACATCGACCTGGAGCCCGCGCCGCAGCCACGCCCGGAGCCTGTTCCCGCGCCCGTGCCGTCACGGCCGCAGGCATCGCAGCCGCCTGTCGCGGCCACGGGACCTGTCGGCCAGCGCCGCCGGTCGATCCCGACGATCAACGAGTTCGGTGTCATGGCCTTCGTCATCCTGGCCGGGGCGATCGTCGCGTTCGCGGCGCTGTACTTCCTGCCGGCGCAGTTCAACGAGGGCCCCGGCAACATCGTCATCCTGCTCGTTGCCGGTCTTGTCGCCCTGACCCTGCTGCTCTACCTGGGGACGATCATTCACCGGACCGCGGGCGTCGGCACGGCGAAAGGCCCGCTCGGGATGCCGGACGGCTCGATCCGGGCACTGATCGCGCTGAGCCTGATTCTCATGTTCGCGATCATCGGCGTCACCGTCCTCTACGCCGGGATGGGCACCCAGGAAGAGCTCGTTTCCAAGGGCATCACGACCCAGCAGATCAACGACCTCGAGAACGTGCAGATCGTCTCGATCTCGGTCGTCGACCCGAACGCGAGCCCGGGCACGGAGACGTACGACGTCACGGTCCGCCCGGAGATCAGCCAGGCCGGCCACGACTTCGGGCTGCAGCTGCTCACGACGGTCAGCACGCTCGTCGTCGCGGTCGCCGGCTTCTACTTCGGGGCGAAGGCCGTGTCCCAGGGCAGCAAGGCGGCGCTCGCAGCGATTCCGTCGCCGCCGCCCGGGCCGGTCGTGGACGGACCGGCAGGGTCGGGCGGCGCGGCTGGCGTCGCGCCCGGCTCCGATGGGTCCGGGGGCGGTGGCGCGACCGGGGGCGACGAGATCGACGAGAGCGACCTCATCGGGGCGGTGGAGGACGGCGCGGCCGAGGATGACGGCGAAGGTGAGCCCGATCCGGGGGCGGCCCCGGGGGCGGCCGCCGGGGCGGCCGGCGCCGCCGGCGCGGGCGGTGCTGCCGGCGGCGGGCCTCCGGCGAATCCCGGCAACGCGACCCGCGACGTTCCGGCCTAACCCTCGGAGCGGCGCATCCCCGAGACAATGACACCCGCGCCGGCGATCGCCACGAGCATCAGCACGACGACCACGGCCGCCGGCGGGCCATCGTCGGCACGTCCGTCGGGGCGCCCCAGGTCCGTCGGCGCGTTGGCGGCGCCACTGGCCGCCGTGATCGGAATCATCGACGTTCCGAAGCGCGTCGCGTCGCCGCCGTCCTCGTCCGTCGCCGCCTCGAGCACGAGGTCGCCAGCGCGCGGGATCGTGATCGTGCCCTCGTAGAGGATTGCCGAGGCGTCCCTGAGCGGCAGCGTGCCGGTCGCGACGTTCCTGCCCCGCGGCTCGCGCGCTCGGACGACGATCGTGTCGGGCGCGACGAACGACTCCCAGTCGGCCGCCGGCGTCAGGGTCACCGTCACGTCCGAGGGTGTGGCCGCAACGATGGTGTCGCCGATGCTGATTCGGGCGTCGGCCAGTGCCGAAATCGGGGCGCCCGGCGGAGGGCCGACGCCGCCGATCTCGAAGATCCAGTCGTCGGGCCGGCACTGATCGTTCTCGCAGATCATCCCGGTCACCCCGAGCTCGAGCCGGCCGAGGCCACCGGCGGGAACCTCGACCGTCCCGCGATAGTGGCCGGGCCAGTCCATGCGAGCGAACGACTGCAACGGCGGCGCAGCGCCGTTCGGCGGCACGATCCGGAGAAAGATCGTGGCTCCCACGCGAGGGATCTCGCCGCCCAGCCGGTCCCACATCGTCGCGCCAACCTCGAGTCGCCCCCCTGGCTCGGCGTCGCTGGGCAGCGGCCGGTCGAGCCATGCCTCGAACGGTGGCCGTTCCCGAGGCGGCGCCGTGGAGATCGACGAAGGCTCGGACGAGGGAGAAGCGCCGGCCACGAAGCCCGGCACGGCGGCCGCG